>JAGIBF010000040.1 GCA_017744515.1 Niastella sp.
AATGTGCATAAAAACTGGGATACCAAACACCAGTTGGTATCCATACTGGGGGGCGAGATACGTACCAAAGAACAAACGCAAAATGCAGAAAGGGTATATGGCTATAATGCTGGTAATTTATCGACAAGCCTCGTTGATTACATTACTCACTTCGTTTTGTATGGCGTACGGGGAAGTGCTACTATCCCATTCCAGGGGAATATAGCCAAAGCAACCGACCGCTTTGTTTCAGTATTCGGCAATGCCTCTTATACGTACGATAAGAAGTATATCCTTTCTGTGAGCGCGCGGAAAGATGCGGCCAATCTTTTTGGCGTACAAACCAACAACAAATGGAAGCCGTTCTGGACAGCGGGCGCCGCCTGGAACATCAGCAACGAATCTTTTTTCAACAGTAAAATGATCAACACGCTTAGGATCAGAACTTCTTATGGTTCTCAGGGCAACGTAAACAATTTACTGACGCCTTATACTATACTTCAATATTCTCCCGCCAGCGAAAACGCATTGAATAGCGTTCCTTTTGCCAGTATTTTAGTGCCGGGTAATCCCGGATTAAGCTGGGAAATGATCTACCAGTTTAATGGGGGGATTGATTTCGGTTTATTCAACAGCCGCATTACAGGCTCGATCGATGTATTTGGGAAACATACAGACAACTTAATTCTGCGGGCAGAAACAGACCCCACTACCGGCATAGCCAGCGTGTTCAAGAACAGCGCCAGCATGATTGCCAAAGGCATCGATATCAGTATCAATACCGTTAATATCAAAACAAATCGCTTCCGATTTGCTACGGAATTGGGATTAAGTTATGTGACCAACAAGGTAAAAGACTTTCTACTCGACCAGGGTGGCATGCTTGTAAACGATCTGCTTACCGGAGGGGGCGCTACCGGCATAGGCATATATCCCATCAAAGGCAAAGCGCCTTATTCGATATTTAGCCTGCCGTTTGCCGGCCTGAATGGAACAACAGGAGACCCTCAAGGCTACCTTGGAAAGACCATTACAACTGATTACCGGGCTATCTTCAACCAGCGCGCTGATACCGCAACGCTCCAATATAATGGTTCGGCCATTCCCACCATATTTGGCTTTTTTAACAACAGCTTTCAATACAAAGGGATATCAGTCCTTGTAAACATCAACTACCGACTGGGGTACTTCTTCAGAAAAAGTACCATCGACTATTACCGGCTAAATAATACGGGCATCACGCATAGTGATTTTGCCAATCGATGGCAGCATCCTGGCGATGAGGCTCATACGACAATTCCTTCCAGAGTTTATCCTGTAAGTAATAACCGCAGGGACAATTTTTATGCTTACTCCGCTGAAAATGTTAAAAAGGGCGATCATGTCAGGTTACAATTTATCAAGCTGGCTTATGAGTTTAAACCGGTCCACAAAAAGGCCTTACTCAGGAGTGCGCAGGTTTATGTGATCGCTAATAACCTCGGCATACTTTGGCGGGCAAACAAAGAGAAACTGGACCCTGACTATAATCCGGCTACTTCATTTTTCCCACCGCCTAAAAGCATAACAGCGGGCGTAAAAATGATCTTATAAGCTGCCAACATGAAAAGAACCGTTCTTCTATATCTTATTGTGGTTTGCCTGGGAACTTCCTGCCAGAAGTTCCTCGAAAAAAAATCTGATCAGAACCTGGCAACGCCACAAACTCTTGCCGACCTGCAGGCATTGGCAGATAATCCCGGCCTCAGCCTTAGTACAAGAGTTGTCAACAACCTCACCGATGAATTCTATATATCTTACGATTACTGGCAGGCCATTGAAGAGGAAGACCGGGACAGTTATGTGTGGGCTGCTGCTCTAAATAATTATGAAGATTGGATAAACATGTACAATCATGTACTTTATTGCAATACCATTCTCGATAATATAGACAAGGTAGATGATGCCGCCAATACCAATGTAGCCAATACGATCAAAGGAAGTGCGCTGTTTCTGCGATCCTTTTACTTTTACAAAGTAGCTGAGTTATATGCTCCAGTATTTGACGCCACTTCGAACAAAACCGACTGGGGAATACCGCTAAGACTCGATGCAAACTTCAATGTGCCGGCTAACCGGGCAACCGTTGAAGTAACTTACCAACAAATGATCAGCGATCTGCAAACTGCTGCCGACTTGTTGAAAAATAATAAACCTACCTCTCAACTCAATAAAACAAGACCGACCATAACAGCCTGCTATGGAATGTTGGCGAGGATATACCTGCAAATGGGTAATTTTGAGAAAGCATTGGAATATGCGAACCTATGTTTAGAAACATACGACAAGCTGCTGGATTATAACGATGCTTCACAGGTTGATACTTCTTCTCTGACGCCTATCAAAAAGTTCAACCAGGAAGTAATATTTTATGCCGAAGTACAATATGCTATTACTTCCAGCTCAGAAGCTATCATAGACAGTAGCCTGTATAGATCATTTGACGATAGTGACCTTAGAAAAAAAGTTTACTTCGAACTCAACCCAGATGGAACGCCCTGGTTTAAGGGTTCCTACAATGGAAGTATCGATAACTTATTCCAGGGATTAGCCGTGGATGAGATCTATCTTATCCAAGCGGAGGCAGCAGCAAGAACAGGAAATGCCAACCTGGCCATGACCCGTCTTAATGCTCTTTTATCGAAAAGATACCAGACAGGTTCTTTTACATCTTATGCAGGATTAAAGCCAGAAGAAATACTGTCTATCATACTTACTGAAAGAAAGAAAGAACTGCTATACCGGGGAACCCGGTGGTCGGACCTCAGAAGGCTTAATAAAACACCTGCGTTTGCAACTACTATCAAAAGAAAGCTGAACGACCAATTGATAACGTTACCTCCAAACGACCTGAGGTATACGCTACTTATACCTATTGAAGTCATCAACAAATCATCCATGCCACAAAACAAGCGTTGAGCAATGAAATCAACCGCACTCCTCATTGTCTTTATGCTGCTTAACATCTTGCCAGGTACTGCACAATCCCCCAGTTCTTCCATAGGAAAAGTAGTATCGGTAACAGATTGGAATGCCATCGGATTGCTTTTCGTTCCTGAGTTTTTTGAACAGAACAGGGACACACTGGTTCAACAGATCGGGGAACAGGAGTTTGAAAAAGTAAAAAAGTCTGGCAACCTATTAGGATGGCCCCGATCAATGCAGTACAAACCGGGGCAGCAAAAAGACACGGCTGCGCAGAAGCACTATTTTGAAAGACTCAGCAAATTGAAGGTGTACAAAGTGGCAAGCTGGCAACAGTACTACAACAACCAGAAAACATACAGGTATGCGCTGTTGCGGGTTCCTTATGCAGTAAACATCAATTGGGACAAGGATAGCAAGTGGGACACCGTTTATTTTATTATTAAAGAGAGTGCTCTTAAAGAAAACTGACAGGCATGCATTAAAAGTGGCGTAGCCATGCATGAATCATAGCTACGCCACTTTTACTATTTATCTAAACTCAAGAGAGGGGCCTTCAGACGATAAGGGCTCGTCGCTGAGTTTATTATTGGATGTAGATGTAATATCCAATGCTTCAAAACCGGTATCAAATTCCGTAAAATCAATAACGCCGTCATTGACATCAAGAATTCTGAACCAAGCCAGCTTTTTAGGACTACTATTAGCAAAAGTTCCCGGAGAGCCTGCCTGCTGTGTGTAGTTATTTACATCTTTCTCTACACTTTCAAAGATGTCAAATACCATGTAAACATTGACGAACTTTTTTACAGTAAAAGAACTGAGTGCAATGGCGAATACTACCGCCAAAATTCCCGAAAGGTTGCGTTGCATAAATAAAAAATTAAAAGATGATAAGCCTACTCTGTACAAGGTTTTCGGCATCCCCCTTAACCGTTTTGAAGCGACACGGATAACCGCCTGTATTTAATCATAAAAGCAGAAAAACTCAGTAATAGCACTACAATGCCGAGGATAAGCTTTCGCTTATTACCCAACTCATTAACGATACCACCAAAATCATGGGGATTATGCGGCCACCGGAAAGACACGATCATTAATATGATCACAAACAAAGAAGACAACAATAGTCCTGCGCGTCTGCTTCGGGGAATAAACAATAACAACGCAATAATAAATTCCAGGGATATGATCATCCAGGCAACAAGGGAAGTGTGCACAGTATAAAAGGTCAGCATATTCTTAAGACTTTGCAGCTGAACACAATTACTGATCAGGCAGTGGATATAAAAGACCAGCAATAAAGCTGATACGATCTCTACAATCGTATTTTTTTTCATAGAACAAGATATAATGATAAAGAGTGTTGATTGCCCGGGCTACGCAATAGCATACAGGTGACAGTTGAGAAACTGTCTTTGCCCAGATTTTTACAGGTAAAATTAAAGCGGATCTATTCGGAGTCAATATCCGGAACGGCTATCGACTATTAATACAATAGTTCAGTCGGGCCAATATCGTAACAAAAAATGGGCGCCGGCAGCAATACAAGGCCTTCCTTTTCAGAACCACCCTGGTAAACCGGTATACGGCAACCACATAACAGGCTTGTATGTTCAATGTACAGGGATAATGTTGACTAAAAGGTCCTCAATTGCAAAAAGGATTTAATCACCCATTACCCCGTAACACGGCCGGCAGCCCGGATGAATACAGCTACTTCTCTTGTGCCTTGATACGATAGACTAAGACAATAAAAAAAGTTCAGAGCCCAACCTCAACATTCGAAACTTTATTACGTGCATGAACTCACACAAATATACCCACACAACCATACCCGTTGTTTTTGAATCCTCCGGATATTTTTCCATAAATGACCATTAACTTCATTTATTTCCGATCTCATTATGGTCATTCATTATCGCTTCACATCCAATACAAAAATACCAGTCCCAACAAAAAGTTGTTTTAGATAGAAGAATTCATTTTTTTATAAATGACCAATAAGTCAAAAAAAATTACCTGCTGCGGAAATACTTAGGCGGGTGACCATGATATTTTTTAAAAGCAGTAGAAAAATTGGCAAAGCTCTGGTAACCTGTCAGCACAGCAATGTGTTCAATGGAAGTGTCGGTTTCCAGCAACAGCTTGCTGGCTTGCTCCATGCGAATGTCTAACAGGAAGCTATACAGTTTGATACCAAATAAAGTAAGGAAGCGCCTTTTTAAAGTACGGGGCGTAATGTCATACATGCCGGCAAGTTGCTCCAGGTCGATAGGTTTATCCATATTCGTTAACAGGAATGCCTTCACCTCATATAAGGTCTCCACTTCTTTAGTAGTAAACCGGATGATCTTCCTGAGGGGTTTGGTGGCGGTTTGGTCCAATACCATGATTAACAACTCCTTTACGAGGGCATCATATTGCATCTTACGCAATTCGCCTGTATAAGGACAATGGAGCAGGTCATGAATGCAACGCATCATTTCTACCGAGGCTACCTGGTTGATCTTGCAAAGCTTCGTGAAAACATGTTTGTCTGTTTTACGCAACCAATCGGCCAGGTGTGGGAAATGAGTGCTAAAAGAAGCCAGGTAATCACGGGAAAAGTATATCTCTAAATTGGAGTAAGACCTGTCCTTGAAACTTATCTTTTCCTGTATAAAAGGTGCATACAACAAATTGAACCCACGCTCATGCATAGGTACACTACCTACTTTGGGGTCATAATAATTAAAGCTGTTATTAAGAATAAACCGGAGCTTATAAACGGGCTCCTCGCGGATGATGGTAAGGCGATCGCCTCTTTTGATCTGGTAGCTATTGTACCATACCGAATATTGATTACCAGGCGTTTCCTGCAACAAAAGATCACCAAAAGCGCCGGAACCGGTGATGCTGTTAGAGCCGGGGATCTTATACTCCCACAGCCATGTAGGAGCGGAATCGGACAATAGGATATTACCCTCACTTTCCGAAAGGACATGCACATTCATACTGATAGGTTTAATGGTTCGAATCCAGTTACAATTTCGGTTATACATCCAACTTTCACGCCACTACGTATGTTTTTATTTTAGTACAGCTCACCCGGTCAGCAATCCTTACAATCTCCGCACAGCTAAGTGTTTTCCCGTATTATTTGCTAAATATTAGAAAGTATTTTACTAAAATAAAATCGACCGGTAACTTATATTTGGAAAAAAAGCATCAAATTTCTCTTTCATTTTTTGAGCTGATAGCTTCGATTCAACCAAACATTTACTTCCCTTAGAGATCATCTGACCCGTGACCCTTTAATAAATCAATCCCTGGTAAGGCCCTGGTATACATTATTAAACCAAATGTATGTCCATCAGTACTATTTCCACGCCTGTTGCTCCACAGGCAAAAGCAGACATAAAAAGCGACACGCAAGAAGCCGCCAATCTCCATGTTGTACGCAAAATGCTGTGCAAGCCAGTGACGTATGACATAGTACAGAACATCCTTTTTGCAAGACACTTTGTAACGGATCAGGCACTGATCTCGATACGATTGCTATGCTTGTCTACCGATTTGCCTGTTATCTATAACTGGTTGCCCTGGGAATATACGCGTCACCTGAAAAAAGAAGCGCACATCGGGCACCTGCTTGAAATATACAGTGGCGTTGCCGGATCAGGCACCGCACAATCGTTCATGGTGACGATGAACAATACCAACCTTGCACAGGCAGATGTGTATCAAGCTACTGCCGATGACATCAGCTTGCAATACCTGGTGAGCCCCGGAGATTACAGACTGCAATTATTGATAAAACCAGAGCGATTGCTCATAGGCAACTTTTCCATCTGTGCCATCCAAACAACTTTAGATTTCCTGTTTACCTTCCAAGAGGTAAAACGAATCGTCATGCAGCTCGATGAGAATGAGTACCTGAATAGTAAAATGGAAAAAGCGGGATTTGTATTTCATAAGAAGACTACTACACGACAAAAGACAGCACGTCTTTACATCTGCACCAGAGAGGGATACAGGAAAACAACAGGATAAACAAAGTAGCTAATATCACCATCCCTTCGTACATGCGGCACAGACATCACGCACCTGCCGTTGCGCACGGACAATCGACTTCCTGATCCTGTTGTTTGCGCCACTTACTGCAATGTCGGTAGTACGATCGAGTGCAGTAACGTACCAATCGCGCCATACTTCGAGGATATGCTTTTCTTGAGCAGCATCTTTACCTTCCTTCACATTGGCATTGCTCAGGGTACATTCTGTTTTCAGCCGCTGCAACGCATTGGCAGTAATATCTTTGATCAGGGCTATAGCCGTATTTTTTTTTGCCTGTGTAAGCAGATAAGCTGTTGCCAAAGCGCTTACTCCTACATGCTTCATTTCTTCAGCCGACACCATTTCCAGCCGGTCGCCATCTGTGTGATAAAATACATCCGTAAAATGCCACATCAGCAAGCCGGGGATCTTTGCATTTAAAAAAGGCGTATGGTCACTGCCTCCCTCAAAGGGATTGGTATTTACTACCCAGCCAGTAGCTTTCGATTCCTGCCGGCAACGATTCAACAAGAGGTCATTAAAATAATGTGGAAACAGATCAGCTTCCTTCAAAGGTGAACCACCCCATTCGCTGTGCTTATCATTGCCCCTCGTCCAGATAGCTGAAGGATCGGGCATCTTCTCGATCAGGAAACTACCACCGGTCTTCGATACATCCTCACCCACCATGTCGAGACTGAGCCCCCATTTAATGCCCCGTGCACGAACAGAATCATCACGGATGTAACGGGCAGTAGAAACAATTTCATCACCCCATAAAAATGTGATGGTACGCCGAGGAGCAAGCTTACCTGCTTTTACCAAATTAGCCGTTACACGCGCCATCTCGGCCAATGTGCCTACTCCTGTGGCATTGTCGTTGGCGCCGGGTTCCTGCACATGTGCGCTGAATACAAACCGTTCGGCAGGCTGTGTGGAACCGCGTACATTGGCAACGATGGTCAGTTCTTCAGAAGCATATATTTTTGACTGTGTAACAACCCTTACCTGTACGGACCCTTTGGCCAAAGCAGCTTTTAACCGCTCACGGGCTGCATAGGATAAGAGAATGCCCCATTTACGCAGCGTAGAATCGGCCTCATACCTGAGGCCCTGGAACTGAATGGAATTAATATGTTTTTGCGGCTGCGTATAACCTGGTAAGTAATAAGATAAAGCACCCAGCGCGCCCTTAGCAATCGCTTTCGTATAAACGCCACCTATACCACCCTCTCCCAATACGATCTTACCGGAAAGATCTTTCCCTGCCAGCTCTTTATCGGTTGCCTTCCCTACATCTATCAACTCGGCCGTGATGCCATTGGGTGGCGTGGAGCCCGAATACATGGCCAACATATTCCGGTTGGTTTTAAACGACAATAATGGTTTGTCTTCACCAACAATATATAATTGAGCATCGACCGGCTCCCAGGTGGGACGTAGCATGGCACGTTTTTCAATTCGATAGGTAAGCGTGGCATCCGCTTCACCACCGGATTCTTTTACAAATCCGGCCTGCTGCAATATCTTTTCCACATAAAAAATGCTTTCATTGAAACCGGCATTACCGGCCAGGCGCCATCGTTGCTCTACAAAAGCTACTGTTTGGTAAGCATTGCCGGCAACAAATTGCTCCCGCAACAAACGAAAGAATTGCTTTTCCTGGGAAGATGCCCGTTGGGCAAATGATCCGGCAGACAAAAGGAACAGGAACAGCAGATGGGCTGCTGCATAAGGTTTATTGGTTTTACGCATGAGCTTTGAGCCCTTGAGTGAAATGGGCTAACTGCTACAAGATACGAATAGTTTAAGCGCAGTGCACGCAGATGATATTAAGTTTTAGGCCTCCTGACCGATCCACACCGCACCGCCAATGCTATCGCGCCGCGAACCAGTAACGGAAGCCAGCACATTGTTCTCTTCGCGCCAGCGCAAAACACCGATGAGGCCCATGATAATAGCTTCTTTGAAATCAACCAGCTTTTTATCGGGCACTACCACTTCAATATTGATCTCCTGCAGCAGCGCGCTCAATCTTTCAATAAGGAAAGTGTTATGGGCCCCACCGCCAGTAACGAGCAGCTTTGCAGGCTGCTGATCTTGCTCGCCGTTTGTGGCCCGTAATTCAACGCTACCTGACAATGCATTTTTAACCTGCATGGCAATATGCTCCACGTAAGTTCTAAGACTGTCTTGTATCCAGGTATCTTTAACTCCGAACCGGGAACCGGCAACAAGCGGGTAAACCACATCAGTACCAAAATCATTGGCCAGCGATTTTGGTCCGGGAAGCCGGTAATACTCCAACGAGTTGAGCATGTTCAATACTTCCTGCTGCACCGTTCCACCGGCGGCAATTTGTCCACCCTCATCATAAGCCTTACCTGCTTTATTGGCCAGCATATTGAGCACGCGGTTGGCCGGGCATACATCGAAGGCGATATAATTATTGGAAAGATTGCATGATACGTTGGCGATACCGCCTATGTTAAGGAACAAAGGATAATCCTTCAGCAACAGCTTTTCCCCTATTGGGACAATAGGTGCTCCATTTCCGCCAAGTGCAACATCCATGGCCCGCAAATCGCTCACCACGTTGATGCCTGTCACTGCGGCAATCGCGGCACCATCACCTAACTGAGCCGTCATCTTCTGACCTGGAACATGAAAAGTTGTATGGCCATGTGAAGCGATCAACTGCACCTGGTAGTCCAGGCTGTATTCCTCGATAAAGGCATTTACGAGCTGCCCGGTGTAATGCCCATAAGCCGTATGTAATAATTGATAATCCAGCGCATTCAACGTAGTGGCCATTTTGAGCCTTTCCACCCATTCCGGACTGTACGCGTAGCATTCCGTAGCCTTTACCTCGTAGCTCCAGGCCCCTGCCTGCTCATGAAATTCAACAAAAGCGATGTCCAAACCATCCAGGGAACTGCCACTCATGAGCCCAATTACACGATAAACCATAATTATATTAGATTTCTGATTTCAGAACGTAGGTTTTAGTTTTGTCCACCAAATGTCAGGCTTCGCCATCAAAATCCAAAACTTAAAGCATGGTAATCAATTTAAGTGATCAAAGTTCCCTGATTACGCAATGGATCAGCGAGCTGCGGGATGTGCAGATACAAACCGACAGAATGCGTTTCCGCCGCAACCTGGAGCGTATTGGCGAAATAGCCGCCTACGAGATCAGTAAAGTGCTTGAGTATGAAGAAAAGGAGGTCCAGACCCCGTTGGGTATCTCAGTATGTGACGTACTGAAAGAACAACCGGTGCTGGCTACTATCCTGCGGGCGGGCCTCCCACTCCACCAGGGGCTGCTCAATCACTTCGATAAGGCTGACAATGCCTTCATTTCAGCCTACCGAAAGCATAACCGTGACGGATCATTTGAAATAAGTTTAGAATATGTTTCATGCCCTGAGCTCGAAAACCGGGTGGTGATCATTTCCGACCCCATGCTGGCAACAGGCTCTTCCCTCGTAAAAACCATCCAGTACCTGCGGGAAGAAGGCCATCCCCGGGAGATACACGTAGTGGTTGCCATAGCCTGCACCGTTGGAATAGAATACGTTCAGCGCAGTGAGCCAAATATCAAGCTATGGTGCGGGGCCATCGACGAAGAACTGACGGCCAAAGGCTACATTGTGCCCGGTTTGGGGGACGCAGGCGACCTTTCGTTTGGAGTAAAGGTCCAAATGTAAATTTTACATTGACATTCGCCCATTTTGTTGTATTTTGGTACAGATTAGTAAGTACCAACTATGCGGATGAGGAATTTAATAATACTGATGGCTGTTTGCCTGATGCTGAAAACTGTTACCGTTACAGCCCAGGACCCCAATTTTTCCCAATTTTTTGTATCGCCACTCACGTTGAACCCAGCCCTTACGGGCAAGTTCAATGGTAACTTCCGCGTAGCCGGCAACTACAGGGACCAATGGCCTGCCATCAGCAATGCTTTTATTACTTCTACTGCCTCTTTCGATGCCCCCATCTTACGAAACCGTATATCCGAACTGGACACATGGGGGGTAGGTGTAATGGCCATGACTGACAGAACAGCCAATGGAATACTCACCACCAATTCTATCTCTCTTACCACGGCTTATCATAAAGGTCTGGACGAAGATGGTTTACACCAATTCGGTATCGGCTTCCAGGGCACTTATACCAACAAGCGCCTGGACGGTACTAAACTGCACTTCGAAACTGAACTCGATTCTCTCGGTGGATGGACAAACGCCAGTGGAGAAGCAATCGACGACCAGGTCATTAACCTCAATTATTTCGACTTCAGCCTCGGTGCCTTGTACAATGGCTCTACTGATGGATATAACAACTTTTATCTGGGCGTTTCGGCATATCATATCAACAAACCGCAGGAAACTTTCACCGGTATCTATTACCAGCTCAACCCGCGTTTTACCGTGCATGCCGGAGGCGCTATTCCTATTGGCGACCGCAGCAAGACTATCTACTTAAGCTCACTCTTCAGCAGACAAGCAGCTGCCAACAACATCGTATTGGGTGGCGCAGCAGGCTTCAACATCAATGGAGATGAAGAGAACCCTACCAACTTCTATGCAGGTCTTTGGACACGCTTCAACAATGTCAACGATGCAGTGATCCCTTATGTAGGACTTGAATTTGGAGGCTTTCGCTTAGGAGCATCTTACGATGTCAATATATCCAGCCTGAAAACAGCTTCCCAAAGCCGTGGTGGAATAGAGATATCCCTGATCTACATCAACCTTCCTGTCGGCAACAAGGGTATTCCTTGTCCCCGTTTCTAATTGTCTCTATGTAAGTTGATCTTCTTCCCGCTTACGTACGGATTACCGTGTACAATAAACCGGTATGGTAAGGCCGCGTCATCACCGGCATAGTCAACACCAATACGGGGCGTAGCCACAATATCATTTTTCTTTACTTTAAAGCCGTCATCGGCAATGAACAGTTCATCGCTCTGGAGACTAAAGCCGGTATGCCGGGTAAAAATGCCCAGCGCTTTAGCCACATTGCCGGGGCCTTTGGTGAGCGTATTATCAAGCTGCTTCTTACCGGTACGCTGCAGCATCACATCAATCCCTTCCAGCGGCTCCGCTGCCCGTACCAGGATAGCATGGGGAATGCCCAGTTGGTTGGTAACGACATTGAACATCTGGTGAATGCCATAGCACAGGTACACATAAGCGATACCTCCTACACCATACATTACTTCCGTACGATTGGTTCGCCGTCCGCCCCAGGCATGTGAAGCCCTGTCGCCTTCCCCTGCATATGCCTCCGTTTCCACAATACGCCCGGAAGTAACCTGCCCCTCGAAACTGGTAACGATCACCTTTCCCAACAACTCCCTGGCTATCCTGAGCACATCTATACGGTTGTAAAAATGCTGATCCAGTTTTTTCATTGATTATACAATAGATATATTTGTTAAGTTTGACTGCACAAGCTACTCCTTATCCTGTGAGTCATTGCCCGCCAAGGCATTCAAATTTATAAAACTTGCTCAAAGAAATAGTAATAGCTATACAGTCCTATTCAAGGGCTCACAGGTTTATCTCCAAGCACAACTTATGGAAATGGATCATCATTCCGGGTATCCTGTATATGATCCTGTTCCTGGCAGGTATGATCTTTTTTTGGGCTTCTTCAGGATCGGCAGTTACCTATCTGAGCCATAGCCTGGGTATCGACCGCTGGCTGCACCGCCAGGAGAGCGGTATCCTCAGTTTCCTCTTTATGATGGGTGAGATCATGATACGCCTTATCCTCGTGCTCTTTTACTTTTCTCTCTTTAAATATCTTTTCCTCATCCTCGGGTCGCCGCTCTTTGCCTACCTAAGTGAAAAAACAGAAGCGATCATATCCGGCAAAGAATTTCCTGTCAGCTGGGAACAACTGCTTAAAGACATCGCACGGGGCATCAAGCTGGCCTTGCGCAATACCTTGTGGCAAACCGTATACTCTGTTTCTCTCCTCATCCTTTCCTTTTTCCCGGTAGTAGGGTGGATCACACCGGTGATCGTTTTGTTTGTAGAATGCTACTATTATGGCTTTTCGATGCTGGATTACAGCTGCGAACGCCATAAGCTATCTCCTTCTGAAAGCATAGAATATATCGGCAAGCACAAAGGACTGGCTATCGGCAACGGCATGGTATTTTACCTCATGCACCTGGTCCCTATCGTAGGGTGGGTACTGGCACCGGCTTATGCTGTTATCGCTGCCACCATTAGCTTGTACTACCAAAACAAAGAAGTCTAAACCGCCCGGTTCATATACTATCAGTAACTTGCTGCCGATAAAGAAAAACAGTACCCGGCAAACAGGCAAAGACTATGACAGCATCCAAAGTATACCTTATTCCGTCCTTCCTCCACGAAACGGCCACACAAACCATTCCGGACTATGTGCTCACTGCCGTAAAGGAATGCCAGGTGTTTTTTGTTGAAAATGAGCGCAGCGCAAGGCGGTACCTGAAAATACTTTGGAAAGAAATGGTGATCGATGACTATGAGTGGGTCACGATCCATAAAGCAGAAGATGCAGTACGTACACAGTTCAGGAAGTCCCTGAAGGAGGGTAAAAATATCGGCATCATCAGCGAAGCAGGTTGCCCCGGCGTAGCCGATCCCGGGCAAATACTCGTGGGCGTAGCCCAGGCATTGGAAGCCACCGTGAAACCGCTCACAGGCCCCAGCGCTATTCTATTGGCATTGATGGGGAGTGGCATGAATGGCCAGCAATTTCAGTTTGTAGGATACTTACCAATCGATACCGGCCATCGCATCAAGAACCTGCGTGAATTGGAAACAGAATCCATCCGCAAACAATGCACGCAGATATTTATTGAAACTCCTTATCGTAATAATCAGTTACTGGAAATATTATTTAAAGCCTGCCAGCCTACTACCCGCCTGTGCATAGCAGCCGACCTGACAGCTTCAACAGAATTTATACAAACGAAAACAATGGAGGAATGGAAGAAGAATCCTCCCAACTTACATAAGCGGCCTACCATATTTTGCTTACTGGGAAACCCGCGATAGCACTATTTGTTCTTAGGGCTGATGATCGTTTCGCCGTTGCTGCCTCTCACTTCATAGACGCTGTCTACAACAAACTTTTGCATTCCGCGCCAGGGTAAAGCGCCAAAGTAGCTTTTATAATGCAGTTCCACATCTTTGCCTGCATTTTCCATCAGGGTTTTGGCTACCGATTCACTCACCACACTAAATTCAAATTCATTGCTCTGTACATTCACCTTAAAACCGCTTTGGATGATCTTGCCTTCATAGGTTTTGAACAGGTATCCTTTCTTTTGGAATGTATTGAGAATGCCTGCCTTCGTTCCATCGGCAAAAACCCAGAAATAGCGGAAATAAAAGAACCCTACTACAATAAGCAGCAGACTGAGGATGATGTAGTGTTTTGGTTTCATATCTATAACCCGTATTTATCAACAAGATAAATCAATGCCGCCATATTGATAGCACCCAGCTCCAATTCCCGTTTGTTAACCGCCTCAAAAACATCATTGCGGGCATGGTGAATATCGAAATACCGTTGCGAATCGGGCTGCAAACCTGCCAGCGGTGTTTTAAGCGTCCGGTTCAGCGGGCCAATGTCTGCGCCACCGCCGCCCTGGCTCAGTTCAAACACGCCATAGGGCGTAAACAAAGGCAGCCATTGACGAATCTTTGTCAACTGCTCATCTGACACCGTAAAACCAAATCCACGGGGCGTAAACCCGCCGGCATCACTTTCCAATGCAAAATAATGTTGTTCTCCTTTGGCTTTTGCTTCTTCCGCATACTTTGTTCCTCCCCGCAGGCCATTTTCTTCGTTGGCAAACAACACAATCCGGATCGTACGTTTCGGCTTATATCCTATGGCTTTCAGTGCCCGTAATACCTCGATAGACTGAACGCAACCCGCACCATCATCATGCGCTCCTTCAGCAGGGTCCCACGAATCGAGGTGCCCGCCAATGGTAATGATCTGGTCGGGAAACTCACTGCCTTTTAATTCACCGATCACGTTGTGACCGATCGTATCAGGCAGCATCTTTGCCAATGTTTTTAAATAAACAGATACGTCTCTTTTGTCGGTGATAAGCTGCGCTAAAATATTTGCATCCCGCAACCCAACGGCAGCAGCAGGTATCTTAGGAAAAGAATCGTTGTAATTCATGCCACCTGTATGCGGGTTATTATCGGCGGCATTGCTCATCGAGCGCACCAATACAGCTACGGCGCCATACTTCGCTGCCCGGCTTGGTCCCTGACTGCGATACTTGCCGGCATCGGCATAAGCCGCGAAAGTCTTTACCAGTTTATTGTTGAACTTATAATTGTAAAAAACGATCTTTCCTTTCACTTCATCCTTTCGTAGCTCCAGTTCATCGAAGCTGTTAATCAAAATAACCGGCGCCTTGATACCTTTAGGGCCGGTACCCATAGAATTGCCCAGCGCCAAAATGTCGAGGTTGATTTTCCTGGTAGCAGCTATGTAGGCTTCATCCTTGCCACCCCGCACCCAATGAGGCACCTTGCATTCCTGCAGCCACACCTTGTCTGCCCCATCCTGTTCCAATGTCTTTTTGCCCCAGGCCTCGGCTTTGTACATACCGGCCGAGCCTGACAGGCGAGCTCCTACCTGCTTTGTCAACACCCGCAGGTTTTCGTAAGCTCTGCCATGTTCCAGGATCTCATCGGCAATGGCCCTGATTTGGAGTGAATCCTCTTGCCGGGCCAGGGCGGGTAATGAAAAAGTGAGTAGGTACAAAACGAACATTCTGTGCATCATAGGTGTTAATTTCGGCTAAAGTTAATTCCAAACTAATTCATTTACCTTCACAACCTCAAATTTAAAGCAGGCGTATGCGTATTGGTATTGTTTGTTATCCCACGTTCGGTGGTAGTGGCGTATTGGCAACGGAATTGGGGAAAGCCCTGGCAGAGAAAGGACATCAGATACATTTTATTACCTACCAGCAACCGGTGAGGCTGAGTGAGTTCAATGCCAATATATTCTACCATGAAGTGCGGGTGCCGCATTATCCCTTGTTCGACTACCCTCCTTATGAGACAGCGCTGGCCAGCACCATGGTGGATGTGATCGTGAACAGCAACCTTGACCTGCTACATGTGCACTATGCTATACCCCATGCATCAGCAGCTTACATGGCCAAGATGATTGTGGAGAAACAGGGCAAGCGTATACCTGTCATCACCACCCTGCATGGTACCGACATTACCCTGGTTGGTAAAGACAAAACCTTCGCACCAGTAGTTACCTTCTCCATCAACGAAAGCGATGCCATCACGGCAGTATCGAACAACCTGCGGGATGAAACTTATAAGAATTTCCAGATCGGCAAAGAGATAGAAGTGATCCAAAACTTCGTAGACGTAAAACGGTTCAACAAAAAGCCTATCGACGCATTCCGCCGCGTGATTGCTCCCAACGGAGAAAAAATATTGCTCCACGCTTCCAACTTCAGAAAACTGAAACGGGTGCAGGACGTGGTTATGATCTTTGCGGAAACGGTGAAGCACGTGCCCAGTAAATTGCTATTTGTAGGTGATGGTCCTGAGCGTCCCGCAGCCGAAAGCCTTTGCCGTGAGCTTGGTATTTGCGATGAAACCCGCTTCGTGGGAAAACAAGAACAGATGGAAGACATCCTGGCTATTGCCGACCTCTTCCTCCTGACCTCCGATTATGAGAGTTTTGGTCTTGCCGCCCTTGAAGCTATGGCAGCCGGCGTACCCGTGATCTCTACCAACGCAGGTGGTTTGCCGGAGATCAATGTACACGGACAAACAGGCTATATGGCCAATGTGGGCGACGTGCACACTATGGGCAGGTATGCTATAGAACTTCTATCGGACAACGAAAAACTGGCACAGTTCAAACAAAAGGCAGCTGCGCATGCGCGCCTGTTCGACATCGACAGGATAGTGCCTCAATACGAAGAATTATACAACAGATTCTTATAAGCGTCTGATCCCATACGGACGCAAAACACATGAAAAAACCCCGCGCGAAGCGGGGTTAATTATTAAACCGACAAATGAATCCGATATTAACGCCTCCTGATCCAAGGCTCCGGATCGAGGTTGCGGGAATCCAACATTAACAGGAACTCTACCTCACCATTACCTTCATTATTGGTAGCAGCTTTTCCTACTACCTGACCTGCTTTTACCTGTTGTCCTTTGGATACACTCAGGCTCGTGAGGTTGCCGTAAGTAGTAAAATATTTACCATGGCGTACAATCACGGCTCCACTACCTTCCACATCAAACACAGAGATCACTTCCCCGTCGAAAATTGCCTTTACCGCAGCACCATTCTCTGTTTCAATGGTAAGGCCAGGGTTATTTCCATTCACATTTAACTCAGGTATCTTATATGGTCCAAAGTGGATCTTGATCTGCCCTTTGTCGATAGGCCAGGGCAGCTTACCACGGTTCTTTTCAAAATTATCAGAGAGGGCCACTCCTTCCGGCGTCGCTTCAAATACACTCTTAGGTTTAGCCGGAGCCGTCTTAGCTGGTGTAGTCGCAGCAGTCGTATTAGGATTGGGATTGGCAGGGGAAGGGTTGGCAGCAGCTTTTTTGGCGGCAGCCGCAGCCTCTTCTTTTTCCCGGCGTTTTGCTTCAGCCTTCGCTTTTTCAGTTTCCCGGCGGATAGCAGCCATAATACCATCCCGCAGCTTCTTATCGGCTCTTTGCTTATCTGTAAGCTCCTTGTTCAGCTCGCGTTCGCGGGCCTTCAGCTTATTAACGATATCATCCTTCTCTTTGCGCTCTTCTACCAACACCACCTTTTCTTTTTCCTGTTCCACCAAAGCAGCACTCTTCTGCTTTTGGGTACTTTCCAGGCCGGTGATCTTGCCTTGCAGCAACACCTGGGTGTTCTTGATAGAGGTTGCCTGCTGTTCGCGGTACTGGCGGTAAGACTTCAGGTACTCGATACGTTTAAGCGCATCATTGAAATTAGCGGCAGAGAATATAAAATTCAGGAAATCATAATTGCTGCGGTTCTTGTAAGCATACACAACACTTTTCTCGTATTGCGCTCTGAGTGTATCCAGTTCCGTCTTCAGGCGGGTTATTTCATTGCGCGACTGGCTGATATTACCCTGGATCACGTTGATCTGGTCGTTGATATTATTGATGGCCTGCTCACGAAGACGCAACTTTTTCTTAACAAGCGACAACTGGCCCAGGCCAGCCTTCTTATTCTTCTTGGTGTCGTTCAGCGATTGCTTCAATTCATCTATTTCTTGTTGAATCTCAGCCTGTTTCTTCCTCAGGTCATCACTGGTTTGAGCCAGCACGGAACCGGAAAGAACAAAGAGCATGATACAGGAAAATAGTGTTTTGAGCATGACAGAACATTTACAGTTAAAAAAGCGGGTATACTGGCTCGCAATCCATACAGCAACGCTCAGGTATACCAAAAGATTGCATCTCTATAACGTTTATTGACGTTTATAATTTTTCGGAATGCTGAAAGGAAAGCTTAATTGTTCGTTAAAGTCGAATTGCTTGAACTGTAGCTCGATCTCCAACTTCGACTTTTCAGACACTACAATCTTCCGATACTTCGAGAAATTGATACCGGTTTTGGTTTCATAGTCCCCATACGTGATATCGCAGGTACGCGCCCGGATAACGTCCACATCATCCAGCTTGCTGTGTTGGGGGGCGTAATCACTCTTACTTACAGTCAACAGGTGCTTGAATAAGGTGCCCACACTCATCAGCGATACCGTTTTTTCCTCGTTCTTGTAAGAAACGATATTGGTGTCGAGATAGATGGGGTTGCCGATCAACACATCCTGCAGTTCGGTAAAAGAGAAAGGTATTTTGGTCACTTCCTGGAGATATTCGATGGAGCGCAACTGAACGATCTTGTCCAATTTATTCAACACCTTCACACTGTCCTTAGTTACTACCGCCCGTATGGCTTCGCCCAGGATAGAGTTGATGCTGATCCAGATAATGCTGTCTTTTTTCAACCGTACATTGGCGTTGAAATCAGGCTTCTTGCCATCTGATCCTCTATATTCCACCTTCACCTTCCCGGATAAAGACTGGAAATTGGTGATCCGCTTACCGAGCACCGATTGATATACCTGCTGGTAATATTGAGTAGAATCGGGTTTTTTGTCAATAACAGGCACTACTACAGTAGTGTCCTTTTTAGTAATGGCCGTCTGTATCTTTCTTGCAGAACGGCAACTGCTGATACTAATGCCAACAACCAGAGAAGAGAACGCCAATAACCATTGAAAATATCTCATAAAATAGAAATATAGAATTCAGAAACCAGGCAATAAAGGATCAGGATTTACCGGTATGGCCAAAACCTCCTGCATTGCGTTGCGTAGTGTTGAGACTGGTCACAGGCTCCCAGGCCACCTGGCCTACACTGTGCACTACCATCTGTGCAATTCGGTCGCCATGCCGGATGGTTTGCGGTTCCTGCGACAGATTAATAAGGATCACCTTCACCTCACCCCGGTAATCAGCATCGATCGTGCCAGGCGAGTTCAAACAAGTAAGTCCCTGCTTGATAGCAAGTCCGCTCCGGGGCCGCACCTGCGCCTCGTACCCATCAGGCAGTTCCATGAACAAACCGGTAGGAATTAAAGCGCGTTCCAGCGACTTCAACACGATGGGCGCCTCCAGGTTGGCACGCAGGTCCATACCAGCCGATCCTTCCGTAGTATATTCGGGTAAAGGATTGGACGATTGATTGATAATCTTTACTTGTATTTTTGACATGGCGCAAAGTTAACCGGTTTCGGCTTTCGAATTACCGATGTTACATTAGTCTACGGATTTTTGCAGCAGCACGTTGGCATAAGCCACCAAACCTTCTTCCCGCCCTACAAATCCCATCTTTTCAGTGGTAGTGGCTTTTACAGACACATCTTCTTCCGTGATCTCCAGGATACCTGCGATCACCTTGCACATATCGCCGGAATATTTCTTGATCTTGGGAGCTTCCAGGCAAATGGAAGAATCGACATTGACCACCCGGTAATTGCGGGCCTTGATCAACCCATAAGTATGCTGCAGCAATAGCTTGCTGTCGATACCTTTATAAGCAGGATCGGTATTGGGGAAATGAATACCAATATCGCCGAGCGCCAGGGCCCCCAACATGGCATCACAAATAGCATGCAACAACACATCGGCATCGCTATGACCCAACGCACCTTTGTGATGGGGAATTTGAACACCACCAATCCACAACTCTCTGCCTTCAACCATTTGATGAAAATCTATACCAAAGCCAATACGAAACATTAATTTGATAATTTGAAGATTTGAAAATGACTGCAGGCTTTAGCCCTCCGTTAAATGCAACTCACTTACAGCTTTGCCTATAAGCATTAAAAAGCGCCCCGGAAATCCGGAGCGCTCAAATATATTCAATAAATACCAGCTATTACTGATTGGAAGAAGAGCTGCTGCTTCCGCTGTCATCGAGGTCGAATACCAGACCGAAGCGCAGGGTATTAGACAATGGGTTTCTGTTTACACCAGAGCCGGAAGGCACCAGGTAAGAGAAGTTGAGACCAAATACGTTGTATTTGAGGCCAAGACCAACTGTGAAATATTTACGGTTTCCTTTATTCTTATCTTCATAAAAATAACCAGCACGTACAAAGAACTGATCATTATAAGCATATTCAGCACCTACTGATACCTGGAACTCTCTCAACTCTTCTTTGAAGCCACCGGGGGCATCACCGAAAGAGCTGAACCAGCTACCTACTGCACCTTTGTCTCTGTATTTAGTAACAAGTACCGTGTTTACGCTATCATCGTAATCTGAATTACCGGTAGCGCTAAACTTGGGAGGTGTAGGCACCAGCAGTTTATGCAGATCGAGGCCGAACTGTATCTTATTCGTTTCATCGATAGCGGCTGTATAAGTGGTACCGATGCTCAGGTTGGCAGGAATATAATCCCTTTGTGTAGCATCATTGGTATAACCAACTTTACCTCCGAGGTTGGAAAGGGTCGCACCAAAGTTCCAGCCACTACCCGTTGCCTGTGTACCAGAATAGAAGAATGAAAGATCACCAGCCACGGTGCTACCAGCTTTATATGCTGTACCGGTAGAAGGAGCGCCCGCAGCCAAGTTGGAATTGATGTAGCGCAACGCTATGCCTAAGCCTATCTTATCAGACAGCTTACGGGCATAACCCACGTCTACACCAAACTCACGTGGACGGCCATCGCCCCAATAGTCTCCATTGGGATTGGTGAACTGTATATTACCAAGACTGAAATACCTTACAGAGCCAGAGAAGGCCTGCAGTTCATCAATCTTATAATAACCAGCTAAAGCCAGCAGGTATACGTCATTTAAACCCAGGTCCTTCAACCAGGGAGTATACGTCAGACCAATACTGAAATTCTTTTCAGCAAAAGGTACTTTGGCCAGGTTCCAGAAAGCGGAATTCGCGTCGGCCGAAGTAGCAACGCCAAGATCACCCATGCCACCAGCCCGTGCATCGGGAGAGATACGCAGAAAGGGAACGGCAGTCGTAACCACATTAATTGAATCCGTCTGAGCAGTCAGTGAATTAAACCCCGCCATTAGCAGTAATGCCGCAGTGAGTTTAAAGGTTTTTCGTTTCATACATCAGGTAATTTGCTTGTTTTAAGGAAATTCCGCCACAGCAAATGCGATCAACATTATTAAATAATAAAAGAATTAGGTTCGGACTACGTTAGTTTTGGCAAGATAGCCTTGCTGAGGCGAATAAAACTTTCAGAGTAGAATATCAATCAATAGGCGGTTGAAATATGAGGGCCAAAAATACAAATACTAATTACAAAATAAACAATTTTTCCAACTTTTGGGCGGATTTACCGTCCGTAGTTTGAACACGTAACCTGTAAATGTACACACCACGGCCGATTTTACTGCCATATTCATCACGCCCATCCCATTCCACCTCACTCGAACGGTTGCCAGGGGAAAATATTGTACGGCGTATGGTCTTCACAAGCTTGCCAGTTACGGTAAATACCTGAATATCCACGTATAACTCCTCACCCGGCCGGTTATGCTCAAACCAAAAAGTAGTGCGCGTGGTGAACGGATTTGGGTAGTTCAATACATGTTCCAGCAATAAGCTCTCTTGGTTCACCACCCTGAACTCAAGCGTTACCTCACTGGAATTATTAGCCGCATCCCACGCCTTGATGGTCAGCGTATGAGCTCCTTCAGCCAATCCGGGCATTTGAAAACGAACTGTTCCTTTACGGAAGTTATCCAACTCACTCTCGTAAAATTCATTTAATATAAAAGACTGCTGCTGATTATGATCGAGGATAGCTATAAGATCATGACCAATGCCAGTGCCCATTATATTAATGCCAGAAGAGTCGGTAAGTTTCACCAGCAAAATCGGTCTGTCATTACTGATACTACCACTGATGAACTTCTCATCATTCAGGTAAGCCCTGATATTAGGGCCCTCGCGATCTGAAGTGCTATCACCCGAACCTCCAATGATCACATTGGTGAAAGCGCCATTACCATCGATAGCCCCATTATCGGCGTAATAACTGATCTTACCGTTTCCGAACTGGTAATTAATGTCTTTAGGCACTACAAAACGAAACGAGAACAACCCATTTGTTACTTTGGCCTTGCCCTTGAAAAGGGTATTCTTTTGCTGCGAAAACGCAACCGGCAAACTACCCGGATCGTTGGCAAGCGTAGTAACTGATTGCGCTTTGTCGAACACAATAGCATTAACCGTGCCATTGAAACCCGCCAGCACATTACCGGTGCCGTCGGCAACATGGCCACTGATGGTATATTCGGTAAGCGCCTTCAGTGTGTCGGGTTGCGCCGCTACCGGCACGCCATTGATAGCATCAGTGTGCACCGAATGAACGGGAAAAGCCAGCGACATAGCAGGGTCGCCCAGTAACGTGAATTTGCGATTATTAATCACGTCACTAAAAAAGGTATAAGTAGTATTCTTGGCGCGGCGCACCGCTTCACCAAGAGAAAGATAACGGCCATCCGCCTGTTTTTGCAAAGCCGTTTCTATGTAATTCTTATTCATGATCCGGTTGCTGAAAGCAAACACCAGCCGGGTGGTTGTCATTAGCGCAATGGCCCCTGTTTTCTCTCTCAGCAGCAGGTTTTCACCGATAGAACTGATCAAAGGATTGTCGTAAGGAGCTACATCACAAGTAGCCGTGATGAACAGCGGCAACTTATCGGCATTGTTGAATGTGTTGATAATATCCTGGTCAAGAACCACCTCTTCAGCCAGTCTTCTGTACCCTCCATGCCCGCTGTAATTCCAGATGAGCGTACCATTAAAAAGCTGGTTGCTGATGGCCAAATTCACATCCGGATAGCGGCTTCCGCCAGCCCCGCTCTCCTGCCTGAAGGCATCGAGGTATACTTTACCTGTATTGAAAACAGGCGCCACCGTAGCTGCCGATTGAGCAATAATTTCAGCATCCTGCAAATGCAGGTTATTGTCCTCATCATCAGCCACAAAGCTCAACTCGTTGCGCCATGGCCCCAACCCCTTTGGCTGATGATAAGCAATGATCTTATCAATAATGGACTGCGCTTCCCGTTCATTGCGGGCAGGGATGCGGCCAATGCCAATGTCCAGCAGGTAGGTACCTGTACCGTTCACATCATCTCCATCATCCAACAGGCCAAAAAAGTCATCAGACGTATAAGTAGCCAACGGGTCAAGCGATTGAGGGCTTTCCCAGGCCGGAACCAGGTTGGTATTATTGACGATACGGGTCTTGTAATCGAACGAAGCATCCCCCAGCAGCAACAGGTACCTCGCCCGTTTCGTAGTATCGGAACCAGCACGATCGTGGTACATCTTCACAAAATCACGGATGGCAACGGGATCAGGCGAACCCGATGCAAACTCATTGAAAACCTGTTCAGTAGTCACTACAGTCACTTTCAACTGGTGCAGCTGCTGGTGAAATTGCGCCAACCGTTGCGCCTGTCCCAACAGAGAAGGATGAACAACAATAATATAGTCAGTCAGTACCGGGTTATGCAGATTTTGATTGACTATCCGGCCCACCACGGTTGGCACCAGTAACCCGTTGGTACTAAAAGAGATATATTCCCTTAAAACACTACAATCATTTATAAAGCGTACATCGGCGCCATCGGCAATGACCGGCATATTCACAGGCGCCAGTGGGTTTGAAACGTCCCATACCCGGACGCCGGCAGCTACCCCATTCCTGACAATAAAGTTGCCTACATTACCAGCTCCTACACTGTTCCAATCGCGAAACGATAATTGGTTCACGCCCGCCATCGATAAATTGCGGCGGGTGAAAAGCTCAAACCAATCGAGCCAGCCCTGGGCATTGGCGCTGCCGGGCGTATAATCGAAGCGCACAGTAAGCTCACTTTGGGCAGGTGTAAAATTGGCTGACGATTCTGCTGTGCGGGCAAACAGGTCATAAGGACCTGTAGCTACAGGTGGGATATCCATCACCAAAACCGGTTGATTATTTACTGCTACCTGGAAACGGCCTGAAGTTCCGAAGGAGCGGGCCAGGCAGGAAGCCCTGATCAATCCTGGCCCGGGGGCCAAAGAAGGGATGGTAACCGCAAAACTGCGTGTCTTCAACTTTCCGGGCGCCTCAGCAAAATCTTCTCCAAACCATTGACGGCCACTACTTAACAGGTTGACCGTGTCCAGTTCATAGAAATACCTGTCGGAGAAGGAAGATATATTAGTATTGGGGGCAAGTGGTGTATTGAAAGAGGCGATGCGCTTTCCTATGCCACCAACAGAGAGGTAATAATAGGACTGCTCACTGTATACATTCTTTTGATGAGAGAAGCGCTTGTTTACCGGGTCGGCCACCCAGCTATGCGGTCCCTGCGCATAAAAAAGCAGGTAATCATTGCCATTCAGTACTCCGTCGCCTCCGTCTTCCACCCAGATGGCATTCTCGGCCAGGTCGTCTATCACCATGCTGCCGGCATTTTCCGGAAGCATTTGTCCGCCGTTACCAAATAGCCGGATCGAATTAGATGGCAGGGAACTTGCAGTAATGCCGAGCGCAGACAGGAAAGGGACGTCGATTTTATAGATCCCGGGGCCGGAAACAGCTATTTTATACCAGTTACCAACGGACAGAGTGGATTGACCCGTATATGTTCTTTGACCGGATACAGATAATGATCCGGAAAACAGGCAGATCGCCAACAGCAAGGGGAAAATGCAACTACGGCCCATTGCTTCAAAAATAGCTCATTTTTAATGTAATAAGTGTTACAGAAAAACCCTGATTACCTGAAAGTAGCTATATTCGCCCTTCCGTCCGCCCTGTGGATAAACAGCCCGGGAAACTGTACAATATTTGCTTTGAAAGCACGTTTAACTTAATTGAACCAAAGGCAAAAAGTTATCAAAATGAATCTGAAAAACCTATTTATCCTGCTCTCCTGCACTGCAGCAGTGTCTTCCTGCAAAAACGGAGGCCTTTTTGGCAAAAAGCAGGAGAAATCCGACGTTACCGGTTGGAATTACAACGACAAGAACATGGGTGGTTATCAGGTATCCCGTGAAAAAGAACAGCGCACCGGCCCAGGCCTTGTGTTTGTTCAGGGTGGTACCTTCCAGATGGGAGCTGTAGAAGAAGATGTAATGGCCGATTGGAACAACATCCCTACCCGTAAAACAGTAAACTCATTCTACATCGACCGTACAGAGGTTGCCAACATTCACTACCGTGAATACCTGTACTGGATCAACAACGTATTCGATGCAGATGAATACAAAGCCGTTCGCGAAGGCGCCCTGCCCGATACACTGGTATGGCGTAGCGAGCTGGGTTACAACGAGCCGATGGTGGAATACTACTTCCGTCACCCCTCTTATAACTACTATCCTGTAGTAGGTGTAAGCTGGAGACAGGCACACGATTTCTGTCTTTGGCGTTCTGACAGGGTAAACGAAAAAGCCCTGTTGGATAAAGGATTTGTCAACAAGAACACTTTCAAAAATATACAAGGACAAGGTGCCGAGTCTTTCAATACCAAAGCGTATTTGTTAGGACTTACTACACCAACACCGGGCAACGGCGTACGTTCTAAAAAGAACCCGCTGAAGAACCCGAACGGTACGCCGCGTACCAACGTAACTTTTGAAGATGGTATCCTGTTACCCAGTTACCGTCTGCCAACAGAAGCTGAGTGGGAATACGCAGCACTGGCCCTCGTAGGTCAAAACCCTTCACCCAGCAAAAAAGAAGGCAAGCGTGGTGAAGAGTTGATCACCAACAAACAGGTATATTCCTGGAGCCAGAACGTAAACGGCTTGCGCGATAACCGCCGCGGCAGCTGGCAAGGTACTTTCCTCGCCAACTTCAAACGTGGTAATGGTGATAACATGGGTGTGGCCGGTGGTTTGAACGACCGTGCGGTATACACTGCTCCTGTAACTTCTTTCTTCCCGAATTCCTTTGGTTTATATAACATGGCCGGTAATGTGAACGAGTGGGTAGAAGACGTTTACCGTCCTTTATCTTCTGTCGATCAGGATGACGTTGCTCCTTTCCGCGGCAACAACTATCAGAACGACTTCAAGAATAAAGACGGAGAATTTGAGAAAGACAGCCTTGGTCGTGTAAAGAGAGTATATGTAACTGATGAAGAAAGCAAGAACCGCCGTAACTATCAAAAAGGTAATGTAATCAACTACCTCGATGGTGACTCACTGGTAAGCGGTGTAACCTATGGTACTACCGATATTGCCGAGAACCTGAAGAATGGTGGTCGCGGATATGGTTTCACTACCCTGATCAGCGATAAATCACGCGTGATCAAAGGTGGTAGCTGGAACGACCGTCCTTACTACCTGTCACCGGGTACACGCCGCTTCCTGGAAGAAGATCAAGGTAGCAGCACCGTAGGTTTCCGTTGCGCGATGGACCGCGTAGGCAGCCCTGAAGGTAACGGCCGTAAAACCGGTATCGATTACCCACAAAGAAGACAGAATACCAGAAAGAGATAACTTTCAAATAAATTTCCTAAGGAGCCATCCGATAGTATCGGATGGCTTTTTTTATACATTTGCCTTATGACGATTGAGCAACTCTACAAAATATACCAGCAATACCCGTCAGTACAAACCGATACCCGCACCTTAAAAGACGGAGATATCTTTTTTGCCCTGAAAGGGCCTAACTTCAATGCCAACCAGTTTGCCGAAAAAGCACTGGCAGCTGGTGCTGCTTATGCAGTAGTAGATGAAGCTCCTGCCACACCAAACGACAGGATCATTGTTGTAGACGATGTACTGAACACTTTACAGCAACTGGCCAAATATCATCGTCAGCAACTCAACATACCTTTCGTAGCCATTACAGGCAGTAACGGTAAGACCACTACCAAAGAACTGGTGTATACCGTATTGGCTACTACCTATACAACCTATACGACCCAGGGTAACCTCAACAACCACATCGGTGTGCCGCTTACCATCCTGCGTGTGAAGCCGGATGCGGAAATAGCTGTGATAGAAATGGGCGCCAACCACCAAAAAGAGATAGCCTCTTATTGTGAATATACTTTACCAACACACGGCATCATCACCAATGCCGGCAAAGCTCACCTTGAAGGCTTTGGCGGCGTGGAAGGTGTACGCAAAGGCAAAGGGGAATTGTATGATTACCTGCGGGCAAACAATGGAACGGCTTTCGTGATGTGGGATTACGATTACCTGCATGACATGAGCAAGGGCATACCCACGATCATAAAATATGGAACAGCAAATGCCGACGTTACCGGCCAGCTTATAAAGAGTGAACCTTTCCTTGAAGTAAATATTACATCCGGGTCCCCACTCACTATACAAACACAATTAGTAGGCGCTTATAATCTGCCCAACGTATTGGTGGCCGTTGCAGTAGGCAAACATTTCAACGTTGCCGACAGTCAGATAAAGAAAGCTATTGAAGGCTATGCGCCCTCCAACAGCCGTTCACAACTCATCGAAAAAGGAGATAACAAATTCATCCTCGATGCCTACAATGCCAACCCCAGCAGCATGAAGGCTGCTATCGAGAACTTTGCCGCCATCCAGGCCGGCAACAAAGTATTGATGTTGGGCGCCATGGCGGAGTTGGGCCCGGAAAGCTTGCAGGAACACCAACAGATCGTTACACTCATACAGCAATACCCCTGGCAATCTGTGGTGTTGGTAGGAGGCGATTTC
This sequence comes from Niastella sp., assembly GCA_017744515.1. Lineage (GTDB taxonomy): Bacteria > Bacteroidota > Bacteroidia > Chitinophagales > Chitinophagaceae > Paraflavitalea. Next base: position 28,277 of record JAGIBF010000040.1, read on the forward strand.
ATGAAGATCGATCACCCGTTCATCAGGAAAGAAAATTCACTGCAGGCAGGGGAATGGTTCCGCGAGCAAACCTTCCACAACACTTTCTTCCTCATTAAGGGATCTCGCAGCATGCAGATGGAGAAAGTACTCAATTAAGCAATGCGTTCAAAGTTGGAAATGAGATGCAGCTGAGAAAGCTGTTCGACCATCTGTTGCCTGAATGCTTCTTTCTCCTGCAGCAAAGCATTACGCCATTTTACCAATGCTGCTTTTTCATCTTCAGGTAAAGAAGTTGTTCCATTTTCAGGCAAGAACGAAAGTGCAATACAGATATCATTGAAGTCACCCAACATGGTCGCGGTGTCATTTAATCGCTTTTCGCTGCGCCAGGCAGATACGGGAAAAGAGATGCCCCAGTCTTTATCGAAAATGCGGATGTTGTAAATGATATCCTTCAATTGCTTACGCACCGTATGCAACTCCTTATCCTTTTCAAGCGCCAGTAGAATAAACTGAACAGATGCCACCTTTCGGTGAATGAACTTACGTATTGCTATATCATCGAGGTGACCAGGCAATTCATCTGTGATGTTATCGATCGCCTTACCGGACTTTAGGTTTTCAATGGCTTTTACCAATGCTTCTTTGGACTTGAATAAACGCTGCTGTAAATGGTGCTTATAATGAGAAAGGGAAACGTTTTCCTGCTCGGCCCGCGCCTGCACTTTGGGCAAGAATACCTGCAGATCGCGCACGCGACCGGCAGCTTGATACACAGCTTTAATGGCAGGAGACATACCGAGGTGTCGTGCGCCGTCATCCATTTGAACCAGGCGAATAAAAGCGCGGAGCTTCTTATACTCTACCCGTAGCTCATGGATCGTTTCAGGTTCGAATGAGCCCGGAAGCTGACCACCGTATTTCTTAATACGCTGTCCATGCTTTTTGATCACGTCCGCGAGATAGGTTCTTTTCATACAGCAAGTTTCCTATAAGGTACGAAATTTAAAAACATCGTGCCTTACAGGAAACGCGTATGTGGAATCAACATTTATCCAATGCTTGTAGAATGTCCTGGATAATATCATCGACATGTTCCAGACCGGTAGAGATCCGGATAAGACCGGGCGTTATATTTACAGCAAGACGCTCATCTTCTGTAAGCTTGGCGTGTGTAGTACTGGCAGGGTGCGAAGCAATACTCCGGGTATCTCCCAGATTAGCCGTTAAAGACAACATTTGTAAGCTATCCAGGAAACGGCGACCACTTTCCAAACCTCCCTTCAGTTCAAAACAAACGATACCACCACCGTTCTTCATTTGCTTTAGCGCGATGGCATGTTGCGGATGGCTGGGCAGGAAAGGATATTTCAACCAGGATACTTTAGGATGGCCTTCCAATGCTTTTGCCAGTCGCAGTGCATTACCGGCATGACGCTCCATACGCACATCGAGGGTTTCAAGGCTCTTGCTTAACAACCACGCATTGAACGCAGATAAAGAGGGGCCCGTACTGCGGCAAAACAGGTAGATATCTTTGATCAGGTCTGCACGGCCAGCCACAGCACCACCCAACACACGGCCCTGGCCATCGATCCACTTTGTAGCAGAGTGTACTACCAGATCAGCGCCCAGATCAATAGGACGTTGACCAATAGGTGTAGCAAAACAGTTATCTACATTCAGGATCACCTTGTGCTTCTTCGCAATCTTCGCTACCATTTCCAGGTCGATAATATCGAGACCAGGATTGGTAGGTGTTTCAATATAGATCATGCGCGTGTTGGGCTTAATAGCAGCCTCCCACGTTGCAGCATCTGCTGCGGCACTTACATAAGAATACTCAATGCCGTACTTAGGCAGGAATTTAGTGATCACCGTGTGTGTGCTACCGAAGATAGCATTGCATGAAAGCAGGTGATCTCCTTTCTTCATCAAGGCCATGAAGGAAGCAAAGATGGCACTCATGCCTGAGGCAGTAGCGTAACCAGCTTCTGCGCCTTCCAACGCACAAATTTTATCAACAAACTCTTTTACACTGGGGTTGGTGAAACGGCTATAAATATTATCATCTGTTTCATCAGCAAAAGCAGCGCGCATATCTTCTGCCGTATCAAAGCAAAAGCTGCTGGTTAAAAACAACGGTGAAGAATGCTCCATTTCAGGAGTACGGTCTGTTTGTGTACGGATAGCTTTTGTGATCGGATGTTGTGACATGCTCTATATTTCGTATTAATAATTACTTCCCATTCACCTTCACGTCCCACTTCAGGTTGCTGCCACCCCGGCGAAGGGTTTCTGCAACAGAACAATACTTATTCATGGATAGTTCGCAGGCTTTGCGTGCTTTATCGGGGTCGATATCGCCGGTAAGCTCAAAAACGATCGTCACGTCCTGCCAGATGGAAGGTTCTTTGCCGGGCTCCCGCTCGCCTTCGATCTTCATGGTAAAACCTTCTACGGTTTGACGCTGTTTCTTCAGGATGGAAACAATGTCGATGCCGCTGCAGCTTCCTAACCCCATGAGTAACAATTGCATAGGGCGAACACCAAAATTAGTTCCTCCCGATTCCGGGCTGCTGTCGGTATAAACTGTATGGCCATAAGCGTCTTTTGCGGCAAATCCGTAATCACCTGATACCCTTTCTAACTCGATTTTTATCATGGCAAAGATTTTTGCAAATGTAATTCATGCAGGCATTTACTTTGCACCCTGAAAATCAGCTAACCGGAAGAATGAAGTATTTCCATTATAATCAGCCTTTTCGCCTTGAAAACGGCCAGACATTACCAGCACTCACGATTGCCTATCATACTTATGGCGCCCTGCGTGCGGATAGTAAAGTGGTGTGGATCTGTCACGCCCTGACAGCCAATTCGGAAGTTGCCGACTGGTGGAAAGGACTGGTAGGGGAAGGCTGGGCCATCAATCCCGACAAATATTTTATAGTTTGTGCCAATATATTGGGTTCCTGCTACGGCACTACGGGTCCCGCCAGCGTTAATCCCGCTACCGGACAGCCTTACTATCATCAATTTCCGCTTATCAGCATCCGCGACATGGTGCAAGCTCATATTCTGCTCCGCCGCCACCTTGGTATTGAAAGCATCTACCTGCTTATTGGTGGCAGTATGGGCGGCTACCAGGCCATGGAATGGGTGGTACAGGAAAACGAGGTCATTCATCAACTTTTCCTGCTGGCCACCTCTCCCACGGAAAGCGCCTGGGGTATTGCTGTACATGCCACACAACGCCTCGCCATCGAAGCCGACAGCACCTGGCAGGATGCCACACCACAAGCCGGACAAAAAGGGTTGAAAGCAGCCCGCGCCATTGGCATGCTCACTTACCGCAACTATGGTATCATGGTGCAAAAGCAAACCGATCCGGATACAGAAAAGCTCGACAACTACCGGGCAGCCTCCTATATCGACTACCAGGGTGATAAACTGGTAAAACGTTTCAATGCCTACAGCTACTGGACACTCACCAAAGCAATGGACACGCACCACCTGGGCCGTGGCCGCGGCGGTGATGTAGAAAAGCTTTTACAACGTATACATCAAAAGACGCTCATTATCGGCATCAGCAGCGATATCTTATGTCCGCTTGAAGAGCAACGGCATATGCAGGCACACCTGCCCAATGCCATGCTTGTGGAAATAGATTCTGCTTATGGCCACGACGGCTTCATGGTAGAAACAGAGAAGATATCAAAGAACCTGGTCGCCTGGCTGGGGGAGTAATTTATTTCAACAGGCCATCTACGGTGATTGCTACATAGTACAAGCCACCGATAGAAGGGCCACCTGCATATTGCAGAAAACGATGGTTCAACAGATCAGTTCCTCCAGCCTTGATGGTGCTGAATAATCTTGGAATGCGGAAGGTAACCTGCGCATCCACTGTTTGATAAGCAGCTACATCACCAGTAACCAGCGGGCTTTCCCACAGGAAAGCATCCTGCCATCTCCAGGTGACATTGAACCCGATATTGGGCGTAATGGCCCTGTTACCAAAAGAAAGATTGGCAGTCCACTTAGGCGTATTGAAGCCAGTTACAAACAAGTCGGGCGTAGTGTTTCCTTTAATGTCATTGTAATTAAGATTGCCCGACAGAGAGAATGTTTTGTATACACTATACGTAACACCCAATGAAGAACCATAAGTAGTGTACTTATTCTTGGCATTGGTATACACGCGGTAACGGTCCTGGCCTTTGCTGGCAGCATTGCCACCGCTGGCTGGCGTAGCATCGCGGTTCCTATCGACCATAGCGATCACTGCCGCATCAGAGCCCACCGTTTCTCCTTTGGGTACATATACCTGCACCTGACCCAGGAAGCCATCATATATGTTGGCATACGCATCGAAATCGAGTAACAGCTTATTGTTCAGCAATACGCCCTTATAACCAATTTCAAAAGAGTTGATGCCTTCAGGGCGACCATCGGGTAATTTGGCCACTTCCAGTAAACCCCTGTTAGCCAGCGCCGCTGCATCGGTGTTACCAGCTGCTTTTACTGCTGTATTGAATGCTGCTACAGAGGGCTGCGTATAACTGTTTTCCCGGAAGCCTAACCCTTCATTGATAATAGGCAGGATACCCACCCGTTTTACACGACCGTTATTTACATAAGAAAGTGCTTCAAACAGAGCCGGGAAACGATAACCTTGCTGGAAAGTAGCCCGGATGTTGTGGTGCTGCTTCAATGTATATACAGCAGCAATACGTGGTGTAAACTTAGGGTCGAACTCAGGGTTATAATCAGCACGTAAAGAGGCGAATAATTTCAGCTTCTCATCGAAGAAGGTTTTGGTAGCCTGCACAAATCCACCAAACTTTTTATAATAGGTATTATCACCGTAACTGCCATTTTTGTCGGGCAGGTTGCGCTCAGCAATAGGGCGATCGAAGTCAACGAAGTTGTTACCATCGGGAATCAATTCATATACCCGTGCATCGGCACCGACCAACAAATTGAATGATTTGGTGTATTGTGTGAAGTCCCACTGACCCTCGATATGATATACATTGCTTTTTTGGATCAGAGCAGCGCCACCGGTTACCGGCGCATCGGGAATCAAAGAAGATTTTATGTCCCAGTTGTTGATCTTGATAATAGAATCTTTTACCCTGTTGAAACGCGCCGTACCCGGTTCTGCCCGGCTTGCATCTGCTTGCTGACGGGCATAAGCGTTTGCAGCAGCCAGGTTGGCTGAAGTAAGCTTACCACCATTGGCAGCAGCATAGTCGTTCAGCGCAGTCTTGTACTTAGCGCCCCAGGCAGTACCACTGCCACCAGTGTACAAATCCATGTTATCGGCCAGTGGTTTTACGTTGTAAGAATCGCCGGTCCTTTCCTGGATCACATATGCTTTGATATTATAGCTGGCACCTTTCAACTCGAGGTGATGGTTTTGTACTACCACATTATCCAGCCTTACTTTATTGCCACGCTGGAAAACACCATCCATCTTACCTACACGATAGGAATAGGCCAACTGTGTAGTTGAGTTGAGGCGGTAATGCAGTGCAAGGTCCAGCTTCAGGTTATCAACTTTAGGGTCTACCAGGTCTTTTTCCCAATAACCTGTACGCGCTACAGTCAATGTTCTGTTGGCTACATCATCGATCGTCAGGCCAGTAACAGATACCGTATTACTCAACTGCAAAGCATCATCTCCATACTTGTTCCAGCCGTCAAACGCTACATTGTTGGCGCCGTTCAGAGCCGGGAAAGCAGGGTTGGCAGAGTTCTTATTGTTTGGGTTTTGATCCAGCCTGGTATCGGAGATCCAATCAATTCCCTGCATATAGCTGGCATTGATCTTAAATGCAAACTTATTGTTGAATGCTTTTGCATAACGGATGGCTGTCTCCGTTAAAATACCGGCATCATGATCTCTATTATCAACGTGGTTAATACCAGTCTTGTGGTAAAAACTGAGGCCCTGGTTAGTAAAAGGATCTTTGGGAAGCAGGTTGGCCATGCCATTGATGGCATTCATGCCATACAAAGCAGAAGCCGCGCCCGGTGTGATCTCTACACTTTGAATGTCCAGTTCCGTAGGCCCAATGGCGTTGCCCAGGGGAACACCTAATGTTGCGGCCTGCATATCGACCCCATCCACCAGTTGCATAAAGCGGAAGTTGTTGGGAATATTGAAGCCACGGGTATTGGGCACTTTGAAAGTAAGGCTCGAAGTAGTCATCTGCACGCCCTTCACATTTTCCAACGCGTCATAAAAACTGGGAGCAGCCGTTTGACGAATAGCCCGGATATCCAGCTTATCGATCGCTACCGGCGACTTCAATATATTCTCCGGAACACGTGAAGCGGTCACTACCACTTCGTTGCCCAGGTATGATTGTGTGGCCAGCGCGACCTGCAGGTTAGAACCAAGGCTCTTTACTTCCAGTTCCTGCTCTTTGAACCCGATAGAAGAAAATATAAGCGTAAAAGGCAGCTTTGTCTTGGTGCGTAAAGTAAACTCTCCCGATCTGTTGGTAATAGTTCCCTGCACAGTTCCTTTGATCTGGATACTTACATCGGCTAAAGGTTCATGTTTGTCCTGATCAGTTACCCGTCCCGACACTTCAATAAGGCTTACATCCTGTGCATTGGCCAAATTCAGCGTCAGCAATGCGAGCAATAACAATAACGATGCTTTCATGATTCTGTTGGTGTTTTACTTGCTATTACAGTCTACTGTTTTAATAGACTATATGGTTATAATAAATCCCGGTCTTGCTACAGCCGGGAACATGCTACTGAAATATCTTAATAATGATCTTTACGCTCCAGAAAATTACCAGGCAGCCCAGCAGGATCAATGCTGTTTTGCGCGGCAGCTTACCCGCCAGTTTAGCGGCCAATGGAGCTGCTATCAATCCTCCAATAATAAGTGCTACAATTACCTGCCAGTGGGATACGCCCATCAACGTAAAGAAGGTGAGTGCACTTGCCAACGTCACGAAAAACTCGGTAAGGCTTACGGAGCCGATCACAAAACGAGGGCTTCTTCCCTTGGTGATCAATGTAGTGGTAACGATAGGACCCCAGCCACCACCTCCGAATGAATCGAGGAAACCACCAGCACCGGCCAATGCACCATAACGTTTGAATTTTTTCTGCTTTTGCTTCTGTTTCCTGAAAGCATTCCACAAAATCCTAAGCCCCAGGAACATGGTGTAAGAAGCGAGGATGGGGCGCAGGTACTTTGAATGCGACTCTCCAAACTCCTTCAAACAGATGGCGCCTATGATGGCTCCAATGACACCCGGGATCACCAATATCTTAAACAGCTTCTTATTTACGTTGCCGAACTTATAGTGGCTGTAGCCGGAAGCGCCGCTGGCAAACATCTCGGCCGTATGGATACTGCCACTGATAGCCGCGAGGTTTACGCCCATCGATAAAAGGATCGTAGTACTTGTTACGCCATATCCCATGCCCAGTGCACCATCTACCAACTGAGCCAGGAAACCTGCCAGCACCATCCAGTGGAAATTCGGGTCCAGCGTCTGGTACCAATTGATGGTATCATCAGCCATCTGTCGTAATGGGAGATAAGAAAAGATGAAATGCCCTACCAACATCAAAGCAAAAGTGACCAGTGAATACGTAGCGATCTTGCGCCAGCGCCTTTCTTTTTCAGCCGTATCCCGCTCCACCAATATCTTCGTCAGCTCATTTAGCCGCTTTACTTTGTACTCAAAGTTTCCATTCAGCCGGTTGCGCACCACGTGCAGGTTATTGATCACATCATTCAGTTCAGCAGGTAGTGCCGCATTCAATACTTCTTTTATGCGCTTGGCAGCCGTGGGGGACTTTCCATTGGTAGAGATAGCGATCTTCAGGTTGCCTTTCTGTACCACAGAGCTTAAGTAAAAGTCGCACTGATCAGGTTTATCAGCAGCATTCACCAGTATCTTTCTTTCCCGTGCGATGTCGCGAATAGACTGGCTTACCGACTTATCATTAATTGCAATAATAACGAGGTCCTTGCCTTCCAAATCGGAGTCTTCAAAAGAACGTTCGGTAATCGTTACATGTTCGTACTTCGCTGCCAATTCCTTTACATCTTCGGATATGTTAGTGGCAATTACCGAAACGCGGGCAGCCGGTGCATTACCCAGTATAGCATTTAGTTTTTCCAGGCCAACCTTGCCAGCTCCCACTACTAATACCTCCAGTGTCTCCAGGCGGAGAAATACCGGGAACAGGTGGTTGGTATCCTGACCAACCGCCACGTCTTCCGATGCTCCATTATTTTTTATCTCTGTCGACATCCTTTCGGTATTAATTAAATTATGTTATGACGATCTGAACTTATATCGTTACCCATTGCTCACGCACTGCAAAATCTCCAAAGGTTTCTCCTTTCTTTCTCTTCTTACTATATATTCCAAACAAATTATCCAGTTCACTCAGGATAGCCGGCTCGTCCAGGCTGTCCTTATACTTCTTGTTTAGTCTTATGCCGTCGCGGTCACCACCAAGGTGCATATTGTATTGACCGTAAGCGGTACCCACAAAACCGATCTCCGCTGCATAGGGCCTTCCACAACCATTGGGACAACCCGTCATGCGGATAGATATGTCGTCATCACTGATCTTGTGTTTTTCCATCAGCGGCTCGATCTTGCTGATCAGTGTGGGCAGGTAACGCTGGGCTTCGGCAAGGGCCAGCGGGCAGGTATTGAAAGCTACGCAGGCAATAGCACTACGACGCACAGCCCCTGCATTATCAGTGTGCGCAATGATACCAAATTGCTGTAAAATATCTTCTACGGCCTTTTTATCTTTTTTGTCGATGTCACTAATAATGACATTCTGGTTACATGTGAACCGGAAGTTGGCCTTGCCTGTCTTGGCGATCTCCAGGAAAGCGGTCTTCATGGCCACTTTTTCATCATCGAGTACACGGCCGTTCTCTACAAACACCGTATAATACCACTTCCCTTCATGATTCTGGTGCCAGCCATAATAGTCAGGGCGGTGATTAAATTCGTAAGGCTTTGTTTCTTCCAGTGCAAAGCCGCAACGTTTTTCCAGTTCAGCCTTGAATGCCTCCACCCCCATCCTGTCTATTGTATACTTTAAGCGGGATAACTTACGATCGCTGCGGTTACCATAGTCTCGTTGAATAGTGATCACTTCATAAGCTGCTTTCAACGTGTTCTCTTCACCACGAACAAAACCCAGCACCGTACCCAGACGGGGGTAAGTGTTTGCATTGCCGTGTGTAGTACCCAAACCACCACCTACTGCAATATTGAAACCGATCAGCTTGCCTTTCTCCACAATAGCGATCAGGCCAAGGTCATTGGTAAATACGTCTACATCATTATGGGGCGGAATAGCAATGGCGATCTTGAACTTACGGGGCAGGTAGCGCTCCTGGTAGAGTGGATCTTCTTCTTCCTTTTTATCAGTCAAAGGTTTTTCATTCAACCACACTTCATAATAAGCCTTCGTTTTGGGCAGGGCCAGCTGGCTCAGCTTACCAGCATATTGAAATACTTCTTCGTGAATAGCAGATTGCTTGGGGTGTGCACCGCACACCACGTTCCTGTTTACATCACCGCAGGCGGCAATGGCATCAAGGTGAATGGTATTGAAAGCCTGCAGGGTAGGCTTGATATGCGATTTGAGGATCCCATGCAGCTGAATCGTTTGGCGGGTGGTGATCTTGAATACGCCGGTAGAATGTTCGCCGGCAATATTGTGCAATCCAACCCATTGGTCGGGTGTAAGAAATCCTCCCGGCAGGCGCAGACGCACCATGTAAGAATACAGCCACTCCAATTTCTTGGCGCTGCGTTCTTCGCGGCGGTCACGATCGTCCTGCTGGTACATGCCATGGAACTTGATTATCGACTGATCACTTTCACGGAGCGCGCCGGTTATTTCATCATGCAGGCTTTGCTTCAAAGTGCCGCGTAATGCATCACTTTCAGTCTTGATCTTTTCAACAGGCGATAAATTCTTATTGGTGCTCATAATAATATTAATAAACGTCTTTCAAATATCTTCCTTCTTCCTTCAGTTGATCAAGGTATTGGATGGCTTGCTCGCCTGTTTTACCCCCATAGCGTTGTATCACCTGCAACAAAGCTTGTTCTACATCAACACTCATGGGTTCTTTCGCGCCACAGATGTAAACATAAGCGCCGCCATTGAGCCAGCTCCATAATTCACCAGCTTTCTCCAGGATGCGGTGTTGTACGTATATCTTGTATTTCTGATCGCGGGAGAAGGCAAGGCTGATATTGGTCAAAGCACCGGTCTGCAACCAGTTTTGCAGTTCAGTTTGGTACAGGAAGTCACTCACGAAATGCTGGTCGCCAAAGAAGAGCCAGTTGCGGCCTTCGGCACCGGAAGCATCCCGCTCTGCCAGGAAAGAACGGAAAGGCGCGATACCAGTACCAGGTCCGATCATGATCACATCTTTGCCAGATTCCGGTAAACGGAATTGACTGTTCTTATGGATATAGAAATCGATCTCACTACTTACTGTCAGGTGTTGAGAGAGGAAGTCGGAGCAGAGACCGAACTTTAGTTCCTGGTTGATATAAAAAGTATCCCTCGCTACCGTGATGTGTACTTCACCTCCATGTGCAGCAGGAGAAGAAGAAATAGAATACAACCGGGGCGTAATAGGCTCCAGGATATTTACCACTTCATAAAACTGTTGTACATCTTTCACCGGGTATATCTTCAGCAGGTCTACCAAACCTATCTTGGTTTCGGGAATATCCTGCTTTACAATGGCTGCGTACTGCTTCACTACACGTTCGGGCAGCCAGGCCACATTAATGCGTTTCTTTAAATGGTTGAAAATGGAATCTGTTTCATTCCGGAAAGTGACAGGTGTACCATTGTTGCTGAATCCCAGCGCCAGGATGGTATCGACTACAGCTTTGGAATTCTCAGGAATGATGCCAATAGAATCACCAGGTGCATAATCCACTTCTTCCTCTGTTCCAATCTCGATATGATGTGTTTCTTTGGAAGAACCACGATCATTCAGGTTTACATTGGTCAGGATAGTACCCTTGTATATTTTTTTACCGGTTCCTTTCCTGGCAATAGGCGTGCCCACCGCTACCGATGCAGCAGGGGCTGTACTACCGGCAGTAGTCAACTGTGTCAGCACATCGGCAAACCATGTGCTGGCTTCTGTTTGATAATCGACATCACAACGTTGCAGGGACACGATTCGTTGACCACCGAGCTTTTGCAGCTGTGTATCTACATCTTCGCCGGCCTTACAGAATAAAGGATAAGAGGTATCGCCCAAAGCCAGTACGCCAAACTTCAGCTGGTTCAGCTTGAAGCCGTTCTGGTGAATATGGTCATAAAACTTCTTAGCAGTTGCAGGAGGTTCGCCCTCGCCCTGCGTACTGATAATGGTAAAGAAGTATTCTTCTTTGGAAAGGTCGTTGAGCCTGTATTGGTCAAGGCTTACCAGCTTGGCCGTGATGCCACGCTTCTTGGCCTGTGAAGCAAAATCTGTCGCTACCTTTTTTGAATTACCGGTTTCAGTACCGTAAGCAATGGTGATCTTCTGCACAGCGGGTTTTACTTCGGCTGCAATCGCCGCAGGTGCAGCAGCTGTTGCAGGCGCTGCCTGTTGTGCATGTTGAGGTTGTGCCAGCAGGCCAGCCAGGTATCCATTCATCCAGATCAGTTCTTCCCTGGAGGATGAATTCAACAGCTCAAGCAACAACTTCATTTTAGGCTCTACTAACATGGTCTTTTACTTTTTCAGTATGGTCGGTTATGGTTGTAAAAAGTTTGGCTACAGGTTTAAAGTATTCTTCCCGGCTGTTACTGTTGGCCAGCCAGCCGAACTGCTCGTGCAGTCCTACTACCTTACCAATGATCACCAGTGAAGGAGAGATGAACTTTTTGCCTTTCAACTGTTCGTTGTATTCATAGATATTGGACACGTACACGTTTTGCATCGGCGTGGTAGCCTGCTCTACTATTGCCAGCAACTTATCGGCAGCAATATTGTTTTTGGTGAGGTTGGCTACTACCCCTTCCAATGTTTCGGAACTCATATAAAACACCAGCGTATCATCGGTGGCAGCCAGTTCTTTCCAATAGGATTCTGTTACCACGTCAGATTTATAATAAGTCAGGAACCGTACTGCAGTGGAATGATCTCTTGCTGTTAAAGGAATGCCGGCGTAAGCTGCAGCACCCAGTGCAGCAGAGACACCCGGAATGATCTCGTATGGTATTTTGTATGCGGCCAGCGCCTGCAACTCGTCCAGGATATTGGAGAATATAGATACATCGCCACCTTTTAACCGTACTACCAGCTTGCTCTTTTGTGCGTATTCCACCAACAGCTCATTGATCGTTTCCTGCGGTGTAGAAGCTCCACGACGGCATTGCTTGCCCACATACACTATTTCTGCGTCGGGGCGTACAAAAGCTTTCAAGATATCCTCACTCACCAAGCGATCGGTCAACACCACATCTGCCTGCTGCAGGTAGCGGGCTGCTTTGATCGTGAGCAACTCAGGATCACCGGGGCCGGCGCCCGCCAATATCACTTTTCCTGTTTGGTTTGTACTCATGTCTACTTCTTTGGTAGATTAAAAGGGCAAAAAGTAACAATTTCAACTTTCATTTGTCACCCTGAGCTTGTCGAAGGGTCAAAGGGCTTCGACAGGCTCAGCCTGACAGGGTTTTATTGTATCATACAAGCGCCTACAGTTACGTGGCTTGTTTCATCGATCAGGATGGCTCCACCGTTGGCACGCAATGCCTGATAGGAATCATAGGGGATCGGTGAAGCGGTCTTGATGGTCGCTTTGATCACATCATTCAGTACTGCCTGCGAAGGCGCTTCATTCTTCTCCAGTGTGTTGACATCCAGCTTGTACTCGATATTCCGAACTACCGAACGCACTACCCGGCTATTGATCTGCAGCAGGTATTTATTGCCTGGGATCAACGGCTTGTTGTCCATCCAGCAGAGCAGTACTTCCAGTTCCTGTGCTGTCTTCACGGGCTGGGCAGCGTTTACTATCACATCGCCCCGGCTGATGTCGATATTATCTTCGAGGTGCAGCACCACGCTCTGCGGAGCAAATGCTTCTGCTACTTCTTTGCCAGCTATTTCGATAGCCTTGATCCTGCTCTGGATACCGGCAGGCTGCACTGTTACAGCGTCGCCTACTTTATAGACACCGCTCACGATCTTACCGGCATAACCACGATAGTCATGCAGGGCATCTGTTTGCGGACGTATTACGTATTGAACGGGGAAACGGGCTTCTGTCAGGTTGATCGTATCCTGTACTTCTACTTCTTCGAGGAAATGAAGCAGGGAAGGCCCTTCATACCAACTCAGCTTATCAGATTTCTCCACGATATTATCGCCTTGCAAAGCGCTGAGTGGGATATAGGTTACATTTTTCAATCCGAGTGACTGGGCCACTTTGGCATAATCGATCACGATATTGTTGTACACGTCCTGGGAGAAATCCACCAGGTCCATTTTGTTAATGGCCACCACGATATGAGGAATGTTCAACAGGGATGTGATGATGGAATGACGGCGGGTTTGCTCTACTACACCGTTCCGGGCATCGATCAGGATGATCGCCAGATCGGCATTGGAAGCGCCGGTGACCATGTTGCGGGTATATTGAATATGCCCCGGCGCATCGGCGATGATGAACTTGCGTTTGGGTGTAGAGAAATATTTGTAGGCCACATCGATGGTAATGCCCTGCTCACGTTCTGCACGCAGGCCATCTGTCAACAAAGCCAGGTCGATCTCTCCTTCATCTTTATTCTTACTCTGGCGCTCGATAGCTTCCAGCTGATCGATCATGATACTCTTGCTGTCATACAGCAACCGGCCAATCAACGTGCTTTTGCCATCATCAACACTACCGGCAGTTATAAAACGAAGCAAATCCATCTATCGTAAGTTTATTTAGTGATTGTTGTTATTAGAAATATCCGTTCTTCTTTCTGTCTTCCATCGCTGCCTCCGACACCTTATCGTCGATGCGCGTTTCACCACGCTCACTGGTCTTGGTAGCGGTGATCTCGCTGATGATATCATCGATGTTAGAAGCCTTCGACTCTACGGCTGCGGTACAGGTCATGTCACCAACAGTACGGTAACGCACTTTCTTAGTAAGCACTTTATCAGAAGCCTCCAGTTGAATGAATTCAGAAACAGCCACCAGCTGGCCTTCGTGTTCTATTACTTCGCGATCATGTGAGAAGTAAATAGAAGGAAGTTCTATCTTTTCGCGGCGGATATAGTTCCATACATCCAGCTCGGTCCAGTTACTGATGGGGAATACGCGTACGTTCTCGCCTTTGTGAATGCGGCCGTTGTACGTATTCCACAGCTCAGGACGTTGCAGCTTGGGGTCCCACTGGCCAAACTCATCACGCACAGAGAATATTCTTTCTTTGGCTCTTGCTTTTTCTTCATCGCGACGGGCGCCGCCTATGCAGGCATCGAACTTAAATTCTTCGATCGTATCCAGCAGGGTATAGGTTTGCAAAGCATTGCGGCTGGCAAACTTGCCTTTGGGCTCTGTTAATTGTTTTGCTTTAATGGTATCGCCCACATTGCGAACGATCAGCTTTTCGCCGAGCGTAGCCGCCAGCTGGTCGCGACAGTCCAAGGCTTCCTTGAAATTGTGGCCGGTATCGATGTGTACCAGCGGGAAAGGGAATTTACCGGGACGAAATGCCTTCAACGCCAGGTGGACCAAAGTGATAGAATCCTTACCGCCTGAAAACAACAAAGCGGGCCGTTCAAACTGGCCTGCCACTTCACGAAGGATGTGTATCGCTTCCGACTCCAACTGATCAAGGTAATCTAATCTGTAAGCACTCATTCGTTCGATATTTTTATTACTTCAATTTTTTTGTTGTGAGAAGTGAGACGTCAAACGTGACTTTTTACTTTGCTTCTCTCACGTTTCACGTTAAGAATGCACATGCAAGCCGCACTCTTTTTTGGCAGCATCTTCCCACCACCAACGGCCTGCCCTGAAATCTTCACCCGGCCTGATCGCTCTTGTACAGGGTGCACAACCAATGCTCACAAATCCTTTATCGTGCAGCGGGTTGTAAGGTACGTTGTTATCATCTATGTATTTACGTACCTGCTCAGTAGTCCAATGTAGGATCGGGTTGTACTTGATGATCTGGTTGCCTTCGTCCCATTCAAATACAGTGAGGCTGTTCCTGTCGGGAGAATGTTCTGCCCGCAGTCCGGTTACCCAAACTGCATTGTCTTTCAGCGCTCTTTTCAAGGGCTCTACTTTGCGTATAAAGCAGCATTTTTTACGGTGATCCACTGATTCGTAAAACGCATTTGGCCCATTGGCTTGTACAAATTCTTCCAGCAGGGCGTTATTGGGATAGTAGGCTTTTACAGCCGATTCGTATTTCGTATTGGTACTGCTCCATACTGAATAGGTTTCAGCAAACAGCCTTCCGGTATCCAGTGTAAATATTTTGATCGGGAGCTTGTTGTTCAGTATCTCATGTGTCACTACCTGGTCTTCGAAGCTGAAGCTGGAGGAGAAAGTCACTTGTCCCGGGAACTTCTCTGCCAGCAACGTCAGCACTTGACGTACACTTAGTCCACTTGACAAGTAGGTTAATTCGGGGATATAATTCTGTAGTGACGTATCCATGTATGTTGACAATTCAGCAGTAATTAAAAAATGGTGAAAACTGGTAGAGCGAGCTTGTATAGCGAAAAAGAATGAATCAACAGCAACAACAATAGTTGTAACAACAGGTGGTAGTATTGTATTGCATCGCGAATGTGTGTAGCATGAACAAAATCGTTGACTCACTGACAAAGATAGGGTCCTGGGGGCAAACAGACAATTTTTTCTACTCTATAGGTAGACTAATCCGCATTTTAACAAACGCTCTGCTAATGAATGTTAGTTCGATCTCCGGAATGCATTATTTCGATGATACACAACGGAATCCGGTGTGTTCCAAACCCGTATCGGGAGAGGTTTTCATGCGGGCGGTAACGCGGTATCCTTTGCAATAGGAGGCATTGCACATGAATGAGCCGCCGCGTACTACTTTCTTGGGCACCGTAGGTTCCATGGGGTCGTTGCTTTGGGCAGGCCCTGCCGGGTTGGCTGTATTGGTGTTTTTCTGGGAAGCATACCAGTTTGCATCATACCAGTCGCTACACCATTCCCATACATTGCCGGCCATATCGTACAAGCCATATTGGTTGGCGGCAAACGACTTCACCGGGGCCAATGCTTTGAAATGGTCCCAGCCGGAGTTTTTATCCGGAAAGCTGCCCTGCCAGGTATTGGCTTTGGGATTACCGGCTTCAATGTCTTCTGCGCCCCAGGGGTAAGTGGCATTTTGCAAACCGCCTCTGGCGGCATATTCCCATTCTGCCTCCGTAGGCAGTCGCTTACCTGCCCATTTTGCATAGGCTGTTGCATCAAACCAGGAAATATGTACTACAGGGTAATTGTCTTTTCCTTTTATGTCGCTCCCCTCTCCTTGCGGATGCTGCCAGCTGGCGCCTTTTTTCCAGGCCCACCATTGTGATGCATCGTCTAACGGCACAGGACGTACGGGCGGGGTAAATACCAGCGAGGAGGCTACCAGCAATTCATCTGCCGGTTTGGGTGTGCCAGGCGGCAATTGTTTTTTAAGTTCTTCCCAATCGGGTTTCTTCTCTGCCGTAGTAACGTAGCCGGTAGCTTCTACAAACTGGCGGAACTGTGCGTTGGTTACTTCCGTAGCATCTATCCAAAAGCCATTCACCGTAACGGCGTGTTGCGGATATTCATCAGGCCGGCCTTCCTTGTCTGAAGCACCCATACCGAAGGTATTGCCGGCTACCCAGATCATGCCTTTGTGCGACACGCTGCCGGACTGTGCGATGGCAGTATCGGTTGACGCGGCAGGGAAACGTGCAGGCAGATTCGATTCGCAGGACATTGCCGTGTCCTTTTTTTCGGCAGCAACAACGGACGGATCAGTCGAATTGCAGGAGCATATACAACCTACTGCTATGTAGAACAGGAAGCCTCTTTTCATACGCCACAATTTAAGCTCTTTGCAGTGAACAGGAAAAACCTACTTCTTCCGTTTTACTACGTTGTCGATCGCATCGAGCAGGCCGTTCTCCGGCGCATCGAGCGTGAGCTCCCAAAACATGATCCCATTCAGTCCTTTGTCCAGCGCATACTTTGTCTTGAGATCAACGGACAGGCTGTCGTCGTAAGTGGCAAACAGTTTTTTGGAAGCGTTGTAGCTATAAGGTGCTTTAGCTACTTCATCGCGGTATTCGACATAACCATCGGCTTTAGAAAGTGTTTGGGAAAATGTTCTGTAAGGAATAAAGCTTTTGAATTTAGTGGAGCGATACAGGCCGTTGTTCACGCTGTCTACATTTTCAAATACGCGTGCATAAAAGGCAGCGCCTATCACCAGCTTATTGCGTGGAATGCCCAATGATTCAAGGTAGGTGATGGCATTGTTGGTAGATTCTTTCAATTGTGGTGTTGAATACAAACCCGTATGATGTCCTGTTACTGTGCTGTATCCATTTACCAGATCATAGGTCATGAGGTTTACGCGGTCTACTACGGGCATTACGTCTTTCCAGGCAATGGATTCTTCGAGGCATTTGGCAAAGGCACCGGCAGCAAAGCTGATCTCATGTTTATTGCCCAATGCCTTGCGCAGAGACTTTACCAGTGCTGTAAAGTTGGGTTTGTCTTCCGGTTTATAGGGATGGCCGGGGTGACCTTCAATAGCAGGGTATTCCCAATCGAGATCGATGCCATCGGTACCCAGTTTGTCTGTCCATTCTTTTACCGAACGCGAAAAGGAGTCGCGCCCACCGGCAGTAGAGAACACATCGGAGCAGGGTTTACAACCACCCCATCCGCCCAGCGACAGCAATATTTTGAGGGAGGGGTGTTTTTGTTTCAGTGACACCAGCTTTTTGATGACGGGCTCACCATTACCAATGAATAGTTCATTACCGCGGAGGTGGCAAAAGCTGTAAATGATGTGGGTGAGTTTTTGTACATCGTATTGATCTATTTCGGAAATGTTGCCGGAATAATAAGCCAACACGGCTATCGATGGCTTAGGATTTTTTCCGGCCTTCTGTGCCTGGCACTGGCTCATGATAAGCAGCAGGGCGAGTAGTTTGGTAAGGTGTTGCATGATGCATGAATTTACATAATAAAACAGTCCCGACTTGTGGTCGGGACTGGGCATTATAAAAAGTCATTGGCTTAATTGTTACCGGCAAACTGACGACGGATCACGTTGAGGGCACCTCCTGCTTTGAACCACTCGATCTGTGATTCATTGTACGTGTGGTTTAGCACAATGGAGTCTTTGGTACCATCGGCGTGGTTAGCTATCAATGTCAACGGCGTACCCGGTGTAAAGGTAGTCAGGCCAAGGATGTCGAACGTATCGTCTTCCTGGATCTTGTCGTAATCTTCCTTGTTGGCAAAGGTGAGCGCCAGCATACCTTGTTTCTTGAGGTTGGTTTCATGGATACGGGCAAAGCTGCGTACTATGATGGCGCGTACGCCGAGGTGACGGGGCTCCATAGCCGCGTGCTCACGGCTGCTACCTTCACCATAGTTCTCATCGCCTACTACCACCGTACCTATGTTGGCGGCTTTGTAAGCACGCTGTGTAGCAGGTACAGGGCCGTACTGACCAGTCAACTGGTTCTTTACTGAATCGGTTTTGTCGTTGAAGAAGTTCACGGCGCCTATCAGCATGTTGTTGCTGATGTTGTCCAGGTGACCGCGGAATTTCAACCAGGGGCCAGCCATGGAGATATGGTCAGTAGTACATTTTCCTTTTGCTTTGATCAGCAGTTTCAATCCTTTCAGGTCGGTACCTTCCCATGCAGGAAATGCTTCGAGCAGTTGCAGACGCTGAGAGTCGGGCTTCACGATCACTTGCACACCGCTACCATCGGCAGCAGGCGCCTGGTAGCCGGGATCATCCACTGAGAAGCCTTTGGGAGGCAGCTCCACGCCTGTAGGTTCATCGAGCATCACTTCTTTACCTTCTTCGTTTCTCAGTTTATCTTTCAGCGGATTGAAGGTGAGGTCACCCGCAATGGCAAATGCTGTTACCAGCTCCGGTGAAGCTACGAATGCATGGGTAGAAGCATAACCATCATTACGCTTTGCAAAGTTGCGGTTGAAGGACGTAATGATCGAGTTCTTGCGGTTGGGATCGTCGATGTGACGGGCCCATTGTCCGATACAGGGACCGCAGGCATTGGCCAGCACGATGCCACCGATCTGATCGAAGGTCTTCAGGAATCCATCTTTCTCGATGGTAAATCGCACTACTTCTGAACCTGGTGTAATGGTGAACTCTGCTTTGGTCTTTAATTTTTTATCGATCGCCTGTTGAGCCAGTGAGGCAGAACGGCTGATGTCTTCGTAAGAGGAGTTGGTGCAGGAACCGATCAGGGCTACTTCCAGCTTCTCGGGCCAGTTGTTGGCTTTTACTGCTT
Organism: Niastella sp.; assembly: GCA_017744515.1. Classification (GTDB taxonomy): domain Bacteria; phylum Bacteroidota; class Bacteroidia; order Chitinophagales; family Chitinophagaceae; genus Paraflavitalea. The sequence goes on from JAGIBF010000040.1 coordinate 47,823, forward strand.
CCGCAAATTTGCTGATGGGCCATGCCAGGTCGGGCGTGAAAGGACCGTTTACATGGGGCTCCAATGTATTGAGGTCGATTTCGATCAGTTCATTATAGTAGCTCTTAGGATCGGCGTATACTTCTTCATCAGGGCGCAGGTGCTCACGGATACCATCAGCCAGTGCAGCTACTTCTTCGCGGCCGGTAGCGATCAGGTATTCCGACATTTTCTTGTCGTAGGCGAATAAGGAACAGGTAGCGCCGATCTCGGCACCCATGTTACAGATCGTGCCTTTACCGGTAGCGCTCAGGCTATCGGCTCCTTCACCGAAATATTCTACAATGGCGCCGGTACCACCTTTTACAGTGAGGATACCCGCTACCCGCAGGATAACATCTTTGGCGGAAGTCCAGCCATTCAGTTTGCCGGTGAGTTTCACACCGATCAGTTTGGGCATTTTCAGCTCCCAGGCCAATCCAGCCATTACGTCCACCGCGTCTGCACCACCTACGCCGATGGCCACCATGCCCAAACCGCCCGCGTTGGGGGTGTGGGAGTCGGTTCCGATCATCATACCGCCGGGGAATGCATAGTTCTCTAAAACTACCTGGTGGATAATACCGGCACCTGGCTTCCAGAAGCCAATGCCGTATTTATTGGAAATGGAGGCTAAAAAGTCATATACTTCTTTATTTACATCCAGGGCTGTCTTCAAATCTTCGGCAGCGCCTGTTTTTGCCTGGATCAGGTGATCGCAGTGTACCGTAGAGGGAACGGCTACTTTCGAGCGGCCGCAGGTACTAAACTGTAATAAGGCCATTTGGGCGGTAGCATCCTGCATAGCTACGCGGTCTGGTGCGAAATCCACATAATCTTTTCCCCGTTCATATGCTGCTGTGGCAGGCACAAACAGGTGGGAGTACAATATTTTTTCGGATAATGTCAAGGGCCTGCCTACCAGCTTACGGGCTTCTGCAATGTGTGCAGGCATGGCCGCATAAAGCTTTCTGATTAGATCCAGATCAAACACCATGTTAAATATTTTATATTTTAATTATACGATCATCTTAACTCAAAACCTGTCCCGACAATTTCTTCCTAAGTGTACCGTTTCTGTAGAATCCCTTCAAATTTACCTAAAAAATAAATTATTGGTAAACGCAGGGTTAGCACAATGGTTTAAAATGTATAAATTAGTATCATGAATCGGTTTCGATCTTTTATTGAATGGCAGGCTTATGGTGTGTGCACCGCAATAGGTGACCGCATGGGCATTGCCACCTCACGTATTCGTACCTGGTTTGTATACATTTCTTTCCTTACCATGGGATCCCCCCTGATCGTTTATTTCGTACTGGCATTCTGGATGAACATTAAACGTTACATTTTATCTGTACGCCGTAACCCGTTGAAATACCAGTAAACGCTAACCACATTCTGTATCCAGCCAACTGTGACAGTACATCCTGTGATTGGTAGCATCGCTTTCATAACACTGTAAAGCCTGACACTTTGTTCCAGTTTGATTACAACACCACAGACTATGAGCAGTTATTGCTCAAGCTGGCAGCGCAACTGAATGCTCCTGTGCATAACAACCAGGTCATATTTCCTCCATCGGTGGGCAATGGTGATTTTCTATTCCTGCCGTTGCCCAATGGCTTGCATGCCTGTATCATCAATTGCACCTTCAACCAGGATTGGCTCATTCACCGAAAGAAGCATCTGGATGGAGAGTGGTATACCTTGCGCTTCGATGAGCTCAGTATACCCGGCACATTGGTAGTGACCATCGATGAAGACAAGCTCAAGGAGAAGAACACCAGCAAATCTATTGCCTACCTCACCAGTTCTTACTTCGACTGGTCGTACCTCGGGTCGCAGGGCGGGCATTATTTTTCCATCGCTGTGCTGTTGAATAAAGAGTTTCTGGCCAAATATCTTGATATCAACACGGTGGAGGATGTGCTCTCTACGTATATTTCTTTGAAGGCTGAAAACTTCAATATCGAGCCGCTCGACAGTAAATATCGCCAGTGGATGCGCACGATCCTGGAGGTGGGTGATGACAACCCACTGCGATTGACTGTTATTCAGAACCGGATCATGCTTATGATCGAAAGGTTTTTCACGCACCTGTATGACAAGATGAAAAACCCGACTTTCCGTATTCCGCTTTCGCAGGAAGATATCAATCGCGTCATGAAGATTGAAAGTGTTCTCACAAAAGATATTTTTCAACCTGCTCCTTCTATTCAACAACTGGCCAAGATGGTTTCGATCAGCGAATCGAAGCTGAAAAAGGATTTCAAGACCATGTATGGCTATCCCATCTATGAATACTATCAGAAGGCACGCATGCAGGCTGCGCAGGACAAACTGCTCACCCGCAAATTCTCCGTCAAGGAAGTGGCCATGGAATTGGGTTATGCCAACCTCAGCAATTTCACCATTGCTTTCAAGAAGGAGTTTGGCGTGCTGCCCAGTCAACTCTTGTCCTAATGGTGCCGCATGAATCAAATTCCTGCCCCTTTAACATACTCTTATGAACTAACTGATCTGTGAAAGGTTTTATAAATGAAGTGTGCAAACGTTTGTGTAAAGACTTTGTAGTTAGTGTTGTACCCACATCAGTTAGACCAAACCACATTTCAGGTATAGTTTTGTGTATAGAATAGACCACAGAAAGGATTTATTGAGAAGTCCCGTTTTTGATCCTGGAGCAACTATGGAAAACCTGCCGATGGTCTGTTACACTTGACTGAAACCACGGATTCACCTTTGAAAACGTATTTAAAGCTTCCGTGAGGAAGCTTTTTTACTCAGTAATTTTTGAAGTGCTATACGCTCACATGAGAAAAGCTACTCTTTGGAGTAGCTTTTTTCTTTATTACCATTTCTGTATTCGCATTAAACAACTGCCTGGCGCAGCTTCACCAGTTGTTCCAGCAAGCCTTCCAGCAAATCGAGCTTCAGCATATTGGCGCCGTCGCTTTTGGCTACTGCCGGGTTGGGGTGTGTTTCAATGAACAATCCATCTGCTCCGGTAGCAATGGCCGCTTTGGCAATGGTGCCTATCAATTGGGGATTACCACCTGTAACGCCCGACGTTTGGTTGGGCTGCTGCAGGCTGTGGGTACAATCCATCACTACAGGGGTGCCGTGTTCTTTCATCCAGGGGATGTTGCGATAATCTACCACCAGGTCCTGGTAGCCAAATGTGTTACCGCGCTCGGTGAGGATCACTTTGTCGTTACCTGCTTTGCGAATCTTTTCTGCGGCAAATTTCATGGAGGGGCCGCTTACAAACTGGCCTTTTTTCACGTTCACGATCTTGCCGGTTTCGGCAGCTGCCACCAGCAGGTCGGTCTGCCGGCAAAGGAAGGCCGGTATTTGGAGGATGTCGATGTATTTGGCGGCCATGGCTGTTTCATCGTGGGCATGCACATCTGACGTAACAGGCAATTTGTATTTCTCCCCTGTTTTCTTCAGGAGCTGCAGGGCCGTTTCATCGCCCAGGCCGGTAAAAGAGGAGGCGCTGGTGCGGTTGGCCTTCCGGTAGGAGGATTTAAACACGTAAGGTATGCCCAGTCTTTTGCAAATACCGCTCACTTTATCAGCCACTTCCATCAGCAGCTCTTCGCTTTCCACCACACAGGGACCGGCTATTAAAAAGAAGTTCTTCGCGTCGTATTGTTGATTGGCAAACAGGTCTTTAAGCATTTTTTCCATGGCGCAAAGATACGAAAGTGGTGGTTTCCCTTTTGAATTGGTTGGCTGGTCGACATATTAGAAGGGGGAAAGAGGGGGATGGGGAGGGTGTCTGGGGCTTGTCTGGTGGGGGGCTGGTTAAGAGGGGATCAGGAGCTAAGTCCGGACAAGGTCCGGATAAGGTCCGGATAACCTCCGGAAAAGGTCCGGATAAGGGTGTCAGCCAAATGGGGCCAGAGGTGGTGGTTTTTACTGCTTTTTCGGGCTTCTGGCCTTACCTCTAATATACGTCATCTGTGAAGGGTTTACAATTAAATTATTTGCCTATTTAATATATAATGTGTAATTTTTACACAATAACTATTAACCTTATTTCCTCACCTAACTGATTGCTGTATGAAAAATCTTGTCCGCAAGACGTTTTTCGGCGTCCTTCTATGCCTGTTTTTTTCTACCTCCTTTACAACTTATGCTCAAAACCCGTGGAACGGGAAAGTGATCTTTCAGGGTTTTTGGTGGGATTACTGGAACAATAATTACCCTGATGGCTGGAGCAATTACCTGGCTGACCTTGCGCCTCGCCTCCGCGATATCGGGATCGATGGCGTGTGGATACCTCCTTCCATCAAGAATGCCGGCACGAATAGTAATGGCTACTCTCCTTTCGATCAATATGACCTGGGCGATAAATACCAGAAGGGAAATTTGAAAACAAGGCTGGGTAATAAGAATGAGCTGTTGCGTATGATCGCCGTGTTGCATGCCAACGGCATGGACGCTATCCAGGATGTTGTGTTCAACCATATGGACAATGCCGGCTCTTCTACCGGCGCAGGTGGGCAAGATCCTTCTGCTACCGGTAATAACGATGGCAACCTGTACAAGAATTTCCGGTATGCTTCTTATGCTACGCCCGCCACTACTGAATTATCTGCAGATTATCTTACCCGCTCCGGCCGCTGGCCCAAGAACTGGCAAAATTTTCACGCCAACAGTGATCATAATTGTAATAGTGGCGATTGGTGTGCTGCTTTCTTTGGTCCTGATATCTGTTATTATTCCGGTGCGTATGGTCAAAGTTCCAATGCTACCTACAATCCTGTTCAAACTACCGACTATATGCGTAATGAAACGCGCAACTGGTTTGTGTGGATGAAGAAGCAAACGGGTGTGGATGGTTTTAGGTTCGATGCTGTAAAGCATTTTCCGCATTGGGCACTGCAGGATTTTCTCTGGAACAGTAAGTACAATGCGGGCTGGGCCAATGGCGGCGCCAATATGTTTGCCGTGGGTGAATACGTGGGCAGTGCTTCTGACCTCGATACCTGGATCAACAATGTGAAGACCAGCAATGGTGGCTCAGAGGACATGACCGGCACATTTGATTTTAGTTTGCGTCAGGCTGTTAAGGACATGGTTAGCGCCGGCGGCAGTTATAACCTGTCGAATATTCCCGGTGCGCAGCAAACCAACCGTTTCCGTACCGTTCCTTTCGTTAACAACCATGATACTTTCCGTCCGATCAAAGATGCCAATGGCAATTATACCGGCTGGGATACCGGTAACGAATTGGGCGGTGGTCATATCGATCCTTTCGATGCACGACTGGCTGCAGCTTATGCCATTACTTTTGCCGTAGATGGTTCTCCGCAGGTATTTTTTGAAGACTTGTTCAATGTAGGCAGCCTGAGTCAACGCTATGCACACTTACCTACCAGTACAGTGAATCTGCCTGTACGGGATGAGATCGCCAATATCATCTGGTGTCATCAAAAGCTCAATTTCAAGAAGGGTTCTTACAAAGTGCGCTGGCAGGCAGCTGACCTGCTGATCATCGAGCGGGGTTATAAAAGCGGGCCTGAGAACAGTTATGCCATCATCGGTGTGAATGACAACTGGAACACCTGGCAGAGTGCTACCGTGCAAACGGACTTCGGCGCCAATGTTCAGCTGCATGATTATTCCGGCGCCAACGTCAGTGATATCTGGACTGATGCTACCGGCAAGGCAACTATTTATGTTCCACCGTGTGATGGCAGCAACACCCGCCGTGGTTATTGTATCTGGGGACCAGCTGGTATAACTGGTGGTTTCAATCCTGCTCAACGGAGCACCACGCAGGAATGGGAGATGGCGAATGACCTGGGCGATTCTCATGCCAACTCTTTACAACAAGGTGGTGCGTTACCAGCCAGTTCTACTGCCTTACGCACAGCAGGAAAGATATTTGATGAAACCGGTAAGACCATCACCGTAAATCTTTATCCTGCCAATACCACTCCCAACCTCACTGTGAACCTTTATAACAGCAGCAATACCATTGTGCAAACGGTAAGTGGTACCGGTAATCTCACGCTTACTTATACGCCTTCCTCTACCGGACTGTATACCGTGAAGGTGAAGAATACTTCTGCTTCCAACCCGGCACAAAAAGTTTTTGTGAAGGTGACTTATACGGCACCCAAAGTAGCCAACACTTCTACTTATCCTGCCAGGGTAGCGCAAACTCCGGGTAAGCTTGAAGTGAGTCCGGACAAGCCTGCAATCAGTGTGAAGAATTATCCTGATCCTTTTTCGAGCTCTACTACTATCAGCTTTACACTGCCTACCTCTTCACTCACCAATCTGCAGCTATTTAACCTGCAGGGGCAACTGGTGAAGCAGGTGATTCAGAAAGAGCTGACCGGTGGTCAACACAAAGTGTTATTGCATACTGCCGATCTGGCGCCGGGTATTTATATGTTGAAACTAACTACGGGTACGGAAACTAAATTGCATAAGATGTTATTGAGCAGGTGAAACACGAATTGGGGCGAATTACACGAATTAGCAAAGAGGCGACACTTTTGAAGGTGTCGCCTCTTTGTATTATAGCTTTACTGTAAAACCTATTTGATGTATTGATCTTTCAGGTTGTCGAGCATATCTTTTGTCATCTTCGACAGGTCGTATTCTGGTTTCCAGCCCCAGTCTGCTGTAGCTACTGAGTCATCAATGCTTTGTGGCCAGCTGTCGGCAATTTGCTGGCGATAGTCGGGCTGGTAATCCAATTTGAAATCGGGGACATGTTTTTTGATCTCTGCGCCAATCTCTTTTGGTGAGAAGCTCATTGCCGACAGGTTGTAGGAATGGCGTATGGATATCTTCGCGGCAGGTGCTTCCATCAGTTCTATTGTGCCGCGGATAGCATCGGGCATGTACATCATGGGCAGGTAAGTATCCTCGCTCAGGAAGGAAGTGTATTTCTTTTCTTCGAGTGCTTCGTGGTATATCTCTACGGCATAATCGGTGGTACCACCGCCGGGAGCAGATTTGTAGCTGATCAATCCCGGGTAGCGGATGCTGCGCACATCTACACCGAACCGCTGGTGGTAGTAGTTGCACCAGAATTCACCGGCATATTTACTGATGCCATATACCGTAACGGGCTCGATGATGGTTTGCTGCGGGCAATTTTGTCTCGGTGAAGTGGGGCCGAAAACAGCGATGCTGCTGGGCCAGTATACTTTATAGATCTTTTCCTCACGGGCGATATCCAATACGTTGAGGAGCCCCTGCATGTTGAGGTTCCAGGCGAGGTTGGGGTTCTTTTCGCCGGTGGCAGAGAGGATGGCTGCCAGCAGGTATATCTGTGTAATGTTCTGACGGATGACCTGTACGTGCAGCATCTCTTTGTTCATTACATCGATGCTTACATAGGGACCGGTACCTTTCAGCAGATCATTTTCTTCCCGCAGGTCCGAAGCGATCACATTAGCATTGCCATACATTTTGCGTAAAGCCAGTGTTAACTCCACGCCTATTTGTCCAGAAGCTCCAATAACAAGTATTCTTTCGCGGATCATATTAGGGTTGCGTTTTAGTGGGAGCAAAAAAACGCAAAATTTTGGTTGTAGCAATAAAATAGTGAGTGGTCAGTAGTGAGGGGTGAGTTTCCGTAATTAATACACAGTCAGCGTTATATAAAGTAAAAGGGTTGAAGTTTACACTTCAACCCTTCTGCTTTTATTTAAAAGCGCAACAAACGCCTTGTTAACATTACAATGGTCTGATCCAGATGTTGCGGAAGCTCACCGGATTGCCATGGTCTTGCAGAACGATGGGTTCTTTATCGCTATGTTTTTCATAGTTGGCGATACCGATGTATTGGGTGCTGCCCCAGATGCTCATGTTGTTTTGTACCAACACGCCATTGTGGATCACTGTGATCCTGGCTTGTGATTTCACGGTGCCATCGGCATAGAATACAGGGGCTGTGAAAATCACATCGTATGTCTGCCATTCGCCAGGTCCACGGCTGGCATTTACCAATGGGGGCAATTCTTTGTAGATGCTACCGGCCTGTCCGTTGGAATACGTTTTATTATTGTAAGAATCCAATACCTGTAACTCGTATTTACCCATCAGGAAGATACCGCTGTTGCCTCTTCCCTGTCCATCGCCTTTTACTTCGGCCGGTGTTCTCCATTCGATGTGCAACTGGCAGTCGCCAAATCCCTGTTTTGTTTTTATGGTGCCGGTACCCGCTACAACGGTCATCGCGCCATTTTCTACTTTCCATTTGATAGCGTTGCCATCTCTGCCTTCCCAGGCGCTGGCATCGGTGCCATTGAACAGCACTACTGCATCGGCAGGTGCATCAGCCGCCGTTTTGCCCGGCGCCACCACCCTGATAGCAGGATCATAATACTCTGATAATTTTGGATCTCCACCGTTTCTATTCGGTTGTTGAGCTTGTGCGAATGCAGCCATAGAAACCAGGCAAGCAGTCAACAGTAATCGTTGGGTCATGGTACAAATATTTAAAATAGGGGATCAAGATAGGGAAATGTCGTGAAAACCGTTGTTAAAAACAGGACTGGTTTATCAGCGTTGAACGGTAAATCCTATAAAGGCGCGGGGTTCAATGGTCTCTACCTGGACGCTGGTTACTGCCGCACGGGGAGGCCCTTGGTGGCACCAGGCAATGAGCTGGTTTAGCTGGCCGGATGGGCCAGAGACCTGTATGAACACGCTTCCGTCGGGTTGGTTTATAACGATGCCGGTAAGGCCCAACTCCACCGCTTTGTCCCTGGTACTTTGGCGATAGAATACGCCTTGTACCTTACCCGTGACGATGATCGATACTGTTTGAAACATGCAAGAAAGGTACGAATATGCAAGAGAATGGCATTCGGCACCCAAGGTGAGCCGCCTTTTGAAGGCGACCCACCTTGTGTGCTATTGTATTAACCCGTGTTCGCGCATTACTTTGTCTTCATCGCCGGTGATGTAGGCAAATATTTTCAACTCGTCTTCCCGATACTGAAGAAAGTAAATCACATCAAAGTCTATTGTGAGGTCGGTGTTGTCTTTATTCTTGTAGGTTGCTTTCCAATGGATCTTTACCATGTAGTGCAGGTCATCGAGCGGCGTTACATCCTGCGATTCAATCTCCATGGAATGGGTGCCGATCTGCCGGTAGAATTCCATGCCTTGGGGTATCTTTTTGCGAAACTCCTGATCGTTGCTACCACCATGTATGCCCGCGGGGCTGGCCTCCACAAAGAAGGGTGCGAAGGCATTGGCGGTTGCTTCTACATCTGTTTCTCCCTGGAGCGAATCGTTGAAGCGCTTTTCGTAGGCGGCAAAGAATTGATAGATATTTTGTTCCATAGATCTGTTTTTAGGCTATACAGTCACTGACTCAAATTCTTTGCCATCTGTAAGATCAATGGATTATAGGCTATGCTGCCGGTTTGGGTACAATTGGCAACAGGTAGGATAAATCGTTCAGGCGATTGCTTCCGACCAATTAAGGCCATGTGGCAGTAGGGTATTGCTGAACTCGATGTGTATTACTCTTCTCCTGGCCTGGTTGGTAGTTCTGCCAGAGGCATGTAATAACAAGGGACGCATGATCATAATACCACCTTTAGGCACTTCGCAAATGGCTTCCGTTTCTGCAGACCAGTCGATCGTTTCGGGTCTGTAAATGCCTTTTGCGTGAGAGGCCGGCACTACTTTCAAAGCACCATTATTTTTATCTGTATCGTCGAGGTGAATGCGAATGGTGAAGTTGCGTTCCAGTATTTTCAATGGCGGCTGTACGGCAAACTGGTTGTGCTTTATTGTCCAGGGTCCGAAGCCCGGTGCTTCTGTTTTCCTGTCAACAGAAATAGTCAGGTCCTGGTGATAAGCCACAAACCAATTGGATTGTTCCGGCTTGTCGAAGTAAATGGACTTTACGACAAAGTAACCGGTACCAAACAGTGATTGAATCAGCGTGTTTAATCGTTCCGTTAAGACGAGGGGTAATATAGCAGGCACTTCTTTAAGAAACTGCCGGATGGCAAAGAGGTCGGCCGTTTTGCGGAAGGTTGGATTGGTTTGATCGGCTTCATTAATCTGCTGTATGATCTGGTTTGTTTCTTCAGCATCGAAAACGCCGGGTATCACAGTAAATCCTTTTGCCGCTATATCCTGCCGATAATTTATAGATGACTCCTTCATTAACCTTTCTTTTGTTTTCTTGATTCTTTGTAGTCGAGGTAGAAGTCTATCAACGCATCAAAGTTGAGCATGAGATAGAGGGCCAATACTCCAAATGCCCGACCGTTGAAGGATGGAAGATCAATTGTTACTGAACCAATCTTTATCCAGAAACCATGATTAATAGTTGGCGTGATCACCAACAAATTAAAAGTAGCCAATAAAAGATACAGGCCCGTGTAAATGACGGTAAGTCTGATCTGCTTTTTTATAAACCCTCTAACAAGCGGAACAAACAGGCCAAGGGCAAGATAATGTCTTATCAACGTTTCTAATGAATGATCTGTAAAATGTACACAAAAGGTATAAACAAGCAGGGCGGCTATACACACTAAAGGAATAAGAATACGTATTTGAGCCTTGGTCATGAGCAAGAGTATATGCCGTCAAGATACAAAAAAAGCGTTCCGCTTTTGCGGAACGCTTCGTATAGTCTTACTTGATCAGCCAGCCTTGGGTTTATGCTCCCGGCTACGAACTTAGATTCCTACTTTCTTCTTCAGGTTCTGGTCGATGGCTTCGAGGAACTCTTCTGTGTAGAGGAAGTGTTCTCCGTGTTTTACTTTATTGCCATGAACGCAAACGGCGAGGTCTTTGGTCATCTTGCCGCTTTCTACTGTTTCGATACAAACTGCTTCGATAGCGTTGCAGAAGTCGATCAGTTCCTGGTTGCCGTCCAGCTTACCGCGGAAGGCCAATCCTCTTGTCCATGCGAAGATGGAAGCGATGGGGTTGGTGCTGGTGGGCTTACCGGCCTGGTGGTCGCGGTAGTGACGGGTAACGGTACCGTGGGCAGCTTCTGCTTCCATGGTCTTGCCATCAGGCGTTACCAGTACGGAAGTCATCAGACCCAGTGAGCCGAAACCTTGTGCCACTGTGTCACTTTGTACGTCGCCATCATAGTTCTTACAAGCCCATACAAAGTTACCGTTCCATTTCAGGGCGCTGGCCACCATGTCATCGATAAGGCGGTGCTCGTATACGATACCTGCTTCATCGAACTTAGTCTTGAACTCATTTTGATAAATGTCTTCAAAGATGTCTTTGAAACGGCCATCGTATTTCTTGAGGATGGTGTTTTTGGTGCTCAGGTAGAGGGGCCATTTTTTGCTGAGGGCCATGTTGAAGCAGCTGCGGGCAAACCCGATGATGCTTTCGTCTGTATTGTACATGGTCATCGCTACACCGTCGCCTTTGAAGTTGTATACCTCAAATGTCTGGGGTTCACCACCACCTTCGGGGGTAAAGGTCATGGTCAGTTTGCCCTTACCTTTGATAACGGTGTCTGTAGCGCGATACTGGTCGCCAAAAGCGTGACGGCCTACAATAATGGGAGCAGTCCAGTTGGTTACCAGGCGGGGGATATTATTGATAACGATGGGTTCGCGGAAAACGGTTCCGTCCAGGATATTCCGAATGGTGCCGTTGGGGCTCTTCCACATCTGTTTCAGGTTAAATTCTTTTACACGGGCCTCGTCGGGTGTAATGGTAGCGCATTTGATACCCACGCCGTACTGCTTGATGGCATTGGCTGCATCGATGGTTACCTGGTCGTTGGTTTGATCGCGGTATTCAACGCCCAGGTCATAGTATTTAATATCAACATCTATGTAGGGCAGGATCAATTTATCTTTGATGAACTTCCAGATGATGCGTGTCATTTCGTCACCATCCAGTTCAACTACAGGATTTGCTACTTTAATTTTTTTTGCCATGTGCTGAGTATTTAAGCTATTTAAGAGTTGCAAACCTACAGCAAATGCAGAAATTACACAAAGCACATTTGTGTCATATTCTGGCATACAGGTAGGTGCAGTATGGTTATCCGGGCCAAAGTGATTACGTAATTACACGTATTTTTTCCTGAAACAGGTACAACTTGGCGGCCATCCGTTTTTAGTATATATGATAAAGTTTAACTTGCAAGTATGCTGAATATGTTGGAAAAGTATATCGGCCGATTCCTAATTCTGACTCCTGAAGAACTGGCGGTCCTTACGAAGGTAATGGAAGTACGTTCTTATGACAAAAAAGTGCGCCTGATAGAGCTTGGTGAGACGGAGGAATACCTGCATTTCATTTCCAAGGGGCTGCTGCGTAAATATTTCTATAAAGGCAGCCAGGAGATCATCACTCAACTGGCCCGGGAGGGGGAGCTGATCTGTTCGTCTGTATCCTTTTTTTCCGGTCAGCCTTCTACCTACGTTGTTGAAACTATCGAGCAATCTATCCTGCTCTCCCTGCATAAAAAAGAGCTGGAGAACCTGTATACGCAATATCCTAAAATGGAAACCCTGGGCCGCTTACTGATCACTGACCTCTTCCTGCAAAAAGAATACTGGGAGCTGGATAAAACCCGGTATGATACAAAAGAGCGTTTTGTACGGTTTGTACTGGAGAATACAGACCTTTTTCGTCGCGTACCGCAGAAATACCTGGCTTCCTACCTGAACATTAAACCCGAAACTTTTAGCCGGTTAAAGCATCATTTATCTAAAAGGATTGCAGAGACTTCTACTGCAAACTAACCCCACTCCATGCGAGAAAGAAAGTTAGATATTAAAAGCTACCTGGAACATGTATTTGCTTATCTCCAGCGGTTTATGGAGCTAAGTCGCCAGGAATTCGATCAATTAGCACCCTTCCTTGAATTGCGTGTTTTTGACAAGAAGGTGGTATTGCTGACACAGGGTCAGGTGGATGACTACCTGAATATTGTAATGAAGGGCATGATCCGCAAGTACATCCTCACAAAAAAAGGCGAAGCCACGCTCCAACTGGCCACCGAAGGACATATTGTACAGTCCGAAATATCTTTTCATACCCGCAGGCCTTCTGATGTGATCCTGGAAACGCTGGAGACCACTGTCGTGATCTCTATCAGCCATGTGAACATGCAGCAGGCTTTGCGCAAAGTGCCCTGTGCCGAGCGGCTGGGCCGCGCCATGGTGACGCAGATGTTCATCAAGAAAGATGCGCGTTATTTTGACCAGTTGCAGATGACTACCCGCGAGCGTTTTCTGGCCTACGTGACCAACCACCCGCATATGTTGCAGCGGGTGCCGCAAAAGATACTGGCCTCCTACCTTAATATTAAACCAGAAACTTTCAGCCGGCTGAAACATTTGCTGAGGAAGAAGTAGAATACAGTCGGAAAGACCGGAAGTCCGGGAGAAAAAACAATACAACTACCGTATTACGTACCGACTTTCAGACTTTACTGACTTTCGGACTTTTAGGGATCAAAATCCTTTAATGATCACATCGGGTGGTACCGTCCAATCTTTTTCAATTCTTTCCAATGCAGGTACATCAGCTATTTGCTGGTGCACATAGTAACGGTATTGCGAACGATACCAGGTACCGGGGTTGATGGTGAATGCGCCATCTACTACCGGCGAATACACCCAATAGGGCATCGTGGGATGTACGCGTATGGGTTGAGGATACCGGAAGTTGACAGGGTGATCGAATACAGTGGCGCCAGCTGCCTGTCCGTTGATGAGACCGGAAGCGTCTACCCAGCGGGCGTGGGTGTGGTTGGCAGCCGAATCGCGGATACCTTCACTGGTAAGGACCTGCCAATGGCTCTTGAAATTCTTTTTATCCACTTCGTTCCATTGGTTGCTGCCCCGGAATCCCATTCCTCCGTAATGATATTTATTCAGGAAGAGGGTATCGGTTGTTACATTTCGTTCTTCGGAGATCAGATCGAAGAGGTAGTAATCGCTGAATGGATATACTCTGATCACCCACATTTCGCGGAGCACTTCTCCATGCAACAGGCTTTTATGACGCAGCTTTACTCTTAATTCCGTAACTACAGGGCCTTCTTTGATCTTACTTACCTCGATGTGTTCTACGGTTCCTCGTTTGTGTTGCTGGTTCCAGAAGTCAATGAATTCTTTGCGGAAGGTAGTGTTGGTCCATGCATTGAAAATAGCGTGCTGATGTGCATGGCCGACGGGAAAATCGTCGGTGAGGACCTGACCGCCGGGGCTGTAGAGCGGATGGATGAAACCACTGCGGCGATAGTATGCTGGGCTATCTGCCGGCGGCATCGCCTCTTGTGTGTGATAAAAGAAAACGGGCTTGTTTTTAATGCTTACCTGGAGTCCTCCTTTCTTTTGTGCAATGATAACTGCCGGACGCGGCGCTTTGTTGTTGGCTATTTTCGATACAGTATATGTTTGCCAGCCTCCCGGCTCAATGCTATCGGGCAGGATAAATACCAGGGTTACACTGTCGAGCAACTCAGCTACCGTCGACTTACCTGTTTTAGTATTCTTAATGCTGTATAGCGTATTAAGTGGTAATGGCCGGGGCAGGTTTACCTGTACGGGTGTTTGATAGCGTGGATATTTCCCGGCTTTCACCTCGATGCTGAATGGAGCTGTCTGTGCGGATACGGTGTTGCTGAACCACAAGAGCAAGATGCCTACAACCAATGTTTTCATGTGCAAGAATGATAAGACATAAATGTACATAAAAATGCCACAGTTCTTTCCCGGACGGGATTAAACTGTGGCATGCGGCAAATTGGTTATATGAATGCTTTACAGCTTCACGTTCAGGGCTATCATGAAGTTGGTGCCTGCCATCGGGAAGAAGAAATTCTCGGTGATGGTGGCGCCATACTGATAGGTGTATGTATATCCGCTGGAATTGTATTTGCGGTTGAATAAGTTGTTCACTTGTCCTATCAACGCTATTTCCTTCGTCAATATATTGCGCAGTGTATAGATCACTTTTGCATCCTGCGCATAATAAGCACTAATGCTACGCGCCTTATTGGAAGTGTTGTCCATGTACTGGCGGCCAACATACTTAGCCGGCAAGCTGATCTCCAGGTCTTTTACAGGAAGAATGCTTACTGAACCGCCTGCAATGACTGCGGGAGAAAATGCAATGTCAGTATTGCCGTGTTGTACCGACTTTTGCAACCCGGCCGGGTCATCATAGTTGTCATAGTACTCTGTAAAATCTTCGATACGGTTTTTGCTGAGTGTGAGGTTAGCTGCCACGCGCAACCATTGTGTGGGTTTAATTGCAGCCTGGAGTTCTATGCCCATCCGGAAACTGTTGTCCACATTCGTACGGGTATAGCCTCCTACATCATTGATCTTACCGGTTTGGACCAGCTGGTTTTTGTAGAGCATGTAATAAAGGTTACCGCTTACTTCGTACGAGTTACCTTTTTTAGCAATGCCTGCTTCAAAGTCATGCAGTTTTTCAGGTTTGGGTTGCTGCTCAAGGCCTGCTTCAAAGTCATCACGGTTGGGTTCTTTATTGCCTTGTGCATAGGACAGGTAGGCCATCAGCCCACCGTTGGTATAAGTAATACCTGCTTTGGGATTAAAGAAGTCGAATGTGTTACGTACCAGCAGCGCAGGATTTTTGCGGAAGCCTCCAATGTTGTACAACACCCGGCGATACTGCATATCTACAAACACTTCGAGGTTGGGTGTAAACTTATGCTGGTATTTAGCATAAGTGTTCACGTCTGTTTTATACGCCTCCAGGTTGTACCAGCGGTACTTGTTGTCAATGCCACCGGCCTGCGCCCACAATATCTCACCAAAGTGACGGCCATCATACCGGTTCCAACCGCCACCGATGGTAAACTGATCAGCCACATTCTTATACTGCAGCGAGTACACCGCGCCATAGAAGTCATTGTCCAACCATAGCTGTCTGATCAGGTCAGTCTTTGTAAAGGTGTTGCCACCAACTGTATAATTGGGCAAACCATAATCGGCATATTCTTCCTGCGGTTTGTATTCTTCATAGTATCCTTTTCCTTTGGTCAGGAAGAATGCTGCATTGGCAGTAAAGCGGGAAGAGAATTCGTGGTTGATGAACAACTGGTAATGGTCCTGCTGGTAATTGTCTGTCTGATTACCATAAGTAAAATAGTTGTACTTACGCGGGTCAGACTTAAACAGGTTAACAGAATCCTGCTGTGTAAAATACAAGGTGCCGAGGTTGTTGTAATAATGTTCCAGCAGTTTGTCCTGATCATTGTTCAGCTTAGCTTCCGGCACGCCATTCCATGCCTGAAATGTTTTTTCCTTACCGGCAATAACGTTCAGCCTTACGGAAGTTTTCTCACCGAGATAGGCGCCACTGAGGTAGAAAGAACGCAAATCACTGGAGCCACGGTCAACATATCCATCGCTTTGGATCTTCGACAGACGGGCATCGATCGTGAAGTGATCACCGATCAAACCGCTACCTGCTTTAAGGGTATGCTTCCAGGTATTGAAAGAACCATAGCTATTGTTGACTTCACCATAAGGAGTCGTGTTCACTTCATTGGTGCTTAAGTTAATGGTAGCGCCAAATGCGCCGGCACCGTTGGATGAGGTACCTACCCCACGCTGTATCTGTATGTTGTTTACAGAAGAAGTGAAGTCGGGCAGGTTTACAAAGAAACTACCTTGTGATTCCACATCATTGTAAGGTATACCGTTCAGCGTTACGTTGATGCGGGTACCGTCTGTACCTCGGATACGGATGCCAGTATAGCCTACGCCGTTTCCGGCATCTGAGCTCACCACAGCCGAAGGCGTTTGGTTCAGGAGCATGGGCAGGTCCTGCCCGGTGTTGAGTTTTTCGATATCCTTTTTAGTGAGATCGGTTTTGGCAAAGGGCGCTTTTTCACCGGCGCGGATGGCGCGCACCTCTACGGGCTGCATGAACAGGTTGAGCCGGGTGAGGCGGATGGTGATGGCTGCACCGGGCGCCACTGTGGTATCCAATTCCCTGTACCCAACACTGGTGATGCGCAGTGAGTAACGTCCCTGTTTAACTTTCTGAAAGGCAAATTGTCCGGATTCATTGGTGGTAATAGTGGCAATGTTGGACAGTTCTACGGAAGCCGATGCTACGGGGCTGCCGGTAGATGCGTCGGTTACCTGGCCCGCAATCTGCTGAGCGGATAACCCATGGGAAATCAATAAGTAGCAAATCCCCAAAAACATTTTTTTCATCTTGCATGAAGATTTTAGTGAAAAAATGATTTAAGAGAAAATGCTGCGAAAGCGAAGTGTAGACACGATATGAGGAGCCCTACCTTCCCTGCGCAGGCATTACCCTGGTCAGGTTCTACGGGTATAATCTCAGCCTTTACCGCCTCCTATTCAAGGCATACGGGAAAAGCACCCCGGGAATCTGAAAGAAAACCTCTTTGGCCAAAGAGAGCGCAAAGATACAGGCAAAAAAACTTTTTTTTAAACTTTTGTAACATTCCGATCTGCTCAACCGTCACACCTGTATAATAAGTATAGCCAACTCATCTGTTCACAAACGGATGCAACATTCAAAAATTAACTCAGTCTATTTCTAAAATGCTAATTATGAAAAAGATCGGATTGTTTAGTGTAAGTATGCTTTTTTCGTTGATACTGCTGGCTCAGAAACAAGTGAATGATCCGCTGGCCCAGGAGAGAAAAGTATCGAGCTTCCATGCGATTAAAGTAGCTACCGGTATTAAATTATACCTCAACCAGGGCGGCACCGAAGCCGTAGCTGTAAGTGCTTCCAAAGAAGAGTACCGCGATAAGATCGTTACCAAAGTGGAGAATGGTGTATTGAGAATTTATTACGAGCAGGAAACGCTGAAGTTCTGGAAAAATATCACTACCAAGGGCAGAAATCCAGTGGCTTATGTATCTGTGGATGACCTGGATGGACTGGACATCAGCTCAGGCGCCAGCGTAGTAGTTGACGGAAGCATCAAGGGCAGCAAGCTGGACCTCGATGCATCGAGTGGCGGCGTTTTCAGCGGAGCTATCGACTTTACCACGGTAACTGTGGACCAGAGCAGTGGGTCGGTCGTAAAGATATCCGGTACTGCTACCTCCCTGAAGATAGACGGCAGCAGCGGCAGCATGTTCAATGGTTATGATCTTGCTGTTGGCAATTGTGATGCCGATGTGAGCAGTGGCGCCGGTGCACAGATCACCGTTAACAAGGAAATGAATGCAGAGGCCAGCAGTGGCGGGCATGTGTCTTACAAAGGTGAAGGTGTTATCCGTAATATCAGGACGAGCAGCGGTGGTGGTGTATCGAGAAAAAAGTAACTTGCATAATATAGATTACTGTATATAATAAAGAGTAAAACCCATGAAGAAGATAAGTGTTTTGTTGCTGCTGTTGTTGCCGGTAGCCATGATGGCGCAAAAGCAGGTGATCAAGGATGAGAATGCAGCACCCCGTACCGTAGGTAGCTTCCATGCTATCAGGGTGAGCAATGCCATTGACCTGTTCCTTTCTCAATCTGATGAAGAAGCGCTGGCAGTCAGTGCTGTCAAACCAGAGTTTCGTGACCGTATCAAGACGGTGGTAGAAGAAGGTGTGTTGAAGATATCTTACGATGAGGATGGCAAGTGGTGGAAGGGTAATAAGAAGCTTCGTGTGTATGTTTCTTTCAAAACGCTCGACAAGCTTACAGCTGTTGGCGCCAGTGATGTGGTAGTGGATGGTACGTTGAAAGCCGACCACCTCGCTCTTTCTATGGGTGGCGCCAGTGATTTTAAAGGAAAGATCGAAGCCAATTCGCTCGACGTAAACCTGAGCGGCGCTTCCGATGCTGTGGTAGAGGGCAAGGTTAGCACGCTGACAGTGGATGCCAACGGCGCCAGTGATTTCAAAGGGTTCGATCTTGTAGCTGATAACTGCAGCGTAGAAGCCACCGGAGCTTCCGACATCAAGATAACTGTTAATAAAGAACTGAATGCCCGTGCTTCTGGTGCAAGCGGGGTACATTATAAGGGCGATGGCGTTATCCGCGACCTCAAAACAAGTGGCGCCAGCAATGTGTCGAGAAGAGGATAATACTTATTTTTGCTTTTTTAGTTTTCACATATATTAGGGTACATAAGCGTTGGGTTTTCACCTAACGCTTTTTCATGCTAAGAGGTTAAAGGAGGCGAAGGGGCTATCTCTTAGTCCCGAAGGCCCATACCATAAACTCCGGCAGTACCGCACTCCACCAAGGCCAGTCATGACGGCCATCTGCTATTTCTTTATAAACAACTGCACCGGGTGTGGTTACCCGTTTTTGCACCAGGGTTATTACATCTTTGGTATCATCTACAACGTCGATGATACCGTCTTTATCTCTGTCGGAATTTTCTTCTGCCCCACCCGCGTAGAACCAGTATTGCTGATTGGGCTTTTTGCGGGAAGCTTTCAGACGGGAGATCATGATCCGGTTATCGTCATCGTTGTACGTGCTGTCTTTCGTGTCTTTATCGCGCCACCAGAAGGAGCCGGAGAACACGCCTATCTTATCGACCTTATCGGCATGTGTCCAGCCAATGTCGAAGGCCGACAGGCCACCAAGGGAAGCGCCGGCTATTACTACCGAGTTGAATTTCCGTACGCCTGTTTTCTTTTTGATGAAGGGGTATAGTTCATTGTTCACGAATTCGTCGTAATGGTCGGCTTTGCTGCCACGTTTTTCGTAATCGGGCTTGCCGGCCACGCCGTATTCCTGCATACGGTCACCCGCATGGATAGCCACCACCACTACCGGCCCAATGGCTTTGGCCTTGTACAGGCTGTCCAAAATTGGCTGTACGCGCCATTTCTCCGCATCCTGTCCGTCGTTCAGTAACAGCAGGTTGAGTTGGGATTTATCGTCGGGCAGCGGTGTGTTGATGATTGTCAGGTCTACAGAACGTTGCAGATGACGGGAATACAGTTTATCCTGTTGTTGTTTTGTTTTGGCGGAACAGGCCACCAGCATGATTATTGCAGCAACATATGGTATCTTATTCATAACCCTGAAAATACGATTTGTAAAAAATGTAAATCAATTTTGGAGGGAATCTGAAAAAGTGTACATTTGCAACCCACATCGCGAAGTAGAGCAGCGGTAGCTCGTCGGGCTCATAACCCGAAGGTCCCAGGTTCGATCCCTGGCTTCGCAACAGAATCAAGGGATTAGCTGATCGCTGATCCCTTTTTTTATTTTGGTAAGCTCAGTAATGGGATTCCCGGTAGCTCACTGCTATACCACGGATACCTTTCATTACCTTTGCATTCTTTATGAAATCAGGGTTTGTAAGCATATTTGGACGCCCCAACGCAGGAAAGAGCACGCTCCTGAACGCCCTGATGGGTGAGAAGCTGGCTATTGTATCGCCTAAAGTGCAAACTACCCGCCACCGGATCAAAGGGATTATCACTACCCCGGAATACCAGATCATTTTTTCGGATACACCCGGCATCATCGAGCCCAAGTACAAACTGCAGGAGAAAATGATGCAGGCCGTACAGCAGGCGCAGGAAGACACCGATGTGGCTGTATTGCTGGTGGATGTCAGAGAGAGCCTGGAAGAAGTGAATACCTTGTTTGAATCAATAAAATTGAAAGCGCCTGCCATTGTGGTGGTCAATAAACTGGATACAGTTGAAGCTACGCAAAAGGAAGCCGTCCTCAATTTCTTTAGTGCCAAACCTTACGCAAAAGAAGTAGTAGGTATTTCAGCGCTAAAAGGTTTGCAGGTAGATGAGCTGTTGAAGGCCATCGTGAAGTACCTGCCGGAAGGGGAACCTTTCTTTGCAGAGGACGAGATGACTGATCTGCCTACCCGCTTTTTTGTAGCGGAAATGATCCGGGAGAAAATATTTTACCTGTTCAAAGACGAGATACCTTATCATACAACGGTGATCGTGCGTGAGTTTAAAGAGAAGACGACGCTGGTAAAGATCGTAGCCGACATCGTTGTGCAGCGTGAATCACAAAAAGGCATTCTGTTGGGCGAAGGTGGTAAGATGATCAGGCAACTGGGAACCGATGCCCGGAAGGATATAGAGCAGTTCATTGGGCAAAAGGTGTTCCTGGAGTTGTTTGTGAAGGTGAAGCCCAAGTGGAGGGACAATGATTTCATGCTGAAGGAATATGGTTATCATTAATAAATAAGTATCAGATATGGCCGGTTTTACGGTAGCAATAGTAGGAAGACCCAATGTTGGGAAGAGCACATTTTTCAACCGCTTGCTGGAACAACGCAAAGCAATTGTGGATGACGTGAGTGGCGTTACCCGCGACCGCCAGTATGGTGTGGCCGACTGGAACGGTAAATCGTTCAACGTAATCGATACCGGTGGATTTGTACCACAAAGTGAAGATGTTTTCGAGCGCGAGATCCGCAAGCAGGTACTCATCGCCGTGGAAGAGGCCAATGCCATCATCTTCATGACCGATGCAGCCACCGG
>JAGIBF010000041.1 GCA_017744515.1 Niastella sp.
CCTCAACGCCCTAAACTAAACTGACAAAGTAATCAAAAAGCCACCTAATATGGTGACCTGTTATCAAGGTATTAGTTGTATTATTTTATATAGCTAAACCTGGCGTTGGATAGGATCTTGTTTGCCTGCTCCAACTTCTCCGGAAAATACACCTTTTCAGACTTCTCTTTACTCACTTTCAGGTTAAGCCCTAAAGCAGCAGCCTTTTTAGCCGCTTGTTGTTTATTATTTTCCTTTGGTTTCATATTACAAATTTAAGCTTTTTTATGGCGTACAAGAAATCCCAAATAATCAATTCCTTTTCCGAAAGGAACATCTATATAAGCATCCATATCCTTCAGCAATCCAACTATCTCAAAATCAATAGCTAACTCTTCATAGTTGAGTGTAATAGCCATCCTGTAAAGTCGCGTCCTTTCAGGAGTGCTACCCGTAAACAATACCCATTTCTCCGGATATACTTTGCAGAAAACGATAACGACAGACACTACGGTGGCCAGTATTTTATTCCTGTCGTTGTTATTGTCTCTTGTCAGATCATCTATACTACCATCTTCTTTCTTATTTCCAAAGGCAAGGTTTACTATTGATTCATCTTCTGTAACTGTAAACTGAATGATTTTAGGGATTTCCCCTTTAGGACCGATGCTGGTAAACTCGTACTGATGATAATCATTTGTAACCAGTAAGTCAACATACTTTTCATGCTTCATGTAGCAAACAGTTTTTTTCTTTGTGGCAAGTACAATCGCTGTTGTTTCCAGTGTCGCTAATGCGAAAGAACATACGAAAATGGTTTTCCACAGGATTTATCTTTTCATGAAAATGTTCAAAAAAGGGCCCGGAGGCCCCTGATAGATGACGAAAGAAACACCGGGAAGCGAGAAGCGCTCCTCAGACACGAGGAGCACGCGGCCCGCGAACTCCTTTTCAAAAGCGGCACGAAGGGACTTGCAAACGATAAAACCACGGCACTGCTCAATGCCTACCAGGCAACAAGCGGAACGAGCAACAAGACAAAACTTCATACTAAAAAATTTAAAACGACAGCAAAAACGCTGCGATCCAGCGGCATGGCGGCATACGCGCAAGGCCAAAAGGAACGCGGCCGCAAATGCGCGGATTGCTTCTGCCTGATGGCTTGATGAAGCTGGTGCGGGATGAGGCGGTGAAATTAGCACTATTGCTTTCGGCCGAACCTTTTGGCGGCATTATGGGCGAGGAACTGTGAGCGGGGTGGGCTGGCATGCCGCCATATCTTTGAGGAGCAGCCGTTTGCTGTTTTTTAGTATGAAGTATTGTGCTACGGTTGTTTGTTGTTGGGAGGTGACGCAGTTCGTTGGCCAGGGCACTTTTGCCGTTAAGGGGTTGTCTGCGGCGGGCCTCCGCTTGGGTTATCGAGCACCCTTAGCCCATGACATGGTTGATCAAGATCAAAGAATATCGGTTTCTTCGAAAAAATTATAAAATAGACCGGGACAATTTTCGATTTGACCGTTATCACTGCAAGGGATAAGGTTTAATGGTTAATTTTTTTGATTAGTTAAGCCCTGCATGTCGATGTGGGGCTTGTTTGTTTTTAGTAACTTAAGGAACCTAAACGACACAAGTACGCCAGGCTGCATACTTGCGCCAGGTAAAGGGAAGATAATGAGTATTTTGAACATAATTATTATTGTGAAATATCTCAACTTAGACAAGCGTACAAAACAAATGACAAAATGAACGGGCTTCACGATTTGGTCTTTATAGGTGAAATTGTGCTACAGGCAAAAATTGCAAAAAGAGCTGCTGAACGTTTACAGGCTACTAATGAAAGTCTTGACAAGCTCGAAGTATGGACTTCAATTCAAGCTATTCTTGTTTCTGCCGCAAATGTTTCCAAAATTCTATGGCCAGCTAAGCAGTATAGGAAACGTGGTGAAAGATTGCGTCAAATACTCCAAGTAGAAAACAATAATCTTCTTTCTGATCGTAAATTTCGAAACCATTTCGAGCATTACGATGAAAGAATAGAAGAGTGGTTTAATAAGCAACCAAATGGTGCTTATGTTGACCTGGCCATGAATCCCTCTTTTCAGCGGAATTCGTTTACGAATTGTCACCGTGGGTACGATTCATTTAATAACACGTTGATATTTCGTGGGGAAATACTGGATTTAGACGAAATATTAATGGCACTTGAAGAGATATATAATAGGTGCAAGCCTCATGCATTGGATTACCCTTAACCAAGTGGCGAGCAAATCCTGAAACCGTTGGAGTAACAAACTCGACACTCATCATTATACTATGGACAAAAAAGATAGACAATATGTAATTGAAAGCTCCCTTAAAGCATTAATTACATTTATCCCGGGGATTGGCGGTGCAATCGGCTCAATATTAAGTGATGCTTTAGCTGACAGGAAGGAGGAAAGGCTTAACATTTTTCTACAAGACTTAAAATCCGAAATTGACAATAATAGAGAGGCAGTTAATAAAACGTTCGTTTCCAAAACTGATTTTCTCGATGTATTTGACGCGACAGCAAATAAAATTGCAAATGAAAGATCAGCTGAAAAACGAAACGCCTATAAAAATATTCTTCTTAATGGTATTTTATCCCCTTCGTACACCTACGATGACTTAGAAAATCAAATGAGAACTTTATCTGTCTTAAATGAAGACCATATTTTACTATTGAAGTTTTTCAATTCACCTCAAGCTTTCAGCGAAAAATCTAAAAGTTTAAAAACTGGAACATTTCTACAATTTTTTAAACAAATTCTACCCCATTGGGAGAATGATTACTTGAAAGACATTTTGAACGATTTAGAGGTTAATAGACTTATTAATAACATTAGTAACAACCTACAAACAATGATAATGAACGTAAGTGCAGATCATTTTACTGATACCTTGACATCAAAGGGTAAAACATTTGTATCATTTATTCTAAGGTAAAGTTTATTCAAAAATAGAGTCCGAGCAGAAACAAGAAGACAAGACCAACAAGTGCGGTGTAAACTTGTGCTTGTTATGGCAACAATTTCCATTTAGTCAATCTACCGGTTTCAATCTATTTAATGCTCGTACTCATACATGACTATACATAAATTAAACGACTTTATCTATGGCAATATCTAAGCGTTTTCTTCATTGGATGTGTCTAACTTTCATTACCATCTTGCTTACAATTCTTATCTTTCAATGGTTTATCCATGATGTACTTTTAAAATCGATTATTGTCGCTATTATATTTAATGCTTCATGCTACTATTTTTTAATTTTCCAACAAAATCGTTTGAATGCGTTTGCAACTCATAGTCGAAATCTTCAAGAAGAAAAGCTAATTCTTGAAATAAATAAGCTAAGCTATCCACCAATCAACTCGTTCGTTAGCATTGTTGTTTCGATTGCTACATTACTTCTATTATATCTGAACGGCGCTTTCGATTTAAAAGAAAAAATCCTTAAGAATGAGACCTCAAAATTGGAATTGGACAAAGCGCAACTTACTATCGAAAAGAATAAAATTAGTCATCAAATTGACAGCATGCAAAAGGCATTCGACTCTGTAAGCAAAGCATATTTTATTGCTCGAAAAGATAAAGAAAGAGTCGAATTTGTAATTAAAGATTTGAAAAACAAAAAGAATATTGACAGCAACGAAATTGCGCTCTTGAAAATAGAGCGCCTGAGAATTAGCGATCGATTAGATTCGCTTAAAGAAGAGGTAAATAGGAGATCTTATCCATACTATAGCAAAACTCCGGAAGAACTAAATCGACTATTTAGGCAGGCGCTTAATGAAAAAGACGAACAAATTAGTAAACTAAATAGAGAACTTTCTCTTAGCAAAGATTCGATTAGTAAAAAGATTTCTCGTTTTTGATCTGCAAGATGACAGGCATTGAACTTATGCTTTTTTGTTCTTCGGGCTATTGGTATTATACTCACACTACTTAGTTAATTTCAATTAAGAATCCAAGAATACGATGGCAAAATAATTATAAACAGCCGGGGCCATCCTTATTTTTGCAAAAATTTGACGTACCCATGAGTGAGATCAGGACGAGCCCGAGGAATTTTAGCCAGGATTTTGTTGTTGGAGGAGAAAAAGTGACTGTTGAGTTTCTAACGATGAACATTAAAGAGAAAAGAACATGTCAGGTCTATTTCCGTGGCAGGGAAAAAAGTAGCGGATTCACATGCAGACAAATGAGAAAGGCAAGTTTTACATTGCTATGCTGCCCCTTTGCTTACACTACAT
Organism: Niastella sp.; assembly: GCA_017744515.1. GTDB lineage: Bacteria > Bacteroidota > Bacteroidia > Chitinophagales > Chitinophagaceae > Paraflavitalea. The sequence continues at coordinate 4,256 of JAGIBF010000041.1, forward strand.
TTTGCTTTCAGGATTTTCTATATTACTTTAGTATAATACTAACCCCTTGTAATCTATGGAACTGAACGTGCCGGTTTTTAACCTCCGTCTACTCAAAAGACACTTCTATACCTTTCTCATTATTTCTGTATGATTCGCATTCGTATCCATATTGATTCACATGTATATTCAAGTACAGGTACCGGAGACTGTTGTAAAAGCTGTTAAATCATGGGGATTATTTCTACTATTGCTCATCCTGTCTTTTTTATACAGTCGACTTCAAAAAAAGGAATTGGAAAGGATCCTGCAGACCGAAGATTCCGACCAGAGGTTTCCTTTGTATGAACGTTTTTATAAAAAAAAGTTGATATGGGCTATCTTTTGCCAGTGTCTATTGAGCGCATGCTGGCTAATTATGCACTCCAAATTCTTATTCTATTTTATCTTGATCCAATTGATCCTTGGACTAGTGTTTTACCCGAGCAGAAGGGTCATTACCAAAGAATTGAAGGACATGGAAATTGTTTTTGTTTAGAGATCGTTCAGACCTCTAAAACGTGACACTAAATAATAAAACCTGATTTCCTTTTACGAAGACAGATCATTCGTACAAATTAGAATCACCTCGTGGTATCTATAGTCTACCCTGAATTCGCAGAATAACTGAATTGATTATCATAGAGTAGAGAGGGTACCTAAAGACACACAAAACATTTTGATACATTCTTCTACAAAGTTTTAACCCTTAAAGGGACATGCAGCTACAATCACCCTCCACCACTTGTCTAACCTTCATATTATCACCATTTGTTTGTCAGTTTAGCTTTTATAACATTGCCGGACTCTTACACCCGGCAATATGCGTGACGCTAACTGTATGGAAACACATATGTATTATCAATACCGTTACATTAAGTTGTTACACTGAGGTTGTCGAATGGTTTTGTGAAGGAAACAGTACCTTTTTAAAAGACTTCGACAACCTCAGTCTGACATTGTTACCTGATTCAACGACATTGATAGTTTATTCTTCTATTTCTCTTTTACGCTGACTTTTATTTGGGTAAATGAGTGCGCAGGAAAACTATACGTGATCTTATTATTGCTTACGGACACTTCTTTTGTAACCGGTACATACTGGTCTTTTTTATCGAATGAAAAGGGTGTCGTCAAAGAAGCGCTGTTCACTTCACTGGCCTGTGCTTTGCCGGTAAAGTCGCCGGCGGTGCTGACGATATCCGTGGTGATGGCTTTGTCCTGGTGCCTGTTGACCACATTGATGTATACGGTATGTGATTCTTTGGCATAAACAGTTGAAACATCGAGGTAAGGAACGCCTTTGTATTTCTCCGTATTAAACGTGTCGCAAGCCACATAGGTGTCGATGGCATTGCCGCGGCAGTTGTTGGAGAATAGCTTGAACGTATAAAACAAGGGTGATTTGTAAGTGCCTTTCTTAGGGTCAGATGACAGCAGGCTGGTCATGAGGGTAAAGTTGGCCATCTTAACTTTGTCTGCCAGGCGTATAAACGTGTTGAGCGATTGTGCAATGGGCAGCACAGACCGGAAGTTGTTGCCAAAGCTCCCCCACTCATCCACCGAGAGATGTATAGGGTTTTTAAAACCATTCTTAATCTTTTCGGTTTCTATGTCATTGGCCGCCACCCTGATCTTTTCCTCAAAGTCGATGGCGCTCTGCCCCATAAAGTCGTAATAGCCGGCAGCATTTTCCCAATACCGGTGTATGGAGAGGTAGCTGACCATATCGCCCAGCTTTGCGAGGACCTTGCGGTTCCAGTCGACCCAACTTCCTTTGTTGCTGTACCAGGATGAGCCGCATGCCACGAGTTGTATACTGCTGTCGACGGCTTTCATCGCTTTGGCAGCCTCCCTTGCGATGCTACCGTATTCTTCTGCACTTTTATGGCCCAGCTCCCATGGGGCTCCATCTACTTCATTGCCGAGGTCCCAGATCTTTACGTTGTAGGGTGCAGGGTGTCCATTTTTGGCGCGCAGGTCGGAATAGTAGGTGCCGCCTTTGTAATTGCAATACTCCAACCAGTATACCGCATCCATGATATTGGCCAGACCGAGGTTGACGCATACGATGTTTTCACTGCCGATGGATCTGTTCAATTGAAACCATTCATCGGTACCTACCTGGTTACTTTCCAAGCCTCCCCATGCGAGGTTGATGCGGGTGGGGCGCTGGTTTTTCGGGCCGATGCCATCCTGCCAATCGTACCCCATCAAAAAGTTGCCACCGGGCCAGCGGATGTTGGTCACTTTCAATTCCTTCATGGCATCGATGTAATCTTTCCTGAACCCGTTCTCATCGGCGAGTGGCGATGCGGGATCGTAGAGGGTGCCGTAGAGTGTATTGAACTCCACGGAATCGGGCAGGCCCAATCGCCTGCCGTTGAAATGGATGGGCTCCATGAACACGCCATAGATCTTAGGATCGATTTCCCCGATGGTCCTTTCTATGTCAATTTTAATTTTCGCCGTTTGCGCCTGTAGTACACAGGGAAACAGGTATAATAAACCGATCAATATTTTTCGCATACCCATCTTTTTATTGCATGAACTTTATCCAGTCTACCGATACTGGTGTATTGTTCTTCGAAACCACCACCACGTTTTGTGTGCCGGATGCGGCTTTCGATACGGGTGTTTTTATGGTTTTCCATTCACCGCCTGCTGTGATCTTAACAGTGGCGATAACAGGACCGGTGATGCTTCCGCTGTGGATCTCGAGTGTGTTGGCGCCCTCTCCCATGCCTCTTACTTCTACCGATCTGAGTGGCTTCTTTCCAAAGTCAACAGTGTTGTACTGTACCCATGCACCGGCTTCGGTAAAGTCTGTTTTCCAGCCTTTGAACCTGTCGGCGGTATCTATGAAAGCGACGGAAGCACCACTATTGCTGATGGCAGAATACCGGTCTATTTGTATTTCGCCGGCGGCGCTGGTGACGCCGATGCCTCTTAATGTGGGGATCACTTTTTTGATGGTGCCATCTTCATTGAAGGAGAGGCTATCTGCTCTGATCGACCTTGCTTTATCGAACCTGGGCGAAAGGTCTTTGTCGTGATAGAACAGGTACCACTGGTTGTTGCGCTGAATGACGGAGTGGTGGTTTGTCCAGCAGCCGGAAGCGGATTCATCCATGATAACGCCTGTCATTTTGAAAGGGCCTAAGGGATTATCACCAATGGCATACTCCAGTCTTTCGGTTTTGTTCTCCACGTGCGGGAAGGTGAGGTAATACAGGCCGTTGCGTTCAAAGACATACGGCCCTTCTTTCAGTCCTTTTTCCGGCAAGCCCTGGAATATAACGGGCTCGGATGCCAGCTCCAGCATGTTGTCCTGGAGCTTAGCGCCGTAAATGTTTCCCTGCGACCAATAGAGATAGGCCTGACCATCTTTGTCGATAAATACATTGGGATCGATGCCGTGTACTTTTTTAATGGGTGTAGGCTGTGGTACGTATGGCCCGGAAGGCTTATCGGCTACGGCTACCCCAATGGCAAATCCTCTTCCATACAGTGCGGAATCGGGCGTGGCGGGAAAATAAAAATAATACTTCCCATTCCTGTAGATGCAATCGGGCGCCCACATGGCGTATCCATCGGGCTTGGCCCAGGGTACGGCTGTCTGGGTAACGATGACGCCATTGTCTTTCCATTCGATCAGGTCTTTTGACGCATAGACATGGTAGTCTTCCATGCAAAACCAACCGACGCGGCCGCGGCCGGGTGTGGCGAGTATATCATGTGAGGGGAATACATACACGCTGTCTCCGAATACGCGGGCCGAAGGGTCTGCCGAATACATATTCCTGATGAGCGGGTTCTGGGCGATGGCGCCGTGCACGCATGCTATCAATATGCTTAATGCCAATGCTTTTTTAAAAAGGATATTTTTCATAAGGAATCAATGTATTATTTAAATAACCTTGGGGCAAAATCATTGAGTGCCCTGCGCCAGGTGAGCCATTCGTGGGCGGTGCCTTGTGATTCGTGGTAGACCAGGTTTTTGATGCCGTGGTTTTTTAGGGTCTCGTAGGTTTGTTTGGCGCCTTGTCCTTCTTCGGTACCAATGCTGATGAACAATAGTTTCATCTTTTTATTGAATGCTTCTGCGTCTTTGAAGGCGCCATTGTAGCCTGTCTCGATGGTGATGGGCGGTGCGTTGCGGTTGAACTGGTTGGGACCAAAACGGCCGGAGCCACTGAAGCCACCCATCCATGCAAACTTGTCCATGTTGTTGAGGACCGCATTCCATGTTTGTGCTCCGCCTCTGGATAAACCGGCCATTGCTCTGTGGTCGCGGTCGGTGTAGGTGCGGAAGGTTTTGTCGATGTATGGTACAAGGTCTTTGATGAGTACGTCGGTGATATCGCCTGATGCTTTGCGCACATCTGAGTTTGTTTTAATGTCGCCGCTGGGCATGACGATGATCATGGGCACGGCTTTGCCTGCTGCGATCAGGCCATCCATAATATTGGCCATATGTCCCTGGACTGACCATCCGTTCTCATCTTCTCCCCAACCATGTACGAGGTAGAGGACCGGGTATTTTTTCTTTGGGTTCTTTTCGTATTCAGCGGGTACATATACATTGATGTGGCGTTCGAGGCCATTTACATCTGACCAATGGTAGAGTGAACGGATCTCTCCATGGGGAATGTTCTTGTTGAACCTGTAATAATCTCCTTCGGGGCCTTCGGGGATCTCGATGCCTGCGGACTCCCAATTGCTACCAAAGTAGGCTTCGCTGCCCCTATCCATTACCGGAACGCTGTCGATCATGACTGCATAGTAATGGAAGCCTACTACTAATGGATCGGTCGTGTACCACCATACGCCTTTATCGTCTTTGGTCATGGAATGCTTTCCGCTCAACTGGAGGGTTACATTTTGCGCATAGGGTGCTACTACCCTGAAGGTGGCCTGGCGTGTGGCCGGATTGACGGCAGGGTACTGGGATAAAAATGTGTTGGTGGATGCGGGCTTGAAGCCTTCGGGCAGTGGCTGTTCCTGGTTGTTCTGAATGCCTGCAAACTGGGCCGAGAGCATACCGTGTGCCATCAACGCCAACAGGATAAAGGCGATCTTTTTCATGATGTGTAGATTAAAAAAATGATTGGTGTGTTTAAGCATTTAAAGGTGCTATCATTTTGCCCATGCCTCACCTTCCTGGGTCCGGCGCCACTTGAAATAAGCATCCAGCACTTTCAATGATTCCTCACTGGGCACCTTTCCTGTATAGGCCTTTTGATCAAAGTACATCACTACCGGGTTGGCATCGCTGAAAGCTGGCCATTCCGGCATCCCTGCACTGTTGGGGTTTCCATATTTGGCAAAGTTCGTCCAGTAGGTGGCCATGGCCTCCGATACCTGCTGATCTGTGCCGGTGGCCTGTTGACTGTTGGGATTGAGGTGCTGAAAAACAAAGGCGACTTCCTGCCCATGCGGTGAGCCATAACCAAAGCGTGGTGAATCTGCAGCATACTGGGGATGCTGATCAAAATAGTAATAATAGGCTTTGGTTTTCCCTGTCCTGGTATGCAATCTTGCCCAACTCCAGGTATGCCATCCAAAAGCGGCATCACGGGAAAGATCCCTGGCAGTTTTGGGGACGGTGGTTGTACCGGCAGGATAGGCTTTTATAAGACTATCGGCAAACCTGCCATAGCGATTATTTACGGCTTTGACATAATCTTCGGGCGTTTTAGGCGGTGAAAAGCTGGCGCCTTCATCTGAATTATAACCCACAAGGATCGGTACATCGTTGTATTTTTTGGCTTCATATAGTTTGTATTGATCATCAGGTATTACCCATCCGTCAATAACCGGCCACGCGAGTCCACGAACCGGGGGCAGTTTGTCTGCATCGATCTTTCGAAGATCAGCGATCGATGAAAATCCAGCGCTCTTTACATAGGCTTCTCCGTCGCTTTCGGCATCAGGAAGCCGTTTTAAATTTTCACCGGGATAGGTCGTAGGCCGGGGAGGTCCAAATGAGCCGCCGCTCTGTGAAATAGCACCCTGGAATAATCCTTTGGCAAGTGGCGAAGCGCATAACATGCTGACTGCAATGCCCCCGGCAGATTCTCCAAAGATGGTTACCTTTTTAGGATCGCCGCCGAAAGCAGTGATATTCTTTTGTATCCAGGCCAGGCCAGCGATCATGTCGAGCAGACCATAATTTCCCGAAACATGATTGTTGTTTTCAGCACTTAATGCCGGATGTGCTAAAAAACCAAGCTGACCAACACGATAGGCAATGCTGACCAATACCACACCTTTCTTTGCCAGTTTCTCACCACTATAAGTCGTTTCAGCGGTAGAGCCGAAATTGAACCCTCCGCCATAGATCCATACGAGCACGGGAATGCGATCATTGGCAGACTTTGCAGGCGTCCAAACATTCAGGTACAAACAATCTTCGCTTTTTCCTGATGGTGGATTGCCTCCTTGCATGGGACCGGGAGCAAACTGAGTCGCCTGCCGTACGCCATCCCATTTCCTGGCAGGCCTGGGGGCTCTCCAGCGAAGATCACCAACAGGCGGCTCAGCAAACGGAATACCTTTATACACCATTAATCCTTCCTCCGGTGTTCCCTGTAATAATCCCTGTTCTACTTTAACGGGTACAGGCTGTTGGGCCATCAAAGTTCCGGCGGCCAGTAATGTGCATATCAGGAATACAGATTTCTTCATCATACCTGTTGATTACATAGTTTAGAAAAAAGGATACTACTTAGTGTGTGTAAATAGCCTTTGTCGTAGTTTCTCCGCGTGGTGAGTTGGAATGTGTTACTATTGACAACGTACCGTCTTTGATCGTCCAGGTTTCGGTTGATTTAAATTCATTCGTTTGTCCGTCCATGTCAAATTTTATTGTATTATCAACGATCAATGCTGCACCATCGTCCGACCATTTGGACGTTGTTTTTCTCTTTGATCCGCCAAATCCTTCAGACTCGGTGATTTTGCCATCATAACTCAGGGTCAATGTGCTGGTAACCGGATCGCCTCCATTAAAACCAGGGGTTGTTCTGGTGATGGTAATTACGTTCTCTTTTTGATCCACTTTCAGCGAGCGGGGTACAAAGCCGCTAAAATCGCCGAGCTCACTTTTGGATTCATTTAGTTTCCAGTCTCCGGAAAAATTAACACGATCTCTGATTGTTGTAAAAGAGAGTAGCATCACAGCCGAGATCAATAAGGAATAGCCTGTTTTTCCAAGAAGCTTTTTCATAACCGATAATTGTTTATAGGATGAATGTAAAATGGTGACTGTTTTGTTGTGACAAATAAGGAAAGCCCACCGGGCCATCGGCCTGATGGGCTTTCGTGTTGGTTAATACCCTGGCGTTTGCACCAGCTTAGGATTCTGTGCAAGGGCCGACTGCGGAATGGGGTGCATGTACTGCCTTAGTTTGAACGCATGTGGATGGTTCAAACCTACGGGCGTATATACCCATGTGCCGCTGTTATTGGGGTTTGTGTTTTCGATCTTCATTCCATGCAGGTCAACTGTCAGTACCTGGTCTGCAATTTTCCAGCGGATGATGTCCTGGAAGCGTTTGTTCTCGAAGCAGAGCTCTACCCTTCTTTCCTGGCGGATGGCATCGCGCATCTGGCTTTGGCTTAAGCCTGCGGGCAAATCTGGCAGGTTTACCCGGGCCCTGATCGCATTCATGGCAGCATATACAGAAGCATCGGGGCCAACTGCCTCATTTTGTGCTTCTGCATATCCCAACAGTACTTCGGCATAGCGGAAATAGATGTAGTTGGCTCCACTCAGCCCTTGTGCAGGACGATTCTTTGGGTTCAATTTCTTCTTGAAGTAATATCCTGTGTTGCTCACATCGGTACTCGCGAAATCTATCTGATTCAACGATGGCCGTACTTTATCGATGCGGGTGTAGATGGTATCCTGTGCAGACATCCAGTCCATTTTATAGGGTGCTCCATCGTACACGATCCATTTGTAAAACCTGCGTTCACGGCCTACATAGGGTTTTTGGGGATCATAGCCGGAGGTAGGATCGGTGATGGGTTTGCCATTGGCCATGAAGAATTGATCTACCAGTTCCTGTGTTGGATTATAGTTGCCCCATGTGTAATATGAGCTGAGCACATATACAGGGCCGCCATATTGTTCATAGTTGGAGCCTTTGACATTGGCAACGTACTGTCTGTCCCAGATCACTTCCGTGCCATACTCATTTTCCTCATACCATAATGTAGAATCTTCGGCAAAAAGCCCATATGGTTTTCCTGCTCCCCAATCGTCCATGAACTTTTTGAAGGAAGCTGCGGCCGTTGCCCAACGGGACACGTCTGCATTGCCAAAGCCGGCAATCTTATTAGGATCGGAACCTCCTATATAGGTGGCGGAATTGTAGGTGGGGCTTGCGGCCACCAATTGCAAATAGGCTTTTAGCATCTGAGCAGCTCCCAGTGTAGCCCTGCCTGCATCCACATTGCCTTTGTTGTATTTAACAGCAAGGTATTTATTGGTGAGGATGGTATCGAGGGTCTTTGTGAGGAAGTCGAGTGTTTCGGCATAGGTGCTTCTTTTTACAAACAAATTGGCCGTGTCTGCCCGGACCTGCGGGTCGAGGATAATGGGCACGCCTCCCCAATTGAGGAAGAGGATGCTGTAGTGAAAGGCCCTGTGGAAGCGGGCTTCATCAATGCGTTTATTATACCAGGCTGACGAGTAATTAGCTTTATGTGCATTGACCTGTTGAATGAACGTATTGCATTTGCGGATGGAAGTATACAGGGCAGGCCAGTTGTGTCTACTAACGGTTTGAATGCCGGTAGCTCCCCCACCAAAGAGTGTGTAATTGGTAGAAGCAGGATCGAGGTTGCCGTCTTTAAACTTCCAGGAGTTGTAATAAAAGCCGGCGTCATTGTCGTCGGTAAAATTGTCCAGGTTTTCCGGCTGACCATACATGTCAGGCAGCTGGTCGTACACGTCGTTCAGAAAGATATCTGCGTTTGATTCGGTGGCCCATTGTGTGTTGTCGTCGAGGCTTACTTTCTGCTGGTTGTCGAGGTCTTTATCGCAAGCCGTCAAACCCAGCAAGCCTGTAATGATGCAACTGTATAGTATATATGTTTTTACTGGTCTCATCTTTTTTAATTTTTAATGGTTAGAAAGTAGTGCTAAAGCCAACCAGGAATGTTTTCTGGATAGGATATCCCTGTTCGCCGGTTGTTTCGGGATCGGTGAATTTCAGTTTCCCGAATGTGACTACATTCTGACCAGTGACGTATATGCGCAGGTTTTTCATCCTGACCTTCGAGCTGATGTTTGCGGGGACCGTATAACCTAATGACAGTGTTTTCAACCTTAAGTAGGAACTGTTAATAAACCAGAAATCAGAGGTTTGTCCATTGTTGTTGGTAGGTGCGGAATAGGCTCTTGGGTATTTCGCGTTCTGGTTCTCGGGCGTCCACCTGTTGTTGTAATACTCGTAAGAGGAGTTACTGTTGTTGTTGAAGTGGGCTACTGTCATGAAGCCATACACGTTGAAGCTCGACAGGCCTGAACCCTGGAATAGTGCGGAGAGATCGAATCCTTTCCAGCTGGCGGCTACATTGATACCGTAAATGATGGCCGGTGTTTGCGGCCGGGCGATCACTGTTTCGTCGTAGGAGTCGATCTTGCCGTCGGGCGTACCATTGGGGCCACCGAGGTCTGCATATTTAATATCGCCGGGACGCAGGGTACCGAATTGGGCGATCGTATATCCATCGGTGGCATTGATAATGCCATCACCGTTCTTATCATCGGCGGTGGTGAACAAGCCCAGTGATTTATAGCCGAACACGGTATTGAACTGGCGGCCTGTTCTGCTGCGCCTTGGATCGTTTTTGGTTACAGGCGACTCATATAACTGTATTACTTTGTTTTGTGCATAGGTAAAGTTTGCATCAACTGCTACCTGCAGGCCATTGTTGAATTTTTTGGTAGTTCCCAGTGACAGTTCAATGCCACGGTTGTCCATGATGCCTGCATTTTCCTGTGCCAGCTGGAGACCGTATTCCTGTGGCACCACGATGTTGGGGGCCAACAGCATGCCTGTTCTTCTTTCATAGAAGTAGTCGGCTTCCAATCTCAACAGTCCTTTCCACAGTGTTGCCTCGACAGCGAGGTCTGTCTTTTTGCTTATTTCCCAGGTAATGTTGGGGTTGTTTTCTATCGACACATAGGAGCCTTGCACCAGGGCGCCATCGCCAAAGGCGTAAGCATTTCCTCTCAGGGGGTAGCTGCTCAGGAACTGGAAACCGGTACTGGTAAGGTTTCCGGATTTGCCCCATGATCCCCTGACTTTGAGGAAGTCGATAAAGGTGGCTGTTTGCAGGAAGCTCTCATTGGACAGTATCCAGCCTACAGAGAATGCCGGGAGGTAGACCCATCTTTTGCCGGGCGCAAAATAGTAGTGGCCGTCGTACCTGCCGGATGCTTCGAGCAGGTAGCGCCTGTCGTAAGCATAGCTGGCACGGTAAACATAGCCTACCTGGCTACCGGTACCTGATCCGCCGGCAATATCGAAGTCGTTTTTATTGGAGCTGCCTAATGACAGCTCATCGATGTTGACTGCGTAGTTGTTTATTCTGGCTCTGAAATCATTCTGTTTGTTGTTTCTCTTTTCTGCCACTACGAGGCCGGTGATATCATGTTTGCCGAAGGTGTTGTGGTAGTTCAGGTAGCCTTGCCAGGTGATGGTATTGTTTGTCCAGTATTGCTGGTTGAGCCATGCAAAGGTGGCGGCGCTGGTTTCCTGTGTAGAGAAAGCGGGGGTGTAAGTATAAGGGGGCGCTGAGCCGGCCTGGGTCCAGTAGATGAATGGCCTGTGCCATTGTTTCTGGGTATAGTAGTAAGGGTCATAGCTAAATGCTCCTTTGATGCTCAATCCTTTTATGAAGGGCAGTTTTTGTTCGAGGGTAACGGTGCTCAGCAGGTTGTTGGTGTTCTGCCGGAAGTAACCTTCGGAGTTTATGACGCCGAGGGGGGCATTGCCTGAGCTTTCGCCCCAGAGGCCATTGCTGAACCTGAGGGGAGCCACGGGAATGAACTTGTAAACGCCTCTGAACAACTGGCCTGTGCCGCCATCGACGTCGGTGGTCTTCTGTATGGCGCCATTCAACGTAACGGATGCTGAGGTGGTGGGTGTTATGTTGATATCGAGGTTGACACTATAGTTGTATCGCTCATAACCTGACCTGTCGAACATGCCTTCCTGTTTGAAGTAGCCGAGGCCGGCATAATACCTTATGGTGGAGGAGCCGCCACGTACAGAGAAATTGCCCTGGTAAATGGGTGAATGTTTTCTTACTACATCGTTCAAGGCGTCTGATACCGGGTACAGGTCCGGATCTTTGGCGTGATTGGCAAGATAGGAATCGATATAGGCCTGGCTATAGGTGGGGTTGGTGCCTGTTGGGTTTTCGGTTTTGTAGGCTTCGAGTTTCAGCTTCATATAATCTACCGCACTGAGCATTTTGGGCAGGTAGGTGGGTTGCTGATCGCCATAATAGCCTCCGAGGGTCAATACCGGCGCCCCGGAAACGCCTCTCTTTGTGGTGATGAGGACTACCCCATTGGCACCGCCCAATCCGTAGGCAGCTACCGCAGCGGCATCTTTCAACACGGATACGCTTTCGATGTTGTTTGGGTCTACTTCATTGATGTTGTTACGGATGACACCATCTACCACAATCAGCGGGGTTGTATTATAAGTAACGCCATTGACCGTAGTACCGGTGGTGGCGATGCCCCTGACATATATAGTGGCATTGTCGGCACCGGGCCGTCCACCGTTTGCACGGGTGATAACGCCGGTAGCTCTGCCTGCCAGTGAGTTGGAAATGTTGGCGGCCGGCACTACAGCCAGTTGTTCTCCTTTAACCCGGGCTACGGATGCTGTGGAGAGTTGCTTTTTTTGCGTACCGTATCCTATTACAATGACGTCGTCCAGTGAATTGATACCGGGGGTTAGCGATATCGTCATATCAGTGGTGGCGTTCCTGACCGCGACTTCTTTTAACTGGAAACCCACATAAGAAATAACGAGGGTGGCTGATCTTTCCTGGATGGTGATGGTAAAGCTTCCGTCTGCCGCCGTGGTGGTGGCATTGTTGGTGGAGCCTTTTTGGGTAATGGAAGCGCCTGCGAGGGCGTTGCCTTTGTCGTCCAACACTTTTCCGCTCACCGTGAATGCCCTGGGTGATGGCGGATGGTTGGCCCATGCGGTTGCCTGAAACATTATTAGGGCAAGAAAAAGCCATAGTCTGGCAAAGCAATCGATCCTTTTCATACAATTAGCAATTTTTGGTTAATAATGAAGCATTCTCACCAGGTACGGAGGTTGTAACTGATTGTGCAGATGTGCTTTAAGATAGCTGCATGGCAATAAATAGTGGAGTACAAATGTGGGCGGGGAAGCCGGGCAGGATGCCGGGCGGGTAAAATTGTTCATAATGGCAGCAGTTTGTTGAAACCGTGTAATGCAATCAGTTAGTAAACGAATAGCCTGGAATATGGTCCCTTCGACAGGCTCAGGGTGACAGTGCTTAATCCCGCAGCCCGGGTGATAAGTGGCCTGGCACGTGTATAAAATTCGATAAATTGAGTATCGAAGTGTGGGACGAATGTTGGATATAATGTCAATAATGTTCGGAATTGTGGTCAAACTGACAATTAATCGCAAATTGCACATGCGTGCTATCTTTATATTGCTTGTCATGAAGTATCTACCAATACTCATTGTTTCCCTTTTTGCCCTAACCGGCTATGCGCAGCCTGCGCATATCAATTTTACCTCCATCACCGTCAAAGACGGGTTGTTGTCGAATTCAATTTTTGCCATTTTGAAGGACCGGCATGGTCTGATGTGGATTGCCACCACGGACGGGCTGAATAAATATGACGGCACCAATTTTACTGTTTACCGGAACATCCCGGACGACAGCACCAGCCTGCGGGCGAATGAAGTGTTGGCCTTACACGAAGACAAGGCGGGCAATTTGTGGATAGGCACCGGTGGCGGTGGTTTGAGCCTTTATAACCGTCAAAAGAACAGTTTCGAGCATTTTACATTTAATAATACGGGATTGGCGTCGGATGCTGTTGTCAAGAGCATCTGCAGTGATAACCGGGGTAAGCTATGGATAACAGCCTACGCCAGGTTGTATGTAATGGACATCGCCTCCCGGTCCATTTCGGAGGTGTTTCTTCCGGATGGGAATGGCAATCCTGTGAAAACAGTGATGGAATGTGTTTTTGAAGACAGCAGGCACCGGGTATGGATCGGCACTTATCATGGGCTGTTCCGGTATACTGCGGAAACCAATTCGTTCAGGCGTTTTTTATACCAGCCGGGTGATTCGAGCATCGGCGACAATCATATACGTACTATAACGGAGGATAAATCAGGGAGTATCTGGGTGGGTACGATCAACGGCCTGAGCAAACTGCAGGCGGACGAACAGCATTTCATCACTTACCGGCATATACCCGGCAACGAAGCATCGCTTAGTGACAATGGGGTGAATTGTATGGCGGTGGATAATGACGGGCTTTTGTGGGTGGGCACCCGGAACGGGGTGACTGCTATTCATATCGCCTCCGGAAGGGTGACTACTTATAGAACCGAGGACGGGAATATTTTCAGTTTGACCGGCAAATCGATCAGCTGTGTGTGGTACGACGCGGCGGGGATTTACTGGTTTGGCACTTTCATGCGGGGTATCAATAAGTATGATAAGAATATCAACTTGTTTGGCCTGAAGCTTTCGAGCACCTTCAATAAAAACGGGCGGGCGTCGCTTATCGTCACCAGTTTCGCTGAAAACGCCCGGGGCCATGCGTATGTGTCCACGTATGATGGCGGACTGTATGAATTCGACCACCGGACCAGTGAGGTGTGGCCGGTCGCTATCGGACTGAATGGACAACCTGTGCAACCTATCACCATCATGGCGCTGCATATGAGTCATGCGAGCAGGTTATATATCGGCACTTATGGAAAGGGTGTGATCGCGTTGAATACGCTTACCGGCAAAACGGGGCAAATAACAGCTCCCAACACTTCCGGCAACGTGTACAGTAATGATATTCATTGTATCGGGGAAGATAGTAAAGGCAATATCTGGGCAGGCACCAATGGCGCGGGCATACATATTATCCGTGACGATAAAGTGGTGGTTACTTACAGCCCTAATCCTTCCGGCCCGCATGAACGTCTTTTGCCGATCAATGGTTATATCCGGGCTATCGTAGAGGATAGGGATAAGAATATCTGGATCGGTACGCATGGTGGCGGCCTGGCCGTGTACCAGCCCGTTAGTGATACCTGGACGATCTATACGCAAAGTAACAGCCAGCTGCCCAGCAACAAAATACAGTCGCTGCTGTGTGACAGCCGCGGCATGCTATGGGTAGGAACGGATGGCGGCGGGTTATCGCTGTTCAACAAAGCGCAAAAGCGGTTTACGCGCTTCACGGAAAAGGATGGGTTGCAAAACACGACGATCTACCAGATCGTGGAAGACCTGCGTGGGCAGCTGTGGCTCAGCACCAATACCGGCATCAGCAGTATGGATCCTGCTTCCCGTAAGTTCAGGAATTTCACCAGTTATAATGGTGTGCAGAACAGCAACTTCTTTCATGGATCGGGCATGCGGTTGTCGGGTGGAGAGATACTGTTTGGCGGGCTGGAGGGGATCAACTATTTCAACCCTGCCGGTCTTACGATCAACCACCATGTTCCAAAGGTGCTTTTAACCGATCTGAAGATATCGAACAAGTCGGTGATCGCCGGCAACGATGCGCCTATTCAGGAGCATATTTCAATCGCCAAAGAGATCAGGCTGGATTACAAACAGAATTTTGCGCTGAGCTTTGTGGCGCTGAATTATACGCTGGCTAAACAAAACCTGTATGCTTATCGCCTCGAAGGGTTGGAAAAGGACTGGAATTACACCGGGACCAATAATACTGCTTCGTATACCAACCTCGATCCGGGTAGTTATGTATTTCATGTAAAGGCCAGTAATAATGACGGTGTGTGGAGTGCTGCTGAATCGCAGATCACCATCTACGTACGGCCTCCCTGGTGGCGTACTACGGCTGCTTATATCTTTTACCTCGTGGCCATCGTTGGCGGGGTATTGTACAGTCGCTACCGGGTGCTGTCCGGGCTTCGAAAGAAGCTTGCACGGGAGCAGGAGCAGCAACAGGTGAAACGCCTGCAGGAGCTGGACCGCCTGAAGCTGAAGTTCCTCACGAACCTGAGCCATGATTTCAGAACGCCTATTTCGCTGATCTCGGGCCCTATCGATCAGTTGATCGATGGAGAGAAAACGAATGCCAAACTGGATAAGCTTTACATCGTGCGGCGCAATGCCAAAAGGCTGCTCAACCTCGTGAACCAGTTGCTCGATTTCCGGAAGCTCGAGGAGCAGGAATTGAAATTGCAGCTTTCGAGGGGTGAGTTCGTTTCTTTTATCAGGGATGTATCGGAATCTTTCAGGGACCTCTCTGAAAGAAAGCATATCAATTTTTCTTTCAGCAGTACTGTACAACACCTCGAAGCGTTTTTCGATGCCGACAAAATAGAGCGTATATTATTCAATTTATTGTCGAATGCTTTTAAGTTTACGCTGGAAGGGGGCCATATCAGCGTAGTGCTGGAAAATGCGCCGGAGCGGAATGATGGCCAGCATACCTGGGTAACGCTGAAGGTGATGGATTCCGGCATCGGCATGCCGAAAGAAACGCTTGACCGGATCTATGACCGCTTTTTTCAAAATGACGGTTCAGCGGCTATTCTCAATTATGGTACGGGTATTGGCTTGTCCATCACCAAGGAGTTTGTGCAAATGCACGGCGGCACGATCGACGTGGAGAGTGAGCCGGATCATGGTAGCTCTTTTATCATTCATCTTCCGCTTGTTGCAGTCGCGGAATCTGTTGTTGACCTACAACCAGTGGCACCCGTGTTGGAAAAAGCGGCGCCTTCCAAAAGCGTGAACGGGTCATCCAATCAAAAAGGGTTGCCTATCATTCTGCTGGTAGAAGATAACGATGATTTCAGGTTTTATTTAAAGGACAATCTGCGGCATCACTATATGGTGGTTGAAGCTGGTAATGGAAGAGAGGGCTGGCAAAAAGCGCTGGCGCATCATCCGCAGCTGATCATCAGTGATATCAGTATGCCTGAAGTGAATGGTATCGACATGGTGAATAAATTGAAGTCGGATAAAAGGACGAGTCATATACCGGTGATCCTCCTTACGGCGCTCAACGATCAGCAACAGCAGATCAAGGGGCTTGCTACCGGGGCCAATGATTATATTACAAAGCCGTTCGACTTCGAAGTGCTGAATGCCAAAATAAAGAACTTACTTGAATTGAACAGTGCTATGAAGAGCACTTACGTGAAACAAATATCGCTTGCTGCTCCGGATGTGCGGATCGATTCGTCGGACGAAATACTGCTACAGAAAATCGTCCTTTATCTTGAGCAAAACATTACCAATCCGCAGCTTTCCGTAGAAGGTTTAAGTAAAGAGTTTGGCATGAGCAGGAGCACTTTGTATACCAAATTGCTTCAGATCACCGGTCAGACACCGGTAGAATATATCCGTTCTTTCCGGCTGGAGAAGGCGACCGTATTGATGGCGAAAAGTAATATGACGATTGCGGAGATCGCCTACCACGTAGGTTTTACAACGCCCAATTATTTTGCCCGGTCATTCAAACAGAAGTTCGGTATCCTGCCGTCGGAATATGTTGCCGGTCATAGAAAAGAAAGTTCTTAGCAGGCAGAAGTACGCTATGCACGGGGCCGGGCTGCATACTTGCGCCAGTTGAGAGTGGTGTACCTACGGCACACAAAACCTTTTGATACATTTTTCTACAAAGCTGTAGCCTCTAACGGGGCTTGTAGTGACAAGTACCAAGCAGTACTTACCTGCTCTGTATGGTGTATAGTTTTCCTTTTTGCGTGGGGATATCATAGAGCCAGGTTTTCTTCAATTCGGGTAAGGTAATGGTTGCGTCCTGCGCAACTATGGGGGCTGGCGTCGTTTCTGTTTTATAAAAGGGATTGGGATTTTCTCCTGTGGCGGCAGTCAATGGTTTTCCATCTGCTGCTGTCAATGGATTGGGGGTCCGTAACCGGAGGTTGCCACCAAGGGTCGATCTAACGACCAGTTTTACCAGTTTTGCTTTTTTCCATTCCATGTTTACTATTTCAAAGCCTCCCCAGGTTAAGAGTCCGCTTACTTTTCCATCGGGCCAGGCATCGGGCAGGGCGGGCAGCAGGGATACCGCGCCATCTGCGCTTTGCAGCAACATTTCAGCAATACCGGACGTGCAACCAAAGTTGCCATCGATCTGGAATGGCGGGTGTGCATCGAAGAGGTTGTTGTAGGTGCCACCTCCACCGGGGTTGGCGCCTACCGGTGACAGCTGGTTGCGGATGAGTTGGTAGGCATGGTTTCCATCCAACATACGGGCCCACCAGTTTACTTTCCATCCCATGCTCCAGCCGGTGGATATATCTCCCCGCTGGAGGAGGGTGTTGCGGGCGGCGCTGTACAACTGTGGTGTGCGGTAGGGTGATAACTGGTTGGAGGGGAATAGTCCATAGAGGTGGGATATGTGGCGATGGTTGTCTTTCGGGTCGTCGATGTCATCCAACCACTCCTGTAGCTGCCCATGTTTGCCGATGTGCATAGGGGCCAACTTGTGGCGCAATTGTTTCAATGTATCGGCAAAAGGGGCATCCTTTCCGAGAATGGCTGCTGCTTTTATGGTGGAGCTGAAGATGTCGAAAACGATCTGGTTGCTCATGGTGGTTCCTGCATCGAGTGAAGATCCCTGGTGGGCGGCGGGTGCATTTTCCGGCGACATATCGGGACAGAGTACCAGCCAGTGGTACTTCGGGTGTTCTACCAGGTAATCGATGTAGTAGGTAGCTGCTCCTTTCATGGCCGGGTAAATGGAAGCGAGGTAGTTTTTGTCGCCCGTGTAGAGGTAATGTTCCCATGCCTGCTGGCTCATCCATCCGCCTCCGTTGTTCCATGCTCCCCAAAAGGCGCCGTCGACGGCTCCTGTAGCGCGCCATATGTCGGTGTTGTGGTGCGCCATCCACCCGCGGGCGCCATACATGTCTCTGGCTGTTTGCTGTCCGGTCACCGAAAGTTCTTTGACCATTGTTGAAAAGGGTTCAAACAATTCGGTGAGGTTGGTTCTTTCTGCCGGCCAGTAGTTCATTTCTGCGTTTATGTTGATCGTGTACTTGCTGTCCCATGGTGGATAGAGCCTGTTGTTCCAGATGCCTTGCAGGTTGGCAGGCTGGCCTCCCGGTTGTGAAGCGGAGATGAGCAAGTAACGGCCATACTGAAAGTAAAGTGTCACCAGCTGTGGATCATTGGCTGTATTGAAGTTTTTCAGCCGTTCATCTGTTGGCAATGTTGCTGCTGCCGTTTGACCGATATCGAGCTTAACGCGGTTGAAGTATCGCTGATAGGCGGCCACATGGGTTTGCCGGATAGCAGCAAATGTTTTTGCTGCTGCTTTTTCCATTGTGCTTTGTGCTCTTTCCTGTTCGTTGCCGCCAAGGTCTTTGTAGCTGTTGAAGTTGGTAGCTACGGAGATATAAATGGTAACAGCATTTGCTGCTTTTACTGTCAGGGATGTGTCGCCTGCCATGAGGCTGCCTCCTTCCTGTTTTATGCGCACGAGGCCTTTGTATTTCACTTTGCCTGGTACTGATTCATGGTCGATGGTGGTGCCTGTGATGGTCAGTTCTTTGGCTGCAGTAGTTTTGATCACTGCTTTTGGCTGGGGCGTAGCAAAGGCCGCATTGAAACTGATGCTGCCGGGTTTGCTGGCTGTTAAGCGGATAACAACGACCCGATCGGGCAAAGATGCCAATGCCTGGCGGGTATAGGTGACGCCGCCAACGGTGTAGGTAGTGGTGGCGACAGCGCGCTCAATGTCCAATTCGCGGTAATACTGTTCGTAGGCTCCATGGCCATCGAACGACAGGAGCAGGTTGCCCAACGGTTCAAACATTTGTCCGTGGGATGTTTTGGAAATGATCGTTTTGCCTGCCAGTTTCTCCGCATCTTTTTGACGGCCTTCGAAGATGAGTTTTCTTATTTCGGGTAATGATGCCAATGCTTCCGGGTTGTCGTTACGGTTTGGTCCCCCACTCCACAGGGTGTGTTCGTTCAGCTGTATGGTTTCTGTTTCTACGTTTCCATATATCATGGCTCCAAGCCTTCCATTGCCAACCGGCAGGGCATTTTCCCAGGTTTTTCCGGCGGGTTGTTTATACCAGAGTTTTAAACCTGGTTGTTGCTGTGCATAACCAGTAAGTACTGTTAACAGTAATAAAACGAATGGAACCTGTTTCATAATTATGGGTTGTCGTTATGTTCTTCTATTGCAGCGGCACCAGTGATGCTGCAAAACCTCCACGGCGGAGTAGTTGTACCTCTATCGTGGTGGATTGATCCACTACGTGTTGTTGTATGTCGAATGCTTTGTCGTGTTGTCCATCGGCCATCAACGTCATTTTGTATTTAACGCCCTGCTTCAAAAATCCAAAGGTGATCTTTTTTTTCTTTGGCCGTATTTCGCCGTTGATGCCGGCCATGTACCAGTCGTTGCCTTTGCGACGGGCCATAATGACTTCCTTACCGGGATACCCATCCACGAATTGGGTTTGTTCCCAGATTACCGGCACCGTTTTAAGAAAGCTTTTGGCGGCATCGGGCAATGCATCGTATCCTTCCGGGCGATCGGCAAAGTGTTGCAGGGCCGATTCGAAGATAACGCTTAATGCGAGTTCATGGCCATAGGAAGTGAGGTGTGGAAACTGGGAGTTGGTAAATGTGACGGGCGTATAATCCATCGCTCCTACCACATTGCGTGTAAAGGGCAGGATGCAATTGTGTTCCGGCGCTGTGTTGGTAAATTCCGGTCCGTTGTTGTACCACTCTGCTCCGCGTACTGCTTCATTGGTCATCATGTTTGGGTAAGTCCTCGCCCACCCTCTCGGCACCATGCAGCCGTGGAAGTAAACCATCATCTCAAAGCTGGCAGCATCTTCCAATATATCGAGGTAATATCTGATCATGTCCTGTTTCTCGCTTTCAAAGAAATCTACTTTCACGCCTGCAAATCCAAGTTTCTTCAGTTTGGTAAATTCCGCTACCCTGCTTTCATGGGTCAGCATACGGTCGCGGGGAGTGGCCGGCACATAGGTGTGTTTGCCTCCGGAGTTGTACCAGATGAGCGGGCGAACGCCTTTCGACAGGATGTATTTTGCCGCATCTTCCAATGTGCCGCCATTGCCCATGGCATCCCATTCCCAATCGAGCAGGGTGTAGGGCCAGTTCATTCTTGCTGCGAGGTCGGCAAAAGTGGTTACGATCTTATAGTCTTTGGTGCCGTGGTTGTTTGACCAATAGTTCCATGATACTGCGCCGGGCCTGATCCAATCTGTATTTTTAATAACAGATGGCGCAGACGCATCTTCTACCAATGTGGAGGCGACTATATCGGTCAAACTGCCGGCAATGATCACGCGCCAGGGAGATTTCCAGGGCAGCTTAATGGATGGTAGCGAATCTCCCTGTCCGGCGCCATCTTTGGGGTTGGGAAAGGTAAGTTTATAAGCATTTTTGTCGGCTGTATTCCGCAATTTGGTGCCGCAGTAATCGCGGTTCACATCGGCTTCATGCAACAGGAACCAGCAGGCTTTACCGGGGGTATTGAATAGTGCCGGGTAGCACCAGTCCTGCTGTTGAATCTTTTCGTCGCTCATGGCTGTATAGAGTCCTTCATTGGCCGGATTCCATTTCTCCATCCACCGCATGGTTTGCTGCGGGATGGAAAAGGTAGTGCGTTCATCTTTTATGATAAAGCTGCCTTGCTTCTCAGGGAATTCATAGCGAAAGGTTACTCCATCGTTCCAGGCTCTTATGATGACATTCATTTTTGCTTTGCCTGGTGTTTCAAAATAAGCTGTCAGTTCATTGGCTGTGTTGGCACGGTTGAGCTGCTTGCCATGCAAGGCGGTGTATTGCTCATTGATCAACACTGGTTTGCCCGTCTTCAGCAAAACAAGGTTGCCGCTAAAGTCCTGGTCATTGCGCACCAGCCCCAGATCGATACGCGGCACTGCCTCTGTTACCTTGCCATCTGTCTGGTACTTTATGGTCAGGTGCCAGGCGCCGGCTTTGGCTGCATGCTCATTGACCAGGTCTACTATGATCTTCCGGTTGGGCGATTCAAGGGTTGTCTGTTGTGCCTGGCTTGTAACAGCACACGTTATAAGGAACAGGATTGTTGTGCGTATTGTATTGGTGCGCATATTTTCAGCGGGCGGGTTTAATGAGCTGGTATTTTCCGCTGAGGTGCATCAGGCTGAACAGGTACAGTAATCCATCGTAATATGGATCGAAATAGCCATCTTCGTATGGTTCCAGTTTTGCATTCCAGATGGCCTCTACAAAGTCTTTGCTGTTTTTCTCTTTATTGATAAGGGAAGTGGTTGCAGCGGTGGATACCAGGCCTATGGAGTGGCGTAGCTTTTTTACACTACCGGCCTGTAGAATGAAATCGGGTTTTGTGCCGTCCATGTTGAACTGGTCTTCGTAGGTGTCGAGTCCTTTTGACCGGAGGAATGCCTGGAACCTCCGGGCATAGTCTTCCTGCCACTGCCTGTCTTTGCCAAACCAGGTATAATCCATCGTAATGTTCATGGGCACGCGCCAGGAATCGTAGCGAAAGCCCGGGGGCATCCAACGGGTTGGGTGTGGCTGTCCGCTAAATTCCGTATAGTCGGAATTGAGGCCCGTTACCGGATGGCAGGCCCGGTGTAAAAAAGCGCGGGAAGTATCGGCGCAATCTTTGTAAAACTGTTCATGCCCGTCTTTGGCATACAGGGCCCATACTTCATAGAAGGCTGGCAGGTGGTAAGAAGGGTCTGTCCATTTGTAATTGTCGCCTTCGGGTACAAAAGTGATCTGTTTGTGTTCGGTATTGATGAGGTTGTAAATATTGCCTGTTCCGTCTTTTTTCCACATAGCATCGAGTATCCTTCGAGCTTCCTGGTAGTAGTCGATGCCGGTATTGTTGCCCCAACGGTTGGCTGCAAACAGGAGGCTGGTAATGTAATAAAGCTCCCCATCTGAAGCTGAGCCTTCTGAATTTTTTTTCAGGGTTTGGGGATTGATGCTCCAGGCAAAATATGCTTCTCTTGGTCCGCTTTGGTGTTGCAAGTACTTCTTCGACCATCTCCATATACGATCGAAGACATCTTTTTTGTTGAGCTGAACGGCGATCATCATGCCGTAAGAGAGACCTTCGGTCCTTGCGTCGTGGTTTTTAACATCGGATACATAGGCCATCGAGTCGCCTACCTCGAAGTATACGCGTTGGGGGCCTTCAAATATATCGTACCAGGCTTTTTCTATTTTCCGGTCGATGGCTGTTTGTTCATATCCTGCCTCGCGGAAGAGATTCCGGTAAACACCCGATTGGGCTGCCGGTTTATTTGCGCCAGCGGGGTTGCGTTTTTTAGTTTGACCTGATGTGATCAAGGATGATAATACAAAAGTGACAAGCATCACCCCAACGTATAGCTGGTTTCGGTGTGTGGCGGTTGATAAACGTATGGCTTTCATCGTGCTGTAAAAATCGAAAAATACTTGTATGCAGGGCACGAATGGGTTGGTTAATTTGTATCATTCTGTAATGTACTTTATCCATTATTTTATTAGGGGTAAATTTGTTCCATTCAACTTACTGCCAATATGAAGAAGCTATTCTTTCTCCTCGTTCTGACGAACTTATTTTTTCTTTCTCTTATTGCTCAGCCAACTGTCAAAGAAGCGCCTGCGGGCTTCGACGTTGAACGTTCCGACATTGCGCATGGCAAGATCGATACGATCTCTTATGCTTCAAAAACCGTGGGCACTACCCGGCGGACGCTTATCTATACACCGCCTGGCTTTTCTACGAAGAAAAAATATCCTGTGCTTTACCTGCTGCATGGTATTGGCGGCGATGAAAAGGAATGGCTGAACGGTGGCAAGCCACAGGTAATACTGGATAATCTGTATGCCGATGGAAAGCTGGTTCCTATGATCGTGGTGCTGCCCAATGGCAGGGCGATGAAGGATGACCGCGCCGGGGGTAATATCATGGCGCCGGATAAGGTGCAGGCGTTTGCCACCTTCGAGCAAGACTTGCTGAACGACCTGATCCCTTTTATAGAAAAGAAATACCCGGTGTTGAAAGATCGCGAGCAGCGTGCTATTGCCGGTTTGTCGATGGGTGGTGGCCAATCGCTCAACTTCGGGCTTGGCAATCTTGACCGTTTTGCCTGGGTGGGCGGTTTCTCTTCTGCTCCCAATACGAAGCCGCCTGCGGCACTGGTACCTGATCCTGATGCTGCCAGGCGCCAGCTGAAGTTGTTATGGATCTCCTGCGGCGATAAGGATGGCCTTCTCTCCTTCAGCAAACGGACGCATGATTATCTTTATGAGAAAGGTGTTC
Source organism: Niastella sp. (assembly GCA_017744515.1). GTDB lineage: Bacteria > Bacteroidota > Bacteroidia > Chitinophagales > Chitinophagaceae > Paraflavitalea. Next base: position 27,852 of record JAGIBF010000041.1, read on the forward strand.
CGCATATCTATTATCTTGAACCGGGTGTTCATGATTTCAAGGTTTGGAAGAATGGATTGTATATGTTCTCTCAGTTCCTGTTCAAACCAGTGGATACTACCACGTTCTCCTCTTATACTGTGTTGGGTACTGCCGCAGCTACCAATGTGCGGTCGGCCAATTACCCGCAGGTGCTGCCAGACAGCAAGGTGTCTTTTCGCATCAAGGCGCCGGATGCACAAAAGGTGCAGGTAGACCTGGGGCGTAAGTACGACATGATCAAGGATACGGGCGGCTATTGGAAGGTGACTACCGATTCGATCAGCGAAGGGTTTCATTACTATTCTTTATTGATTGACGGCGTGCCGCTGGCAGACCCTGCAAGCGAGACTTTTTATGGTATGGGCCGCATGGCCAGTGGTATCGAGATTCCTTTCCGCGGTGGTGACTATTATTCCGTTAAAGATGTGCCACATGGGGATGTACGTATCAAGCGTTACTATTCTTCCGTGAGCAACTCCTGGCGGCGGTTTTATATTTATACGCCGGCCGGTTATGAAGGTGCTACGCAGTCTTATCCGGTATTGTACCTCCTGCATGGTGGCGGAGAAGATGAGCGGGGCTGGGCTACGCAAGGTAAGACTGACCTTATTATGGATAATCTCATTGCTGCCAGGCAGGCCAAGCCTATGCTGGTGGTGATGATGGATGGCAATATAGGGACCGGCGGTTTTTCCGAGCAGGCATTGCGTGCTTTTGAAACTGAACTAAAACAGGTGGTCATCCCTTTTGTGGAGAGCAATTACCGTGCTTCAAAGGAATCAACCAACAGGGCGCTTGCGGGCCTGTCCATGGGCGGACTGCAAACGCTTTATGCCGGCATCAGGAATACCAACCTGTTTGGTTATCTCGGTGTGTTCAGCTCTGGCTGGTTGCCGGCGCAGCAAGCACTATCTGATGCTCAATATAAATTTGTCAAGGATAACCTGCCTGCCATTCAGCAAAACCTGAAATTGCTGTGGATCGCTATGGGCGGTAAAGAGGATATTGCCTACAACAATTGTAAGGTGATGCTTTCGAAGTTTGATGAAGTGCCGTTAAAATATACCTACAGTGAATACCCCGGTGGCCATACCTGGCCTGTATGGCGCAACAATCTTTATTCGTTTGCTCCGCTGCTTTTTAAATAATGCTTATGTTTTAAAAGCCATTTCTTCAACGTAAACCAATATGCAAAGAGTAAGGCGCAACCAGATATCGTACTTTTAATGCATGAAATTGTTTCAGCAAACACTGCAGCTAAGAGCCAGAGCAAGGGGCTTTCACCTGATTACTGAAGAAGTGGAAAGAGCCATACCGCAAATAAGTCAGCTGAAGGCAGGGCTCTGCCAGGTATTTATTCAGCATACTTCTGCATCGCTCACCATCAATGAGAATGCAGACCCTACCGTGCGCAAAGATTTCGAGACCTGGTTCAACAAAGCTGTTCCGGAAAACGATCCCGACTACGTCCACAACGATGAAGGCCCCGATGATATGCCCGCGCACCTCAAAGCGGCTTTGTTGGGAAACTCGGTGCTCATTCCCATTCACAATGGCGAGCTGGCCCTTGGCATCTGGCAGGGAATTTATCTATGTGAGCACCGCAACTTTGGCGGCAGCAGGCGATTAATGATCACCGCCTGGGGCGAATGATCGTTTGGCCAGAAAAGGGTGCCTTTATGTTGGCAGCATTTTTTTCAGAAATCTTATTTTTTTGTTGGTTCGAATCAAAAAACTGCTATCTTTGCCATCCCAAAAACGACAAAACGGTTGATAGAATAGGTTGAAAGAGAGTGATTTGCAAGTTTTGGGAGGTGTGCTGGTTAGAGTCCAGCCCTGAGTACAAAAAAGTTCTTAAGCGATCGATTCGCTCAACATATTGGATCGGTAGTTCAGTCGGTTAGAATGCCGCCCTGTCACGGCGGAGGTCGCGGGTTCGAGTCCCGTCCGGTCCGCATCTAAGGTTCATCAGCAATGATGGACCTTTTTTGTTTTTACTTCACTTTACTTTTAAGCCATTGACTTTCCGTTTTTAGCAACACTGCAACGGCATTTTCGCGTTGTAACTTTACTTGGTGAGCGAGGTCGTTAGATAAACTAATCATAGGGCGACAGCGATCTTACAGCAAATTCGATTTTATCGGGATAGGCAACGTGTCCTAAAATATCTTTTACCCATACACTCGTTCCCCCAAGCATTGCACCTTCTTCCTGGAGGTAACTGAAAATGTCCTCCCGGTCAGATAGAAAACCCACGCTGTATCCAAACCACCCATTTCCCAAAGGTTCAACCGCGGTTATATTTTCTATTACCCCCTGCCAGTATATTTTGACACCGGGATTGAGCCAGCCGGGTGGAAGTTCCGGCCCGGGAAATACAACACCCAGGCAGATATCGCTGATATGCCTGCGAACAGAATCAAGGTTATTATTGCACTCCAGGTAGATGATATAGCGATAAGTGATGGATTGTCTGTCCTCGCTCATCGCAAGATCATTAGTGATCTTACAGTATCTGATACAAGGCAGGTAATCTATTCTTTCATGACTTGTAAATGTTACCTCTATTGAGCCTGCAGAGGAAGCCAGTTTTGCACGTTTACCGTGGTAATCCGTGAACTCGACAATATCGTCGTCGCGTTTGTCTGCAAGTATGGCCATGTAACCAAGCCCATATGGTTTTCGAAAAATTGTAAAGGCCAGATAAGGTTCAAAAAGTGAGGGTGGATGGTATGAGTGTTCGTTAGTAGCCATATTCAGGATATCCAGTGGCGTTCGGATGGGAGGAAAATCATCCATATCGATGAACGGAAAATAAATGCCATTGATAAAAAATACTGCACCCTGGTCTTCCCATCGGAGTTGCTTTTGCTCTTCATCGGTTAAATTGCAGATCGTTTCCAACCCGTCGTTGATCGTGACAGTGTAGTACTGACATCTTGTATTTACATTTTTTTCGTAAGCCCACATATGGCTGTATCGCGGGTTTACAAAATCAAATATGTCTTCGGGCATGAATCTCCAGTCATGTATATATCCGGATCCTGGCTTTTGGCCATTCAAATGGTTACCATGTGGCACATGCTGATTAGTACAAGGCAGGTAACGCTGTATCCAAAACCCGCGAATGGTTCTTTTATCCGTTGTAATAATTGTTCCTTCAATGCAGATGGTCATGTCTTCTCTTAAACGAACTGTCTGCGGGTCAATGGTACCGCGGTACTCCCCATCCGATGGCAAATATTTTTTTCCCACATAAAGGTCTACGGGGTATCTTCTCCATCGCCAGGTACGATCAGCAGTTCCCCAACTCCAGTTGATTGAATACAGTTCGGGCACTTCATCATGGCCGGTCACCAGGATGATCTGCCGCGATACGGCCATCCTGGAGTCCATATTTATTTTCCCCGTTTCGAAAGGACACCAATGATCAGATTTTGAATAGTTCCATTCAGCCGGACCCGGACGGTCGTTCATCAGTTTAGACACAGGATTAGCGATGGAGCCCGCCGCTGAAAAATGTCCGTCATCGGGATGCACAAGCCTCCAGCGGTCGGAAGGTCCCGACTGTTCGTCAAGCCAAAGCACCGCGTATCGGTCGCCTCTTAACCTGCAAAGCATATAAAATGTTACGGTGCCATCGATGAATCCTCCTTTATCCTTGACGGGACCATTAAAATAACGGTAAATATTCCTCGCTCTCAGCAGGCCCAGTGGACTGGTTTCAAGATTGTCCAGTTCTCCTCCATGTTGCCGCTCACCGATAAGATGATAGTCTGTATGGCCAACGCCGATATCCAATACATGATCGAAATCGATCGCCGATCTGCGTTTGATGAGTACTGTCAATTCACGGTAGGTTACTGCATTGTATAATGGTATGTTTAATTGTTGCAGCGCCGACTCATCGGAAGACCTTAACGGACGTGCATCTATCTTATGCCAGTAGCGGACCTTCTTTTTTACAAACATGGTCTCCGGGAACAAGGTCATCCACTTGTAAAAAGGTAACCGTTCGGCACAGGGATGATCATTATATATTCCCTCCAGGTGGGCTAATTTATCGCTGAAACCCTCCGAGTAAAAATAGCGTTGTTGCGGATCGAGTTTGTTGTAGAAGCCCGGAACAAACAGGTATTCTTTTTCACCGGACGAACCATTGCGGAACTGCCAATGCAAAAATTGTTCATCCATCAGTGTAAAAAAGAAATTATCCTTTCCTTCCTGTTTCGCAATAATTCTTCCGCTGTTGGCAGCAATGATCTCAAAACGCGGGGCATCATATATTTCACCTTTACACTTTTTATCATAGCTGACCACTTTCGCACCCGTTTCTCCGGGGGGCTTAATGATCTGCCACGCTGTAAAACCGCCTGCTTCGTGATCATAAGACCGGTACATAACTTGTCCATCTGTGATCCGGAAATCATAATGTTTGCCCGAATCTTGGTAATTGAGGCGATCTTCCAGTTTCGGTTCATCGAAAGGGGTAACGGCAGCCATGTTGTTGGCGAAGCAATGAAGCTTTGCGCTGCCATCAACCGGCCGGCCATCATCATAAGGCCCGGGCAGGATGCCGTTCATGCCCATCAATTCACCGGCAGCAACAACAGCAACAACAACAGCAGCAACCACCGCGACAATTACAAGTACGGCAGTTACTGTTGCTATAAATAGAAGGAATATCATTGAAGGTTAGATTTAAAAAAATGTTTTAGCCTCGACCATAAAAATGGACAGTAGACCGGATATGATTTTACTTCTCCTAACCCAAATAAATTTACATCTGATTCCAGTTGTATGGGGAAGTTACGCCGAATTACTGCGATTACACTCATTATACGAAAAGGGGATCACAGGTCAACATTCAAAGTCAAATCGACAATAGCTCCTGTCAAAAGGCTTTTGAAACATAATACGGGGGAAACCATCAGCACCTGCCAATGGAACGGGCAGTGCATTTCCAGACTGGATATACACTGCCCGTTTCATTTGTTGCATGGCTACGCCTGTTTTACTTCGGCGCTTTGGCCAGTTCTTCAAGCGTCCACATCGCGGTGCTGGTACGTGTTTTCGCTCTTTCCTGCTTCACAGCGTCTACTGGTACGATGGGCGTCCACCTTCTTCGGAAGTTGCTATTCTTTGCAAAGTTGTAGCGGATAAAGCTCAGCACAGAAGCCACCCACTGGTCGTCGTTGGTAGCTCCAAAGGGCGCCATCACGTCGGGATATGTTTTTCCGTCGATGGGTCCGGACAATCCATGTAATAATATCCGGATGAGTGTGAGGCTGTCACCACCCATACGGTCAGAGTTGGCCAGTGGCGGTGCTGAAGTTGTACTACTGCCTACAGCTAATCCTTTGCCATCTGCCCCGTGACAGGTAGCGCAAAGTTGTTTATAGATCTCCTGGCCTGCAAGAATGGTATTCCTGTCGCCGGCAGACATATTGGCCAACCTTGAACCAAACAGTTTGGTATTCTTATTCACTTCAATACTATTGGCCACGCCTTTGAGTAAAGCAGTATTGGAAGAACCAGCTACCACCTCGTTGGCCAACTGCGCTGCAGCAGGCGATGTGCTCAGGGACAGAGATGACGCCAGTTGTGCCTGCACTTCTGCCGAAGCATCATTCTTCAGAGCTGCCAGCTTCGCAATCACTTCTTCATCGTTCTTACGCAGGTAGTTTTCACTGATCCATACAGCAGTTTTCCGCACCTGTGCATCTGCATCGGCCAGCGCGACATACAAGTCAGACTTATCGAGCGCCTGCAATCCTTCCAGTGTCCACAACGCATGTATACGGGCCAGTGCACCTGTTTTGCTTCCGATGGTGCTTTCTTTACCGAGTGCTATGTTCTTCAACAGCGGTACTACCGTTTTATCTCCACGCACGATCAATTCTTTTTGTGCATTCTCGCGCCACCAGCCATTGGGATGATCGAGATAGCCTGCCAGCCGGGCAGCGGTTGCATCCAATAGACGGGGGCGTTCTCCGCTTTTATTTCCATCATGTACCACGCGGTAAATACGTCCGCGACCGATATTCTTGTCCAATCCTTTCTTCAGGATACGGGGACGCAGAAAGCTTCCTTCGGCTGTCCACGTAGCTTCCTGTATGATGCCACGGTACATATCTACAATATACAGATTGCCATCAGGACCAGTGATGCTGTTCACCGGCCTGAAGTTCATATCGGCAGAAGCGATGAACTCCGACTTATCGTAAGCATTCTTCAAAGAGATACGGCCATTGTCGTTGGTCACTTTTGCCCGGCGCACCAATCTTCCTACCGGCTCACAGATGAACAGGTCACCACGCACATCGGCCGGCAACGCATCGCCCCGGAAAATAGATTGTCCGCAGCTGGCAGTAAAATGATTTAAGGTAGTATCGGGTCTCAGCCTGTTCATGCCGCCCTGTACATCGGGAGTTGCAATGATGGGCCATACGGCCTGGAATTCATTGTCGTATTGGTTGGGCATATTCAGCAGGCCGTATACAGGATTGATCTGAAAATGCATAGCAGGCACTTCACCACCTGCGTTGGAGAAGTAAAGCCTGCCGTAATCATCGTTGCCGATACCCCATTGTCCGCCGGGTGAATTCACCATTGTATCTGCCACCAGCTTGCCTGCCTGATAACGGTAGCGTACGGGATCGCAGCTTACATAGATATTGTTATCGAGGTTCCACAACAGACCACTTTTCTGGTGTTCGAGGTTGCGGGTATCTTCTTTATCGTTTTTGTAGACAAGTGTTTTTTCATCGGCCACGCCATCTCCGTTCTTATCTCCGTAGCTCCAGATATTATAACTCCATGTTTCATTCACCAGCAGCTTGTCGCCTACACACAGCATCATGCGGGGCAGCACCAGGCTATCGATATAAACAGTTTGTTTGTCCATTACACCATCCCAGTTCTCGTCTTCAAGGCGTGAGATGCGGCAAATGGGTCTTCGCTGACCGGTGCCATTGATATCCTGCATATAAGTGCGCATCTCCGCCACGTACATTCTGCCATTGCCATCCCACACGATCGCCACAGGCTCTTTGATCATAGGCTCGCTCGCCACCAATTGCAGCTTGTATCCCTTGGGCAACAGCATGGTCTTCATGCTTTCTTTGGGCGACAGGAAAAGTGGTGAAGGCGTTGGATTGACAATCACATTACCGGAGGCATCGCGTTTAATGACCTGTTTTGAAGTGGTACAGTTCCAGGCAAAGCCCAGCAGCATCAACGTTCCAATTGTACAAGCAATCTTTTTATTCATGTTGTAGTCTATTTCGGGTAATCAATTTCATTTTTTGCCGATGGCATATTTTATGCCGCCCAGCAGGTGCTTCATGAATATGGGGTCTGAAAAGTTTTCATTGGTATGCCCCATAGCGGTATAGAAAGACCTTCCACCATCGTAGGCATGGTACCATGAAATGGGATGGTTATCGCCATTGGTGCCTCCCTTATAGCTTTTTTCATCGATACTTACGAGTACTTTGATGTCATCGGCTATCCATTTAAAATTGTACCATTCATCTTTATGGCTGAATGTGGTAGCCATGGATGTGGTGGAAGGATGCCGCTTATCTTTTACAGTTAAAGTGGCTTCCTGCACAGCAGGATGCCCACCGAAATAGGCGCCTACGAGGTTGCCATACCACTGCCATCCATATTCGCAATCGGTGGCAGCATGGATACCTACAAATCCTCCACCCGAACGGATAAACTGCTCCAATGCGGACTGCTGATCAGCATTCAGGATATCGCCGGTCGTGTTCAGGAAAATAACGGCCTTATACTCCCGCAACACTTCAGGGGTGATCTGGCTGGCATCGCGGGTCGTATCAACGATAAATTTATTTTCTGCACCCAGCTGCATAATGGCTGGTACGCCTGGCTTGATGGAGCCGTGGTAAAAACCGGCTGTCTTATAAAACAGCAGTACTTTCTTATTTTTCTTACCGGGATTGCTCCATGCCGGCAGGGTAAATATGGCGAGTGTCAACAACAGTAATACAGGCAATCGTTTCATATCATTTGTTTACGGGTGATCATTTCGTAGCCGATAATGAAAGTATGTACTTGACGAGCTTTTCGGCATCCGTTTTAGAAAGGGTGGCATGCGGCGCCATGGGCACCTGACCCCAGTTGCCCGATCCGCCATTGATCACCTTGCCCGAGAGTATCGACACGGTAGAATCTGTATGGGGATATTTCTTCGACACATCTATATATGCGGGGCCTATAGATTTTTCATTCACTTTGTGGCAAACCATGCAGTCGAGCCTGGTAATAAGCACTTTTCCTTCTTCTATTTCCTGCGGCGTAGCCAAAGGGGCCGGCGGTGGTGGCGGCTTCTGTGTGGGTTTAACGGAGGTTGCCGGTTTTGCCGGTGCGGCCTTTTTGGTGGTTTGGCTGTAACCGTCATTAACTGCCAACAACTGCAACGCCACAAGGGCACAGGCGGCAAGGGTGATTTTTTTAACCATAATCGAATTATTAATAAACAATCTATAGTGAATTATATAGTTGATCGATCCTATCGCGCCACGAGGGTGTACACTTCTCCTGCGCGCGTGTTCATATCGTATAGCAGGCCCTCCTGCGCATTCAACTGCTCTGTACCAGTCCCATGTATCAATGGCGCCGGCGTTTCATCGATGGCGTAATAGGGATTCGTATTCTTTCCGGCAGCGGGGCGCAAGGTTGCTTTTCCGGCAGGGCTTACCGCATTCGGCAGCCGCAGCCGGCAATTGCCACCCAGCAATGATTTGATGACGAGCTTCTTTACCTGTCCCTGCTCCCATGTCAGTTCTACGATCTCGAACCCACCCAATGCGCGCAATCCTTTCACGGTGCCTTTCTTCCATGCATCGGGCAGGGCCGGCAGCACATGGATATTGCCATCATAAGATTGCAGCAGCATCTCTGCTATACCAGCAGCACAACCGAAGTTACCATCTATCTGGAAAGGTGGATGAGCGTCAAACAAATTGGTGTAGGTACCGCCGCCGCTGTTCTCGCCCCCCTTGTTTACACCTGCAGGCGTAAGCTGATCGCGGATCATCTTGAAGGCATGGTTGCCATCGAGCAATCTGGCCCAGCAGTTTACTTTCCAACCCATAGACCAGCCGGTAGAAACATCACCACGCTGTACGAGCGTAGTTTTGGCGGCCATGGTGAGTTCGGGTGTACGGAAAGGTGATAGCTGGCCGCCGGGATAGAGGCCAAACAAATGAGAGATATGACGATGTTTGTCTTTGGGATTATCAATATCCTGCAGCCATTCCTGCAACTGGCCATGTTGTCCGATCTGCATAGGCGGCAAGCGATCGCGGGCAGCTTTTACCTGTGTGGCAAATGCGGCATCGACGCCCAGTATGTCTGCTGCACGAATGACATTGGAAAATAACTCGAACAGCAGCTGATTATCCATCGTAACGCCGGCGGCAATAGATTTGCCGCGGGCAATGCCGGGCGCATTTTCCGGCGACATGGAAGGCGATACCACCAGCCAGTTGTGCGTGGGCTCCGGTATCAGGAAATCGAGGTAAAACTGCGCAGCGCTTTGTAATACGGGATATACAGAAGCAAGGAATTTCTTATCACCGCTGTACTGGTACTTTACCCACAGGTGCCTGCTCAGCCACACCCCTCCCATTGGCCACATGGCAGAATAAATGCCATCCACCGGACCAGTAATGCGCCAGAGATCGGTATTGTGGTGGGCCACCCATCCGCGTGCACCATACATCACTTTGGCTGTTTCGCGGCCGGTCTGTGAAATGTCTTTCACCATTTCTACCAATGGCTCGTGCATCTCGGTGAGGTTGGTAATTTCTGCCGGCCAGTAGTTCATTTCCGTATTGATGTTGATGGTGTACTTGCTGCCCCAGGGCGGGCTCATCTTATCATTCCATATACCTTGCAGATTGGCAGGCTGTCCGCCGGGCTGGGAAGAGGAGATCAGCAGGTAACGCCCAAACTGAAAATACAGCGCCACCATCTGGGGATCATCACCGCTGGCAAACTCTTTCAGGCGTTCATCAGTAGGTTTCTGTACGGCATCCGTCACACCAAGATCGAGCGATACCCTGTTGAAATAGTGTTGAAAGGTACTGATGTGGTTTTGCAGCAGTGCGCTGTATTTCTTTTGCAGGGCTTTGGTGAGGTACTGCCTGGCACGCTGGCCTTCATCGGCACTGACATCATGGTAATTAATATAATTGGTAGCCATGGACAGGTACACGGTGGCCTCATCTGCCCCTTCTACTTTGATGCTTTGGCTTTCGCTTACCTGTTTGCCGCCTTTGGTAATGATCTGACCGATGGCCGCAAACTCTACTTTACCGGCCACGCCATCTTTTTTACCGGAAATACCAGACACGATGATCTTGTTGCCTTCGATGGTAACGGCGGATTTCTGCTTGCTGGCCAGCGAGGCAGTAAAATGTAAGCTGCCCGGTCGATCGGCTGCCAGGTGCAGCACCATCACCTGGTCGGGGATGGAGGCAAAAGCGGTACGCGTATACCTGACGCCGTTCACGGTGTAGGTAGTGGTGGCCACTGCGCGCTGCACATCCAGTTCACGGTAATAATCCGCATAACCGGCATGGCCGGGAAAAGCGATCGTGAGATCACCGACCGGTTGGAAATCCATGCCATTGATGCTATCGGATTGAATAGTCTTAGCCGCCAGATCGGAGGCTTCTTTGTACTTGCCTTCAAAGATCAGCTTCTGCACTTCAGGCAGAGCAGCCAGCGCCCGGGGGTTATCGTTCCGGTTGGGACCTCCCCGCCAGAAAGTGGATTCATTCAGCTTGATCACCTCCGCCTCCGGGTTGCCATAGACCATGCCGGCGATGCGGCCATTGCCGATGGGCAGGGCAGCTTCCCATACCGTGCCGGCGGGCGCCTTGTACCATAACTTCATGTGCTTATCCTGCCCCCGGACAGCCTGGGCAGACAGGAAAGAAAAAACAACAAATAGAAAAAAGGAAAATCTTTGCGCCAGGGTAAACAGAAAAGACCGGACCGGGCAAGAGGAAAGGAAAAAATTCATATGGGTTTGCAATTGCTAATACTAAAGATGCAATTAAACACTCTGCACCTTAATTTTTACCTAATTAGTGCTTAACAAGACATTAATCCTATAAATTAATCGATTAATTACCTGTTTCGCTGGTTTCGGGAGCACGAAACACAGGGAAAACAGTGGGCAACCACCAGCTGTCTCATCCGGAATTATGGTTAAATCAGATGCTCAACATACCACCTTGAAACCAATCTGCCTCGTATTAATATTAACCTATTTTCTTATTTGCTGCGGGAAAGATGGAAATGACCCACACCTCTGCCAGGTCCCGGCAAAGAAGGTGTGCCTAAAAAAGATCATCTACGACGAACGAATATGGCAGGCACACCGCCGTTTGGCGGGAGCAATATGAGCATGTGGAGAAATAAGCGCCGCGGGCGATTACCGCCAGAACCTTCAGATTGAACAAAATGGATTCTGTCCAACGTTAATCAGCATTGATATACGTATCAGTGCTTGTAGTATCTACTGGTAAGAATTTTGTAGCAGCAAAGTAGTCACCCAAATGATGGTCTATGAAATTCCTATATGAATTAAGCAGGCGAAATGCGATCCTCTATTACTATGGCTGGCTGTATTTTATTGGTGGTATCCTGTGTGCCATCATGACGCAAACCACTACCAATACAGTACTGGGTATCAACGCATGGATTAAACCCATGAAGTTTGCTTTCTCCATCTGGATCTTTTGCTGGACAATGGCCTGGTTCCTAACATATCTCGATGACAAGCGCCGCGTAAAGGTATATACGTGGATGGTCGTGGTTGTTATGCTCATCGAGCAGGCCATCATCACCTGGCAGGCAGCCAATGGCCGGTTATCACATTTCAATATCACCACACCTTTTCACCGGTCGCTTTTTATAGTGATGGGAGTTGCCATTGCTACGCTGACAACGTGGACAGGCGTAATCGGTTATAACTTTTTCAAACAACAACAATTCACTGTACCGATGCCTTATGTATGGGGCATCCGGCTGGGTATTGTGCTGTTTGTTATTTTTTCTTTCGAGGGCGGCATCATGGCTTCACGACTTGCCCACACGGTGGGCACTCCTGATGGCGGTCCGGGCATACCGGTTCTCAACTGGAGTACAGTATACGGCGACCTGCGGGTGGCACACTTCATCGGCATTCATTCCTTGCAGCTCCTCCCTTTATTCGGTTATTATATTGCGAGGAACAACCGGCAGGTACAATGGGTGGCCGCAGCTTATTTCTTCTTTACGATGTTCCTTTTTGTACAGGCTTTTCAAAAGATACCCTTTCTCCATTAGCCCCCGGGAAGAATCCACAAGGCTTCGGGAAGTATGCCCATTTTTAGTGAACGGTATTGGTTGCAATTTTACATCGTCAATAACGACAAAGCAATCAATAAAAAAACAAATACAATGAAAACGTTCACAGTCCCCACCAGAGAAGAAGTATCACCCGCTAACCAGGTATTGTTTGATAACCTGAAAAAAGGAATCGGCAAAGTGCCTAACCTGTTTGCTACCATGGCGCTCTCACAAAACGGTCTGGCTAATTACCTTGCTTTATCAAGCGGTAAATCATCCCTCAAAGCCAAAGAAAAAGAAGTAGTGAATCTGGCAGTAAGCCAGGCCAATGAATGTGACTACTGTTTAGCTGCCCACACCGCTATTGCCAAGCTGAATGGCTTTACAGATGATCAGATCCTTGAAATACGTAGCGGTGCAGCTGCCTTCGATAGCAAGGTTAATGCGCTGGCTGCCCTTGCCAAAAGCTTCGTGGTAAACCGTGGCAAACCCTCAACTGAATCCATAGATGCTTTTTATGCAGCGGGTTATACCGATGAAAACCTGGTAGATACCATCATGCTGATCGGTGATAAGATGATCACCAACTACCTGTATGCTGTTACCAAAATACCAGTAGACTTCCCCGCTGCTCCAGCCCTGCAATCTGCAGAAGCTTAATCAGTTTTTTCATGGCTATGCATATGCAACAAGTTCCTCTCCGGAGGGGCTTGTTTGCCTTTGGGGAAACAGGTGCAAATACGCCCATAGCTGGTTAATATCCCTTAAAGGGCTTTGTGCTGAAGCCTGTAAATTGGCGGCTTAATTAAACTGGAATGGGAAATATCAACGTGGTGTTCATGAAGCAGTTCTTGTGTGTGTTAGTAGTATGCCTTTTTAGTGTTACTGCCCGCGCAGCCGATCATGAGCTTCGCTCTCCTGATGGCAATATTGTGATCAAGATCAGCACGGGTGCTACTATTGAATGGAGCGTCGCTTTTAAAAGTGAAACAGTTCTTTTCCCTTCCGGTATTTCCATCACTACCAACGGTGAAAAATTTCCCGGCCCCAGGAGCAAGCTGCTAAAGCAATTGAAGTCGGATCACCGGGATTCTATTTTCTCCATTGTACCTGTAAAGAATTCCATCATTCCCGACGTATATAAAGAACTGAAGCTGGTATTTGCCGGCGGTGTTACCCTCTGTTTCCGTGCTTATAACAATGGCGTTGCCTACCGGTTTGAACTGGATAAAAAGGTGCCCTCACTGAAGGTAGATGCAGAAGAAGTGAGCTTTGCCCTGGACAAACAAAACAAAGCGTGGTGGCCCGAAGAAAGCAACCCCGAGTTTATTTCTCACTACGAAGGACTGTTCAGCACCAAGATGCTGGACACCATCCCTGCGCACAAGTATGCTTATCTCCCACTCTACCAAACGACGCCCGGAGGCACCAAACTGGTGATCACTGAAAGTGACTTGTACGACTATCCCAACCTGTTTTTGTTTCCCCACGAAGGCGGCAAGCTGGAAGGCAAATTTCCTCCTGCTGTGTTGAAGAGTTATGTGGCACCACGTACCGATCGTCGCGAAGTGCTGGCTGAAAAAGCGCCCTACATTGCCGACACCAGGGGCAGCAGAACACTCCCCTGGCGCTTGCTGATGATTGCCCCCGACGATGTATCACTGCTCTCCAATGAACTGGTGTTTCAACTTGGCACGCCCGTTACACAAGGAGATTTTAGCTGGGTAAAACCAGGCAAAGTAGCCTGGGATTGGTACAATGCCAATAACGTCTTTGGTGTAGACTTTGAATCGGGTATCAACAACGCCACCTATAAATATTACATAGACTTTGCTGCGCGATTTGGATTGGATTATGTGATTCTCGATGAAGGATGGTCGCGTACGACTACCGATGTAAGCGCTCCCCGCAAAGAGATCAATGTGCCGGAGCTGGTACAATACGGCGCCTCCAAAGGCGTAGGCATTATTCTATGGAGCCTGTGGCGCCCCATCGATGAAAAGATGGATTCTGTACTGGACAGATTTGTACAGTGGGGTGTGAAGGGCATAAAAGTTGACTTTATTCAAAGAGCCGATCAATACACGGTGAATTGGTATGAGCGCGTGGCCAAAGCCTGTGCAGACAGGAAGCTGTTGGTAGATTATCACGGCGCTTACAAGCCCGTGGGCCTCAACCGCAAGTACCCAAACGTGATCAACTATGAAGGCGTGAAGGGATTGGAAAACAACAAGTGGGCTGATTATATAACGCCTGAGCATAACCTCACGTTGCCATTTACACGCATGATGGCTGGTCCACTGGACTATACGCCGGGTGCCATGCGTAATTCCAATAAGAAAGGATTTACAGTTTCTTTCAATGAGCCGGTAAGCCGCGGCACCCGCGCTCACCAGGCTGCCATGTACGTAATGTATGAAGCACCACTGCAGATGCTGGCGGAGACGCCTTCGCTGTATTTGCAGGACACTGCCTTTACCCGCTTCATTGCCGGCATTCCAACTACCTGGAATAAAACGGTTCCACTGGCTGGAAAGATCGGCACCTATGCCGCTGTAGCCAGGCAGCACGGCAACAAGTGGTACATTGGCGCTATGACAGATTGGGATGAAAGAACACTGGAAGCCAAACTGGATTTTCTTCCTGAAGGCAATTACAAAATAGATATCCTCACCGATGGCATCAACGCCGCTAAATATGCCACCGATTATAAGATCAGCACATTACAAGTGAAAAGCGGTGATGTATTGAAAATGAAAATGGCCGCCGGCGGCGGATGGGTCGCAGTGATCTCCCGTCAATAGCCAACTTTTTATTTCACGCGGGTCATAATACATTTACAGTCTAAAATGTAAAATGGTTATGACCCGGCAACACCCAACCTGCAGTAGTTATTTGCTCACGGCGATGGTAGCAAGTTTCCTGCTTTGCTCCTGTAGCGATCCTACGCCAGAAGCAAAGCAGGAAACCCCGGCTGCCCAAAGCAAGTCCGACAGTGCTGCTATTTTTACCTGGGCTACCGAGTTATGCGAAAACAAAGGCTCCTACGATCCTGAATTATATAATGCCAGCCAGCTGCAAAACACTTATGACCTATGGTTTGCACTTGCCAGCCTGCAACTCGACAATGGCCAAACGGTTTATGAGCCCAAAGACATAGCCACCATAAACCTGCAAACACTCACTACTGAATACGAAAAGAAAAAAGAACATTTACAGCAGGCTGAGGTTATCCATGCACCCTTCTGGCAGCAGTTGAAAAAACAACGATTGAAAGAACTGGATGATGAGTATGCATTAAAAAAAGCTACGCTGCAGGCATTTCTTGATCCGGCCACACTCAAAACAAGCCGGTTTGCGAAAGATTGCCCACAAGTGGTTGCTGCATTGACGGCTGATACTGCTACCATGCTGGCCGCCTGGAAAAGTTTTACGGAAGAACAAAAAGCTAAGAACGGCGCACCGGAAGTTTACATGGCTAAGTTTTATGAGAAGTATAATTCGCCACAACGCATTACTTACGCCATGATCGACCTGATCACTTTCAGCTTTGGCAACTGCGCCAACAATACCCTTGTCCATACCAGCCGCGACTCTACTATGGAAAACGAATTCAATAAACTGTTTACCGATATTAAAACCGTGTGTGATGAGCCATAGTGAATTTATCATATTACCCGTTACCGATGCAGACGTGCCTGCCGTAACGAAAGTTGTCAATAGTGCCTATGAAGGAGAACCCGGTAAAAGCTGGACATCAGAAAGTCACCTGGTAGCTGGTCAGCGAACCACAGAACCTGATTTGCAGAAGCTTATCGATCAGCCGGCCGTTACCATGTTCAAGTGCAGTACTGCAGCAGGAGAAATAGTGGGTTGCGTATTACTGGAGAAAAAGGAAACTACTTTATACCTGGGCATGCTGTCTGTGCTACCGGGCATGCAAGCCGCCGGCATTGGCAAGCGCCTGCTACAATTCAGTGAAGGATATGCCAAAGAGCATGGATATGATTCCGTCACGATCACCGTTATCAACCTCCGCCATGAGTTGATGGACTGGTACCGGCGCAAAGGCTTTGTGCCTACCGGCAAGCTGGAGCCTTTCGCCAATAAGTCTTCTGCAGCCCGCGCCGATTTCAGCTTTATGGAAATGAAAAAGTCTCTGTAAGTCTCAAATCACCCTTTTTGCTGTAAGCAACCCATCCTACTGTCGGTGAATGGCCGCAAATTGCCTGTAAATGGTCGTATTTACCCTCCCTGTTATTAAACTTTGTAGTCTAAGTTTGCATTACCCGAATAACAACAGAATATATGCAAGTAAACAGGAAGTCAGCCATTGGATTTATATTCGTTACACTCCTGATCGACATCATGGGATGGGGATTGATCATTCCCGTAATGGCCGATCTGATTGCCCAGCTAAAAGGTATCCCTGTTAACGAAGCCAGTACTTATGGCGCCCTTTTGCTATCTGTTTTTGCCATCACCCAGTTTTTATTTTCACCGGTAATTGGTAACCTGAGCGACCGCTATGGCCGCCGGCCTGTTTTGCTGTTTTCCTTATTGGGTTTCGGAATAGACTATATTATCCTGGCATTGGCGCCTTCCTACGGATGGCTGTTTGTGGGCCGCGTTATCGCAGGAATTACCGGCGCCAGTTTTACCACTGCCACCGCCTACATAGCAGATATCAGTACAGATGAAACATCGAGGGCCAAGAACTTCGGTCTCATTGGTGCCGCATTCGGATTAGGCTTTGTACTGGGGCCAGCACTTGGCGCTTTACTGGCCATCTGGGGCATCAGAGCGCCCTTCTATGCGGCCGCTGCACTTTGCCTGCTCAACTGTTTATATGGATACTTTTTCTTACCCGAATCATTAAGCAAAGAGAAGCGTCGCCCATTTGAATGGAAGCGCGCCAACCCGATTGGGTCATTGCGATTTTTAACCGATCACCCCGAGATCGGTGGACTGGCATTCGGCTTTTTCCTGATCTACCTTGGCGCCCAATCCGTACAGGGCAACTGGAACTTCTTCACCATTTACCGGTTTGGCTGGAGTGAGAAAATGGTAGGCATATCACTGGCCGTGGTGGGTGTACTGGTAGGCGCTGTACAAGCCGGATTAACGAGGGTGATCGTTCCTAAGATCGGCAATGAAAAAAGCATTTATGTTGGGCTCTCGTTATATACCCTGGGCCTCGTGTTATTTGCTTTTGCTACACAAAGCTGGATGATGTTTGCCTTCCTGATACCCTATTGTCTCGGCGGTATATGCGGGCCTTCCCTGCAGTCAGTAATATCAGTTCACGTACCCGCCAATCAGCAAGGAGAGCTGCAGGGAGCGCTAACCAGTCTGATGAGCCTCACCACTATCTTCGGACCATTGATCATGAACAGCACGTTTACTTATTTCACTACCGATAAAGCGCCATTTCATTTCCCGGGCATACACTTCCTGATCGGTGCTGTATGCATGCTGCTAAGTATTATCATCATACACAAAGTGATATCAAGGGAAAAGAAAGAAAATCAACAATTGGCAGACGCCATTGCCCATGCAGGCAGTACTACCGATGCGCCTGTGCATTAAAACAGTGACAGTTGTTGCTGGCGGGGCGTTGGAGGTGTTTTCGCCGCCGCCACTGTGACCAGTCTTTCTACAGGTCGGGTAATTTCAGACAACTCTTCGCCGGAAGACCTGATATGATACAATTCCGTTTCTGCAAAACGGGAAGCTACAATAATAGAAGTGCTGCTGGTATGCTGCTCAAAAAGATCTCGCACCAACTGCGGATTGTTGTTATCCTTCGACAGGTGTGACAACAACAAATGGCTCATAAACGTAGGGCGGTATTTCTTAAACAATTCCAGCGCTTGTATATTGGATAAATGCCCATGACCACCACGGATACGGTTCTTCAGCATTGGTGGATACCTGCCATTCATCAGCATATCCTCATCATAATTCGTTTCCAGGAAAGCCGCATGACAATGTTGAAAATGCGTGATGAGGTGATCGCAAGGTTTGCCGATATCTGTAAACACCCCCACCCTTACAGAAGGAGAAGATACCACGAAGCTATGCGGATCAGCTGCATCATGGAATTTAGGAAAAGCTGTAACCGACAATCCGCCTATCTGAATAGGTTTGTATGCTTCGAAAGCAATAACCTGCTCTGCACTCAGCTGTAACCTTCCTTCTTCGAGCGTGCCGGCTGTTATATAAACCGGCAGTTGGTATTTTTTGGCCAGCACGGGAAGGCCGGCAATATGATCACCATGCTCGTGCGATATAAAAATGGCTTTTACCTTCTTCATCTGCAAACCCAGGCGTGCCATTCGCTTCTCGGTTTCGCGGCACGAAATACCCGCATCCACAAAAATGGCCTCCTCATCGTTGCCGATGTAGTAACAATTGCCATTGCTGCCGGAATTCAGAGAGGTAATATATAACGACATGTGCTGCAAATTAATAACAAATCCCCAGAGTCAGCCCCCTGAAGCAGGTGGAAGAAAAGCACAACCCATCACTCCCGGTTACATTAAAAAAATTGCGCTATTTGATTAATGGCAACCCGTAAGCCCTCCATTTGCTTACTTTTAGGCTTTCTTTTCATTAAAACAACGTTTTTCATCATGAGTTTTACGACAAAAAGGCTCCTGAGTAGCTGTTTGGTAGTATTGAGTCTACAAGCTGCTGCCCAAACCAATTCCGTGTATGACCAGCATGAAGCATTTTCCCCTTTTTTCTACCCTGCCTACGGCGATGACATCAGGTCAGCCGACGGTACCCCCGGCCCTAAGTACTGGCAAAACAAGGCCGATTACAAGATCGAAGCTGCACTGGATGACGCACAACACCAGGTGGCCGGCAGTGTGCAGATCACCTACACCAATAACAGTCCGCAGTCATTATCATTCCTGTGGCTCCAGCTGGACCAGAATATCTACAACCAACAGTCGCGCGGCGTAGCCTCCACTGCCGTCTCCGGCGGTCGATGGGCTAATCGCAACGCCTTCGACGGAGGCTATACCATTAAATCCGTAACCCTCATCGAAAATGGCAAAGCGACCGAAGTAAACTACAACATTACAGATACCCGCATGAAGATCACGCTGCCCAAAGCCCTTAAAAGCAATGGTGGCAGCACCCAGATAAAAGTTACCTACGAGTTTACGATACCTGAATATGGTACCGACCGTATGGGCCGGCTGCAAACGAAAAACGGCTGGATCTATGAAATAGCACAATGGTTCCCCCGCCTCTGCGTATATGACAATGTACTGGGATGGAACACACAACCCTACCTCGGACAAGGTGAGTTCTACCTGGAGTATGGCGACATCACTTACAACATTACTGCACCCGTCAATCACATCGTAGTAGGTTCCGGAGAATTACTGAACCCACAGGAAGTGTTGACAACCGAACAACTGAAACGTTGGAACGCTGCCAAGAGCAGCGATAAGACGGTGCTGCTGCGCTCTGCTGCAGAAGTGACCGATCCTGCCTCACGACCTGCCGGCAAAAAAACACTTACCTGGAAGTTCAAATGCCTTAACACCCGCGACGTGGCCTGGGCCAGCTCTACCGCTTTCGTATGGGATGCAGCACGCATCAACCTGCCCGGTGGTAAAAAATCACTGGCCATGAGCGCCTACCCTGCAGAATCAGCGCAGGATACCGCCTGGAGCCGCTCTACTGAATATGTAAAGGGCGCCATCGAGTTTTATTCCGATTACCTGTATCCATACACCTATCCCATGGCGGTGAACGTGGCCGGCATTGTAGGTGGCATGGAATATCCCGGTATCGTGTTCTGCAGTGCGCGCGCCAGGAAAGGCGGCTTGTGGGGAGTTACTTCACATGAGTTTGGCCACAACTGGTTTCCCATGATCGTGGGCAGCAATGAAAGGAAATTCCCGTGGATGGATGAAGGTTTCAACACCTTTATCAATACACTGGCCGAAAAACAATTCAACAATGGAGAATATGCCGGCAACCGCGCTATGAATGCGAAGAATTTCGTGCAATCATTCTTTGGACCTACTGCCGAAGGTATTTCCACCATCCCCGATGTTACCAGCCCGGCCAACCTGGGCACAGTAGCCTACCGCAAACCCGGATTTGGATTGCAGCTGCTGCGTGAGAATGTATTAGGCCCTGCCCGTTTCGACAGCGCGTTCCGTTATTATGTACACCAGTGGGCATTCAAACATCCTACACCTTATGACTTTTTCCATTGCATAGAAAACAATGCGGGAGAAACACTGGACTGGTTCTGGAGAGGCTGGTTCCTGAACAACTGGAAGATAGATCAATCCGTACAAGAGGTCGCGTATGTAAAAGATGACCCTGCACAAGGCAGTATCATTACCATCGCCAATATGGAAAAACTGCCCATGCCGGTAGTAGTAGAAATAACAGAAGAGAATGGAAAGAAAGACCGTGTAAAACTTCCGGTGGAAATATGGCAACATGGCGCTGTATGGCAGTTTGTTTACAAGTCGACTTCCAAACTGAAAAAAGTAACCCTCGATCCCGACAACACCTTACCAGACGTAAACAACAAAAACAATAGCTGGCCACTGCAAGGATTCTAAGAAAGTTCAGAGTCAAGAGTCCAGAGCCTGGAGTTAAGAATACGACATAGTAAAATCAAAACAGATACAAAAAAGGCGAGTCCCTAAAAGACTCGCCTTTACATTTCTATAAATAAGAAAATTACTTCTTGAAGAACTTACTCATAAACATCAACTGATAAGTAACCGCATTATCCCAATAATCCCAGTTATGCACGCCCGGCCGCGTAATAAAATCATGATTGATATTCCTTTCCAGTAACTTCTCGTGCAGGTTCACATTCACACGGAAAAAGAAATCACCCGTACCACAATCGATGATAATGGCCAGTGAATTGTTGACGAGCAGGTGCGTAAGATTGATCACACTATTCTTCTCCCACTGATCGGGATTATCCTTATAAGAACCAATACGCTTAGCAATATCCCAGTTGAGCGGAAAAGGACGAATATCTACACCACCACTCATGCTGCCGGCAGCGCCAAAAACATCCTGGTGACGGAAAGCAAGATATAAGGCACCGTGCCCACCCATGCTCAGTCCGGTAATGGCCCTGCCCGTTTTGTCCTTAACAGTACTATAATGATTGTCCACCCAGCTTACCAGCTCTTTAGATACATACGTTTCATATCGCCAGGAACTATCTATAGGGCTATCGAAATACCAGCTACCCACATTACCATCCGGGCAAACGATGATAAGATTAAACTGATCCGCATAAGCAGGAAGCGCTTTCACCTTTTTGATCCAGTCACCATAATTGCCACCATAGCCATGCAGCAAATAAACTACCGGGTAAGTTTTACTCTTGTCATACGTCGAAGGCCTGACCACCACAGCCTTGATATCTTTTTTCATAGAGGGACTGAAAGTGGTAACCGTATCCACAGTACCGGCAAACAGGTTGAATACAGTTATTAAAAGGAGGCAGGTAAAGATTACTTTTTTACACATGCTGCAAAAATTGTTATGAATTGAAAAATAGGCAGTAGAGTGTAAATATAATCACTCAGTGTTGTTAACGCTACCCCTCCCGTCAAAAAAATATTTGACAATACAGGCCTTTATTCTACATTTGTAGAGCAACATCTAAACATGTAGAGCATGCAACTATCCAAAGCAGAAGAACAATTGATGGAATACCTATGGCAGCTGGACAAGGCATTCCTCAAAGACCTGATAGAATGTTTCCCGGAGCCCAGGCCCGCTACCACTACCGTGGTCACGCTGCTCAAAAGAATGCAGGAAAAAGGATTTGTAGACCACAAGGTATTCGGCAACTCCCGGCAATATTTTCCCAGGGTCAAAAAGGCCGACTATTTCTCGAAACATGTTAATGGCATGATCAAGAATTTTTTCAACGACTCAGCCCTGCAGTTTGCTTCCTTCTTCACCAAATCCACCAAACTCACGGCTAAGGAATTGGAAGAGTTAAGAAAGATCATCGACCAGGAAATCGAAAAAAAGAAAAAATGATCACCTACATCATTAAACTAACAGTTTGCTCAGCCTTGTTACTGCTGGTATACAGGCTGTTGCTGCAACGTGAAAAAATGTATGCCTTCAACAGAGGCTACCTGTTGTTTAGCATCCTGTTTTCATTGCTGATCCCCTTCATCACTTTTGAAGTACAGGTGGCTGGTGCAACACCCGAAGAAATATTATTGCCACTCAATATTCCTTTTGATACACCTGATCCTGCACAAGCAGCAGTGACAAAAACAAACAGCCTTACCCTGGAGCAGGCAGCCATCACCATTTATCTCCTGGTCACAATGCTGCTGTTGGCCCGCTTTCTGCGTAACCTATACCGTATTCGCCGGGCAATTGCCGGCAACAATATCCTGCACTATAATGGCGCAAAACTTATACTGACCAACCGGAATATACCTGCACATACATTCCTGTCCTACATTTTTATTAGTCAGGAAGATTATGACAACCCTGCCACACGCACCATCCTATTGACCCATGAGCTATCACACGTGCGCCAAAAACATTCCCTGGATGTACTGTTTATAGAACTGCTATTAGTGATTTGCTGGTTCAACCCTTCACTGGTCTTTTATAAAAGATCGATGCAACTGAACCATGAACTGCAGGCCGATGACGCAGTGATCAAAACACATGATGATATTCCCGGCTATCAGCATTTATTGCTGGATAAAATAGAACAACAATCAGCTACGCCGCTTACCTCACCCTTCAATTATTTTATCACCAAAAAAAGATTGACCATGATGACAAAATCCCCCAACAGCAGGCGGATCGCCTGCCTGCAACTGGCCTTGCTGCCTTTATTCATCGCAGGAATATTCCTGTTTAGCGGCAGAACGTATGCTCAGGAAAAAGCACCTGAAAAGAAAAAAACGGAGAATACAACACCCATAAAGGAACCCCGGGACACCGTAAGACGGGTAGGCACCATCATGTTTGAAAAACAGTATCCTTCCGGTCCGGGTGTATCCGCCGAAGAACTGAAAGAGTTCAATGCCATCCTTGACAGAAGTACTACCGATGGCCAAAAACACCTGAGCTATAAGTTTTCCAAAGAAGATAAGATAAGACTCAAAACTTTGTACACTACCATGAGCACAGAGCAAAGAAAAGATTTCCCTGCCCTGATGTTCAGCAAGCGACCTGCCCGCAAGTCGCCCACAGCCCAACAACTACAGAATTGGCAGGACCCGAAGATGTATGGCGTTTGGATCGATAACAAACGAGTAAGCAACGAAGTCCTGGCCAACTACAAACCTGCAGACTTTGCCTTGTTCTATGTGAGCAAGCTTTCCAAAAACGCAGTCAATTATGGTAAACACTATGTACAAATTGATCTACATACCCCAGCCGATTACGACAAAACGTACAAAGACGATGAACTCCTGGTGTTTGTATTCAAAAGAGTGACAGTCAAGGAGACCATAAAAGAACAATAGAGATACTCATTATCAATAACTTATAGTCTTCAACCGGTAATCCGGTCTTCAGCCCGTCCGTTTTTTCCTCCGGATGGGCTTTTTTATGCCCACCCCTCACCCGCCATTAAGAAAACATTAGAAAGAAAAGGTCTCAACCCTTAATTTTGGAGCTTTATATTTTGTGAACTATGCCGCAAGACAAAAACCGCCAATTTCTTGAATTTGAGAAACCCATTAAAGAACTGTTCGATGACATTGAAGGGCTGAAGCAGAAGCAAGAGAAGAGCAAGATTGACCTGAGCGACCCCATCAGAAAACTGGAAGAAAGGGTAATAGAGACCCGCAGGGCCATTACCCAAAACCTGACCCCCTGGCAAAAAGTACAGCTGAGCCGCCACCCGGACCGCCCCTATACACTCAAATACATCGATAAACTTACCACTGATTTTGTAGAACTGTTTGGCGACCGTAATGTACGCGACGACAAAGCCATGGTAGGAGGCTTTGCCTCACTCGACGGCAAAACCGTCATGATCATCGGGCAGCAAAAAGGCATCAACACCAAAGCACGCCAGCTTCGCAACTTTGGAATGGCCAACCCCGAAGGCTATCGCAAGGCCCTGCGCCTGATGAAGCTGGCCGAGAAGTTCAACAAACCAGTCATTACCTTAATAGATACACCCGGCGCCTACCCCGGCCTGGAAGCTGAAGAAAGAGGACAAGGCGAGGCCATTGCCCGCAACATCTATGAAATGATGCGCCTCAAAGTACCGGTGATCTGCGTGGTGATCGGTGAGGGAGCATCAGGTGGAGCCCTGGGCATTGGTGTAGGCGACAAAGTATTCATGCTGGAAAACACCTGGTACACGGTGATCTCCCCCGAAAGTTGCAGCTCTATCCTATGGCGCAGCTGGGACCAGAAAGAAAAAGCTGCCGAGCAGTTGAAACTCACACCCGATTATATGCACCAGTTTGGTATCATCGACGAGATCATTCCGGAACCTGTAGGTGGCGCCCACTGGGATTATGCAGAAGCAGCCAATCTGCTGAAACCCTACCTGATCAACACAATCAATGAGCTGAACCAGTTGACACCCGAACAACGCATACAAAAACGCATTGAGAAGTTCAGCAAGATGGGCTTCTATGATGAAGTATAAGCATGCTACTTTCTGCTTGCAGCTGTATATTTAACAGCAATAGATAACAATCAGCAGGCAGTTTCTTACATAAAAATTTGGGTGGAATACATTTGCTGATTATTTTTGGACCCATCATGCAAAACATAAAGAAGCATACAAAGCAAGTCAAGAAACACTCCACGTACGGGGAAGGTTAAAGACAGATTTGTATGTCTGAAATATATCGAAGCCTTCCCGTAGCGGGAAGGTTTTTTTTTGCAGCTATACCAATCACGACACCATCAATTTAAAACCAACAATAGAATGTCGCTCAGGCAAACATTACAAGGCACAGGCGTAGCACTCGTTACCCCCTTCAAAACAAACACCCAGGTCGATTTCGATGCATTAGGCAAACTCATCGACTTCGTGATCAAGGGAGGCATAGAATACATCGTAACGCTGGGAACCACCGGCGAGACCCCTACCCTCAGCAAGGATGAAAAGAAGGACATCATACTATACACGTATGAAAAGGTAAACGGCCGTGTACCTGTAGTAGTAGGCATTGGCGGCAATGACACACAAGAGCTATTGAAAGACCTGCAATACTTCCCGCTCGATAAAGCAACAGCCGTACTGAGCGCCAGCCCCTATTACAACAAGCCATCACAGGAAGGCATCTTCCAGCACTATAAAATGCTGGCGGCAGCTTCCCCTAAACCAATATTACTGTACAATGTACCGGGCCGCACAGGCAGGAACATGACTGCCGCCACAACCCTTCGCCTGGCCAATGAAGTACCGAACATCGCAGGTATCAAAGAAGCCAGCGGTGACATGGCACAATGCAGTCTGATACTCCGCGACCGCCCCGAAAACTTCCTGGTAGTAAGCGGCGATGATGCCCTGACCTTTGCTCAGACAACCACTGGCATGGATGGCGTCATCAGCGTAGCAGCCAACGCATTCCCCCAACAATTTACCGATATGGTACGTAATAGCTTAAAGGCCGACCTGAAAGGAGCTAAGAAGCTAAACGATCAATTGATAGAAGCCTATGACCTGATGTTTGCAGAAAACAACCCGGCTGGCGTGAAAGCATTCTTAACCGAACTGGGACTCATTGAAAATAACCTGCGCCTGCCGATGACACCTTTGAGCGAAGGATTATACAAACAAGTAAAAACGTATTTGAAGAAATAAACCAGTCACCCTGAATCGCTGTCACCCTGAGCCTGTCGAAGGGCTGTCGAAGGGTTGAGAGTATTCATCGGAAGAAATAATTAAAGGAACTGGGTTAGTAAGCGGCGTAAAGTTTCATTCTGTCATGGAATGGCTTTGCGCCTTTTTTTATGATGTCAGAGTTTATCCCGCTCTGCGGGACTGAGCCTGTCGAAGCCTGTTTAAACTTTATACGTCACCCCCTCCAAAGCAAGATCAGTATTCGGAAACACCCCACAGGCCTCTTCTTTGAAGATATCCAGCTTGTCATATTTGGAGCTGAAATGCCCGATCAGCAAGCGGCCCACATTGGCCTTTTTAGCAATACAGGCAGCCTGCTCTGTAGTAGAGTGAAAGCGGCTGGCGGCCCTGTCATTGAGGTCTTTGAGATAAGTAGTCTCATGATATAAAATATCCACGCCCCGAACTTTATCGATCAGCTCTTCATCATACAGCGTGTCTGCACTATAAGCATAAGATTGCGGCTTGGGCGCTGCTTCAGTTACCCATTCATTCCGGATCAGCTCCCCCACCTTGTTCGTATAATCTTCACCCTGCTTAAGCCGGTCATAAAAAGCAGCAGGCACACCATAGCGGATAGCCTTCTCAGGATTTACCCGGCGCGGAGCCTTTACCTGGTCAAAACGAAAACCCCAGCACGGAATGCGGTGCTTGGTAGCAAAACAGGAAACCTTATACCGGTCAGTTTTTACCAATACCCCCTCCTCACCCAACGGATGAAAATGCAGCGGGTAAGGCAAAACAGTGGAAGCAGCCTTCAATTGAAGATCAAGGATCGCTTGCAGCGGCGCAGGCGCATACAGATGCAACTCGTGCTCCCGGTGCAATAAACCCATGCTATTGATGAAACCCGGCAACCCGAAATAATGGTCGCCATGCAGATGTGAGATGAAGATGTGATTGATACGGCCCCAGCGAATGCGGTACTTCGACAACTGGACCTGGGTACCCTCTCCGCAGTCAACGAGGAATAAATGGTCGTCCAACGTCACCAGTTGCGACGTCGGATGCCGGTCGTAAGCCGGTAGCGCCGAATTATTTCCCAGTATAGTAACCGCAAGCATCCCGTAAAAAGAGGTTTAAACTGCCAGTAAGACGTCCACACAGCCAGTAAAGCTGCTTAACATCGCTAAATTAACTGATTACCATATAATAACGCAAATCAATAACGTTCAATTGTACGTAAAATGTCAGGCAGGTAACCTTTTCCAAATAAATTGAGGTGAATTAATAGCGGATAGAGATTACAAACCTCCCATTGTTCGCGATAATTAGGTGCTGGCGGGGCATAATAAAAATAGCTGTCATAAAAAGCCTGGTCAAAACCACCAAACAAAGTGGTCATAGCCATATCCACAGCAGGGTAGCCATAATACACAGCAGGGTCTATTAAAACAGGTTGCTGGTTATCATCACATAAAAAGTTACCACTCCACAAGTCACCATGCAATAAGCCGGGCACTTGGACAGGGAAAATAGAAGGAAGAATCTTATACAAACCTTCAAACAGCCTCACCTGCCCAGAAGCCAGCAATTGCTTGTCCAAAGCCAGTTTGAGTTGTGGCTCCAGACGACGCTGAATAAAGAAATTACACCAATTGGCCATCGGCTCATTATACTGCGGCAAGGCGCCCATATAATTATTGGAATCAAAACCAAACCCCTCCTGCGAAGTTCCATGCAGAGCCGCCAGCTGCCTGCCAAAGGATTCCCAGAAGTCAGTTGACTTGAGCCCCTGCTCAATCCATTCCAATACCAACACCTGGTAGGAGCCTGCTACCCCGGTGGCTATCACGCCGGGCGTACGGATCAGCCTGGCAGCCGCCAAAGCTTCCAGCCCCTGCTGCTCAAACACAAACAGAGAAGGATAATCAACAGCAGAATTGATCTTGACAAAAAAACGATTACCGGAGTTGGTAACCACCTGATAAGTATCATTAATAGAACCACCGCCTACAGCACTAAAGCGGATGGAAGTAATAGCTGTACCAGCTGCGGCCTGAAGTATTTCCAACACATATTGATGAACAGCAGCAGGAACCATATTCGTTGCCTTTCCTTTTCAACCTGTTAACACATTAACTTGTCAACCCTACTTCAACAACAACTTACACTCCTCCAGCAGTTTCTCCTTGTCTATCGCCACAGTACCCACCTCTTCACATACAAGGCCGCCGGCAATATTGGCCACCTCAGCCATCAGATCAATACTTTTGGTAGCCGTATACACAAGAGAAGCTACGGCAATAACAGTATCACCGGCGCCCGATACATCGGCAATATTGCGCAAATGAGAAGGAATAATGCGGGAAGCGTCGTGATTATGATAGAATACCCCCTTTTCAGAGAGCGTAATAAACGAAATATGATGCCCGAGCCTTTCCTGCAGCTGATTATGAATGTCAGTGAGCGTATCTATGTTCACATCCTCTACCAGCAGGTTCAGGCCATCCTTTACCTCTTTCATATTGGGTTTGAAAATGTCCACACCGGCATAAGCAAAGAAGTTCTTGCGCTTAGGGTCCACCGTGGTGATTACTTTATGCTTTTTGCACAATGCAATCACTTCTCTGATCACCTTTTCAGTAAGCACCCCTTTATTATAATCTTCCAGTACAATGGCCTGCGGCTTTTCAGTAACGATATACTTTTCCACCATTTGCAACACGGCCAGTTCATCCTCCGCGGAAAGGTCCCTGGTAGTTTCCGAGTCGAGGCGCATCATCTGCTGATTGCGGCTGATGATACGCACCTTATTAGTAGTGATACGGGAAGCAGAAGACAATAAGAAGCTGGTATTGATACCGGCCTGATCAAACAGTCCTTTCAGCAAAACACTGTCATCATCCCGCCCGGTTACCGATAAAGCCGTTACCTGCGCACCCAGCGATACGAGGTTCAGGGCAACGTTACCCGCCCCGCCAATACGGTGCTCCTTTTTGTCCAATGCCACCACGGGCACAGGAGCTTCAGGAGAAATACGGTCTACATGCCCCCACCAATATGTGTCCAGCATCACGTCACCGATAACCCCAACCTTAATACCTTCGAACTGAGCAAATAATTTGTCGAAATCAAAGACAGCCATATTGCAACATTCTTTTATAATACCTAAGCAATTTGCAAGGTATTATATTTTGCCGAAAGCAATGCAATATTGATGCAAGATCCGGGAGTGACCTACGCCGCCGCCTTTTTCCTCGAAACAGCTATGTAGTACAGCGGAATACCCACCAGCACGATGCCTAAACCAGCACCTGCATATACAGGCTTCATCATGATCAGGAACACACAAAAAGTGAGCGCCATGATAACATAAATAGCAGGCAAAACGGGGTAGCCAAAAGCTTTATAAGGACGTTCGATATCGGGTCTTTTCTTACGCAAAACAGCGATACCGACAATAGTGAGCGCATAGAACAATACCACCACAAAAGAGATCATATCCAGCAGATCGCCATAACTACCGCTAAGGCACATGATAGAAGCCACGATACATTGCAGCCACAAAGCATACTCAGGAACAGCATGCTTGTTCAGCGTTCCTGTTTTCTTGAAGAACAAACCATCATTAGCCATGGTATAATATACACGGGCGCCCGCGAGGATCAGGCCGTTATTACAACCAAAAGTAGAGATCATGATCATCACCGCGATCACGATAGAACCATTACTGCCAAAAATGGAATTAGACACCGCCACGGCTACCCGCTCACCCTCGGGGAAAGCGATCTCCTGCAAGGGCAACACGTGCAGGTACATGAGGTTGGCAGTAACATAGATCACAGTTACGATCAACGTACCCAGGAAAAGACTCAACCCGATATTCTTCTTGGGATTTTTGATCTCGCCCGCAATGAAAGTCACGTTGTTCCAGGAGTCACTGCTGAAAATAGAGCCTACCATCGCTGCAGCAATAGCGCCAATCAGCACCGTACCACTGATGGGGGACCACTGGCCACCCTTTACAAAAGCGCCATCCTGCTTTTCCAGTTGCATCGCATTCAATCCCGTTTGCCAGTTCTCATCCCAAAAACTATGCTTCGCCAGCAAAAAACCCAACACGATCAATCCAAATAAGGACAGCAACTTTACAGTAGTAAAAGTAGTTTGAATGATCTTACCACCCTTTACCCCCTTCGTATTCGTATAAGTAAGAAAAATGATCAGCGCAATACCCAGTAACTGGGCTGCCGACACATTCAGCGAGCCTAACTTAAATATGATATTCCCTTCCCCAAGCTCAGGCACGAGATAAGCCGTAAAACGACTGAAAGCCACGGCCACGGCAGCAATAGTAGCCGTTTGGATCACCGCAAAAAAGCTCCAGCCATACAGGAATCCGGCCAGCGGATTAAAAGCCTCTTTCAGATATACATACTGGCCGCCCGCCTTTGGATACATACCACTCAACTCACCATAACTTACCGCCGCAGTAATGGTCATAAAGCCCGTTATAAGCCAAACCATGATCAGCCAGCCGGAACTGCCTACGTGACGAGTGATATCAGAACTTACAATGAAAATACCGGAACCGATCATTGAGCCAGCCACCACCATGGTAGCATCTACGAGGCCCAGAGAGGGTTTAAAAGCAGGTGTTGATTCAGCCATAGCAGTTTAAATAAAGGTCAAAGTGTGTTATAAAATAAGTAACCTTGAAGATAAGGAAATCAAAAATACAGAAGGCACAAAAAAACGCAGCTATTGCGTAGCTGCGTTTACCTATTTTAACGAATGCTAATCAGTTCTTAAATACTCTTCATTTTCTTGACTATCACTGCTTAATTCACGCCTTTTCAACCTGCCAACTCATCAACCTATCAACACTATTTCTTATTCTTACTCTTGCTGTATTGATCATTCAATCCCCTCAACAGATCAGCCGTTACATCATACGCAGAGTCCTTGTAATACATAATAAAGCCGGGCTCATAAGAAAAGATATAAGCATACCCTTTATCTTTATTATACACAGCAAGATAATCCTCGATCTCTTTACGCATCTGCTTGGTCATGTCCATCTGCTGATTCTGCAGGTTGTCCTGCAATTGAGCCTCGCGCGTGCGGTAATCCTGCTCCATCTTGGCCACTTCCCGTTGTGCCGCTTCACCTTCGGCCTGCGACATGGTTGGGCCTTTTTGCTGCAATTGCTGTATCCTGCTCTGATAACGGCCTTTCAAAGCCTGCAATTCGGCATTGGCAGAACTTTCCTTCCCCTTCATCTCTTGCAGCACATCCTTATACTTGGTATAACTCGATTGCAAAGAATCGATGTCGAAATAAGCAATCTTGAAATTGTTTTGACCATTCTTACCCGCAGCTACAGATACCTGTTTGAGCTGTTCCTTATGAGTAAAATGAAGATAGAAAAGTACACCGGTAAGCGCCAGTGCAATAATGCTTAAAATAGTAGAGATATTTCTCATTCACGCCTTTTTTGCAAGATAAAATCTTGCGTTAAAAGAAAATTGTTAAAACTTTTAACAGTTCAGAATTAGTTCAAAATCAGGTTGACAAGATATACATAAATTCTATTCTCACAATAGCATTACATACAATAAAAAAGCAGGAAGCTTTCACTTCCTGCTTTTAACTTATCTGTTATAAGATTGCTTTCACTCGAAGCTCAAATCTCTAAGCTTTCTTTTACTCATCATCATCAAAGCTCATAGCCTCGCGCGTAGTTTGCAGCAGCTCATACTCTTCCTTGCTACCAACCACCATGTTTTCGAAGTCACGCAAGCCAGTACCAGCCGGGATCGGATGACCTGTAATTACGTTCTCCTTCAGACCGAGCATATCGTCACTCTTACCCTGGATCGCTGCAGAAGACAACACCTTCGTAGTTTCCTGGAACGAAGCCGCTGAGATCCAGCTTTGAGTACCGAGAGACGCTTTGGTGATACCCAACAGAACCGGATGAGAAGTAGCCGGATTGGCATCACGGAACTCCACAGGTTTCTTATCGGAACGACGCAGCAGTGAGTTCTCTTCGCGGATCTCACGGAGGCTCGCAATCTGACCGGCACGCAGCTTGGTGCTTTCGCCCGGATCACTAACCACCTTCTTATCGAAGATCCAGTCATTCTCTTCATTGAAGTCGAAACGGTCTTCCAGGTCCTCCTCGAGGAAACGGGTATCACCCGGGTCAACAATTTCAACCTTCTTCATCATCTGCCTTACAATTACCTCGATATGCTTATCGTTGATCTTTACACCTTGCAAACGATATACTTCCTGAATTTCATTCACCACATACTCCTGAACAGCGAAAGGTCCTTTGATCGCCAGGATATCGCTCGGAGAAACCTGACCATCAGACAGCGCAGCACCAGCTTTGATGAAGTCGCCATCCTGAACCAGGATCTGACGCGTCAACGGCACCAGGTATTTCTTCACAACACCATCCTTCGCTTCCACTACGATCTCGCGGTTACCACGTTTGATAGCACCGAAGGCAACAACACCGTCGATCTCACACACGATAGCGGGGTTACCCGGGTTACGTGCTTCGAACAACTCAGTTACACGTGGCAGACCACCGGTGATATCACGCTGCATACGCAGAGTACGGGGAATCTTCACCAGTACCTGACCAGCCTTTACATCTTCAGCCTGATCAACGATGATGTGAGAACCTACAGGAAGGTTATACAATTTCACATCCTTACCTTCTACAACGAGGGTCGGGATCTTATTCTTATCCTTGGTTTCGATAACCACTTTCTCGCGGTGACCAGTTTGCTCATCAGCCTCCTCACGGTAAGTGATACCTTCAATTACGTTATCAAACTTGATCTGACCAGCGATTTCAGCAACAACTACGTTGTTGAACGGATCCCAGGTACAGATCACATCACCCTTCTTCACATTCTGACCATCCTTCACCTGCAACGTAGCACCATAAGGCACGTTGTTGGTGATCAGCAGGCGGTCATTCTTGATATCCATGATACGCAACTCACCGGTACGGCCAATTACAACCTGGATCTTTTCACCTTCATTATTTTCTGCAGATACAGAACGCAGACCATCGAACTGAACAGTACCATCGAACTTGGCGATCAGTGAAGATTCTACGGAAGCAGAACCAGCCACACCACCCACGTGGAAGGTACGCAGCGTAAGCTGAGTACCAGGCTCACCGATCGACTGCGCAGCGATGATACCTACAGCATCACCCTTCTGCGTAATGTTACCGGTAGCAAGGTTCTTACCATAACACTTCACACACACACCACGCTTGCTTTCGCAAGTCAGTACAGAACGGATCTCAACAGTTTCTATACCAGCCTCTTCAATTTCTTTACCGATATCCTCAGTGATAACAGAACCCGCTTCAATAACGAGCTTGTCATTCTCAGGATTATATACGTTGTGCAGAGACGTACGGCCGATGATACGGTCATACAGTGGCTCTACAACCTCCTCATTATCTTTCAGCGCACTGATGGCAATACCACGCAGTGTACCACAATCCTCTTCAGTAATAACTACGTCCTGTGCAACGTCTACGAGACGACGGGTCAGGTAACCGGCATCAGCCGTTTTAAGGGCCGTATCCGCCAGACCTTTACGCGCACCGTGCGTAGAGATGAAGTAGTCCAATACGTTCAGACCACCCTTGAAGTTGGAAAGGATCGGGTTTTCGATGATCTCAGAACCGGTAGAACCAGACTTCCTCGGCTTCGCCATCAGACCCCTGATACCGCAAAGCTGCTTGATCTGCTGTTTGGAACCACGGGCACCGGAGTCAAGCATCATATAAACAGAGTTGAAACCTTGCTTATCACTGCTCAACTCACGGATGAGCGTTTCAGTGATGCGGGTATCAACACGAGACCAGATGTCAACGATCTGGTTATAACGCTCGTTGTTGGTGATAAGACCCATGTTGTAGTTGTCCCAAACCTCGTCTACCTCACCTTTGGCATTATCCAGTACTTCTTCTTTGATAGATGGGATGATAAGGTCATTGATGTTGAATGACAAACCACCCTGGAAGGCAGTACGGAAACCAAGCTGCTTGATATCATCGAGGAACTTGGCAGTTTTAGGAACATTGGTGATCTTGATGATGTCACCAATGATCTCACGCAAGCTCTTCTTGGTCAGCAGCGCATTGATATAACCTACTTCTTTAGGAACAAACTGGTTGAACAATACACGACCTACTGTAGTATCGATCAGCTTTCTCTTGATCGTACCATCATTTTCACGCACATCAACTTTTACCTTGATATTCGCATGCAGATCAATACGAGCTTCGTTATAAGCAATGATCACTTCCTCAGCACTGTAGAAAGCTTTACCTTCTCCACGTACTACTACATCGCCCATTGTCTTCCTACCCTTGGTAATATAGTACAGACCGAGTACCATGTCCTGAGAAGGCAGGGTCATCGGAGCACCATTCTGCGGGTTAAGAATGTTATGAGAAGAAAGCATCAACAGTTGGGCTTCCAGAACAGCAGCATTGCTCAAAGGCACGTGAACCGCCATCTGGTCACCGTCGAAGTCGGCGTTGAACGCAGAACACACGAGCGGGTGCAACTGGATCGCTTTACCCTCGATCAGTTTAGGTTGGAAAGCCTGGATAGATAACCTGTGCAGCGTAGGGGCACGGTTAAGCATCACAGGGTGACCCTTCAATATATTTTCAAGGATATCCCAGACCACCGCTTCCTTGCGGTCTACCAGCTTACGGGCAGATTTAACAGTCTTAACGATACCCCTTTCAATCAGCTTACGGATGATAAACGGCTTGAACAACTCAGCAGCCATGTCCTTGGGCAGACCGCACTCATGCAGTTTCAGCTCAGGACCTACCACGATTACAGAACGACCGGAGTAGTCAACACGTTTACCCAACAGGTTTTGACGGAAACGACCTTGTTTACCTTTCAACACATCACTCAGAGACTTCAGCGCACGACCACCTTCCGCTTTCACGGCGTTAGACTTACGGCTGTTGTCAAACAAAGAGTCAACCGCTTCCTGCAACATACGCTTTTCGTTACGCAGGATCACCTCAGGCGCCTTGATCTCCAACAACCTCTTCAGACGGTTGTTACGGATGATCACGCGACGGTACAGATCGTTCAGGTCAGAAGACGCGAAACGGCCACCATCCAAAGGAACCAGCGGACGTAATTCAGGCGGAATTACAGGAATATATTGCATTACCATCCACTCAGGACGGTTGGTGATACGACCATTAGCCTCACGGAAAGCTTCCACTACACTCAAACGCTTCAAGGCGTCAGCCTTACGTTGTTGAGAAGTTTCGGTAGCAGCAGCATTACGCAGAGAGAAAGACAAGCTGTCCAGCTCGATACGTTGCAGCATGTCATGCACCGCTTCAGCACCCATCTTGGCAATGAACTTCTGAGGATCTTCATCAGGCAGATATTGATTCTCCTTAGGCAGACCTTCCAGAATTTCAAGATATTCTTCTTCAGTCAGCAAGTCACCCATCTTCAGGTTCCGGTCTTCGCGGATACCAGCCTGGATAACGACAAACCTTTCATAATAAACGATAGTCTCCAGCTTCTTCGAACTTACACCTAACAAATAACCAATCTTGTTAGGCAAGCTCTTGAAGTACCAGATGTGAACAACAGGCACCACCAGTTTGATGTGGCCCATGCGCTCACGACGCACTTTCTTTTCAGTAACTTCTACACCACAACGGTCGCACACAATACCCTTATAACGAATACGTTTGTACTTACCGCAGGCACACTCATAATCCTTTACAGGTCCGAAAATACGTTCGCAAAACAAACCATCACGCTCAGGCTTGTACGTACGATAGTTAATAGTCTCAGGCTTCAATACCTCACCATAGCTACGCTCCAAAATAGAATCCGGTGAAGCCAGACCGATCGTGATCTTCGAAAAGGTGGCCCTGGGACGATTATCTTTTTTAATAGCCATATTATTATTTAGCTTTTTAGCTGTGGGCCTCAGGCTGTTAACCCAAGACCCTTTGCTAAGTTTTTATTTTTTATTCCTATCGAATCAAAAGAGCTCAAAGCTCGCCGCTTACTACTCAAACTTCAGATCGAGACCCAAACCTCTCAACTCATGCACCAATACGTTGAAAGACTCTGGGATACCTGCCCTTGGAATATTGTCACCCTTAACGATGGCCTCATAAGTCTTCGCACGACCGATGATGTCATCAGATTTAATGGTGAGCAACTCCTGCAGGATGTTGGATGCACCGTAAGCTTCCAGCGCCCACACCTCCATCTCACCAAAACGCTGACCACCAAACTGAGCTTTACCACCCAGCGGTTGTTGTGTGATCAAGCTGTATGGTCCGATAGAACGGGCGTGCATCTTGTCATCCACCATGTGGTGCAGTTTGATCATGTAGATCACACCCACCGTAGCCTTCTGGTGGAAGCGCTCACCTGTTTCACCATCGAACAGATAACTGTGACCGAAGCTTGGCAGGTTAGCCTTATCGATATGACTGGCGATTTCTTCTACAGTAGCACCATCGAAGATCGGCGTAGCGAACTTCACACCCAGTTTCTGACCAGCCCATCCAAGAACAGTCTCATAGATCTGTCCAAGGTTCATACGGGAAGGTACACCAAGTGGGTTCAGTACGATATCTACAGGCTCACCATCATGCAGGAACGGCATGTCTTCAGCACGAACGATCTTCGCAACGATACCTTTGTTACCGTGACGACCGGCCATCTTATCACCCACCTTCAGCTTACGCTTAACAGCGAGATATACCTTAGCCAGCTTCAATACACCTGCAGGCAACTCGTCACCGATAGAGATGTTGAACTTCTCTCTCTTGTAACGACCAAGCTCTTCGTTGAACTTGATGTTGTAGTTGTGCAGCAGAATATTGATGTTGTCATCGATGCTGGCATCACCAGTCCAACCCAGCGGGTTTACGTTCTGGTAATCGATAGAAGACAGGTTCTTTACATTGAACTTCGCACCCTTACCGATCTGCACTTCACCGAAGTTGTTGTTAACACCGGCAGAAGGTTTGTCCTTCAGCAAGGTTTGCAGCTTGTTCAGCAGCAATTCCTTCAGGTCTTCAACATTCTTCTCGTGCACCTTTTCCAGTTTTTCCAGAGCCGCTTTTTCACGGATCTTGGCATTCTTATCCTTCTTGGCGCGTTGGAACAATTTCTTACCGATCACCACACCCTCTACACCATTCGGTGCTTTCAGAGAGGCATCCTTGGCGTCGCCAGCCTTATCACCGAAGATGGCCCTTAACAGCTTCTCTTCAGGAGTAGGATCGCTTTCACCTTTAGGAGTGATCTTACCGATCAGGATATCACCCTCCTTGATAGCAGCACCCAAACGGATGATACCATTTTCGTCGAGGTCTTTGGTAGCCTCTTCAGAAACGTTAGGAATATCCGGTGTCAGTTCTTCTTCACCCAGCTTGGTATCGCGCACTTCCAGCTCATATTCGGAAATATGGATAGAAGTGAACAAATCCTCGCGGGCTACCTTTTCATTAATTACGATGGCATCCTCGAAGTTGTAACCCTTCCATGGCATGAACGCCACACGCAGGTTACGACCCAGCGCCAACTCACCAGCCTGTACAGCATAACCTTCAGTTAAGAAGTCGCCTTTCTTCATACGCTGACCCTTCTTAACAGCCGGCTTATGATTGATACAGGTTTCCTGGTTCGTCTTAATGAACTTGGTCAATTTATAAATTCTCAGATCGTCTTCGAAGCTCACCAGACGGTCACCTTCAGTACGATCATAACGAACATGAATTTCACTGCCGTCAACATACTCAACCACACCTTCGCCTTCAGACAGGATCTGAACCCTTGCATCACGGGCAGCTTTACCTTCCAGACCAGTACCCACAATTGGGTTTTCAGGACGGATCAGCGGTACAGCCTGACGTTGCATGTTTGATCCCATCAACGCACGGTTGGCGTCATCGTGCTCGAGGAACGGAATGAGTGAAGCACTCAAACCTACGATCTGGTTAGGAGCTACGTCCATG
Source organism: Niastella sp. (assembly GCA_017744515.1). Classification (GTDB taxonomy): domain Bacteria; phylum Bacteroidota; class Bacteroidia; order Chitinophagales; family Chitinophagaceae; genus Paraflavitalea. The sequence goes on from JAGIBF010000041.1 coordinate 66,134, forward strand.
AACTCCACTTCACCCTTCTCAAGGATCGGGAAGTCACCGGTTTGACGGGAAGAGATCTTCTCTTCTACGAAGTTGCCCTTCTCATCCAAAGGCGCGCTGGCCTGGGCGATCTTGGCGATATCTTCTTCTTCAGCACTCAGGAAAGTCAGCTTCTTCAGATCCACCTTACCATTTTGAACAACGTGGTAAGGAGTCTCGATGAAGCCCATCTCATTGATCTTCGCGTGAACGCAAAGCGTAGAGATCAAACCGATGTTTGGACCTTCAGGAGTTTCGATAGTACACAGACGGCCATAGTGGCTATAGTGAACGTCACGAACCTCAAAGCCCGCACGCTCACGGCTCAAACCACCTGGTCCGAGAGCGGAGATACGACGCTTGTGCGTGATCTCACTCAGCGGGTTGGTTTGATCCAGGAACTGAGACAGCTGAGAAGTACCGAAGAAAGAGTTGATTACAGAAGAAAGCGTTCTGGCGTTGATCAGATCAACAGGCGTGAACACCTCATTGTCACGTACGTTCATACGCTCACGGATGGTACGCGCCATACGCGCCAGACCAACACCGAACTGAGCATACAATTGCTCACCCACAGTACGAACACGACGGTTGCTCAGGTGATCGATATCATCAATTTCCGCTTTACCATTCGTAAGGCGAACCAGATACTTGATGATCTCGATGATATCTTCCTTGGTCAAAGTCTTTTGCTCCAGCGGCTGGTTAAGATTCAGCTTGCGGTTGATCTTGTAACGACCAACTTCGCCGAGGTCATAACGCTTGTCACTGAAGAACAACTTGTCGATGATACCACGGGCGGTCTCATCATCAGGAGCATCGGCGCCGCGCAACTGACGATAGATATGTTGCACCGCTTCCAGCTCACTGTTGGAAGTATCTTTATTTAAAGTGTTGTAGATGATCGCGAAATCACCACCAACATCTTCTTTTTGTACGAATACGCTCTTCACGTCCATATCGGCGATCATGTCGATGGCCTCTTCGTCGAGCACAGTATCGCGCTCCAGCACCACCTCATTACGCTCGATAGACACTACCTCACCGGTATCCTCGTCCACGAAGTCTTCTACCCAGGTTCTCAATACGCGGGCAGCCAGGCGTTTGCCCAGGTAAGCCTTCAGTGACTTCAGATCACCATTCACCTCATCGGCCATACCGAACAACTCCAGGATGTCCTTATCAGTTTCGTAACCGATAGAACGCAACAAAGTTGTTACCGGGAATTTCTTCTTACGGTCGATGTAAGCATACATCACATTATTAATATCCGTAGCAAACTCCATCCACGCACCCTTGAAAGGGATCACACGGGCAGAGTAGATCTTGGTACCGTTCGGGTGAATGGACTGACCGAAGAATACACCGGGTGAACGGTGCAACTGCGATACCACCACACGCTCAGCGCCGTTGATCACGAAAGTACCACGGGGAGTCATGTAAGGAATGTTTCCTAAGAATACATCCTGTACAATAGTTTGGAAATCAACGTGTTCCTCGTCGTTACAACTCAAACGCAGCTTCGCTTTCAGCGGAACGGCATACGTCAGGCCACGCTCCATACACTCTTCGATCGTGTAGCGGGGCGGGTCAATGAAATAATCCAGGAACTCCAGCACGAAGATGTTACGCGTGTCGGTGATAGGAAAATTCTCCTTGAACACCTTGAATAACCCTTCGATGTTTCGCTTGTCCGGAGTGGTCTCTAACTGGAAGAATTCTTTGAAAGACTGAATCTGTACTTCGAGTAGGTCAGGAGCTTCGGCTAAATTTTTGATCTTACCAAAGTTGATCCTGCTTTGCAATTTTGTTGAAGAC
>JAGIBF010000042.1 GCA_017744515.1 Niastella sp.
GGTTTGACCTGGTATCGTACAAGTTTAAAATAATAACTTTGTTGTCCTGAACTTTATAGTACATCTTGTTGTGCCTGGTAATTAATATCCCTCTTACTCCTGGTATCTTTTTTGAAGGAATTCCTACAAAGGGCTGTTGTTTGAGTAAGTTAAGCGGCGATCAATCTTAAGAAGGAATTCTACAGCAACCTTATCCTACCACTCTTTTTCGAGGTAGGTTAAAACTTTAAGAACTTTAGTAGTGAAGCGTTTTTTGACTATTACTTCGTACGCCATTGCTGTGTCGCTTTTTTGAAGTCGTCAACAGACATAGCGTCTTTATCAGCAGGTTCTTCAGACAGTGCTTTTAACTCATGAAACTGCTTTTCTGTAAGTTCATCAGTTATATCAGTCTCATTGGTAGCTGCATAAAAAGAGAAATCTTCTTTCATCAACGATAAAAGCTCCTCGTCGTTGGTATTTTCAATCAAATCAACCAACTGTTTCTTTATTTCATCAATTGGCATTACGTTACTTTATTCAAATATAATAAAAGATTATTATCCACCGAACACCTGCCGCCAGTGGTGGTCCATGTGTTCGATGTAATCGATGACCAGCCATTCGAGTGTTTTAGATTCGCCGGCAGGGGTGATCACCGTATAAGGGAGCTTATCAGCGGGAATACTGCTGATAACATATACGATTTGCTGGTTGATTGATTTCCATAAATGCAGCATGTGATCCAATGGTAAATCCTGGTAGCGGTTGATGGCTACTAAACTATCCTGCATGTAGCGGAGGATCGTATATGGCTGTGGCTGACTTTGCACATCTACAAACCGCTTGAGGTTGTTGATCCCCGAATCGATCAGGTGGCCCAGTATCTCCTTCTTCGACCACTTACCTGGTGCAGGCTTTGCCAGCAGCTCTTCTGTGGATATCTCCTGGATACGCGCCGGAATATTGTTGATGTGAGCGGTTAAGTCGATGATCACTTGCCCGATAGTCATGATTGTGAATTTTGTGGATACGTACGTACCTGATCACGGATGTAATCACGTGAAAACTGTTCTTTCAATACAAAAGATTTGCCACTCTTTTTCCAAGCGTCGATGATGTGGCAAATGGCCACATAGCTGTCGAAGTCGCGCAGGAAAAATTCATAGCTCTGTGTCTTTCCTTTATACCGGAAAGCCAGCACATTATCATCGCCGTTTACACTACCATACCCACGGCTTCCACTTTTAGAAGACTTGCCAAAACTGAAACCGTAATATCCTCCGAGGTATATTGCTATGGACTGGATATTTTCAAACTCATATTTATCGGCACCTACCTGTATATAATCTGCTGTAACGATCAGTTTTCTATCATCCCAGGCGCGCAAACTGAAAAAGGACTTTTGATTGATCGCACTGAATATGGGAGGTCCAATCAATATTCCTGTCCCCAGTAAGATCATATAAACATTGCCTTTCCCTACACTAAAGAAGCCAACTGCAATGATCACATACAGGATCATTTTTACAGCCGCATAGCGCTTGTATTTATAAAATACCGTAGTGAGCGTATGTTCCTGCATAGGTTTGGAGTTGAGTAAGGTATCACTACCCACCAACAAAATACTCAAAACCCGTCAACTATCATAGCCCCTCGTATACAATGGCAGCTCCCTGCCCTACTCCTACACACATGGTGGCAAGGCCACGTTTTGCACCGCGGCGTTTCATTTCATGCAATAAAGTAGCCGATATACGCGCACCGCTGCAACCTAATGGGTGACCAATGGCAATAGAACCCCCGTTCACATTTATTTTAGCAGCATCCAGTTCGAGGTCGCGCATGCAGGCGATAGACTGGGACGCGAAAGCTTCGTTGAGCTCGATGAGGTCAAGGTCTTTGGCAGTGATGCCAGCACGCTGCAAAGCTTTACGTGAGGCTGGTACCGGACCAATGCCCATAATAGCAGGATCAACACCGGCAACAGCCATCGAGCGGATGGTAGCCATCGGCTGCAGGTTGTATTTTTTTACCGCGGCTTCACTGGCCAGCAACATAGCGGCAGCGCCATCATTGATACCGGAAGAGTTGCCGGCTGTAACGGAACCATCTTTTATAAATGCAGGCCGCAGAGAGGCCAACTTCTCCATAGAAGTTTTGCGGGGTGGCTCATCTGTTTCAAGGTATATCTTCTCGCTCTCGTTCTTACCGCCTAATATTTCTACACCACTGATCTCCGCTTTCCAGATGCCTTTGCTTTGTGCAGCAAAATATTTCTCCTGACTTTGCAAGGCAAATTCATCCTGTTCCTGGCGGCCTATCTTCCACTGTTTAGCTACATTCTCGGCAGTTTCGCCCATGGAATAGGGATGGTATCGATCGGTGAGCTTTTTATTTACAAAGCGCCAGCCAATGGTACTGTCATGCATCTCGTTGGTCCTGCTCCATCCCGTACCGGCCTTGGCCATTACAAACGGAGCGCGGGTCATACTCTCTACGCCACCTGCTATGTACAGTTCTCCTTCATCGCACATAATAGCACGGGCAGCATCCATGATGGCCTGCAAACCCGAAGCGCAAAGACGGTTTACGGTATTACCCGGCACCGTTACCGGCAGGCCAGCCAATAAGGCAGCCATACGCGCCACGTTGCGGTTGTCCTCACCAGCCTGGTTGGCATCTCCGGCAATCACATCTTCAATGGCATTGATATCTATACTGGTGTTGCGTTGTAACAGCGATTTGATCACGTGGGCCAGCAGATCGTCGGGACGGATGGTGCTCAATACGCCACCATACTTTCCAATAGGGGTACGAACTGCATCGATTACATATACTTTGCTCATATAGCTTTATTGAAGGGGCAAATATAAGTGGTTTGACTTTTAGCTAACAGGCATTAGCGCATTTGCCATATATTATTGCATATCAATTCATTACAATATATGTAGGACGTCTAAAACCCGAAAACCTGAATTGTGCCCCGGTTAAAGTACCTTTGCAGCGATGAAAACGGCGAAGAAAAATATCCGGCACCTCACGCCGGATGAATTGAATGGTTATTTTGAAACACTGGGGGAAAAGAAGTTCCGCGCAAAACAGGTGTATGAATGGTTATGGCTGAAGCAGGCTCAATCTTTTGATGCCATGACCAACCTGAGCAAGGAGCTGCGTGCCAAACTCGCCGATAATTTCTCACTTCCTGCACTTACTGTAGATGCTACTCAATACTCTGCCGACGGCACTGTCAAGTCACGTTTCAAAACGCATGACGGCCATCTGGTGGAAGGTGTGCTGATACCCACCGACGATCGTAAAACGGCTTGTGTATCCTCTCAGATCGGTTGCTCACTAAGCTGTAAGTTTTGTGCTACCGGTTATATGGACCGCAAGCGCAATCTCGACTTTGATGAGATCTACGACGAAGTGGTGCTGATCAACCAGCAAAGTGAACGCGTGTACGAAAAGAAGCTGACGAATATTGTGTTTATGGGTATGGGTGAGCCGTTGCTGAACTATCGCAATGTGCTGAAATCGATCGAACGCATCACTTCACCGGATGGATTGGGCATGAGCCCCCGCCGCATCACCGTTTCTACTGCCGGTGTTGCGAAGCAGATCAAGCAACTGGGTGATGACAATGTACGGTTCAAACTGGCGCTGTCATTACACGCTGCCAACGACAAGAAGCGTAATGAGATCATGCCCATCAATGAAAGCAACAATCTGGAAGCACTGATCGAAGCACTGAATTACTTTTATAAGAAAACAGAGAACGAGATCACGTTTGAATATATCCTGTTCAACAATTTCAACGACAGCCTCAAAGATGCCGATGAACTGATCAAGATATACAGGCAGGTGCCTGCCGACTTAGTAAATATCATAGAGTACAACCCTATCGATATGGCCACCTTCCGCAAGCCGGATGAAAAGGTGACCAACACGTTTATGGAGTACCTCGAGAAGCACCGTGTGAATGCCCGGCTGAGAAGAAGCCGTGGTAAAGATATCGATGCCGCCTGTGGTCAATTGGCGAATAAGGAAGGCATCATTAATTAAGGTTCAGTTTTTTGTCAGGCTGAGTTTATCGAAGCCGCCTTCGACAGGCTTCCTGCAAAGCGGGACACGCAGGCTGACAAAAGGATTATATATTTCATCATTACTGTTGTAAAACAGCAAATCAATTTTATGAGTAAGAGTAAAGGTTCAGCCTCGTTTGGCAAGTTTATCCAACAAAAAGAGACAGGCGCAAAAAAGAAAGAACGCATCCGCCAGGAGAAGAAAGCTGTGCGCCAGGAAACAAAAGCCTATTTCGATAAGAAGAAAGCAGAAGCAAGGGCATTCCGTGAAGGTAATGCAGCCAATGCTTCCGGCGTAGCACCTAAAACACCCAAGGGTGGTTTTCCCAGTGCAGTAGGCAGAAAGCCTAAGTCAGCCGATAACCAAAATACCGATGACTGGCAAAGTGGAAGAGACAGCATGCGGGAAGGTACAAAGGGTACCGGCAAGAAGTTTGTGAACAAGGGGTATAACCGCATGAGCTATATGGAGCGGAAGAAGAAGCAGGCGGAGAAGGCGCAGAATCCGGAATCCAGAACACAGCATACAGAATACAGAAGTCAGAAGTCGGAGGTAGGAAGTAAGAAACCGGCAACCGGCAATCAGCAATCGGCAGTTAAAAAACCGCAAACAACAGGTAACAAGCCGCCTTTTGAAAAACGCACAGAAAGTAAGCAACCTTTTACTAAAGCGCCGGCCAACAGGCCAGCCTTCACAAAAGCACCTGCTGCCAAAGCAGCTGTTGCTGGCAACAAGCCTAAGCTGGCTGTTACAAAATCTACACAGGAGGCTGCTAAACCTGCTTCAGGCAAAGCAGCACCAAACGTTATTCCTCTCAATAAGTTTATTGCACACTCGGGCATTACCTCACGCAGGGATGCAGCGGATATTGTGAAATCAGGCACTGTAGTGGTGAATGGCAAAGTGGTTACAGAGCCAGGCTTTAAAGTGAGCAAACAGGATGAAGTGAAAGTGAATGGCAAAGTGATACAGATACGCCAAACCATGGTGTACATCCTGATCAATAAGCCCAAAGACTTTATCACTACTACCGAAGATCCGCAAGGCCGGAAGACAGTATTGGACATCATAAAAAATGCCACTACTGAAAGGATATATCCTGTTGGCCGCCTCGACCGCAACACGACCGGTGTGTTGCTGCTCACCAATGATGGCGAGCTGGCGCAAAAGCTAACGCACCCCAGCTACATGGTGAAGAAGATCTATGAAGTGAAGCTGGACAAGCCCCTGGTGAAGAAAGACTTCGATGCCATCGTGAATGGTATTACCCTCGAAGATGGTTTCATTGCTCCCGATGCACTGGCCTATGCCGACAGCAAGGACAAGAGCATAATTGGTATCGAGATACATAGCGGCCGAAACCGCATCGTGCGCCGCATCTTTGAACACATGGGTTATGATGTGCGCAACCTGGACCGGGTAATGTATGCCAACCTCACCAAGAAAAATGTAGACCGCGGCAAATGGCGTTTCCTCAACGAGAAGGAAGTGCGCCTGCTGAAATACCTCAATAGTTCATACACCAAAAAACAAAATGTCTAAGCGTGGTTAAGATAGCTCCTGAGATACTGTTGGAAAATGATCATTTTGTTGTGCTCAATAAGCCGTCGGGCCTGTTGAGCATTCCCGATCGTGAAGGCAAAGAGTTTTCCCTGAAGCAAATGCTGCAGGAAAAGTATGGCCAGATATTTACCGTGCACCGCCTCGACCGCGATACCAGTGGCATCATCGTATTTGCCCGGGATGAAGAAACGCACAAGTTCCTTTCCAAGGCGTTCGAAGAAAGAACGGTAGAGAAATACTATCAGGGTATTGTGAATGGTGTGCCGCCCATCAAGCAAAAGACCGTCAATGAGCCCATTGCAGAGAATATGACCAAACGTGGTGTGATGCTGATCCACCAGCGGGGAAAGCAATCCATCACCGATTATGAAGTGCTGGAAGAGTTTGGCAAATTTTCCCTGGTACAGTTCCGCATTCATACAGGGCGCACTCACCAGATACGGGTACATATGCAGCATGAAGGTCACCCTATCGTAGTGGATGAACTTTATGGCGATCCCAAGCCCATCCTTGTATCATCTTTCAAACGCAACTATAACCTTTCCAAGAGCGAAGAGGAAGAAAAGCCCATCCTTGGCAGACTGGGACTGCATGCCGCCAGGCTGCAGTTTACCGATGCGCAGGGGGTATCTTATAACATCGAAGCTCCGCTACCGAAAGATATGCGGGCGCTGTTGCAGCAATTAAGAAAGCGTAAGTAATTATAGTATTCAGCATTCAACGAAGGAGTAATACGCATCCTACCCGGGAAGTATTACTCCTTCTTGTATAACACCCAAATCTCATTGATAGAGTTCATTTTCTTCGAATGCAGGAACTCGTTCAATCCCCATAAGAAATCGGAAGAGTGCATCACCGGCTTAAAGCCCATACTATCTACCACTGCCTGGTGCTTAATGATCTCGTTATAAGTGCTCACGAAGTAAGTATCTTTTTGTGTCAACACCCTGATCGAGTCAGGATCTTTGAACTTCCTGATCGTAATGTTAGGCGCACCGTTTTTGTAGAATACCTGTGGGCTCGCACTCGGTGTTTCAAACGGATGCTGACCCAGTGAATAGATCGTTACGGGCTGCCCGTCGAACTTCTTCGTTAACAGATGAGAGAACTGAACGGTTTGTCCGTAGGGAACGAACGCCATCATCACCAACGCGAAACAATTCAGTACGATCGTAAACCACAACAGTCCTTTCATGAAACCCCTCACCCACTGTTTGGTATGCTGATAAAAATGCTCCAGATCTGGCAAGGTCCAGCCAATGATCAACGGCAGCACATTAAAGATGGGGAATATGAAACGTTCTTCCTTATGCCCCACCATCGAGTGGGCGATCACAAACAGCACTGTACCCAGGTATATCGGGTTGCGGTAAAGCTTGACGGATGATTTGAGCGCGTAATAGAAAAATATCAGGCAGAATAACGGCGCCGGCATTACTCCCAAGATCAATCCGATATAGCGTACAAAGCTGCTTTCACCAAAGCCAGCCGCCCGCTTGTCGAAGATATTGGTATAGAAATACGTGTAGGGTGTCAGCACCCACTCTTTGTAAAACAGGTAATCGAGGTAAACATTCAGCACAAAGCCCACTCCAAAGCCAATAGCGATCGGCAGCAGGTGCTTGTATTTCTTTTCGAAGAACAATAGCCAGATAGCCACGCCTACCATGGCAAACCCGATCTGGAACCGGAAGTAGAATGCAATACTAAACAGGAAGCCGATCAGCAACAGGAATAAAAAGCCTGGCTGTTTATCTTTTTTAACATCATACCACAACAGTGTTCCAAAAAACGCTACGGACGACATCATCTCCGAACAGAACAGCGTACGCGTATAAGGCAGTACCCATGTAAAGTTCATCAGCAGCAACACATACATCAATATCTTCCGCGGACCATTCCTGAAGTAATGGAAGGCCATCAGGTTGAACACTGCATACATCACCAGACCCAGTATTACCCGCAGAACGGTCAACTGTGCATAGGGGTCCGTGAAACCGATAGCGTTACAGAGTTTATTATAACCCGTAAATAAATATACCTGGATGGTAGGCCTAACAAAGTGGTTGATCTCCCATACATATTTCGCTCCATTATCTACCCCTTGCTGAAACAGTGAGAATTCGATGATCTGGAAATGCTGGTCTGCGCTGGAGTACCCGATAGCTGTAATAGCTGTAATCAGCTGAAGGAGGATGCCCCCCATTAAGATCAGTTGCAGCCGGCGGTCGCTTTGAATGATACGCTTTATGTCGGTAAACATGGGATGGTATAATAATAAGAAGGGGTAAATATAGACAAGATTTGCCTCCCTGCCACCATCTGTCATTGGTCACTTCGCCGCTGCGTTTGAAATGACGATTATTTAACATGGATACCTGTAGGAAAAATTACTCATGCTTATACACCACTCCATCCTTCATTACAAACTTCATCTTCCCCATGGCTTGTACATCTTTGATGGGGTCACCATCAACGGCTACAATGTCGGCGAGCTTGCCTTTTTCAATACTGCCGATGACATCGCTCATGCCGAGCAGATCAGCAGCGGACACTGTAGCTGATTGTATGGCTTCCATAACAGGCATGCCTGCCTCGTTCATGTAAACAAATTCCATCCAGTTCTTCCCATGCATGTACACGCCGGCATCGGTGCCAAAGGCAATCTTTACGCCTGCTTTGTAAGCCTTGCCAAAAGTGGATTGTATTTTGGGCCCAATAGCCAGGGCCTTGGGTGTAACGAGATCGGGGTAATAGCCGGGCTTCTTAGCAGAGTCGGCTACTGATTTGCCGGCAGTAATGGTAGGCACATACCAGGTGCCGTACTGCTTCATGAGCTGCATGGTCTCATCATCCATGTGGGTGCCATGTTCGATACTGTTTACGCCACCTTTCACTGCCCGCTTCATGGCTTCTGCACCATGGCAATGGGCCGCTACTTTGAAACCATAGTCTTTGGCTGTTGACACAATGGCTTTGATCTCCTCTTCGGTAAACTGTGGGTTTTCTCCGCTCTTGGCCACGCTCAATACACCACCGGAAGCCGTGATCTTGATCAGGTCGGAACCATCTTTATAGCGCTGGCGCACCGCCTGTCTGCATTCATCGGGACCATTGGCTACACCGGCAGCTGGTCCGGGATCGCCCATCAGGTCTTTGCGGTAACCGTTGGTAGGATCGGCATGGCCGCCGGTTGTGGCAATGGACTTGCCGGCAGTAACTAAGCGCGGCCCTTTGATCAGTCTTTTATTGATGGCATTTCGCAGGGAAATATTTACACCGGTGCCACCTAAATCACGCACCGTAGTGAACCCAATCTGTAATGTACGCTCGGCATACACTACCGACTGGTAAGCGTAATCAGCCGGGTTGAAAGTAAACTTCTGGATATATTGGTTGGGGCTGGTCTCATCTTCGAGGTGCACGTGGCAATCGATGAGGCCCGGCATCACCGTCTTATCTTTCAGGTCGATCACTTTATCGGTCCCGGACGCTTTAGTATAACCGGCTTGTACATCTGTTATTTTATTGCCTTCTACTATGATGGAGTATTGCGTCAATACCTGTCCTTTGGAAACATCGATCAGTTTTCCGCAGTGCAGGATGGTCCGTTGGGCCAATAAAGAAAGCGGAAGGGATATGATGAGCAGGAGCAACAAGGGCCTGGACAACCCTTCGATGAGGCTCAGGGCGACAGGTCTCAGCCTGACAGTTGAGGACTTTCTCATGAACAGTTAATTTGTAGTAAGATATTCTGAAATGGGCTAAAAACAAAAAACCTTCCCGTAAAAACGGGAAGGTTGTATATCGATGTCAGAAATTACAATTAACCACTATTTCTCCAGGTTGGGCTGGGGCGTGTAGCGCAGGTAAGGCTTGATTACCTGTACACCTTTGGGGAATTTCTTGATAGCGTCTTCTGTAGATACAGCAGGCACCACAATTACATCTTCACCATGTTTCCAGTCGGCAGGCGTAGCTACGCTGTAATCAGCTGTCAGCTGGAGAGATTCTATTACACGCAGTACTTCAAAGAAGTTTCTTCCGGTAGAAGCAGGGTAAGTAATAGTTAGCTTTACTTTCTTATCGGGTCCGATCACAAACAGTGAACGAACGGTTACTGTTGCTGAAGCATTGGGGTGGATCATGTCGTACAGGGTAGCAACATTGCGGTCTGTATCGGCGATGATGGGGAAGCCAACGTTACAGCTTTGTGTTTCGTTTATATCGTTAACCCAGCTGGAGTGGTGATCGAGTGTATCAACACTGACAGCCAGTACTTTTACATTGCGTTTTTCGAATTCACCTTGCAGCAAAGCGGTTTTACCCAGTTCAGTTGTACACACGGGGGTGAAATCGGCAGGGTGAGAGAAGAGGATGCCCCAGCTATCGCCAAGGAATTCGTAGAAGTCGATATCGCCAGCAGTCGTTTTCGCCTGGAAATTTGGCGCGATGTCTCCCAATCTTAAACTCATATACTAAGATATTTATGGTTAAAAAAATTATCCGGAAAAGGCTACGAAGATACTGATTCCCTACTTATGAAGTAGACTAAATTGTTAATTTTCTCGTATCCCGATTACTTAAAGCCCTGAAAACTTCCGATTGCAGCAGTGTTGCCGGAATTTAGGCAGAATGGTACCGGCCTTATAGGCAACAGGCTCTGTAACAATGAATTATTTACCAGTGGCCTTGGTAATGGCGTACTTTCCGAAGCGGTTTTTCACGTCGTCGATCGCTTTGTACAGGCCATTCTTTTTCTCTGCGTCGGTAAAAAGGTTGGTCTGTACGGCTTCGTCGGTCAGCTCACTGAGCCGCACCCCCATGAGGCGTATGGGGTGTCCTTTGCGCCAGAGCTTGTGAAACAGCTCCTTAGCTTTGGGGATCAACTCATCGTCGTAAAAAGTGTAGGGTATGGTGGTTTGTTTGGAGGTCGTTTCGAAGTCGGGATAACGGATCTTGACGGCTATGCAGCCAGCCGTCTTGTTGTCCTGCCGCAGCTCATAAGCCACCCGCTCGGTCATATGTACCAGCTCGGTCATCAGGCGGTTGACGTCCGTCAAATTCTCCTCAAAGGTGTTTTCGGTAGAGATGGATTTGGATTCGTAGTAAGGCGTCACTTCGCCGTAATGAATGCCTTGCGATTTGTTCCACAGCTCAAGACCGTATTTACCAAATCTCTTCTCCAGTACTTCGGGCAATTGCTCGCTCAGATCACGGATGGTATAAATGCCCAGTGTTTTGAGCGCATCGTAGGTGTGGTTTCCAACTCCGGGAATTTTATTCACTGTCAGTGGCGCCAGGAAGTCTTTTTCTTTCCCGAATGGGATGTGCAGGTACCCATTGGGTTTGGCCGCATCGGTAGCGATCTTGGCGATCATTTTATTGGATGCGAGGGCAAAGGAAATGGGCAATTGTGTTTTGTCGATGATCTCCTGCCGCAGGTCGATGGTCCACTGAAAGGGCTGGAAGTATTTATCCATCCCGGTGAGGTCGAGGTAGAACTCATCGATGGAGGCCTTCTCGAACAAAGGCGCCTTCTCCGCAATGATATTGGTAACGATGCGGGAATATTTGCTGTAATCGCCCCGGCTGTTGTTGGTCACAATGGCATGCGGGCAAAGCCGCAGCGCTGTTTTCATCGGCATGGCCGAATGAATGCCGTATTTGCGGGCTTCATAGCTACAGGCTGCCACCACGCCCCGCTCCCGGCCACCCACCAGCAGGGGCTTGCCCTTCAGGGAAGGGTTGTTGAGGCACTCTACGGATACGAAGAATGCATCGAGGTCGAAATGTGCTATGATACGCTGCCGGGTGGACATGTGGGTGTAAAGTTAAGGTAACAGTTGACAGGTTGATTGGTTGAAGGTGGTTGAAAAGTTAACAAGTTGAGAAGTTGAAAGGGGTAGAGCAAGGCTAACAGAAACGCTGGAAGGTTTTGATTATTTTTACTTTATGGAACAGGAGCTGGCCTTGTTACGGAAGCAGATCTTTGCGTTACATCCGCTGTCGGAAGCAGAATGGGATGATTTTGCGGCTATCTGGCAGCCTGTGCAATACAAGCGCAAGACCATCCTTACCACAGCGGGGGAAACAGAGCGCTACCTGTATTTTGTGACGGAAGGGGTACAGCGGGCTTTTTATGTAGATGACCGTCACCCCGAGGCTACGGTTGTCTTCAGCTATGCGCCTTCTTTCTCGGGCGTTGTGGATTCCTTTCTTACGCAACAGCCTTCCCGCTATTTCCTCGAAACACTTACTACCAGCAAGATGCTGCGCACTTCCTACCAGCAGATCCAGCAACTGATGGACAAGCACCACAATATCGAACGCTGGGTACGCATGTCCATTTCCTGGGTGATGATGGGACTGCTGGAAAGGCAGATCGAATTGTTGAGTTACAGTGCCGAGGAGAAGTTCCGGATCCTGCTCAAGCGCAGCCCGCATGTATTGCAGCTGATACCGCACAAATACCTCGCCTCCTACATGGGTATCGATGCCAGTACGTTCAGCAAGCTGATGGCAAGTGTGAGGATAGAATAACACGAATTTTATACGAATTACACGAATTTGCTTTTGAATGATTCGTGCGGACACGAACCAGGGCGACGACGGTGGTACTTCGTCAGACGGTAAGATTCCGGCGCGGTTGACACCGGGATTAGATACGTTCATACAACCAAACATACAATTCAACCAATTTAAGATTTCCCTGCCAGGCTTGTTTGGTACCATTGACCTCATAAACTATACCGCATGGTCCGGATCTTTACTTTTTGTTGTACGTTCTTACTAAGTGTTGGCTGCCTGGCGCAGTCTTCCACGTATATCGGCGCTGAGGTGGCTGTTTCTGCTGATTTTTTCAAGATCAGTGATCCTGGTGGCCGGGTGACTCATCCGGAGATCAGCAGCGCCCTATGGGGGGCTACGATACGCCATACCTTGTCGAAGAACCTGTTCCTTGAAGGTGGTATCTATACAAGGGCTTATAAGTTAGGGGTGGCTTTTGATCATAATTATGGCTCCGGTGGCACTGACCGGACGGGCTATCTGGTACCCTTGCGCGTGGGTGGCCGGCTGCCACTGCTCAAAGGCGCATTGGCTATTAGTCCGGTAGTGGGCTTTACGTTTGGTGTTACTGATGAAGGGCAAGGTGGCCTGCTGGATAGTACCGGCTACAAGGATGGGGCCACTTCCATCCGGTATATGTATACCACAACGTATCCTTCGCAGGTATTTTCGCTGGTTCAGGCGGGTATAGGAATAGACATCCGGCTTTGGCCCAAAACACTGCTCAGCCTCAGTACTAATTTCTACGGCGGCATCAATAAAATAATGAATCAGCAGATTGGCTATGTTCCTGAAAATGGCGCTGCTGTCAAAGCTACGCAGCATTCGAATGGCGGGTTTTATACAGTGGGGATTGGCATCAGGCGGGAGGTAAATTGGTTTTAAGGGGTTCAAAAATCATGGTGTACACCATGATTTTTGAAATTGGAGGCCGGTAGCTTTGTGGTATCAAAATCAGAGAACAATGAAACAGATGCAAAGTAGCCAGCTGCTGGATCAGCTGGAAGCAGATACCAAACAGATCATTCTCACCTTACATTACCTGTTGCAGGAAGACCCGGGCGTGTTGACGGAGCAACCTGCTGCCGGCAAATGGAGTGTGGCGCAGGTAGTGGAACACCTCAATTCTTATGGTCGTTATTACCTGCCGCTGATGCAGCAGGCTTTAAAGGACACTACCTACCCTTCGAATGCTTCTTTTACGCCGGGATGGCTGGGTGATTATTTTGTGAAATCCATGTTACCGAAGGAAGATGGCCGCATTCCTAACAAAATGAATGCACCCAAAAATCATCGTCCCTCTCCGCATGTAGACAGCTTCACCGTGCTGAATGAATTTATGAAACAGGAGAAGTTGTGGCTGGAGCTGTTGCAGCAGGCGCGCAGTGCCGATCTCAACAAGATCAGGATACCAATTTCCATAGCTAAGTTCATCAAAATAAAGCTGGGTGATACTTTCCGTTTTCTCATTGCACATCACCAGCGTCACTTTGTGCAGGTATCTAATACACTGCAAGCCGTACGAGGTAATCATGGCTATACTTTCCCTTCTTCCGGCATTGCAGTGCAGTAGTATTCTTAATGTTGATCGAAATATCCCATCCACTTCAGGGGTGACCAGGCGTCTCCGATAGTTGTTGCCAATATCTTACTTGCTGCCAATTCAAAGTTGTCGCTATTGCTCAGCAACACAATCGAAATACCTTTTTCGGGATAGTTCACACAGTAATTCTGCCATCCTTCCGAGTGTCCGCCATGAAAAAATGCCTTGCCGTGCGGGGTTTTAAACAACCCCCACCCAAGGCCCCATGACAATTGCATATTGCTGAACTCGCCGGGATTGGTCATGCTATCGCGCAACGGACCGAAGCCTCGCTTGCTGGTTACATTGATCTGCGGTGTAAGCATCTCGTTGTACAGCTTTTCGGAGAGTCCTTTTTTGCCTAATACGTCGGCTACAAATAAACTGTAATCTGCTGCAGTGGTTACCATTGAGCCGGCGGCTCTTGCGCTGCTGCGCTTTTCTGCTCCGATCACTTTTCCATTTTTATCGTGGCCTACGGCAAAGTCAGCGTCGTATTCTTTTTGCCATACCATGGCTGTGTGCTTCATACCCAGGGGTTCGTAGATATATTCTTTGAACAGGGTCTGCAAGTCTTTACCGGTACGCTCTTCCACGATAGCACCCAGCAGGTTCATGCCTTCATTGGAATAGTACATGGCCTTACCGGGCTTGCTGATCAGTGTAAGTGTATTGCTGTCGCCCACGAGGTAACGCAAGACGGGCAACCCTGAGCTGTGGCTCAACAGCATGCGTGGAGTGATGTTTTTAAATTCAGGTTCCTTATCCAGGTCTTTCCATTTTTCATAGGACCCGATAGGATTTTTCAGGTATGTATATACCGGTTTATCCAATTCAAACACGCCTTTATCCACCAACTTCAGGAATAGATAAGAAAACATGGGTTTAGTAAGTGAGGCTGCATATGATACTGTATTATCAGTGAAAGGTTCATTGGTAGAAGCATTCTTTACACCGAAGTATTTCTGGTAGATGATCACCCGGTTCTTCACCACCACCACTGAAAGCCCTGTAACGTTTTCGGCTTTCGCTATGTCCTGTAATCTTTTACTTAATTGTTCACTGCTTGTTTTGGTTCGTCCATCCAGCATGGGTATATCCTCCCGTTCGGGTGCAAAACCAGTAGTGGTAATGGCAACACAAAGCAGGAGTACAACTATCGTTTTCATCTTATTTTCTTTTGTCTGCTATTGGTTAAAAAGCGTGCCATATTTGTGTAACATTGATCTTGAATAGTTTATGAGTTGTATTGCAGCAAGGTGTTCGTTTATGAACAGTTGTTGTATGATTAACGTACGATTTATTGCTGCATAGTTGTAGCCTGTGTAACAGGTATGAATATATACCCATCAAAAAGCTGGTTGAGGCGGCTCATCATAAAGTCATTCTTATCTGAAGTTCTGTAACCGGTAAAACGTAGCGGCAATAATGGCAGGTCATATTGTTTATCATGCGTGTCGATATACCATGTTGTGTTATTCCCTGCCCGCATTACCGACTCCCATGAGTCGGGAACAGCGGGGAAAAGGGGGCGGCTTTTAAACCGGCTCGTATTAACGATAAAATGATCGGTAGTGCTGCTGCAGGTGCCTTCTGCTGTTCCGGTGCCCACTACAAAATAATTACCGGAAAAATATTCATTCAAGTACATACCGGCCATTCCTCCGCTGCCTGGATCGCCGAATATCTGCGCTTTGGCCAGGTGGGCATTGTGAGCCCATACGATTACTTTAGCGCCTTGCTGATCTTCCGATATCCTTTTTATCATTTGGGCCATTGCCTCATCGCGGGAGGCTTCTTTACCCTCTTTTACGGGCCTGTAAATGCTGTAGTATGCCAGTTCGCAGTTGTATAAAGTGGTATACAGTGTTTTGATGGCAGCACCACTAAGTTGTCGGTGGAGTTGTCTGTTAAGGCTATCGAGTGTTGCTTTTATACGTTTGGTTACTTCATACGCCTTCACACCGTTGTCAAGAACTGCTGACCATTGGTAGGTACGTTTGGCATTATTCATATCTGCGTAAGCGACATCCATAAACTGCGCCCGTGCCAGCAGTGTATCAGTCAGCGACGTGAGCGCAGGGTTCTTCAGCTTATTGATGATATTTTGTATAATGCGGACATTGGTGGAGGTTTCCGAATAATCCATGCCTGCCAGTTGTAGTTTATGCCTGTGTGTTTGATTGTACTGCCGCATCCACAGTAATAGTTCTTTTATTTCTGTATTCTGCCACATGCCCAGCAGGTTTTGCCGCATCATGGTATCGAGGTTACCTGCGCCTGTTTGCAGGTATTTATTCAGCTCAACGCACCAGCCGTAACTGTTTTCAAAGGCTATTACGGTGAATCCTTTTTCTTCACAGAGGTAGCGGGTAACCCAGGTGCGTACGTGTTGAAACTCACTGGTACCATGCGTGCCCTCTCCTAACCCAACTACCTGCGCAGCTGCCATCGAGTTGAGCGAAGGCATCATGGATTGTTTGAAGGATGGATAGTTGCCGATGTCTATCGGTGTCCGGTGCTGCTCCACCCATTGACGGGCGCTGTCTTTGGTTGCCTGAGATACCTGTTGTGCGCTTGCGGGTACAGCAACAATGCTTAATGCTGTACAGATACTTAATAAGGAGTTGATGATCTTCTTCATGGTTATTGTTTATTGCATTCTGCTGCTTTCGTTTTCGATGCTGCTTTTACGATTGGCACGGGCTTTTACATTCTTGTTGCCAAAGCGGTAAGTGAAGGTGGCGCGTACGAAGCGAGTTTCGGGTTTGGAATAGTTGGTTGATTGTACACCAAAGGATGATACGCTGTACCGGGAGTTGTAAGCATTGAACGGATCGCTGATGTTTACAGCCAGTGTACCGCTTCCTTTGAACAAGGTTTTGGAGGCACCGAGGCTCATGCTAAAGCGGTCTTTGTAAGTTACCACGCCCAATACCATGGGTGAATAATAAGCCGCTGACACCTGCAGTTTGTAGCCTTTGGGTAAGAGGAACGTGTTATCGCTATTGACAAAGGCCATCACTTTGGCGTTGTTGAATGCAGAACCGGCAGGTGCATTGAATTTTGCATAGGCAACAAAGAATCCGTTGGTGGTCATCCATTTGTTGTTGAGTAGTGATTTACTGTGTGTAAGGGCTGCTTCCATATAATCGGCACTGCTGAGGTTGTCGTAGGTGCTGATGATGGCTGAGGAAGCATTGTCTTTACGGTACACATCGGCCAGCACATCCTCAAAGCGGGCATAGGTAAGTGAGGCAAAGAGCTCATTGTTCCAGGCGTAGGACAGTTCAAAGTTGTGTTGTATACCGGGTTTAAGATAGGGATTGCCCTGGGAGTAACTGTATTGACTTCTGTATATAGTAAAGGGGTTTACCACATCGTATTTATAACGTTCTATGCTTTTGCGGTAAGAGAAAGCAAACTGGTGGGCTTCGGATGCGTGGTACTGGATACCAGCATTGGGAAAGAGGTTGAAGTAGTTGTTGGTATTTATCTGTTGGGTAGTAATGGAGTTGCCTTCTGTATGGGTTTGCTCGGCACGCAGCCCCAACAGGAAGCTGAATTTCTTAATGCTCTTATTGATGTTGGCATAGCCTGCGTAGATGTTTTCTTTATAGATAAAATGATTGGTCTTACCGAGGTCTTTGATCCAGCCGCCGCTCTCTCCCTTTTCCCATACCGCATCGTTATCTGTTGTTGCCTGTGATACTTTTATACCCGCTTCGAGGCTACCTTTTTTAATGGGCTGTGTATAATCGGCTGCCAGTGACTTGATGTCATTGGAAGCGGGGGCCTGCGCTCTTAGTGGTTGTGTGGCATATGCACTTCCTTTGGGATCGAAGAAATTGGTGGTGAAGTTGTCGTTCCACTTTTTCTCATAGCTGAAGTAATCGGCGTTGAACCTCAATTCCTTTCCGGTTGTATCGAGAATCGTTTTGTAATACAGGTTGAAGGAGGGTGTCACGTAACGCGTGCGGCCAAGAGCCGTGACGGTAGAAAGGGAATCATTGTCTGTCCCGGGATTGTCGGCTACAGAACGGGTACCGGTTGTTTTTGTGATGGTGTTTACCATTCCTTTTACCAGTATGCCCAACGAGTTGCGCTTGTTGAGGTCATAATCCAAGCCTGCTTTAAAGGAATGGCTATTTTGATGACTGATGCCATAGGTATTGTCGGCAACTGACTTATCTGTATCAAGGAACCTGTTGAAGTTGCTTTTATTGTATTGCTCGTTGTCGAGGTAATCATAGCTGCCATAGGCATTCATGTTCTTATTGCGGTAGTTGAGGGAAAGCCCGGTATTCCAGGAGCCATAGGTACCGGCTCTTCCGCCTGCTGTGGCTGTACCGTTAAGGCCCAGCCTGGGATTTTTGGCCATGATGATGTTGATAACAGCTCCACCTTGTGCATCGTACTTTGCAGAAGGATTAGACATCAACTCTATCTTTTCGATGCCATTGGCTGCCATAGCGCTCAGCATGTTCTTCAGGTCTTCCCCGCTCAGGTTGGTATACCTGCCGTCGATCAGCACCGTTACTCTCTTGCCTTTCAGCTGCAGGTTGCCATCCTGCCCGATGACGCCGGGCGCCCGGGAAAGTACTTCATAGGCAGTGCCGCCTGCTGCCAGTGGACTTCCGGCCACATTCACGATCGTCTTATTTATTTTTTGTGTGATGTAGGGTTTGGCAGCGGTAACGGTGACAGCTTTCATGCTATCGATCTTCATTTTTGTAGTATCTGCTGCGGTACCGGGCTGTTGTGCCTGTGTGGCAATAGTGCTGAGGGTTACCAGGAATACAAGTGTTAATTTCAGGAGGAGGTTCATAACGTTGGTTTGTATTGTTTGCATGTTGTTGTCTTGTTTGCTGAGACAAAACAACAACATGCGAAACAGGGCAGCCAGCGGGTTTCCACTACCGGGCAGTTTTTTTCTACATAATTTCGGCCTGCCAATTACGTCGAAAGAAAGGGGTATTACATCGAAGGAAGATAGGAACCCGGGTCAGCGTATTTTATTCTTGCAGCATGGAAAAGCAACATCGTATTGACAGAAAAAGCCGTTTCCCTTATGTATATGAGCTATTGCTTTGGCTCATATATGTTTGTTTATATAAGTATTCTTATTATGTGGAAGCAGCCCCAATCCCGCATGGGCTACACGTCAACTTTCCTTATCCGCAGATGATCCTGTATGCCATTGCCATGACGCTGTACACCATTCCTTTTTACCGCTGGCTGGCGCCCATGTTGTTGCGCAAAAGGAAGTATGGCTGGTTTGCGCTTACTACGCTTCTGTATTTCGGCTTTGGCGCCAAATGGGCCGGCTGGCTGGTAAGTGTCATTTTTCATGCATTAAGTACAGACCCTGTGCTGGTAAAGTATTATGAATATCAATACCTAAACCTTGCTTATCGTGCATGGGGCATTGCGCTGTGGGACCTCAACCTGCTCGTGACCGACCTGATCGCTTTTCTCTCGCTCACCTTTACCTGGTATGCTTTTGAGAACGAACGGAAAAAGCACCTGCTGGAGAAAGACAATCTTGTATTGCAACTGGAATCGCTGAAAGCGCAGCTTCACCCGCACTTCCTGTTCAATACGCTGAATAATATTTATGGCATGAGCCTTACGGGTGACAAACAAACGCCTGATTTTATTTTGCGCCTGTCGGACATGATGCGTTTTATCCTGTATGATTGCCAGCAAAATAAGGTAGCGCTGGAGAAGGATATTGCTTTCCTCGACAACTATCTTGAAATGGAGAAGCGCCGTTATCCCGCTGCCGATATTCAATTCACAGTAACTGGTGAAGCAACCGGTAAGCAGATCGCCCCATTGCTTTTTATCCAGTTTCTTGAGAATAGTTTTAAGCATGGCGCCCACCGATTGAACGATACGGGCTTTATTCATGGCTCTTTGACGGTACATGACAACTCTCTAACCTTTGAGCTACGCAATGATGTGTTTGCCGTTACTACACCGGCAAATATGCCTGCAGGGCAAAAGCAATATGGTGGTATAGGGATCAACAACGTACGGCAACGGCTGGCTTTGTATTACCCGGGCAGGCATACGCTTACCATCCATTCCGATAATACTATTTTTGAAGTGCAGCTTACGCTGTCATTATCTTAATTATGAGTAATCCATCTTACACAGGTCCGGTGATCCGTTGTTTAATTGCCGATGATGAGCTAATGGCTCACCAGATACTGGAGCAATATATTCTACAAACGCCCGGCCTGGTACTGGTAGCCAAATGCCGTAATGCGCTGGAAGCTTTTGCCAAGCTGGAACAACATGCCATCGATCTTATCTTCCTCGATATAGAAATGCCATTGGTAAATGGTATTACGTTCCTTAAAACGTTGACCAATCCTCCCAAAGTGATCTTTACTACTGCGTATGCCAACTATGCATTGGAGGGTTATGACCTAAACGTTACCGATTACCTGCTCAAGCCTTTTTCATTCGACCGGTTCTCGAAAGCTATCGAGAAAGTAAGGCAGGTATTGCAATCCGCAGCTGCGACTGTTCCGGCTGCCGCCGCTGAGGACAACGAGTATTTACTGATCAAAGAGAAGGAGGGGTTGATGAAGATCGCGTATAACGATATTTATTACATCGAGGCTTCGCGTGATTATATGAAGATCTTCACCGCCACCGGGCATCACCTTGTACATCTCACGATGAAGAAGCTGGAGGAGTCATTGCCACCAAGCTTGTTTGTAAGAACGCATAAGTCGTTTATCGTGTCGTTGCGACAGATCAGGTCGCTGAAACCGGATAATGTGGTACTGGCCAATATGGTGAATATTCCGGTGAGTGCCAATTATGCGGATGTAGTGATGGAAAGGTTTAAGAAATAGCTGCGAGCTTTGAGCTGCGAGCCGTTTGCTTCGATAGCAGATTTCTCACTACGCCGCAACTGCATACTTCTTTACAGTCACCAATGGCTCCGTTCGAAATGACAACCTTTACTGGATCTGCGTCTGTGTGAGGCTTCGACAGGCTCAGCCTGACAGTAAGGGCAGCTTGACAGCTACTATCGGAATATGTCGAGGAGGCCGTCGGGGAGGTCGACTTCTATTTGTTTTTTCTTCTTGTCTAATTTTTGCAGGGTTTCTGCGTGGATGGGGATGAGTGCTTCTTTACCATCGAGGTCGATGCGGCAGAGTACCTGGTGGGGTTGTTCTATCACTTCGAGTATCTCGCCAATATCATTGCCATTGTCGATGATGTGAAAGCCCAGCAGGGAGATGGGCGCTGATTTACCGGCATGTTCGTGGAAGGCTGCTTCTTCCAACCATACCTGTTTTTGTACCAGCTTTTGGGCTGCTTCTTTGGTATTGACGTTTTCGAGTTTGATGAATATTTCCTGCCCGGCTTTGATGCGTGCAGTTTCTATGAAGTAAGGCAGGAACTCTTCTTTCTTTGCTTCAATGAATATGGCTTCCAGCCCTTTGAGGGCCGTCTTTCTGCCCAGCTCATGGCGCAGTACCAATTCACCTCCTACGCCGAAGGTGGCTACCAGTTTTCCGATGCTGATATAGTTGGTCATAAATTCTTTCTGGCTTCGATGGCGCTTCGACAGGCTCAGCGTGACATCATATTGATATAAAAAATCCCGACGACAAAGATAGTCATCGGGATTTTAATGAGTTTGGCTTTAGCTATACTGTCGCTTAGGAGGCTTCTCCTTCGCTTCTCCTTCTGATAGGAGCACCAACACCACCACGGCGAACTCTTCTGTCCTTCGCGTTTGCTTCCTGGCGTTTCTTCACATGGATCTCATGCTCTGAGTGCCATGTTTGGAATTTCACCATTGCAGCAGCCTCGTCGAACAGACCGAGCTTAACACCACGGAGTAAGTGTTTGAGATACAGTACTCCCTTAAACGACAAAATTCTGCGTACAGTGTCAGTTGGTTGAGCGCCTTTGTGCAGCCAATCGAGGGCTTTTTGGCGGTCAAGCTGGATAGTAGCCGGAACTGTAAGCGGATTGTACGTACCTAATTTCTGGATAAATTTTCCATCTCTGGGGGAGCGGGCATCTGCCACTACAATGAAATAGAATGGTCTTTTCTTAGACCCGTGACGTTGCAGTCTGATTTTAACTGGCATTTTAAATAGAAATTTAAATGCGTGAACAAATAGGGTTACTTTCTACTTTTTCAAGGATTGCAAAGGTAGCAATCCGGTTGATTTTTCCAAATATAATAATTCGTTCCAAAACTCTGCTTACTCAGGCCAAAATTATAATTAAAAAAATATTAACGGTAAAACGGCCTTTATTTTAGAATTTCATTAATAATTCCATGCCTCTATTATCTTCTGCCTAATCCCATCCGGCCCATCGGCATTTTGTTCATCATCTTCATCATTTCCTTCATTTGCTCAAACTGTTTGAGGAAAGCGTTCAACTCAGTGAGGTCTTTCCCTGCTCCTTTAGCGATGCGCGCCTTGCGGCTGGCGCTGATCAGGTCGGGATTGCTGCGCTCCTGGGGTGTCATGGAATTGATGAGGGCTTCGATGCCTTTGAATGAATCGTCGCTGATATCGATGTCTTTCACAGCTTTACCTACGCCGGGGATCATACCCAGCAGATCCTTGATGTTACCCATCTTCTTGATCTGGTCGAGCTGCTGTTTAAAGTCTTCAAAATCAAACTGGTTTTTCCTGATCTTCTTTTCCAGCTTTTTGGCCTGTACTTCGTCGAATTGGGCCTGGGCTTTTTCCACGAGGGTGGTGATATCACCCATCCCCAGGATACGCTGGGCCATCCGTTCGGGGTAGAACACGTCGAGGGTGTCCATCTTTTCGCCACTGCTGACGAATTTGATGGGTTTGCTGACCGTGTACTTGATGGAGAGGGCCGCACCACCACGGGTATCGCCATCCAGCTTGGTGAGCACCACGCCGGAGAAATCGAGGCGGTCGTTGAAGGCTTTGGCTGTATTAACGGCATCCTGACCCGTCATAGAGTCTACTACGAACAGGATCTCGTTGGGGGAAACGGCGGATTTGATGTTGGCCACTTCGGTCATCATCGCCTCGTCTACGGCCAAACGGCCGGCTGTATCGATGATCACCACGTTCTTATTCTTGCTGCGGGCTTCTTTGATGGCATTGGTGGCAATGGCTACCGCATCTTTGTTTTCCGGCTCACTGTACACGTCGATACCGATCTGACCGCCCAGTACTTTCAACTGGTCGATAGCCGCAGGGCGGTAGATATCGGCTGCTACCAGCAGGGGCGACAGGCCTTTTTTGGACTTGAGGAAGTTGGCCAGTTTGCCGCTGAAGGTGGTTTTACCCGAACCTTGCAGGCCGGCAATCAGGATGACGGCAGGGTTGCCTTTGGTATTGAAAGCGCTTTCTGTGCCTCCCATCAGCTCTACCAGCTCGTCTTTCACGATCTTGACCATCAACTGGCCGGGGCTTACAGCGGTGAGCACTTTTTGGCCTAAGGCTGTTTCCCGCACTTTGTCGGTAAATTCTTTGGCTATTTTATAGTTCACGTCGGCATCTACCAATGCGCGGCGGATATCTTTTACGGTGGCAGCAATATTGAGTTCGGTAATCCGGCCTTCGCCTTTTATCTGCTTAAACGCGGATTCTAACTTCTCCGATAAACTTTCAAACATGAATCGCTGATTTAATGATTTTTATGATTTCGCGGATAAGCCGCTTCTTAATGATTTTTTAGGATTTCACTGATATTAGCTTCCTCCTGATTATTTTATCTGAATGCCTGAATTAACGAAACGCTTGAATTCAAGACTTGGTTTTCCAAAGTTAAGCAACAGTCCTACTTCTAATTCAAAAACCCGGAGGTAATTGACAACCTGTGTAAAGTATAGTGGCTCGACTTCTGTAACTGCCTTTAATTCCACCAAGACTTTTTCTTCTACCAGCAAGTCTAAGCGTCTGCTACCTACAAAATTGCCCTGATAAAAAATGTCCCTGCTTTGCTCACTGACAAAGAGCAGGTTAGAGTTAGTCAGTTCGATCACAAGACTTCTTTGATAAACCACTTCGGGAAAACCAGGTCCTAAATGGCGATGGACTTTCATGGCACTACCTATGATTTTTTCAGTAAGGTCAGCATATTTTAAAACTTGCTGAGGCATACAATCGGTTATTTCATGGACATTGACTAATACTCCTTTTCCATTCAGTCACTAATGAAAAAAGGCGAATGTAGTTACATTCACCTTTTTCCGACTGCGAAAATACAACAATCCACGCAATCTATTAATATCCTTTAATCTGCGATTTGTGTAAAGTTTTCTGTGGGTGTGCTTAGTTTTTTTAAGGTTAAACGCCCAAATATCCGCGTAATTCTCTGGAACGGGAATTGGTGCGCAATTTAGTTATGGCTTTGTCTTTGATCTGGCGGACACGTTCGCGGGTGAGGTTGAATTTCTCCCCAATGTCTTCCAGGCTCATCGGATGGTCTTGTCCAATACCGAAGAAATAGCAGATCACCTCTTTTTGCCGTTCGGTGAGCATCTTCATCGAGCGTTCAATTTCCTGTTTAAGGGATTCATTGTGCTCAATATTGGCATTGGCATGTTCGGCATTGGGGTTTGCCAGCACATCTACAAGGGTGTTGTCTTCCCCTTC
Source organism: Niastella sp. (assembly GCA_017744515.1). Lineage (GTDB taxonomy): Bacteria > Bacteroidota > Bacteroidia > Chitinophagales > Chitinophagaceae > Paraflavitalea. Next base: position 24,412 of record JAGIBF010000042.1, read on the forward strand.
AGAGAGTGGCGTATCCATGCTTACGTGACGGGCGGCAATGCCCAGGGTTGCAGAAACCTCTTCCGTTTCGAGTTCCAACAGTTCTGCCAGTTCTTCAGGTGAGGGTTCCCGTTCATACTCTTGCTCCAGTTGGGAGAAGGCTTTTTGAATTTTGTTGGTGAGCCCTACTTTGTTGAGCGGGAGGCGTACAATGCGGGACTGCTCGGCCAGGGCCTGCAGAATGCTTTGACGGATCCACCAAACAGCGTAGGAAATAAATTTAAAACCACGGGTTTCATCAAAGCGCTGTGCTGCTTTGATCAGGCCCAAATTACCCTCATTGATGAGGTCCGGCAGCGAGAGGCCCTGATTCTGGTACTGTTTGGCTACAGATACCACAAACCGCAGGTTTGCCTTCGTGAGCTTGTCGAGTGCCAACTGATCGCCTTGCTTGATCTTTCGTGCCAACCGCACTTCTTCTTCGGGGCTGATCAATTCTACTTTGCCAATTTCCTGCAGGTACTTTTCAAGGCTCTGAGATTCACGATTCGTGATCGATTTCGTGATCTTGAGTTGACGCATACTCATAGGTAGGTCATTTAAAGGGTTTTTAAGGTTTAAAGGCTACGGATCAGACACAAGAAAAACGCCGGGGGCGTTATTTTCTTATATCCGGACGACCAACTTGTAAAAGTTCGTATTCAGCAATTTAAGGAATTCCGGCCCGGAATCCAAATAAATTAATTATAAATTGCTGGTTGTCAATAGCTTTAAAGTTTTTCGGGTTATATATGACTTTCCCTACCTTTAACGGGTGTTGTAACAAAAAAATTTTGGGGGTTACATTATTTTTCTATTATTGCGCATTGGTATTACAAAAAGATCAATACAAGGAGTAGATGAGTAAGAAACAACAATTTACGTTAGAGTATCCGTTAAGATGTTCTCCTTCCATTTTATATGAGTTCCTTAGTACAGCCGCCGGTTTGCAGGAATGGTTTGCTGATAAAGTGGATGAGCGGGATAACGTTTTCAGTTTTTCCTGGAACGGGACTACAGATAAGGCTGAAGTGACAGAAAGCGAGACTGACAAATTCATACGTTTTCATTGGTTACATGCGCCCACAGAGGAGTATTTTGAGTTTAGCATCGAGAAGTCAGAAGTGACCAATCAGACTATACTTGTAATCAAGGATTTTGCAGAAAAAGGAGAAGTCAAGGATCAAAGCCAACTGTGGGGTTATCAGGTTAAGGACCTGTTTCACCGCCTGGGCAACTAATGTCCCAGCGCCTGTAGTAATACCTGGAAGTGCAGTAATATTTTCCCGCATACCAGGTCCCATTGATGAAGTGGAATCTTAGCAGACAACTTACAGAAATCATTACGTGATAGCATGGTTGCTATCACGGCTTCGTCCAATTGATCTAACGGAGTATAATAGTCCTCCATGAAGTGATGCCGCCATTCGTCATCAGCTATGCAGATATAGCATTCATGTTGTTTCAACAGCGGCATATTATCCATTAGCACAGCCTGGTATTGTTGTTTGTATTTTCCTTTCAGGTGAAGGGTAATACTGAAGAAATGTCCCCACCAGAACATGGTACGGATGGCCCAGGTGTCTTCTTTGCCGAATACACGGGGAAAATCGAGCATTACCCAGGGTAATCCCTCATATTTTTCTCCTTTGGATATTTTGGGTGAAATGTCAGCAACGGCAACCGGTAAGGGCTGCTTCGCGTCATGAAGCAACTGCTGCATGGACGGTGTTAATTCGCTGAATAATAGCACTACTTTTTCTATGATATTATTCTTTGTTAAAAGCCAATCAGCATTCTGCACCAGGGTTGATTCCTCTGCTGAAAGCTGTATTTTTGCCGCGTCCATGGAATAAAAATACAGTTTCGGGTTTAGAGTGCCGGGTTTCGGGTTCTTTATATTAATTTTTTGCTGACAAACTACAGGCTCCAACACGAAACGCAAAACACGGAACACGAAACGATAAGATTGTGATCAAAAAACTGGATATACTGGTTCTAAAGGCATTTATCGGCCCTTTTATTGCCACTTTTTTTCTCACGCTGTTTGTATTGATATTACAGTTTTTCTGGCTGTGGATCGACGATTTCGTGGGCAAGGGCATCGATGCGTTCACCATCCTGCGTCTCATCATGTACCTGAGCGCCACGCTGGTGCCTCTGGCATTGCCACTCGCTGTATTACTCTCCTCGATCATGACTTTCGGCAACCTGGGCGAGACTTTCGAACTGGTAGCTATTAAATCGGCCGGTATCGGCCTGCTGCGCTTTATGCGTGGGCTGCTGGTGGCCACTATCCTGCTGGCCTGCCTGGCTTTCTACTTCAACAATAACGTGATCCCCGTGGCCAACCTGCGGATGAAAACGTTGCAATATGACCTTGTAAACAAGAAGCCTGCCTTCGACCTGAAGGAGGGTCAGTTTTATACAACGATCCCCGGCTTTTCGATCAAGGTGGCCAAAAAGGAGAATGATTCTATCCTGCATGACATCATCATTTATGAAAGCAGCCAGAGTGCGCAGGATAATATGATCGCCGCCAAGCGGGGAATCATGCGTATGGCATCTGATAAGCGTTCTCTTGAATTTATACTACAGGATGGATGGCGCTACGAGGAGGAGGGTGACCGGGTGGGTATCAATACCCGGTTTTACCGGTTGGGTTTTAAGGAGTATAAAAAGGTAATGGACTTAAGCTCGCTAACACTGAATCTTACTTCTGACAGTGTGTATAAAGACCGGGCAGAGATGTTGAGCATTTTCCAGCTGAACAAATCCATCGATTCATTGAGACGGACGCTTGCTCAATACGAGGAACGACACAAAATGGAATTGAGGGCCTACCTGCCCTTTATCGCGTATCTCGATAGTGGCTGGACCAAGGTAACTGTGCCGCCGCTGAAGAAGGATACTACTTTCAGGAAGTTATTGCCCGATAGTGCCCGCTCCAGTGTACTGGATCAAACTATCTCGTATGCCAATTCGATCAAATCGACGCTCGAGGGTGCTACCGGTGAATATAAGAACCGACGCAAGGAGTTGCGTACGCATATTATGACCTGGCACGAGAAGTTTACCATGTCGATTGCCGTGCTGGTATTGTTCCTGATCGGCGCTCCTTTGGGTTCTATTGTACGGAAGGGTGGCATCGGTACCCCGCTTATATTTGCGGTGATCTTTTTTGTGATCTTCTTCCTGCTGAACAATTTCGGGAAGAAATTTGTGAGTGAAGAAATATTAACGCCTTTTGCGGGTGCGTGGCTGGCCACGATCGTACTGCTGCCCATCGGCTTTTTCCTGATCTATAAAGCGCTTCACGATTCTCAATTGTTCAATAAGGAGTTTTACTTCCGCATCATCCGGAAATTTCGCCGTGGTAAGAAGTTAAAGGGGAAGACGGTGGAAATCGATAAGGAGACGCCTGTATTAGAAGAAGAACCAGAAAAGGTGCAACCTGAATAGAAGGTATTAGCTTTTAGGGATTAACTGTTGGCGCTTTTGCTTCGGTTAAGCTAATAGCTAAAAGCTAATGTCTAACTGCTAACTCCCCCTTGATATGATTGTTCGGGATATCCTTTGGAAGGCACTTTCAATATATCCTGGTCTATCTGTTTTCTGCTGACCGCAGTGGCTGTATAGGTAATTTTTCCTTTTTTATATTCGTAGGTGTATTTCAGCACAAGGCCGGGAATGCAGGCAAAGGCTGGCTCTACAGTAGCCAACTCAGGTCGCTGAATGCTGCGTGTGTAAAAGGCTGTTATAGTTCTTCCATCGGCCAGCGTAATGACTGCTTTGCTGCAACGATAGCCTGCAATGACTACCGTATCATCTACCAGGCGACATCCTGCCTGATCGTATTTAGCATTGTATTGCTTCCATTGATTTGCGGAGAGATAAACTTTATGTTTGTTTTTTCCCGATTCTTTGACGATAACGGCCGTGCGTTCTGTATTGCCGGGTGGCAGGATGAAGATGCTCTGCATACGCATGAGACTCACCAACCGCAACCGTACTAATCCATTGCTGACAAATAATGTTTTGGTGCCGCCATTGTAGGCTTCACCTATACCTATGCTTTTTTTCCTTGCCTTCGCCAACTCCATGGAATAGGTAACCGTGAGGTCTTCTTCCTTTTTATTGTCGACTACGGGTTTGGGGGACTGGGCAGTTTTAGGTGCTTGTTTGAATGACCAACTGCTCAGCACAAACACTACTATGCAAACAAACCGAAATGTTGACATGATATATGATCGATGATATATTGTTATTTAAAAATGAACTCCGCCATGTCTATTGGGTCCAAAGGATTATTGGTTTGTTTAAAGTCAAAACGGGCTTCGTCGGCACTTTTCCATTGTTCCAGCTTTTCTCTTTCTTTTCTTGCTCTGCGGGTAGGTGTTCCGCGCTTGCGCTGCTGATACATTTTCCTCAGGCTACTCAGCATGTTTTCCGAGATCGTGAAATAACTGTATTGATCGAGTCTTACCAGCAATTCACTTTCTGCGTCATCTTCTTCAGCGAGGAAGGAGGGCAATGCTTCATATTGATAGCCGGCAAAGGTGACGATGAAGTCATTTTCTACCAGCTGCAGTCCGCTGCCTTCGGCGGTGAACTTATTGTTTTTAAAGAAATTCTCGGCTTTGGCGTTATCATAAATTTTATACCTGGCCGAATCCGGCAGGGTAGCCACAGCCAATTGTTGAGCGGTATCAACAACAGGCCTGGGTCCATCTTTGGTTTGCCAGGCCAGTTCGGGCGGTGGCTGAACGGATATCTGTCCTCTGAAGTAATAGATCGCCAGCCCTGCTATTATCAGCACCAATATGGCTGCGATAGCTCTGAAGGGGGTAAAGAGCCTGCGCAGGGTGGCCGGCGCCTGTTTTTTATCTACGTCCTGCAAGATGCGGTCAAAAGCGCCAGCTGGCGGCTCAATGCTTATATCCCGCAGGTTGGTGAATAGGACCGACTCTTCCACGGCATGCGTGATGGTGGCCGGCATAAAGGCAGGGGGCTGTATTTCCAGCTCCTGGAGTGCCTGAAAGGCGCCCAGCCATTGACTGTCCTGTTCCAGGACAGTCTCGGCCTGTAACCTACCTATCAGGTCATGGAATGCCCCTGGCGGAGGTTGTACCTCATATTGCCGTAACCGGTCGAATATGTCAGTTCTGTTCGCCATGGGTTTCCTTGAATAGTTTTTGGAGGTAGGCTCTTGCCCTGAACAGTTGTGACCGGCTTCCTTCTTCGGAAATACCGAGCATCTCTCCTATCTCTTTATGGTTGTATCCTTCTACGAGGTACAGGTTAATGACCGTACGGTAGCCATCGGGCATCGTACTGATCATTTTCATCAAGTCGCTATTCGTCAGTTTATCGTAACCGTTCAATCCATCTGCGGCCACCTCTACGTCGTCGGTGATCGCTGCGAAAACCGTCTTCTTCTTTTTGATGTAGTCGATACAGGTGCTCACAAAAATCCTCCTGGCCCATCCTTCGAAAGAGCCATCGCCCCTGAAGCCGGAAAGGTGCCTGTATAGTTTTACAAATCCCTCCTGGAAGCAGTCATTAGCATCATTGGAATTGCCCGCATAGCGAAGGCACAAGCTGTACATTTTGCCTGCTATGTGATCATAGAGTTGCTGAAAGGCCTTATTGTCACCATTAGCGGCCTTCTGGGTCAAGACCTCAAAAAGAGGAGGGGCGTTGCGTAGAGGTTCCATCGAACAAATATCAGATTTTTCCTTATAACGCCCCGCCACCTCTCCCATATTAACATGGCTATAGGCCATCTAAAGCGGTAGTAGCCAACTGCCACGGGCAACGAAAAAAAATCTTGATTTTTTTCAAATGGCGCGAAACGTTTGGAAACAACAGCCGGTCTAAGAATAGGACACGCAACTATGACAGGCTTACCGCTTGTTGATCAAACCCTTGCACTTTAAAGTGCTTACCTCCTTTTCCTTTAAATACAGTTTGTGTTTACTGGTGCGAGTGCTGTTTGCATCCGGGCACGTTTGGCATTGCTATGACGGATGCAAACACAAGGGGACATCGTTATTGAGTTTAAAATATTACTGCATCAGCAGTGATTAGTAGCAAAATATTTTCAGGTGGTGGTTTTTCAATTTCAGTCGGTTTAGTTCACTCAGAGTAAAACAGATGCCGGCCGGCAGGAGGAGTGGTTTTTTCCTGCCTCCGGCATTACTTACTCGCCCTTATCGATCCTTACCTATAATCCGTACTCTTGTTTTCTGTACTTACTACATGATAATGTAGTGGACGTTTTGTTTTTCTTGCCCTACATTTATCATACGAATGGCGGTGAAGATCCTACTATACGACGACAACGAGGCTTTGCGGCAAAGTATGGAAACTTTGCTGGGGGAAGAGCCTGATCTCGAATTCATAGCTGGTATCCCCAATGCAGAGACGGTGGAAACGGACGTGCGCGAGCTGAAGCCGGATGTGGTGTTGATGGACATCGACATGCCCGGCGTAAACGGTGTGGAGGCTGTACGTCGTATCCGAAGGATCGCTCCCCAGCTGCCCATCATCATGCTTACTGTATTCGATGATAATGAAAATATCTTCCGGGCCATCTGCGCAGGCGCCAGTGGCTATATCTTAAAACGCTACGCTTCTATCGAAATTCCTTCTGCTATCCGCAATGTACTCACGGGCGGTGCGCCCATGACGGGCACGGTAGCACGCAAAGTGCTGCAGATGATCCCTCCGGCCAACAATAGCGACCAGGAGAAAACGGACCTCTCCCAAAAAGAGATCAGCATACTTCAATTGCTCGTGCAGGGTTTCAGTTATAAAATGATCGCTGCCCAGCTTAAGATCAGCCACGACACGGTTCGCTTCTACATCAAGAAGATATACGACAAGCTGCACGTGCACTCAGCTACAGAAGCTGTTTCCAAAGCTATTAAAGACGGATTGGTTTAGTATTTCACTACATGAAGATGTAGTAAAACGGGGTTGAAGCGTAAGTAGTTTTGGGTTCAAACAGTAACCACGTATGAAACAACTATTCACTTCACTTCTCCTGCTTGTTGTGCTGAACAGCACCGCACAGAATGTTGGCGTTGGCACCGCCACTCCTATTTGCAAATTGGATGTATTTAGTTCCGATGTTTTTGTATCGCGCTTTAACGGTCCCAGCGGCATGTACATTGCTTTTACCGAGAACAACGTTTACCGGGGCTACGTTGGCTCCTATTCGGGCGCTGCTGAAGATATGGACTTCGGCACCGGGACCGGCAATACTACTGGTAAAGTACACCTGACGCTACAGGGTGTGCCTAAGTTAACTGTGGAAGCCACAGGCGCTGTCAATATCCAGGATGAATTGACCCGTTCTTCCAAGACAGGTTCTTCCAATCTGCTGCCTATCTGTTATGGCAACGTGAACGCAGCAGGGTTTGTGCAAACCGGCAGCGGCAACTTTACCGTGAGCCGTTTTACAACGGGTTTCTACCAGATCACCATTACTGATGAGAATTATCACTTTCAGCAGTATGTAACTGTTGTTACGGCCATTGGCAGTACTGTTCCTGTCATTGCTACTACCGGCAGTGGCGGCGGTTTGCTACAGGTGTACTTGTATAATCTCGCTGGCGCATCAGTGGATGGCAACTTTCATTTTGTAGTGTATAAACAGTGAGTTGTGAGTAGAAGCGACTCACTTATTTCGCAATACTTCCAAACTATTTTATGCTAAAAAAATACTTTGTTGCAGGCATATGCTGTATGGTCTTATTGAACACCTATAGTCAGGTGACTGTTCAATCCGGCGCCGTGCTGCATATTCAGAACGGGGCAGACGTTGCTATAGAAGGTAATTTTTCTCTGGCCAACGGCAGCACGCTTACCAATCATGGCATTATACGCCTGGGTAACAGCAGTGGCCTCACCGCCGATATTACCGACAATACTGCTTCAGGATATTCTTATGGCAGTGGCCGCTTTATTTTTAATAGTACGTTCAACCAGACCATCAGTACGCTCAATAGCTTTGAGCGTATCGATATGGATGGCAGTAGTCTTACTTTTGCCAGTAACATTGTTTCCAACAAATGGTATCTCGTAAAGGGTGTTATTCATACCGGTGTGTTTACGGCTATAGCTCCTTCCACTGTTCAACTGGCTGTGGAAGCAGGCGCCGGCAATACCAACTTTACCAATGGCTGGTTTGATGGAAGGTTAAGGCGTTATGTGACTCCTGCTACTGTAAATAGTTATCAATTCCCAGTGGGTAATACTACGCGGCCCAATGTAGCTGAACTCAGCAACCTTACGGCCGATGCGTTGAATAATGTAACTTATATCGATGCTTTCTTTGGACCTAAAGCCGGAACGGATGCCGGGTTGGTAGTTACAGAGCAGGGTTCTTCTTATATAGGTATTCACAATGCCGGCGTATGGCATTTGATACCGAATGCGACGCCTACTTCGGGCAAATACCAACTCAGGTTGTATACCAATGGTTTTACTGGTTTAAATGATAACGAGTTCACTATTTTACGCAGGCCGGAAGGTTCTACCAGTGGTGCAGGCTGGAGCGTGCCAGCCGGCAGCAGTGTAAATGTTAACGGCGGCGCAGGCCGGATGGCTGCAGATGGCTACGCGCTCAGGAATAACCTGGGTGGCTTTAGCGAATTTGGTATTGGCTTGTTAGCATTTGCTTTGCCTGTGAAACTTACCAACTTTATGGTAAGGCGCACTACTACCCGCTTTGTACAGGTGAGCTGGCAAACGCAGACTGAACAGAACAATAAGGGTTTTGAAGTGGAATGCCGTGCCGATAATGAAACTCAATTTGCATTAAAGGGTACGGTGCCTTCCAAAGCAGCCAATGGCAACAGCAACTTATCTATTGATTATTCGTTTACGGATGCCAATGTTTATGCTGGCGTTAGTTACTACCGCCTGAAACAAATAGACCTCGATGGCAGGATCTATTATTCCCTGATCAAAGCGGTAAAAGGGGAATCCAGCGTCAATGTATTGATATGGCCTAATCCTAATGAAGGCCAGTTCAGCATTCGCCTGGAAGGCATCGATGATCAACGGGAAGCGCAGATCATAGACCTCAATGGCAGAATGGTACAAAAATTAACCATCAAAGGATCGCAGCCTGTAAACATCCGCAATCTTGCTCCGGGAACTTATGTGCTTTGTATTCCGGACGCATTTGGCACTGGTGAACATTTTAAGGAAAAAGTAATGGTGGTCCGGTAAAGTCTGCTGAAGAATATATTATACTTTTACGCCAAATCTATTGATTTGGAAGCAGGAAAGGAAAATCTTCGCATACAGAAATGGGTGGTAATAGTAGGCGTGTGCTTGTTCCTGATCAAAACGGTTGCCTACTTTTTAACTCATTCGGTTGCTATCCTCACGGACGCCCTGGAAAGTACTGTCAATGTAATAGCCGGTTTTATTGGTCTGTATAGTTTGTATGTGGCAGCCAAGCCAAAGGATGACAATCATCCGTATGGGCATGGCAAGGCGGAGTTTCTTTCTGCTGCCGTAGAGGGCACGCTTATTGGCGTGGCCGGCGTTATGATCATTTACGAAGCGGTGAAAAAACTGCTTCATCCTCAGCCTTTGCAAAAGCTGGATTATGGTATTGTACTGATTGCTTTTACTGCCCTGGCAAACTTTATCATGGGTGCTTACAGCGTGCGGCAGGGAAAAAAGAATAATTCCCTGGCGCTGGTTGCCAGTGGTAAGCATCTGCAATCGGATACCTGGTCTACGCTTGGGATTATCACCGGCCTGGCGCTTATCTATTTTACTGGTCTTACCTGGCTGGATGGTGCGGTAGCCATCTTGTTTGCTTTGCTGCTCATTTTTACCGGTTACAATATCCTGCGCGATTCCATTGCCGGCATCATGGATGAGGCCGACAAGGAATTGTTGTTGAAGATGGTGGACCTGCTCAATCAGCATCGCCGCGAAAACTGGATAGACCTGCATAACCTCCGTGTAATCAAATACGGAGGTCAACTGCATGTAGACTGTCATCTTACTGTTCCCTGGTATTTCAATGTACGTGAGGCTCATTTTGAGATCGATGAGCTGTCCAACCTCATCAGGCAGGAGTTTGGCGATTCGTTGGAACTGTTTGTGCATTCCGACGGTTGCCTCGATTTTTCCTGTAGTATCTGCACTAAACAAGATTGCAGGGTGCGCCAGCGGCCTTTTGAACAACAGGTGCCGTGGACGCTTGAAAACCTTCCTTTAAATCAGAAGCATCAGCTCGATAACAACGTTTGAGGATTTAGGTACGGGACCTAAAGGCCCCATAGCCCTTTTCGTTGATCGTATGCTACAAAGCTGTGGTGCCTAAAGGCACCCGGTAAGGGAGGCCGACAAGTTTTGCCTGACACAAAACTGCTAAATCCTGTCAGATTTGATCCGCATGTCTTTGGGTCTGGCCGCTTTGAGCGGCCTGACTGGTAGTGCCCGATCCGGGTTGCGGAAAACACGTTATATTCGCTTCCCGATTACTTATTGTTGTACATTTTAAATCTGTCAATATGCAAGCCTGGAAAGATTATCAGGAAAAGAATAAAGACCGTTTTTTGAATGAATTACTGGAATTGTTGCGTATCCCTTCGATCAGCGCCAACAGTGCCAATAAGGATGATATGAGGAAATGTGCAGAGGCAGTAAAACAACGTTTGCTGGAGGCCGGCGCCGCTACTGCTGCTGTATATGAAACAGATGGCCACCCGGTTGTTTATGGCGAAAAGATCGTTGATCCTTCCAAACCTACTGTACTGGTATATGGACATTACGATGTTCAACCGCCCGATCCATTAAAGCTGTGGAACAGTGGCCCTTTTGATCCCGTGATCAAGGATGGCAAAATCTATGCGCGCGGTTCTGCTGATGATAAGGGTCAGTTTTATATGCACGTGAAAGCGCTGGAAGTTCTGTCCAATACCAATTCTCTCACTACCAATATCAAGTTCCTCATAGAAGGCGAAGAGGAAGTAGGGTCGCCCAACCTCGGCAAATTCGTAGCTGCGCACAAAGACCTGCTGAAGTGTGATGTGATACTGATCAGCGACTCTGCCATGATCAGTATGGAAAATCCTTCTATGGATATCGGGGTTCGCGGGCTTGCTTATATTCAAGTGGAAGTGACAGGTGCTAACCGCGACCTGCACAGTGGTGTATATGGCGGTGCTGTTGCCAACCCCATTACTATCCTGGCTAAGATGATCGCCTCTTGCCATGATGAGAATAATCATATTACCATTCCCGGATTTTATAATGATGTTGTTGAAGCGGGACAGGAAGAGCGCAACCTGATGGCGCAAGCGCCTTTTAATGAGGAGGAGTACAAGAATGATCTTGGCGTAAAGGAGCTGTGGGGTGAAAAGGGTTTTACCACCAACGAGCGCACCGGCATTCGCCCAACGCTTGAGCTGAATGGTATCTGGGGCGGCTATATTGAAGAGGGCGCCAAAACGGTGTTGCCTTCCAAAGCGTTTGCTAAAATATCTGCCCGGTTAGTGCCTAATCAGTCATCACACAATATTACCGAGATACTGCTGAATCACTTCCGTAAAATAGCACCTGCTTCTGTGACAGTAGACGCTTTCGAACTTCACGGTGGTGAACCTTATATGACGCCTATCGACTCGCTCGCTTATCAGGCAGCTGCGAAAGCGATCGAGACGTCTTTTGGCAAGAAGCCTATTCCCGTGCGTGGTGGCGGCAGTATCCCCATTTGTACCATCCTGGAGAAGGAACTGGGTGTGAAGATCGTATTTATGGGCTTTGGGCTGGATAGCGATAACCTGCACTCACCCAACGAGAAATTTGACCTGGTGAACTTCTACAAGGGTATCGAGACTATCCCGTATTTCCATAAGTACTTTGCGGAGATCAGCAAATAGTGGGCAGCTGTTAGCTTTTAGGATTTAGCCTTTAGTTACCTGCTTCACAGTCTTAATTTTTAGTCCCGGAGGTGATTACTCCGGGATTTTTTATTTTTGCAATATGGGTAGTGAAAAAGAGAAATTACGGATCGATAAATATCTGTGGGCCATTCGCCTGTTCAAAACAAGAGCGATGGCAGCAGCGGCCTGCGACGCCGGTAAGGTGAAGCTGAATGATATGCCCGTGAAGCCGTCCAAAACGGTCAACGTGGGTGATGAATATCATGTGAGAACGGAGGCGCGTCGCTGGCGTGTGAAGGTGACCGCCCTTCTGCATAACCGGGTGGCTTATACGGAAGCTGTGAAGTATTATACGGATATTACGCCTCCTGAAGAATTGGAACGACTCGACTTCCAGGCTGCCAGTTTCCATACTGGTAAACGCCTGAGTAAAATAGGACGGCCTACCAAGAAGCAGCGGCGGGAGTTGGGGGATTTCTTTGAAGAACCTGGTGCTGAGTAGTGAGTTCAGAGTCGAGAATTCAGAGTTTTGAGTATCGTTTGCATTGAAAATAATAAAGAAAAAGCCCACCGGAAACCGGGGGCTTTTTTGTCTTACCTATAACCTTTGATCAGAAAACTATTGGTTGGATTCCTCTGCCTTCTTCTCTTCTTTAGATGCTTTTTTCTTTTTGCCTTTGTTTTTGTGTAGTACACCGAAACGGATACCTATGTGCACGTCGGCTTGCTTAGACTCATTCAACAGGGCTGTAACCACACTGCCTGAACCAACAAATACTGGTCCGAAGCGTACTGATAAGCCTGCATTGAACTTCGTGAGCTCATTGTAATTGAGTGGCAAGTAACAGCCGAACATACTTGTTTCATAACGCGGCGTGAGTGTAAACGTATTACGGTATTGGCTATTGTATGGTTTGCTTTCATTGCTGATGAGTGAGAACTGACCGGCCAGGCTGATGTAAAAGCGGCGGTATATGTTGTAATCTACATCCAACTGCATGGTAGTAGGTAGTGCTACTTTGTATTCGCTTTCCGCACTACCGGCAACAGGGGTAAAGTATTGTGGGCGGCTTTCAAAAAAGCTCTTGTAATCATCCAGGTCTACGTCTGACAGTTCGGAGAGATAAAACTTCTCAGCGCCTGTGACGCCTATATCGTAAACGCCGCTACGGGCCTGATCGCGCTTGTATTTCAAGGAACCGATATCGAGTATCGCAAATCCTACACGGAGTTTGTATTTGTTTTCATTCCTGTTCCAATCGTAGTTATCGCCGCTTCGGTGTTTTGCCTGATCGGGCCTGAATTCATACACAAACCCGATATCAAAACCAAAGCCCTGGCTATCAAATGAAGTAAGGTCGCTGGCTTCAAAGTTGTCGAAGCTGGCTCCGCCAAATCCTAATCCGAGACGGCCGGTCGTATTGGACAGATAGGCTTTTTCCGATATTTTATCTTCATCGATCGTGGTCGTAAGGTTCTTGATCTGGAGGTAGGTGTTGCCTACTCCGGCGAGGTATTTAAGTGTGACTCCGCCTTTCAGGAAATGTTTGTTTTTGTCCATGATGATCTGGCCAAGGCTGGCGCCAAATTCGGACCAGGCATTCATGTTGATGCGCATATTTTGGGCTGATGTAATCGTATAGGGGAGGCCTGCATCGCTTGTATAACCATCTACCACTTGTTGCAACAATGTTCCATCCACTTCCTGCACATTGGCCATTACGCGGGCGCGGGAAGTGATAGCAATGGCTGTCTTTTTAGTGGCATTGAACATAAAGGAAGGTCCCAATACACTCACGCTCATCAGGCCGCTGGTAGGACCAGCATTCCTGCCGTATAATTGATTTTCCAGGCTATCGGCATTGAACGATTCACTGAGGTTTTTCAGCTTGAAGGATGCCTGGTTGTTGCCGCCTAATGCGCTTACCGATACGAGGTTTACATCCCAACGGTAGCGGCTGTCGGCAATATTGGCCGGGTTGAAGAAAACGCCGTTCACACCGGTATAGTTGCCTGTGCGGTAACCGGAGTAATCCTGCGAAAAACCAATAAATGAGGTGAAAATCAGAGAGGGTGCGATCATTTTACGCAATAAAAACTGTCCGTTTAATTGCTTAAACATGTTTTAAGAGGGTTTAGGTTAGGGTTCTACAAGGGGAAACCTGCGTTCCACGCTCTTAAACGCAAAAGCGTTCATTATATTTTGATTGGGGAAGGCAAGTCCGGAAGTCGGAAAGTCGGGAATGTCTGAAAGAAAGGGACCGGGAAAATGGCAGGAAGGCAGTTTCCGGCATTGGTTATTATCTTTGCGGGATGCGCATCGATATTATTACTGTTATTCCCGAGTTACTGGAAAGTCCATTATCGCATTCGATCATGAAACGTGCCCGTGATAAGGGGTTGCTGGAGGTGCATTTGCATCACCTGCGTCAGTGGGCCGTTAATGAATATGGTCAGGTAGATGACTATCAATATGGCGGGGGTGCCGGCATGGTAATGATGCCCGAACCATTGGCCAAGGCCATAGAGGCTTTGTCGCAGAACACTCAATATGACGAGATCATTTACATGACGCCTGATGGCGCCACTTTTAACCAGGCAACTGCCAACCAGTTGTCGATGAAGCAAAATCTTCTGATCATTTGCGGTCATTATAAAGGGATCGACCAGCGAATACGTGATCACTTCGTGACAAGGGAAATATCTATTGGTGATTATGTATTGAGTGGCGGTGAACTGGCGGCGGCTATCGTGGTGGACGCCATAGGCAGGTTGCTGCCAGGTGTGCTGAATGATGAAACTTCTGCGTTGTTCGATTCCTTCCAGGATAATTTACTGGCTCCTCCGGTGTATACGCGTCCGGCTGATTTCCGTGGCTGGAAAGTGCCTGATATATTGCTGAGTGGTGACCTTAAAAAGATCGAGGAGTGGCGGTATGAGCAGGCTGTGCAGCGTACTACTGAAAGGAAGCCTGATCTGCTGAAGGATTGACCCTTCGACAAGCTCAGGGTGACAGAAAGCGTCGCACTTCGACAGGTTCCTTTGCTGAGGGTGAGCCGCCTCCCGCAAAGCGGGACAGGCAGGGTGACAAAAAACGTTGCGCTTCGACAATCCTTCGACAAGCTCAGGATGACAAAGCAGTTCTGAAAAATATGAGGTCGGAAGTACCTGAATGATATCTGACCCCCGACCTGTTTTGATGACCCTTCATACATATTTTAGAACAGCGCTACCATATAGACCAGCGCATAAAATACCAGTTGCATAAGCAGGTTTACAAGGATTGTTTTTTTCATAGTGGTGGATTTTGGTTGCTCTATGTAATTGCATGCTTCGTGCCAAAAGCCATTTTTCCACATCGCAAATCTACCTGCGTATTTTACCGGAAATACTACGGTCTTTGTATGTCCTGCTTTATCATTTAGTTATACTTCAGCAAATCTGTATATGCCTACATTAAATATTTGCTTATGGTTTTACCAGTTTTATTCTGTGTGTTTTATTGGTGCGCAGATCAGTGAGCAGGAGGATGTAGGCTCCTTTCACCAGCTTGATCACCGATAGCTGATGACTGCCTGGCTGCAGCTGTGTGGTGATGATCTCTTTCCCGGTGATGTCATACAACCGGGCTTTGAGTGCGTTGTTCAGCCTGTTGTTGATGTATAGGTTGTCCTGTAGTGGATTGGGGAATACCTGTATTTTATTTTCCCAGGCATTGGGATCGACAATTGCCGTAATGAGGAAATAATAACTATCAGACAAAGGGCTTGCGCATCCATTTTGCGTGACCTGCACCGTGAATACCGAGGAAGCTGATGGCCGGAAAATATTGGCCGTGGCTCCTGCAATGGCATTGCCATCCATGAACCACTGGTTGCCCGCAGCGGCACTGGAAACAAGCTCTCCGCTGTTGCGTGTTATGGTTGGTTTGGCAGGAATCGCATTGACTGTAATGGCTGATGCTGCGGAAGTAGCTATGCAGCCTGCCGTATTGGTGACCCGAACAGTATAACTGCCTGAAGCATTGGCCGTATAAGTAGCATTGACGGCACCAGTAATAGCTACTCCGTCTTTGAGCCATTGATTTCCTGTTGCAGATGATGAAGTAAGGACAACATTGCCGCCCGTACAGAAGATCAACGGGCCACCTGCTGTAATAACAGGTACGGCAGGAATCGCATTGGCTGTAACAGTCAATGCTGTTGAGGATGCCTGACAGCCCGCAGCGTTGGTGACAATAACTGTATAGTTGCCTGTGGTGCTGGCTGTGTAGGTTGTATTTACGGCACCGCTTATGGCCACTCCATCCTTGTACCACTGGTTGCCTGTTGCAGCAGAAGAAGTGAGTACGACATTACCGCCTGAACAGAAACTAACAGGGCCACCAGCGGTTATGACGGGCACTGCAGGCAGCGCATTAACGGTAACCACCAATGCCGTTGAAGTGGCCATGCAGCCAGCCGCATTGGTAGTTCTGACCGTGTAGCTACCTGAAGCATTGGCCGTGTAAGTAGTATTGACGGCGCCGTTTATGGCTACTCCATCTTTGTACCATTGATTGCCTGACGATGCTGAAGAAGTCAGTACAACGCTTCCTCCTGTGCAGAAACTGACGGGACCGCCGGGTGCAATAACAGGCACAGCTGGCAGGGCATTCACTGTGACAAGTGTTGAAGTTGAATTGGCTTTACAACCGCCCGCATTCGTAACTGTAACCGTGTAATTGCCAGTAACTGTTGCGGTATAAGTAGTGCCAGTTGCTCCGTTGATCGTGTTTCCATCCTTGAACCACTGGTTACCGGAAGCAGCCGAGGAGGAAAGTATAACACTGGCGCCTTCACAAAAGCTGAGCGCCCCTCCTGGTGTAATAACAGGTACTGCGGGTAATGTTGTTATTGTGATGGCTGCAGTAGTTGGGTCGCTGATCACTGCGGGTGTTGATGATTTCAATCTGATCTTATAACCATTGCCGGCCGGTGTGTTGGCGGGTATGGTAATTGTGATCGTTCCTCCTGTTGTTGCCGTAACGCTTCCTATGGCTGTTTCTGTAGTGAACTGTCCTGCTGCATTGGACAAGTAAGCTGTAAAGATATTACCTGTTGTAAAGCTGCTGCCCGTTTGATATGTCAATATGGCTGTTTGTCCAACGCATAAGCTGGTAGCATTGATCGATTGAATTGCCAACGGTGCAGCGGCCAAAATGATTACCGTATAATCTTCTGCTTCTCCCCATTCTCTTCTTTCGCAAGGGTCTTTAACAGGGTAGTCATCCCAATAGTCTTGTGAACGTACGCGCATGCGGGTAATTCCGGGTTTAGCATCGGTGGGTATACTGAAGTTGCCATTCACAATAAAGGGGGTCGATTGATCGCCCTGGTATACCAGTTCTCCTGCATCGCTCCAATCTCCATCCTGGTTGAAATCTATAAAGATGCCTGTGTATTGCTTTTGGTAGGTTTGATCGGGGTTGCGGCCCATGCGAATGCTAAAGTCGTAGGTAAAGCCTCTTACAAGCTCGACTGTTTTCGAAGTAAAGTCGGAATGGTTATCGCCGGGACAACCTGATGCAAGGTTTTCCAGCAGCTTAACGCCATTTCGTGAAATGGTGTAATCATCCATGTATAGTGCCGGTGTACAATCTTTGTTGGCATAATGTGGCCTGCAATAACTCAGGCCCGTGTTTACATTCACTTCATTACTGAATGAGGCCGGCGTATTGACGGGCTTGATCCGGTATTTACAGTTATGGAATGCGGGTGCAAATTCATCGGCAAACGTGGTGGTGTTGGCAGGCACAAAGGCTATGGAATAAAAGTCGCCTGTGGCGCTATCGGCGCGCTCGATCAGGTAGCCCAATTCATTGGTGGCATTATCGGTCCAGGTCAATTGTACCTGACCACCGTTCAATACACCTGTGAGATTAGTGGGCGCATTGACAGCGGGTGAAGAACAGGTGAGGCCCGTAAGGGCTGCAGCGTAGCTGTTTCGCATGCGCTCATGTTGTCCTTTGGTGAGGTCACTACCGCAATAGTTAAATGCCATCGCATTGTAAAGGAGTGGGTTGTAAGGTCGCCCTTCCGGGTCCAGTATCGTTCCGGTGTATATGCAATTATTCACCGTGTAACCCGGCTGTCCACCCGGGTCGGCAGGAGTGTCGCACACATAATCGCCTGTAGTGGTGCAGTTGGCTCCCGATACCAGTTCTTTTCCGTAGAAGGTTTCGAAGGTATGGATGAGCCCAAAGTAGTGTCCCAACTCGTGCACGAATGTTCTTTCGTTGTCTGCGTGGTTATAGATGATCGCGATCTTGTTATTGATATTGGAAGGGAGATAGGTATATCCTCCTACTTCGCCTCCTCCCAGGAAGGCTCTGTATGTATAATACAGGTTGATAACGCCCGGCACTGTTGGCAGTAGTGGGTCGTCTTCGTTGTGAAGTTCGTAAAACCGGTCGTTGTTGATGTATCCAAAAGTGCCGCAGAAATAGAATTGAAATCCTGCTTTTATAAAGTACTGGTTGGCGGCGGCCAGTCCGCGCATTACCTGTGCTTCGGTCAACCAGCCCGTGCCATCCGTTTTACGAATCAACCAGGGTTTGATTGGAATGTAGATTACAGGATCTCCTGCAACTCTTGCATTTCTTTTGAGGCTTGCTTGTTGTAAACGCTCAGTGAAAGCATTCATTTCTTTGATGGAGGGGCTAACAGTGCCGCAGGGTAAATGCTGTGCCAGCGCTGGCTGTAAAGAACAGAGCATGACAAAAGCGATCACCAAGTATAGCTTGTTCATTTCCGGGCAAGTTTAAAGGTTTTGCTGGTAGTATTCGATGGCTTGCTCACTGACGTAACAGTAACTTTTACTGTATAGAGCTGACCTGGTTGCAGGTTGTCGACAAAGGTGTTTACCGTAGTGGCTGATCCTGTGAGTGACCGGGAAGAAATGTTTGCATTGTCTGCATCGCGCGTGCAGGCTATGTCAACTTTCACTCCTGCTGCCGGCATTTTTGATTGAATGACTACTTTAAAATCGTAGTTAGCGCCCAATGCTGCCGCTGTTGTCGTGCCCGGATCAGGATCAACGTTGAAGACGAGGTTCTCTTCTGCAGGAACTGGTGGAGGGGTTGGTGTACTTCCACCTTTTTTGCCGCAGTAAGACATAGCTGTGCAGAGCAATATAAACAGGGAGGGTATCAGGTATCGCATCATTGATTGGCGTGGCATGGTTGCTATGGTTTTATCAGTTTTATCCTATATGATTGGTTGGTCTGTTGATCCGTAAGCAGGAGTATGTAAGCTCCGCGCAGCAGTTGAGTCACCGGCAGCTCATGTGTACCTGACTTTGTTTGTGTGGTGATGATCTCTTTACCTGTGATGTCGTACAGCTGCGCTTTCAGTGGTCGCGTCAACCGGTTGTTGATGTATAGTCTTTCCTGCACAGGATTGGGGAATACCTGTACTTTATTCTCGAGGGCGTTGGGATCGACAATGCCTGTGATCAGGAAATAGTAATTATCGGACGGGGGGCTTATGCATCCGTTTTGTGTGACCTGCACTGTGAAGTTGCCTGAAGCAGATGGCCTGAAGGTGTTGCCTGTTGCGCCAGCGATGGCGATTCCTTCGAGGAACCATTGGTTGCCTGTTGCAACAGAGGACAACAAATCGCCACTGTTTCTTGTAATAGCTGGTTTTGCAGGTATGGGATTAACTGTAACAGCAGTTGCAGCAGATACTGCTACACATCCATTGGTATTGGTGACCCTAACTGTATATCCTCCTGCAGCGTTGGCGGTATATGTTGTATTGACAGCACCAGTTATTACCAGGCCGTCTTTGAGCCATTGGTTGCCGGTAGCGGATGAAGAAGTGAGAATAACGTTGCCACCTGCGCAGAAGGCAACAGGCCCTCCTGCTGTAATGACCGGCACTGCGGGTAACGGATTGGCTGTTACTGACAGCACGGCGGATATAGCAGTACAACCCGCGGCATTGGTAGTAGTAACCGTATAGTTGCCTGTTGTATTTGCCGTGTAGGTAGTATTTACAGCACCGCTTATACTGACTCCATCTTTGTACCATTGATTACCTGTTGAAGCAGAAGAAGTGAGTATTACACTACTTCCTGTGCAGAATGCAACAGGGCCGCCTGATGAAATAGCAGGAGCCGCCGGCAAAGCATTGACCGTTACAGTCTGTGCTGCGGAAGTGGCATGACAACCAGCCATGTTGGTGGCTCTTACTGTATAGCTGCCTGCTGCATTGGCTGAATAGGTTGTGTTGGTTGCTCCTGCAATAGCTACGCCGTCTTTGTACCATTGATTGCCGGTGACTGCCGATGAAGTGAGGGTAACACTGCCGCCTGTACAGAAACTGACCGGGCCTCCGGGGGTGATGGCTGGCACCGGCGGCAAAGGATTCACCACTACTGTGGCAACAGCAGAAGTCCCTGTACAATTACCACTGGTAACTTTGACGGAATAATTACCGGCTGCTGTAGCAACGTAGGTCACTGCTGTAGCTCCACCAATGGCTACTCCATCTTTTAACCATTGGTTGCCAGTGGCTGCGGAAGATGTAAGTGTCACCTGTCCGCCGGGACAGAAAGAGGAGGTTCCTCCTACAAAGATCTGCGGGGTTCCAATATTGCTGATGATCATGGCAGCTGCCGACTGGTCGCTTATAAATGCAGGGTTGGAAGCTTTGATCCTGATCTTATAGCCTACGCCGGATGGTGTAGTAACCGGAATGACTGCACTAATAGCTCCACCCGTAGTGGAAGTGCCAATAGCTGTTTCGTTATTGAAATTACCGTAGCTATCGGACAGGTATGCTGTAAATGTATTGTTGCCATTGAAGGTTCCGGTTGTTGTGTAATTAACGGTGAGGGCCTGTCCTGCACAAGGTGTAAGGTTGGTTAAAGGCGACACTTTAACGGATGCAGGTAAGGTATTGGCTACCGTGAAAGGGTGTACCACCGTTTTGCCATTGTAGGTAACTTCGAGGCGCCAGTTTCCCAGCAATGCAGGTGCACCAAAAAAGATGTAGCCAAAGGCTGCCGGAAAATTATCGGTGGGCTTGAAGTCCCAGCTGGCATGTATTGCGTTGGCCGGTGTATAGACTCGATAGTTTGCTGTTGTGTTTGCGAGGAGGTCGCGAAAATAAGCAGCGCAGTATATGCTTTCGCCTGGCAAAAAAACATTCTTTGCATTTACGGCTTCTTCGTTAGCACAACCTCCCGCGGTGGCTGCACTATGGGTCATCACTTTGTTGATACCCGGATTATAGTAAGGCTGCTGGTTTGCCCACCAGCTTGTGGTGCCATTAAGTGAATTGCAGTTGCCTGCAAAGGGATCTATTACTGCATTATTAACGTCGCGGACTTCAAAGTGCAGGTGTGGGCCACTGGATAGGCCCGAGCTGCCCATGATGCCGAGGTATTCTCCTTTGGCTACCGTGCTACCAACCGCTTTTGTAGTCAATGAACCTGTTTTTAGGTGGATGTACCATGCTACTGATCCATCTGCATGGCGAATGTATACGCCATTCTCGGTTGGATAGATCAATGCGAGGCAGCTTTGATCGGGCTGGCCATCTGATTTTGCAATGATAACGCCCTCTGCGGCTGCTATTATCTCCACTACATTATCAGCCATCTTCTGCCATCCAAACGGGAATGATGCAATATCTGTTCCCCGGTGATTTCCATTGTTTGCATCGTAGGTCCTTACGCCACAATTGTAATCGCGTAATTGATTGGGGGATGCCGGGTCGTGATCAACAAAATTAGTAATTGTATAATAACCCGGATCACTGAAAGCTGCAGCCTGGCGCAGAGGCCAATTGAACAGGACTTGTTCTGCACGGGTAGCAGCAGACAATACACCTTTTTGCTGCAGGGAGCGGATGCTATCCTGTATCATCCGATCAATGCGTTGTATGCCTTCGGAGCTTATAGCGCACTTAACTTTTTCCGGCACTACCATGCCTGTCCGGATGCCTTGTATGGGTTGCTGTGCCTGCGATGCATGGAAACAACAGAATAGAACTACCAGGTAACAATGGTTTCGCATAGATCCTATTTTTTAATAAACCGTACTGTCTGAATACCGTCTGCATTTTTTACCGACAGCATGTAGATGCCTGCTGCCAGCGACTGTACATTTACCGGCAGGTTGTTCATGCCGCGTTCTATAGTACGTGACTGTGACATAAGTGTTCTGCCAGCCATATCTGTAACAAGAATAGCAACCTTGCTTTTTTCTTTGGCCTGCATCAGCAGGTATGCGTAATCAGTAACCGGGTTGGCAGCCAACTGAATGTTCTCAACCGACGTTCCGGGTTTCAGCACAACGGTCTTGCTAAGCTCCTGCTTACCATTAATATCTTCCGTTTGTAATCTGTAATAGATCTTATCGGTACGGAGGCTACCGGCAGCCTGATCCGTGAAGGAATATTCTTTGCGTGTGATGCTATTGCCTGTCGCTTTTACTTTACCAATGTTGACGAAGTCAACACCATTGGCGCTACGTTGTATATTGAAATGGGAAGCTGATTGTTCCTGTGCTGTTTCCCAATACAATATTGCTGCATCATCGGCCAGACGCCCCGTAAAGAGATTCAATTTTACAGGAAGGATCGCCTGCCCATTCACCGTACCTCCTCCTCCACCTCCGGAGAATGATCTTACGAGGTATTCAGCCATGTGCTGGCCACAGCCTTGTCCGAAGTATACAAATGTGTCGAGCTTTGGCGTAATACCATTAGCGATGCTGTATAGCTTAGTAGCGCCTGCAATATTTGAAGCAGGATCCGGGCTACCTCCTTCTGTTTTATAGAAGAACAGGCTTTTGTGATCTATCAGAGAAGGTACTGATCCTTTAACATCCGTAAAGTCCTGGTCATTGTAGTAGAAACGTACGCCTACTGGTGTTGTCGGCTGGTTTGCCGGTACTACTGACCAATATCTATGCATGACGTAGTAACCGCTTTGGTTGGTGATCAGGGGGCTCGTCAACAACAATCCCTGACCTGTACCGGCGCCCGCAGTAGCGGCTACTTTTACCTGGAGGTTGCCGGCTGTGAGTGTGCCTATGTTATTACCGTTTTTCTTTAATGAAAGGAGTATCTTATAATCCGGTAATCCTGTACCGGCATCAATATAATCGTAGTAATAGTGTGTCCATCCAAGAGCATCGGTTTCTTCTCTGTTGGCAACATACTGTTGGGGCTGTGTGGGGAATGCTATGCCTACATCGGTGAATTCAGAATTCAACGTAAGCCGGGTGGCTATCGAATTCGTGATCTGTACAAAGTATTTACCGCTCTTTGTAGGATAGAAAAAAGGATTACCAACGTTGCGCGCTTCCATTGAAGAGGCCGGGGCTTGCCTTATCCAGGTAAATGTGCTGTTGGTAAGTGTGCCACCAGAAGCTACCGCTAATCCGCATCCTCCATTATAGATCATGATGGGCGCCTGCGGTGCATAATTTGCGGCAGGAAATTTGGTTGCAAAGGCTTCCATGCCGTCGAATGTGAACTTGTTATTGGAGATATTGATGCTTGCTCCGAAGTTGATAAAATTATTGAGGTTCGTTAGAGAAGCTGGTATAGGGCCACTGAGTTGATTGTTATTCAGGTGCAGATCGGTAAGGCTAAACAGATTACCTAATGCTGCTGGTATTGGCCCCACCAACAGGTTATTATTCAGTGAGAGCTGTTTCAGCTTTGAAAGGTTACCCAGCGAATTGGGAATAGGCCCTGTAACCTGTGTGTTCGAAATGATCAGTTGTTCGAGGTTTACAAGATTACCCACCGACGAAGGGATACCTCCTTCTATGGCACAATTGCCGATCCATAGTATTTTTAAAAGGTTGAGGTTGCCCAGAGAAGATGGAATCGTACCGTTGAGTCCTGCATTGTTACTCATCTCGAGAGCGGTAAGTTTAGTGCAATTGCCCAATGAAGCGGGTATGCTGCCGCTCAGGTTGTTGACCCCGAGATAGAGATAGGTGAGATTGGAAAGATTGCCCAGTTCAGCAGGTATAGAACCTGTAAGCTGATTGGATTCGAGTGCCAGTCCCTGCAGCGAGGACAGGTTGCCCAAAGAGGCAGGAATGCTACCGCTTAGTCTATTGCCTGACAATGCCACTGTTCTGAGATAGGGCATACCACTAAAGTCAGGTATACCACCTGTCAACTGATTGCCCAAGAGAAAAAGATCGTTGAGGTTGGAGAGTTGTCTGAGCTCAGATGGTATACTTCCGGTTAACTGGTTCACCCGAAGATCAAGCAGGAGTAGACTTGAAAGATTGCCCAATGTAGTGGGAATAGAACCGGAAAGCCGGTTTTCGCCCAGGCTAAGTACTCCCAGTGATTGCAGGTTGCCCAACTGGGAAGGTATACTGCCTGTGAGGTTGTTTCGGTAGAGATAGAGGTTCGTCAAGCGTGAAAGACTACCCAGGGAGGCAGGTAAACTGCCTGAAAGGTTATTGCTAAACAGATCGATACCTGTAACATATCCTTCATCGTCGATGGTGACGCCTCGCCATGTACGTGCAGGGCCTGTAAGCCAGCCTGTTTTATTAGTCCAGCTATTACCACCAGTGTTGTTGTACAGATCCACCAATGCCAATGAATCTGCAGTATTGACAGGAGCGATGTATTTCTGCACGGTAGCGCGTCCACCATTGGCAGCATCGTAGTATACTACGTAGGCAGCGCCTGTTTTGCTGACTGCAATGGAGGTGTTATTAACTATACCTGCTGAAAAACCTGCCGAGCCTGCATATTCCCAACTGGAGCCATTAAATTTTTCTACCGTGGCTTTCGCACCACGCGCTGCATCGATGTATACTACATATGGGACTCCACTGGTTGTAATGGCAATATCAATGTAGGTTGCGTAGCTATCTGAGAATCCCTCACTACCAACAGTGGCCCAAGTGGTACCACTAAATCTTTTAACTGTGGCTTTTCCGCCATTGGCAGCATCGTAATAGGCTACGTAAGGAACGCCGGTATTATTAATAGCAATTGTCGTGTGGTTGACTATACCATCGGAAAAAGCCTGGGCACCTACTGTTTGCCAAGTGGAGCCATTAAACTTTTTCACTGTTGCTTTGCCTCCGTTGGGGGCATCGTAATAAACGACGTATGGCACGCCTGACGGATCGATAGCGATGTCGGTAGTATTGACGAATCCATCGGAAAAAGCGGGGGCTCCTACGTTCTGCCAAGCATTATTAAAAAATCTTTTGACGGTGGCCTTTCCTCCATTTTCAGCATCGTAGTAAACTACATAAGGTATGCCTGCGTTACTGATCGCGATAGAAGTGTTATTGACGAACCCGTCGGAGAAGCCTGCGTTTCCCAACGTAACCCAACTGCTGCCATTGAATTTCTTAACTGTAGCTTTTCCGCCACTGGCGGCATCATAGTATACTACATGGGGGCTACCTGAAGGGTCGATAGCAATATCGGTATTGTTGACAAGACCACCAGAGAAACCCGGCGCCCCAACGGTAACCCAAGTTGAGCCATTATATTTCTTTACAGTAACATTACCCTGGTTGGGAGCATCGTAGTATACGACATAGGGCGTGCCATCAGGCGCAACGGCTATTCGGGTTGTATTTACATATCCTTCTGAAAAGCCTGCATTACCTACTACTGTCCACGATTGGGCAAGGAGTGTTTGGCCCAATAGGAATGCGAGTATGCATGCACCTATTGTACGTACAATTTGTGTCATAACAGTTGCCTGGTTTATTAAGCTGAGGTTCTTGTATGGAATACCGGGGTACGGGCTTGATAAGGATACCAGTGGAAATTGGAGTCGGACTTGTTTGTTGCGGTGGTGATACTTGTAAAAAGGAACGGTGTAAAGGTGCAGTGATATTGTGAGGGGGGCAATACCCCTTTAGGGTACTTGTGTTGTGATTTGGGAAGGCGACTCATCCTAACTCTGCGACCCTTCGACCCTTCGACAGGCTCAGGGTGACAGATTGAAGAGTGACAGGCTCAGGCTGATGGCTCAGGGTGACAGGCTGAAGGGTGGCAGGCTCAGGGTGATGGCTCAGGGTGACAGATTGAAGGGTGACAGCAGATTACAGCAGGCGGTATTTATTGAGGGCTTCTACTTTGTTCTGCACATGGAGCTTCTGGTAAATGTTCTTGAGGTGTTTCTTGACTGTTTCGCGGCTGATAGACAGGGTGTCGGCTATCTCTTTGTACAGCATGCCTTTGCCGAGAAGCTGCAGTACTTCTTTTTCCCGGTCGCTGAGGTCGTTTTGTTGTATATCTGTTTGTACCGGCCTAAATGATCCGATCACTTTACGGGCAATGAAAGGGCTCATGGGTGCTCCTCCTCTGGTGAGGTCTATGATGGCTTGCTGTATCTGGGTGCAGGTGGCATCTTTCAGGATGTAACCTGAGGCGCCTGCCCGCAGGGCTTCGAAGATGCTGTCGACATCGTCCTGCACAGAGCAAATGAGGCATTCACATTGTGGTAGTATGTTTTTTAATTGCCGGATCAGTTCTATGCCCGACATGCCGGGGAGTTGTATATCTACAATCAGTACATCGGGGGGACGGGTTGTGATATCGGCCAGCACTTTCTCTGCAGAACTATAAGCTGCTACCAGGTGCATCGTCGTTTCTTCTACAATGCATTGCATGAGGGCTTCTTTATATTGGGGGTTGTCTTCTACCAGTGATACCAAGATCATAGCTCAGTGTTTTGCAAGTGATGTTATATCGATGCTTATCTGCACGGAAACTCCCTGACCGTTGTCGATCTGCAGGTGGCCGCCTGTTTTTGCGGCGCGCTGCTGCATGTTGCGCATACCATTGCCTTCTTCCTGCACAGGCTGCGTTATTCCTTTACCATTATCCTGTACTGTTATAAGGAGGGTATCCTGCTGTATTATTGCCGTTAATGATATTTCTGTTGCTCCGGAATGTTTCATCGCATTGTGTAATGCTTCTTTGACGATGAGGTAAATATCGCGACGCTTTTGTCCGCTTACCGGAATTTGTGGCAACTGTTGTGGATAGGTAGCCCTGAATTTAATATCCGTATGTTCGAATAGCTTGTATCCTTCCTGCTGCATATAGTACAGCAACTTTTCCAACGTATCATTTTCTGTATTCAAGCTCCAGATCACCTCGCGCATCCTGGCTGATAATTCGGAGGCTACGTTGTAGATGCGGGCCAGCTCTGTTTTCATTTCGGGGGTGGATGCTTTGCGCGAAGCCAGCTCTGCCTGTAGCCTGATGCCTGACAGGCCCGCGCCCAGATCGTCGTGTATTTCTCCGCTGATGCGATGCCGCTCCTGCTCTATCGCCAATTGTTTTTCGAGGCGGCGCATCTGTTGTTTCCACCGGATGCCGATATAATACCGGGATAACAACCATAGCAATATACCTGCGCTAATAACAAGGAGCACGATGAACCACCAGGTTTGCCACCAGAAGGGAGGCATGTAAAAACTTATCTGTGCTGTAGTCTCACTCCACCGGACTCCATCAGCTGAACAGCGTACTTCAAATGTATAATGGCCTGCTCCGAGGTGAGAATAGATGACATTATTATCGGATGTAGCAGCTGACCAATCTTCGTTCAATCCTTTTAGGCGGTATTGGTACCTGATACCTCGGGGATCGGCCAGATACACGGAGAGGAATTCAATCTTTATGGTACGATTGCCTTCTGGTAAATTTAATACCGGGGTTGTTTCGCCCGGTGTTTGCCAGGATATATTATCGTTGGAAGATGCAAATGTGTTGATGAAGACTTCGGGTAATGATCTTTGCCGGGTGATGCTGGCAGGATTGCAGGTGATCACTTTATCTTTAGCGGTTAGCCATATCGTGCCGGTTGAATCTTTATAAATTTTACGACCAGCGTAATCTTCACCTGAGTAGCCTGTATAGTTATCATATACGATCCAGGCCGTTGGGCTGCCGGCATTGGTAAGATCAAGAAATGCCAGGCGCTGGTTGTCTACTACCACCAATGTGTTGTTATCATATGCCAGCACAGCGCTCACTTCGCCTTTAAATATGGTAGTGGCCCTGCGCACTGGTTGCTGTCCCCGCTGGTAACTATACAATCCATTTCTTGTTGCTATCCAATAGCGTCCTTCGGCATCCTGATCGATGGAGCGAACAAATAATGAGTCGAGTTCTTTTACAGCGTGTATCGTATCATGGAGTATGATGCCTGCTCCTTTCCGGGTAAAGGCCCACCTGTTTTGCTGGTTATCTTTATAAAGGTGATAGACCATGCTGTTGTTGTATCCATTCGGGAAAAAGAGGTCTTTATATCCTTCGCCCCGGACCCATTTTTTCAACCCTCTATAGGTAGCGAGGTACAGATTATTGCCGGTTTCGTCTTCTATCATCGAGGCTATGCCCGCCCGCTCGATATAATGCACGGTGTACTGGTCATGATCGACTTCTATCAATCCATAATGGAAAGGAAAGAACAGGTGACCGTTTGACAGGCGGATTGCTTCCTCCGATTGCGATAGAAAAAAACGTTGTATCTGTGGGGTCATTCCTTTCACTTGTTCTGCCCGCAATGTTTTCACCGTGTTGTTTTGGAGGTACCATATCCCATTATTATGACCGCTAAACCAGGTTTGTGCTCCCGCTCCGGGTAGAATACCAAGCACCACACCATTCCCTTCTTTTTTAAAACGCAGCTCCCGGAAGTAAAAGTTGTACCAGGCGCGCAGACCATTGACCGAACCCAACCATAGTGCATCGAACTTATCGACCATGATATCCTGGTATTTTTCATCTGATACCACGACAGGCTCTATAACGCCTTTGCTTACCTTGAAAATAGTATCATGGTTATTATTGAAATACAGGTCGCCAGTGGAAGTACCTACCAGATTGTGTTTAAGCGGAAAACCATCGTGTGCAAATTGTACGTACCGCGTAGTATCGAAAGAACGTTCTTTCAGTGCAAGTTTATAGAATGCCTGTTGTTTCAGGTCGTAGTAATATAATTGTTCAGCCCCTGCTTTACAGATATCCAACAGATAGTGGGCAATGCGTCCAATGGAATCAAGTTTTCCCGCTTTGATCTGCCACCAATAGCCTTTCCTTGTAAATATATTAATTGCACCATTGGTGCCGGGGAGGGCCTTGATGATGTCGGTATTTTCCAACGGCCTGAGTTGGGTAAACTGTCTGCTTTGAAGATCGAAGGTATAATGTACCAGAAAGCTGGCAGACGGCGTGGGTAATGGTGTGATGTTGAACAGGTATAATTTGTTGTTCTGTACTGCCTGATAGCTCCAGAACTGGCTGGTAACGCCTTCGGGCAGCGGGAAAGAATTCATTTTATCACCAGCGACGATGCTAAGCCCACTCTTTGTCAACACTGAAAGGCTGACTTTATTCAACTGGATAATATCGTTGCTCTCGTTATCGCGCAGGCCATCGGTTGTATAATAATTCCTAAAGCCAAGTCCGTCGAACCGGCTCAACCCGGCCTGGGTACCTATCCAGAGATATCCGCGCAGGTCCTGGAAAAGACTGCAAATGGTCATATCGGCCAGCCCATTGCCCGTAGTATAGTTTCCGGAGGTGTAATTGCGCGTAAAATCCTGCGCCTGCGCGGGTTGTAGGGTGCCGATGCAGCAGAGCCCCGCGAGGGCAGTTATAAGCAGTTGACGGTACATGCGGGATTTAGTGTGCTCAAAAGAACAAAATATTGCCGACCTGACAATACCCCTAAAGGGGAAAGGGGCATGCTTGCAACCGGGAGCAGGTATAAAGCTGGTAGGGGGCGTCCATAAGGCAGAACAGGAGCAAAGTCTCTATAAGGTCTTTATAATGTCTCTGAAAGGTCTCTGTAAGGTCTCTATAAACCTGTTGGTTAAAAACTTCAACCAGGGTTGTTTTTCTTTAAAAACCCTTCGACAAGCTCAGGGTGACAGAGGGGTTGAGTTCAGAGTGACAGAAAGGTTGAGCTCAGGGTGGCAGAGAGGTCGAGCTCAGGGTGGCAGCCAGATCAAGGAGTGAGGCAGGGACAAAAAAAAGGCCCGGATAGAAATCCAGACCATTTATAATCCAATATCCTATGAAAAACCGTTTAACATATGTCAAACGGCATACCAATTCTGTTTAAAGCCAAAATACCCAGTTCCCACAGACTTGCTTTACAGTTTTGCGGATTTACTTCCGCATTTTCAATGTCCAATTCCCCGAAATTCAGGCATTGGGTACCCGAAGGAACATATTATCCCTTTTGTCTATTTCACCAATTCGACCCTTGCAGCCTTACCAGTAAATTCTATAACAGCGGATGCAAATTTGCCGCCTGCCAGGCTAATAGGTTTACTATCCTTAGCCGCCACTGCCGGTTTGCCATTTACTGTTATGGAAGAAAAGCTGGCCGTGGTTGGTATCAACAGGTTGAACTTTCTTACCTGCTTCCGTTTGTAGGCTGCTTCATTGTTTGTCTTGATATCGATGGCAATGGTAGTTCCCTGTGGCGTAGCTGTGAATGTGATCAGCTCGTAATCGGCTTTTTCCAGTGTCCTGGTGCTGGAACCATCGTCATCGTAGAAAACGTAGGAAGAAGGGATCTCCGAAGGATAATACAGCAAGCTGATGTCTTTAGAATTATAGGTGTCGGTTGACTTGATCGAGTCTGCCTGCCATAAAGGAATAAAACCTCCCGCTCTTGCAAACAGGGGAATGCGGTTGATATCGACCGGCTGACTGAGCCATTGTTTACCATTGAGCAGGGTATTGTCGTAAAAGTTGTACCACTTTCCTTCCGGCAGGTATAGCTGGCGGGTAGTGGCACCCTGGGTGGTAATGGGAACTACCATCAGGTTATCTCCCCAGAGGTATTGTTCGTCGGCTTTGAAGGCTTCCGGATCAACGAAATTGTAATAGTATAAGGGGCGCATCAATGGCTTGCCCAATACTGCCTGGTCATAGGCCAAGGTATAATTATAAGGAAGTAGCTGATAACGCAGGTTGATATAATTGCGAACAATGGCCTTAGTAGTTGCATCCCACAACGCTGGTTCCGAGGGAATGTTTTTGATCGCTTTGTCATAATCTTCGAGGGCTGTACCGTGTGGACGGAAGATTGGTGTAAATGCCGCAAACTGCAGCCAACGGGTGTATAGTTCTGCATCGGCCTGATCGGCTGTGGCGAAACCGCCGGCATCTGCATGTACGAATGGCAGGCCACTGGCGCTCATGCCCAGCAATACGGGGAATTGTGATTTAAGGCCGCTCCAGTTGCGTGCAACGTCGCCCGTCCAGGGAAAAACGCTGTAGCGTTGGCTACCTGCAAAGCCGGCCCTGTTGAGGTGAAACAAACGGTCAGACGAATTGTCATCTCTGTATTTCTCAAACAGCATCTTGCTCCAATAGTGACCGTATACATTGTGTACTTCATCGGCATTCATCGGCCGGTTTACTCCGTAGTCTTTCAGGTTGTGTACTACCTCCGCAGGATGTTTTTCTGGTTCGCCCAGATCGGACCACCAGCCTGCAACTCCATTTGATATCTGTTTTTTATAGTATTTCCAGAACCAATCCTGGGCAGGCTTGCGGAAAATATCCAGCAGGCCGCCATTGCCAAAATACAGATCGGTAAAGTTGTAGGGTTTGTTGGTTGCATCTGTGGCCAGGAATGGCGTAGCCTCTGTATAGGTTTTCGAAGTGCGGAGAATAAACGGCTCGGTGATCAATACAGACTTCAGGTTGTCTTTCGTGCGGAAGTTTTCGATCATAAGTTTGGGGTTGGGCCATTTGGTTGTGTTCACCCAATCGAGATTGCCCAATGTTCCTTTGATGTCATCTCCGAACCAGAACAGATCGAAGATCAGTCCATCCATAGGGAATTTATCGTCCCGCATTTTCTTAACTACCTGCTGTACCTGTTCCTGGCTGCGGTAACCAAACCGTGATACAAAGTTGCCCAGCGCCCAACGCGGCGGCAAAGGTTGGCGACCGGTAATGGCCGTATAGTTCTTTAGCATCTCATCCATGTTTCTGCCAAAAACAACATAGAATGTAAGCTCACCGCTCATGAAGCCTGCTTCCAATACATTCTTATCTGTAAGGCCGATATCAAAATATCCTTTGGAGGGGTTGTCGAAAAACAAAGCGTACCCGGCAGAGGAAATAAGTACAGGCACTGAGAAGTTTAGGTTATCGGCGCCGAGACCATAACCATAGGCTGCGGTGTTGTAAAGATTGAACCGGTAGCCGCGGCGGTCCATCGGGATGGCGCGCTCCCCTCCGCCGAAAAACTTTTCCTGATCGCTCAGCTGAAAGCGGAAGCCATTGTTATCGCCTTGTGTAAAGAATGAAGCGGACTTGACTTTTACTTCTTTACCGGATTTGAAATACAGCTTATCGCGTTGGATTACGACGCTCGTATTGTTTTCCCACTCTATTGTTTGTGAAGTGGTGACTGTTATTTTGGTAGTGATTGCCTGTGGTTTGGTGATCACGGCATCTGATACCTGCTCTCCACGGGTGTAGCCGGCAGGACGATAAGTGGTTTTAACAACCGGCACTGTAAATGGCTGAAATGTCCATTCGCCTTCTTTGGTCGTGTACACAACCTCATCTGCTTTACCAGTGAAGGGATCTTTGCCTACTGTATTGACGGCTACTTTTTGTGCGTGGGCAAGGGTAAGCAGGAAGAGGAGTACCAGGGTCACAGTGGTTTTCTGCATGGTTTGCATTTGGCGTCAATTTATAAAAACAAAGGGTGCCGTCAAAAAAATTGACAGCACCCTTTTGTTAAAGTCAATGAGGTATCGAAGTTCTAAGGTGAGCCGCCCTGCCACACGGCTTCAGCAACGCTGCAGGGCTACCCACCTTCACTTAAGTGAAGATTAAGGCTTATCGAATATTTTAGTATCTATTTCTTTATTTACTTCCACTTTTTTAACTGTTACATTCAGCGTCATACCCTGGGGCAGCTCAATGGAAGAAGTGTATGGTGTCACAAAACCATAATCTGTTTTCTTGTAATCGGAGAAGGTAACGCCTTGCTCCATTTCCTGGCCACCAGCGCTTATTTTTGAAACTGTTTTTACAACATAGTATGTAGTGGGGTCAATGTAAAAAGACAGGTTGCCGCCTTCTTTGGTAGTTACTTTCAATTTCCATGCTTTCACTCCATTCACATCTTCCTGGCCGGCCAACTCTACTTTATTGCCTTTGGTTGCATAGTCGAGCAGGGCACCGCCGGGATACAACTGGGACTTGCCCAATTTTGCCTGTTCTTCGGGCATTGGTTCAGCAGTTACCTGTCCTGCCATTGGGTTGATGCTCCAGCCACCTTTATCGGCAGTGATGCAGTTTACGATCTTCTGGCCACCAAAATCGATCTCGCTGAGGGAGCCTTTGCCGTACAGCACCGTGGTGGTGCTGGTTGCCTGGTTGCCCATCACTTCCATATCGGCTTCGATGCGGAGGGATTTCATGGCGTTGATCTTGTCTTTGCCGCCAATGGCTTCAATGTGTTTATTAACGATCTCGTCTACTGTTTGAGCCTGCACCGCAAAGCTTGCAGATAAGCTTGCCAGGGCCACTACTGATACACGCAGTAATTTCATGATATTTATTTTTAATTTGATAATACCGGGATAACGAAATGGTGAACAAAGGGTCGTCAGAACAGTGTAGATGGCAGTTACCGCCGTCCCCGTTGCAATGTTAGACGTAAAATGGCTGATAATATTACAAAGGGTCATAAATTTTATGACTGGTCATCGCGATGGGGACTCTTTGGGACAAGGGTATTGAATTTCACAGGAATGCAATAGTGAATGACTGGTTTCCGAGGCCAAATGGCACTATATTTACCAACATAAACCAGCTTTATTTTCCATGGCGAGCTTTTCAATTACCGGCTTCCTGGCCGATGTATGGCAAAAAAGGATCTACCCGGCAACGATCACTGTGGACCAGGGTATCATTCAATCGATCCAACCGGTGACGGCAGGCGTCTCTGTAAGTGAGCAATACATACTGCCCGGCTTTATCGATAGTCATGTTCATATCGAGAGTTCGATGCTCGTGCCGGCCGAATTTGCCCGGCTGGCGGTGGTGCATGGCACCGTGGCTACCGTGAGTGACCCGCATGAAATTGCCAATGTGTGTGGCCTGGAGGGGGTAGAATATATGATCGCCAATGGTAAAACGACTCCTTTCAAGTTTTTCTTTGGGGCTCCCAGCTGCGTGCCGGCCACCACGTTTGAAACTGCCGGCGCCACATTGGATGTACAGCAGGTTGAGGCCTTATTACAAAAAGACGAGGTAAAGTATCTCAGCGAGATGATGAACTTTCCTGGTGTATTGTTCAAAGACCCCGAAGTGTTACAAAAGATAGCTGCTGCCCAACGCGTGAGTAAACCAATCGACGGGCATGCTCCCGGCTTGCGAGGTGAACAGGCCAAACAATACATAGAGGCGGGCATGTCGACCGATCATGAATGTTTTACTGCGGATGAAGCATTGGACAAGCTACAATATGGGATGAAAATATTGATACGGGAAGGGAGTGCCGCCAAAAACTTCGAAGCGCTGATCGGGTTGCTGCATGATCACCCGAACAGCATTATGTTTTGCAGCGATGACAAACATCCCGACAGCCTCGTAGATGGTCACATCGATCAGCTATGTGCAAGGGCTGTTGCCAAAGGCATCGATTTGTTTAACGTATTGCAGGCTGCCTGTGTAAATCCCGTATTGCATTATCAATTGCCTGTAGGCTTGTTAAGAGTGGGTGATCCCGCTGATTTTATCGTGGTAAAGGATATGGAGCAGTTTACTGTTAAGGCTACTTATATCAACGGGCAAAAAGTGAGTCATGACTGGCCCAGCAATACTATTAAACAAGTGCCGATCAATAACTTCAACTGCCTTCCGGTAAAACCGGAAGATCTTATCGTGTCTTATACGGATCAGGAAACAGTGCCCGTGATCGAAGCATTGGATGGTCAACTAATCACCAACCGTATCGATGTGCCCGCAAGCTGGCTATTGAATGAAAACAAACACCAACTCATAAGTAATCCCGGAAAGGATATACTGAAGATGGTAGTGGTTAACCGCTATCATCCGGCAAAGCCTTCGATGGCTTTCATAAAAAACTTTGGACTCAGGGCCGGTGCATTGGCGTCTTCAGTGGCTCACGATTCTCATAACATAGTGGCTGTTGGTACCGATGATGAAAGTTTAAGTCACGCCATCAACCTTGTAATCGCGCAAAAGGGTGGCGTAAGTTGTTATAGTGGCGGGCATCATAAACAAGAGATGGTCATAGCTTTACCTGTTGCCGGATTGATGAGTGATGAGGATGGATATGATGTGGCCGATGCATATACTGCTATCGATACTATGGCCAAGTCGCTGGGCTCTGGTTTATCGGCGCCTTTCATGACGCTTTCTTTTATGGCACTGCTTGTAATTCCTCATTTAAAGCTGAGTGATCTTGGACTTTTTGACGGCGATCAATTCAAATTTGCCTAAGACCCCGGGGTCCTTTTTTTACGCACTATAGTGATTTTTCTATGGCTTAATTTTTAAGTAGTTGTACGTAATTTTTAAAACAAGATTGGTAGACTAATGGCATAAAATGAGGAGCCATGCGGATTGTCTTCATTTCTACTATTTGCGCGTGCATCACGCAACTGGGTATTTTCTACATTTACTTCCGGGTGTATTCAACATGTTAGCACAAGAAAATCACCTACGACATTAAAATCCCTTTTATTGACATTTGTTATACTCATTCTTTTTATATCTTTAGTAACAGTTACGGCTATCTATAGTATCACCCTACCATTTTCCAATACAATACCTCTGAATTATTCATCTGGCGCATCCTACCCTTGCCAATTGATGCCTGTTTGTGAAACCCCGACTAAACCCGAGCAACTATATGTCTTTTAATCATCATTCTCCTGGTGATCCCGGAACCGCCACCCTGATAGAATCGCCACTTGTACTCTTTGCTCATGCGGTTCATCCGCTCAGCCCAGATGCAAGAGCTTATGCTAACAGAAAAAGTTTTTCTTATCGCGTAAAAAAAGGAGAGTTCCTGGTAAGATCAGGTGAGCTTTGTCCTTATGTGTACTTTATTCAAAAGGGCATATTGCGCGGTTACGTACAGGATGGTAAAAAAGAGATCACTACCTGGATCACTTCCGAGAATGAGCTGGCTACTTCCATCACGAGTTTTCATGCGCAACAAAAGGCTTTCGAAAATATACAGGCTATCGAAGACAGTGAATTGATCGGTCTTCATTATGACGACCTCCAACATCTTTATAATAATTACCCGGAAGTAAATATTACAGGCAGGAAGCTGCTGGAGAAATATTACCGGGATGCCGAAGAACGGGCTTACATTGCCCGCCTCACTGAGGCTACTTCAAAATACCAACGTTTTATTGCTACAAAGAGTTTTATGCTGAACCGCGTGCCCCTGAAGTTTATCGCTTCTTACCTGGGTATGACGCTGGAAACACTGAGCCGCATCAGGAGTAAACTGTCGCACGCTAAGTAGAGTCGAGAGTTTAGTTCAGAGTCGTGAGTGGTTTGATGCTGCTCAGGTCCACTAACTGATAGCCAGCCTCTTGATATCCAGCCTACCGTTGTTGGCAGTGGTCTGCTTGTCCGAAAGCGGTTTCCCCGAGAAAAAGCCTGTTTTTACCGGTAAATTGGCCTTAATGACGGTCGTGCTATTGTATTGCCCGCACTGCAGCCATAGTTTTGTGTAAAATAACAGGTTATGCAAAACCAGGAGTTACAGGAGCAGCAAACAGGGAAGAAATTCCGTCGCCGTAAAAAGAATAATGTCATCGCCGGTTTATTCCTGCTGCTCGCAGCTACCGTGATAATGATACGCCAGGTAGAACCCCGTCTCGTTCCCGGCTGGTTGTTTAGCTGGCCCATGATCCTTATTATAGTAGGTTTCTTTGTAGGGATATTAACGAGGTTCCGCGACTTTGCCTGGTTGATATTGATGGGCATCGGTGCTTTCTTCCTCGCTGATCGTGCCTTTACGGATTTCGATGCCGGCCGCTTTATCATTCCCGTAGCGATTGCCGGCGTGGGGCTTATTTTAATTTTTGCCTCTGGCAAAAAAAAACACCGTGACAAGCACGAGGAGGGCGGCTTCTTCTATAAAGTAGAGGCTGGTGTCGTTGACGAGCCGGGTATCGAAGAAAATCCTGGTAAGTACACGCCTGACGGAATCGATGCCGTCTCTATTTTCGGCAATGTGAAAAAGGTGATCTACTCCAAGAACTTCCAAGGGGGAGAGATCGTATCCATCTTCGGTGGTGCAGAAATAAATCTCACGCAGGCTGATTTTAAAAGTCCCATCATTTTAGAGCTTGTACAAATCTTTAGTGGAGCCAAGCTGATCGTGCCTCCGCATTGGATCATTCGTTCTGAAGCTGTAGCCATCTTTGGTGGTATTGAAGACAAACGACCACCACAATCACACGTTAACACAGACAAAGTACTGATCCTCCAGGGTACTGCTCTTTTTGCAGGTATCGAGATCAGAAGTTATTAAGCTCCTTATTCCTGAATTTTTCAAAACCATCAAGCTATGAGTTGGTTCCTGTCTAAAATCGTTTACCAGATCATTTGCGGGGAGGGTAATCATACTCCCCAGTTCGACGAACAGCTGCGGCTCATCGAAGCCGATGACGAGACTACTGCGTTTGCAAAGGCGCAAACTATTGGTGAGCTGGAACAGGAAATGTTTTTCAACCAACAACAGAAGCTGGTCCAATGGAAATTTATCAATGTAAGTGAACTGTATAAAATCTCTGCGCTGATAGACGGTGCGGAGCTTTACTCAAGGGTGCAGGAATCGGACAATGCCGGATTGTATATTGAGCTGGTGCATAAAAAAGCAGCGCATATCCGGTCGAATATCACGCACCGGTTCCTGGAATTATTTTAAGCACTAATTACACGAATTAGACGAATTGCACGAATTGAGTCAGACGAATTGCACGAATCAGGCGAATTATATGAATTGTATAAAACTAACTGCTTCACTAATAAATAATAAACTGCGTGGCCACATCGCCATTAGGTACATATAAAACCAAACTGATCTTTACCGGCTGCTGGCTGGTATGGTCGATCGTGCAGGTAGTCATCCTGCAAAACTGGGAGTTGTCGTGGAAGGTGGCTATCATAGACGCGGTTGTATCCAACGCATTGCTGGCAGCGGCCTGCGTGCTGGTGAGCAACAATATGCGCTACTATCGTCCCCGGAAAGGCCGGTATATTTATCTGCTGATCCTTTGCGTCGCCATCAGTGGCTTATGGGTATGGGTGGTAAAATATACCTTGTATGAATTGCTGGATGAATCCGAAAACTACCTGCCCTTTTTGCAAGTGTCCATGCCTATCCGTTTTACCATAGCGTTGCTGGCAACCGGGTGTATGGCACTCATCAGCGAATTGTGGTATGCACAGGAGGATCAAAAGGAAACTGAACAAAGGAATGTAGCTGTCTCTCAACTGGCCAAAGATGCAGAGTTGTATAAATTGAGGCAGCAGCTGCAACCGCACTTCCTGTTCAATAGTCTTAACTCCATCAGTGCGCTTGTGGTGAGCCGGCCGGAACAAGCGCGAAAGATGATACAACAGTTGTCCGATTTCTTACGGGGTACCTTGAAGAGAGAGGAGAACCAATGGATAACGTTGGAGGAAGAGCTACAGCACCTGGAACTGTATCTCGAGATCGAGAAAGTACGGTTTGGTCATCGCCTTCATACAGCACTGGAACATGATGCAGCTGCCTCCACGCATCGTATCCCCCACATGTTGTTGCAACCTGTAGTAGAAAATGCTATTAAGTTTGGTTTGTATGATACAACAGAGCAAGTTACCATTAGTATATCCACGACTGTAACGCCAGCGTTTCTGCAAGTCATCGTTAAAAATCCATTCGACCCCGCCACTTCCTCTCCCAAACAGGGAACCGGTTTTGGGCTCAACTCCGTGCAGCGACGATTATACTTATTGTTTGCCCGCAATGATCTCCTGACTACAGCGGCGGAAGGCAATTTATTTACCACTATTGTAAAAATACCGCATATATGATCAAGGCTCTAATCATAGATGATGAACCTTTAGCCCGCGCCATTATACTGGAATATTTGCAGGCGCACCCGGAAATTACTGTTGTGCAGGAATGTAACGATGGCTTTGAAGGGGTAAAGGCTATACAACAGCATCAGCCGCAGTTACTGTTTCTCGACATACAGATGCCCAAGATCAATGGCTTTGAAATGCTGGAGCTTGTGGACCGCCCTCCGGCCATCATATTCACTACTGCTTTCGATGAATATGCTATCAAGGCTTTTGAAAGTCATGCTGTCGATTACCTGTTGAAGCCTTTTAGCCAGGAAAGGCTCAATAAGGCTATTCAAAAATGGATGGATCAACGGCAACCTGTAACGCCATCTGCTCCATTACTGGAAACAGCCGCTTTGTCTCCCCAGCAAAGTCAGCGGATCGTTGTAAAAACAGGAGGAAGGATCAGAATCATTCCTATTGAAGATATTGATTACCTCGAAGCGGCCGATGATTACGTAAAGATCCATACCGCCGACGGCACCTTTCTCAAGAACAAAACGATGGGGCATTTTGAAAATGTGCTGGACGCCGCCCAGTTTGTCCGTACGCACCGGTCTTATATCGTGAATGTGCAACGGATCACCCGCCTCGATGCGCACGAAAAAGAAAGCTGGCTGGCGCTGTTGACCACCGGCGCACGAGTGCCCGTGAGCAAGTCCGGCTACACCAAACTGAAAGGTGTGCTGGGGATTTAATAACCGTATCGGGTAACGGGCAAGCGTTAAGCGACAGCTCCCCTATATTATTGATTTGCAACAATCCCTGCGGCAATCTATCTATGAATTTATTGCGTATATTACGCGTGCCCGCATTGCACAGGAATACTGTTTTGGCAATTCCTGGCAACCTGCAAATCATACTACATGACCAAACCTTTATCAGATCAGGATATTATTGCTTTGTTCAAGCGTGGGGAGCATGGGGCATTCGACCATCTTTTCAAATTACATTACAGGGCATTGGTGTATTATGGCAGCCAGTTAGTAGCTGATGAGCAGGAAGCGGAGGACATCGTGGTAGAAACGTTTGTAAAGCTCCTGCGTAAACGCGCGGACTTCGATAACCTACCAGACATCAAGGCTTTCCTGTTTACTTCTGTAAGAAATGCCTGTTACGACTACCTGCGGTATACACAACGGCACGAAATATCTCACCAGGAATTAATTTACCTCACTGGCAAAGAAGAGACTATAGACGACGTGGAGATGATCAAGGCCAAAGTATTACAGGAGATCTATAACGAAATAGAAAACCTGCCTACTCAATGCCAGAAGGTCTTTAAATATGTTTTCTTTCACGGCCTCACTACCGAACAGATAGCGGCCGAGATGAACATCAGTCCACAAACGGTATTGAATCAAAAAACCCGCGCCTTAAACCAGTTGCGCTCATCCCTCCTGAAGAAAAACCTGTTGCCTTCCACCATCAGCCTCTATTATTTTGCCATCATACTGCAACAGTTGGGCGCAACGGTATAATCCTATTCACTACCCTAACTTACAGGTATCCTGTCAGTTATGTACCTCTGTTTGACAACTCTCAATCTTTTTTTGAAAAAACTTTCTAATTCGTTTGGTTAAAATAGCCATCTCAACGTGGTATAGTAAGCAATTGTCCATTCGGTGCTTATAAAACACCCATCAAGAAAGGAATCATGCAATACAAAATAGACGAACTGATATTAAAGTATTTGTGCGGTTCACTAACGGAAGAAGAACAGTCATACCTGGACGAATGGAAATCTCAACCTGGCAACCGCCAATTGCTCGATCAATTAAGCAATGCAGATTGGGTAAAGCAAGAGCTCCGGAAGATGCAGCAGATCAGAGAGGACAAAGCCTATAGAAGGCTAAGCCAAATATACGCACAACAAGATGCGCCTATCCAGATCGGCCGTGCACGCAAGAACCGGGCATGGTATTGGGCTGCGGCTACGCTGCTGCTGCTGGTGACTGCCGGTACCTTGTTCCTGCTCAGCCGCAAGGACAAGGATGGTCTGCCGGGCATTGCTACTGCTGAAGAACGTTTTAGAAATGATGTAGAACCCGGCAGTAATAAGGCTACGTTGACATTGGCCAATGGTAATAACATCACCCTGGATAGCACCACCAACGGCCTGCTTGCCCAACAAGGCAATACGGCCATCATCAACTCTAATAATGGCCAGGTAGCTTATCAAAAAAAGGAAGGAAACACAGAGAACGGTGTTGAGGTCCACAGCATGGTTTATAACACTATCACTACACCGCATGGGGGGCAATATATGGTCGTGTTGCCGGATGGCAGCAAGGCCTGGCTTAACTCAGCTTCTTCGCTTCGGTTTCCCACTGCCTTTACCGAAAAGGAACGGGTGGTGGAGCTTACCGGCGAAGGTTACTTTGAAGTGGCCTCTTCCTACCGGAAAAAAGACAAAAGCAAAATACCCTTCACCCTAAAAGCCGGAACTGTAGCCGTGGAGGTGTTGGGTACTCATTTTAATGTAAATGCCTATATCGATGAAGAAGAGATTATAACTACTCTGCTGGAAGGAGCCGTGCAAGTAAAAGGCAGCCAGGATGGCGGTTTATTAAAACCCGGAGAACAGGCACAAGTGAATAAACAGGGAACGTTGAAGAAAACAAAGCCCGACCTGGAGCCTGTCATGGCATGGCGTAACGGCCTGTTTTCGTTTAAAAATGCTTCGATAGCCTCTATTATGCGCCAGGCCCAACGCTGGTATGGGATCGAAGTTGTTTATGAAAGTAAAGTAAACAAAGAGCAAGCGTTAAACGGAGACATTCCCAGAAATGTGGCTTTGTCTAAGTTCTTAAAAATATTGGAAGCAACCGGGTCGCTTCATTTTCAGATCGTTGGGAAAAGAGTGATCGTTATGCCATAAGCCATAATTAGTTATTTCAAAGAGCTTGGTCTTGCCATGTAGTTGC
Organism: Niastella sp.; assembly: GCA_017744515.1. GTDB lineage: Bacteria > Bacteroidota > Bacteroidia > Chitinophagales > Chitinophagaceae > Paraflavitalea. The sequence goes on from JAGIBF010000042.1 coordinate 66,445, forward strand.
ACCAAGACCGGAAGTAAGTTCTTGTTTTTTTGGGGAATACAACCCAGAATGTGGGTGGTGCGAATACAAAAATCTTCTTAGTATTGCAACCACAAGGGGAGTCCTAACTATGCTCACCCAAAGCACTGGGGTGTCCTTCGATGTTCTTTCTTTTGCCGGTAGAGGAGCCGGTTGTGCATACGAAGGACACCCTTTCTAAAGCAAAGAACCTGTAATAATCTAACTGGCTGCTATGAAATATACCGGCATATTCATCACGCTTCTTTTCGTGCTGTTGTGCTTCCATCTTCATGCCCGGCAAGCCGAGCCAACCAATATTTCTTTGAGTGTTAAAAATGCTTCTGTAGAACAGGTTTTTAAAGAAATTAAAAAGCAAAGCGGTTATGGTTTCGTATATCCATCTGGCATACTTGCCCGGATGCATAAGGTTACTTTCTCCACGATGAAGGCCAGCCTTCTGTTTGTACTGGACCAACTATTCAAAGACCAGCCATTTACTTATACTGTTATCGACAAAGTAGTTGTCATCAAAAGCAAGGGTAATGATTCCGGTCAACCAGATCAACCAATAACAGACAATATATTTATTCAGGTAAGGGGTAAAATAACTAATGAAAAAGAAGAGCCCTTACACGGAGTCACCGTAGCGGTAAAGGGTACCGACCAGGTTACCTACACCAATGCCAGTGGCCATTTCAGCCTCAACAATATACCCCGCGGAGCAACCCTGCATGTTTCGAGTGTGAACATGGAAACTTATGAATTGAGGATACATAGCCAGACCGATCTCGCCATACGCATGAAGGAAAAGGTTCGCGAACTGGCAGATGTGACAGTGATGGTAAATACTGGCTATGAAAGGATACCCAAAGAACGGGCAACAGGCAGCTTTGAGTTTGTATCTAACGAAGAGCTGGAGCGAAGAGCCGGCACCGATATCCTGAGCCGGCTGGAGGGGGTGGCAACCGGCATTATATTCGACAGACGAAGGTTGGCCTCCAATCAAACTGCCATACCCGTCAACAATGTTACGATCAGGGGGTTAAGTACATTGACGGAGACCATGAAGAACCCGCTGATCGTTCTAAACAACTTTCCTTACGAAGGTGATATCAATAATATTAACCCTAATGATATCGAGAATATCACTATCCTGAAGGATGCCGCAGCAGCATCGATCTGGGGCGCCCGCGCTGCCAATGGAGTGATCGTGATCAATACCAAAAAAGCAAGGTTCGATCAGACTACATCACTTTCCTTCAATGGCAATGTAACAATAGGAGAAAAACCCGATTTATTCCGCTATCCTTCCATGACTATTGCCGACGTTATAGAGAACGAAGCATTCCTATTCAGCAGAGGATTTTTCAATGCGCTCATCAACAATACCACCGCGACCTCCAACCACTGGAATCAACACCACCGCCATGAAAACTCACACTCTACACCACACCTT
>JAGIBF010000043.1 GCA_017744515.1 Niastella sp.
AAACAGATGATTTTACGGTGGGCATTACGGATGCCATGGGAACGCCTTTGCAAGGAGCAGTTGGGGTTGCAGCTTCGGCTGGGGTGACCGGTAAGCCATCGTTTGGGAAGAAGAGTAGATTCAGGAGGTATTGCAAAACATGAGAACAGGAGCTTTGTCGCAGGCGGCAGTCTTGCTATGTATGCCTGCTTTAATGGCTATTATGCCCGTTTGGGGAATGATCTTTATCGAATAAAAGTGGAAAATGGTAATTTACGGGTGTGAAAAAGAACATCCTGGTTCTCGGTATTTTCGTGTGCGCCGGCATTGCGGCGCTGGCGTCGTTTCCCCGTCTGTTGCGGGTGGAGGTTTTCAGCTGGGAAATTATCGCAACCAGCGCGGCTTATGTTTTTTTATTTGCTTATTGTTGCTGGCTCATTCATGCTGAAGTGATTGCTTATACCACGCGGCTACAGCAGCCTGCGAGCCGTATCTGGTTACGTGCCGGCGTCATTACTGTGCTAAGCCTGAGTGCCTATGTGTATGACCAGCTTTTTGCCCATGTACTTGTTTATCCGTTCGACGTTACTCCCTTGAAAAGAATGGTCATCGTGCAGGTCAGGGGCTTCCTGATCAGTGGTTTCATCTATTTTATCCTGTATTACCTGTATATGCTTCGACAAAAGCAACAGGCCAACCTGGAACTGGAGCAGCTAAAACAGGCGCAACTAAAGGCGAATCTTTCTTCGCTGAAGGAACAGATCAGTCCGCACTTCCTGTTCAATACACTCAACACATTAAGTTCATTGACGCATGAGCAAATAGTCAAGGAGTTCGTGAACGAGCTCTCCAACGTGTACCGGTATTTATTGCAGTACAAGGAAAATAATATGGTACGGCTTGAAGAAGAACTGGCCTTTAGCCAATCTTATTTGTATATTCTTAAAACCAGGATGGAAGATGCCATCGTAGTCCACACGGCTGTTCCGGATGCAATCCTATCTTCGAAGGTGCCGCCACTTACCTTGCAGCTGCTGATCGAAAATGCGATCAAGCACAATGTAGCCGCCGGTTATAAGCCGTTGACTATTTCAATATGGGGGAATAAGGAGTGGCTGATCGTGAAAAACAACTATCAACCTAAAAACTCCACGGTGGCCGGCACAGGTTCGGGCCTTGGCAATATAGCGCAACGCTATAAGTTATTGTTCGATCGGGATATCCATATAGAACAAAATGCCGATTCTTTCACTGTAAAACTGCCGGTGATACTATGAGGGTTTTAATCATAGAGGATGAATCGAAGGCCGCCCGTGAACTGCAGCAAATTCTTCAGGCAATCGATGCCGACCTGGAAGTGGTGGCTACGATAGAATCGGTGGAAAGGGCGTTGCAATGGTTTGCTGTGCATCCCCTGCCCGACCTGATCTTTTCGGATATTCAACTGGCGGATGGTCTTTGTTTCGACCTGTTCCGGCAAAGGCGCATTGCTACTCCTGTTATTTTCTGTACTGCCTTCGATGAGTTTTTATTGCATGCGTTCGATACCAACGCCATCAGTTACCTGCTGAAGCCCATCACGCGGGAAAAGGTGGCGAGGGCGCTTGACAAGTTCAGCGAGATGAAAGCTGCCTTTGCCAAAGGACCGGCTCAACAAAACCTGCAACAGCTGCTGCAACAGCTACCTCCTTCCTACAAAACCGCGTTGCTGGTGCACCAGCAGGAAAAGATCATTCCGCTGGCAGTGAAAGAGATCGCCTTTTTTTATCTCGACAACAACCTGATCACCGCCACTACGCTCAATAATCAAAAATATTTCCTTACAACCACATTGGAGGAATTGGAAAAGCTACTTGATCCTTCTCTTTTTTACCGGGCCAACCGCCAGTTCCTGATCGGGCGGCATGCGGTCCTGAATGCGGAGCGTTTTTTTGCGCGCAAGCTGGTGGTTAAGCTGCAGGTAGCTTCGCCGGAAGTGATCGTGGTGAGCAAAGCCAGGGCTTCAGCGTTTCTGCAGTGGTTGGAAGGCACCAGTGTATAACTGGTCAATGTCTGCTTCGGCCGCTGTTTTGCCTGCTTTAGCTAATTATCCGTGTTGTGTTGGGACAGGTTAATACATTTTTGTGCACGACTTAATTCTATAAAGCCATGCAAAAAATGTTTGTTTTTATAGCAGTGATCTTCCTGCTATCTCCCCGTTCTTATGCCCAGTATCCACCACAAGACCATTGGTACAGTAATCCGTTAGGTTTTAAGCCGGTGCAACTGCACACGGGAATGGGATTCCTTATTCCTGCTGTTGCAGTGGGCGCCGGTTTATTGCTTACGAAGAAAGACCCTGACCTGCAACAGCGACTTTCTATTTATAATGAAAGTGGTGTTTCATGGGGCTATAAGTATCCTTATACGCTCATGACGCAAAACAGTACGGGGATCAACTTCCAATTGCGCCGGTGGATGTCGGCGGGCATCGAGGCCGGTGTTTATTTTCCGCGCGACAGCGTCAATACTTCTGTCGGATTGGCCATACGACCTTTTGCCCGTTTTTATCCTATCAACCGGGAAGGCTGGAACCTGTATTTCGAATCGGGTGGCGGGTTTATTTATTTCACGGATGCTTTTCCGCTTCCTACCAACCAGGATGACAGGCGGGGTACCTACTTCAATGGTGTTACAAAGTATGGCATCGGTTCTGAAATCCGCTTTAATGCTTCTACTGCCTTGTTGCTGGGCGTTCGTCATGTACATGTATCCAACGGCGATAGTAAGGGAGTGGAACGGAATCCTTCACATGACAGTAATGGGTTTTATGTTGGGTTTTCGTTCCGACCATAGAAAGCCGGAGGTAAGTGGTAAGAAGTAAGAGGTCAGTGTTGAATTTGATAAACGTATGTTATGTCATCAAGAGTAATGAATTATTTATTGATAATGGTGGTGCTGGTATTGTTGTTTGCCAGTTTATACCAGACGTATGTTAGTTGGCTTCAGTATAGTCCTTACTGGTATGAACAAGGGTGCCCGCTTCACTGCACCGTTTGGCCGCTTTACCCGGAAAAGTATAATTGATCCCGTTATTCGTGATCAGATTTGCACAACAAAACAATTTGTATGAAATCAATGATGCTATTTTTATTGATTGCCTGCTGCCTGGGGGCCCTGCGTAGTACAGCCCAAACAGACAGTACACAGGCGGACAGGATATTAGGCCGGTGGACGAATGAAGAGAAGACCCGTACCATCGAATTCATTAAGCGCGATGAAGTTTATGAAGCGTTCCCGGTTCTTCCAGGCAGCAATCAGCCAGATACGAAAGGGCGTGCCGTGATCAGTGGATTGCGGTATGACGGCAAGAAGTATACCGGCCAGGCATATGCACCCAAGCAGAACAGGCAGTTTGCGTGTAGCATTGTGCTGCAAGGCAATGACAAGATGGTACTAACAGGCAAGGTGGGTTTTATCAGTCAGACAAGAACATGGACAAGAGTAAAGTAATGCTGTTGCTGGTCATGTGCCTGGCCGGTCTTATGGCAGCGGGGCAAGTGCGGTTCTCCTCGCTGGAGGCTGTATGGGCTTATGCCGATGCGCATAGTATCGATATCCGGTCTGCACACGTGAACGAGGAACTGGCGGCCCTGGGCGCTAAAAGTGCGCGGGGACGACTGTTGCCGGTTGTGACTGCCAATGGTGCTTTTACCGACAATGTACGTATTCAACAAACGCTGGTGCCGGCCAAGCTTTTCAACCCGGCAGCGCCTGAGGGAGTGTATACGGAAGCTTCTTTCGGCAGACGGTATATCTATACCGGCAATGTGGTGGCTCAGCTGGACCTGCTAAACCTGTCGTCATGGTTTTCACTGAAAGCTGCGCGCCTGCAGGAGTGTATTACTTCCATTGAAGTGGAACAAACGAAAAAGGATTTGTACGGACAGTTGGCCGACAGTTATTTCTCCAGTCTCCTGCTACAGGAGGCGGAGAAACTGGCGGAAGAAAATGTGACGGCCACCAATGGGTTGTATGCCACCGCGCTTAATAAATACAAGGAAGGACTCATTAGTGAACCTGTATTGAACACGGCGCTCATCAACAAACGGAAGGCGGAACAATCGCTGCAAACAGCGCAACAGCAAATGCTTTTACAGCTCAACAACCTGCGTATCCTGTTGCAGTTGCCCGACAGCATTGTACTTTCACCAGCTACCGTACCGGCTGATAGTGTGACAGGTACTATGGCTTTTGTTCCTGACCCTTCAACCCAACTGGCACAGCAGCAACTACTGCTGGCAAAAAATAGCTGGCAGGCCTCCAAGGCTGCTTATGCGCCGGTGTTGTCGGCTGTGTATCAGTTCAGCACACAGGTGGCGGCCGATGACTTTCTGCAATTTGGCAACAGCAATACCATGCCGCAACAGTACTGGGGGTTGCGTCTGTCGGTTCCGCTGTTTAGCGGCGGCAGCCGGAAATATGAAGTGGCGCGGTCGAAAAAAATCTATGACCTGCGGCAGCAACAGTATGAGGCGATCCGATTGCAAAGCAGTATTGCGCAAGATAACCTGCTGCTGGCGCGTAACAGTGCCGCCAGCTCGTGGCAACAGTCGGCCCATATCCTGGCATTGTACCGAAGCAATGATGCGCATGCTGCGCGTAAAATGGAAGAGGGCCTGCTTTCGCTGGAAGAACGGCTGAAAGTTTATTCCGACTTGTTGACTTACCAGGAAACTTACCTGCACACCTTGAACGATTATTTTATTCAGCAATACCGTTTGCTGTTACAGCAAACCAATTTTAAGTAATGAACAGATCTATTCTGATCGCGGCCTTACTCCCTACCCTGCTGTGGGGATGCCGCCATCGCTTACCGGAAATGGTACATCCGCGCCTGATGCCTATTACAGAAGCCGTGTTTGCCACGGGACACCTTGAAGCAGCAGGACAGTTTACGCTCACCGCCCTGAATGAGGGTTATTTACAGCAAGTGCTGGTGCGTGAAGGTGATACCGTACTGAAAGGCGCAGCGCTATTTGTACAGGACAATGCTGCGGCATCTATCCAGGAACGGGCGGCGGCTGCCAACCTTGCGATTGTGCAGGAGCAGTCATCGGACCGGTCGGCGGTGCTGCAGCAACTACAGGCGCAACTGGCAACGGCACAGGAGAAGCGGGACAGCGACCAGGAGCAACTGAATAAGCTGGAGCGATTGTATGCCACGCATTCGGTGGCAGAAATTGAAGTGACCAATGCACGTCTTGCTTTTACCAGTTCTCTTAACAATGTGAAAGGCCTGGAACAGCAGATCGCAGCGACCCGGCAGGAATTGCAACAGGCCGTGATCAGCAGCCGCAGTCAGTGGGAGCTAAACAAAACGAACACGGATTATTATACACTTCGTGCGCCAGACAGTTATGTTGTTTATTCTATTTTGAAGAAGCAGGGTGAGCTGGTGCGTAAGGGAGAGGCACTGGCTGTGCTGGGCAAGGCCGACCAACCTATTGTTGTGCTCAGCATCGATGAGGCGGGTATTGCCAGGGTGAAACCGGGACAGCCAGTGCTGGTGGAGCTGAATACTGATAAAGGCAAAGCTCATCAGGCATCCATCTCCCGCATTTATCCGCAGTTCGATGTTACTCTACAGGCGTATAAAGCTGAAGCCCTGTTTGCTACGTCTGTACCATCGCTGGTGAATGGAACGCTGCTACAGGCCAATATTATTACAGGTGGTAAGGACAAAGCGCTGCTCATACCAAGGGAGTACCTGCTGCCCAACGGGCTGGTGCTGGTGAAGCACAACAAGCAGATCGATACGGTAGCTATTAAATCCGGCATTGTATCCAATGAATGGGTGGAAGTGTTGCACGGGCTTTCTACGGATCACCTTCTTGTAAAACCTGCGCAATAGCTTTTATATGAAAATGGGTGTCAACACAGAGATAGCCTTTACTTATCTTATTTCCCGGAAGAAGCAAACGCTGGTGGCGGCGCTGGGTGTAACGTTTGGTATCAGTATGTTCATTTTTATGAACTCGCTGATCACGGGCACGAATGAATATTCGGAAAAGGCGATGCTGAGCGCTACGCCTCACATCAGGCTGTATAAGGACCATGCAATGAGCAGTGCTTCGTTGCTGGACAACTACCTCGGCCGGCAAACGGTGAACCTGATCGTGAACCCGCAACTGGTGCCGGATGATAACCGCATCGACAATCCTGAGGCCGTGATGCAATTGCTGAAAAGGAATCAGCTTATCACTGCCATGAGCAGCCAGGTAAGCGCCAATGTATTGTACAGCCATGGTGGTGTGCAGGAAAACGGTAATCTGCAAGGGGTAGATATCCTGCAGCAGGATAAGATGTTCGACATCAGTTCTACCCTGGTATCGGGCTCTGTGAAAGCGCTGGACAACAACCCCGGCAGTATCCTTATTGGCGTGGGGCTGGCCGAACGGCTGAACCTGCAAATGGGTGATCATATCAACATTACCACTTCGCAAGGTATCGTGAAATCGCTGCAGGTAGCAGGCATTTTCAAGACCACCATCAAGAGTATCGACAATGCGCGCAGCTACTGTCATGCTTCGGCTGTGCAGCAGTTGCTACAGCGGGACAGGGCCTATATTACCGACATTTTTATCAATATCCGTGATCACCACCAGGCGCCTGCTATCGGACGACAATTGGAGCAGCTGACGGGCTTCACGGCCGAATCGTGGCAGTCGAACAACGAGACAGCGCTGGCCGGACAGAAGATCAGGAATATCATTGCGAACTCGGTAGTGATCACTATTCTTATTGTAGCCGGTTTCGGTATTTACAACATCCTCAATATGGTGATCTATGAAAAGATCCGGGAGATCGCCATCCTGAAAGCGACCGGCTTTCAGGGGAAGGATGTGATCGGCATCTTCATCCGGCAGGCTTTGTTTATTGGCATGATCGGGGCCATTGCGGGGATGGTGTTCGGGTGGCTGATCTCGCTGCTGGTTTCGCATGTTTATATCGGTGCAGGGAATGTGACTTATCTGCCGGTTACTTTCCGTATCCGGCATTATGTGCAGGGGGGCTTGTTTGGCATCGCCACTTCTTTTTTTGCCGGTTATATTCCGGCGTTACGTGCTTCGAAAGTAGATCCGGTACAAATTATCAGGGGTTAATAATTTAATAGAAAAAGGTGAGCCGCCCTTGCGGTGCTACAAAGCAGGGTTACAGGGCGACCCACCTTACAACAAATCATCATGAGCATCGCACTGCAATGTGATCACATCAACAAATATTTTACCGAACCACAACGGTTCAGGGTGTTGAATGAGGTCAGTTTTTCTATCAACCAGGGTGAGTTTGTTTCGATCACCGGCAAATCGGGCAGTGGTAAATCAACCTTGTTGTATATCCTATCTACGATGGATACAGATTATGAAGGGGCTTTGTATATCCATGAAGAGCAGCTCAGCGGGAAGGGACAGCCGGTGCTGGCTCCTTTTCGCAATGCGCATATCGGTTTCATATTCCAGTTCCACTACCTGTTGCCTGATTTCAGCTGTTTGCGTAATGTAATGATACCTGCTTTGCGGGCAGGACGCTGGGGCCGTGAGGAAGTGGAGGCGCGTGCTTATGAGAAGCTACGTTTGTTGGGCGTGGAAGACCAGGCATTGAAGCCTGCTTCTAAAATATCCGGCGGTCAGCAGCAGCGGGTTGCTATTGCCCGTGCCCTGATCAATGAGCCGGCCATCATTATGGGTGATGAACCTACCGGCAACCTGGACAGCCGTAATACGGCCGTGGTGTTCGATATGTTCAGAAAATTAACTGCAGAATTTAATAAAACCATCATCACCGTCACGCATGACAATGATTTCGCACAAAGGTGTGATCGCATCATTGAAATGGTGGACGGAAGTATCGTATCAACATGAAAATACACACACTTGTTATCCTTTGTTGGGTTTTGTGCTTTTGCACTTTTTGCAGCCTGGCCCAGGACAAAGAAGCGATCAGTATTACGTATGGCGTTTCGCGGCTGCATTACCATGATACGGCGGCGGGTATGCGGCAACTGGAAGTAAAGGCAAGGTTGCCATTGTTGCACCAGGGGGGTAATATGCTTGTGGTTGGGATGAATTATAAATTACTATCGCCCGATGATCTTCCGGCAGCTTATGGTGATGCACTGCATGGCGCATCGGTGCAGGTGGCCTGGATAGCGCGGCTAAATGAACGCAAAAGCCTTACCGTATTTGCTCAGGCTGGCCTGTTTTCAGACATGCAGGACATCAGCGCTAAAGATCTCAGGTATGGTTTGGGCATCCGGTACCGGGTGCGGCATTCGGATAAGCTGGCAACGGGCTGGGGACTGGGTTATTCACGTCAATTCTTCGGTAATCAGCTGGTGCCTTTTATCGATCTGCAGTATATGCCTAATCAGCATTGGAGTATCAGCGGTCAGTTTCCCATCAAACCAAAGGTGTTGTACCATTTCAATGACCAGGTGGCTGTTGGCCTGGAAGTATCGGGTGACGGCAGCAGTTACCGGCTAAGCCACGACAAGAACAACGATCAGTTTGTTCAGGTGAACCAATGGGCAGCGCTGGCACGGCTGGAATATCGCTTTGCTTCTTCCTGGTTATTGACGCTTGGGCTTGGTAGTAACCTGCGGCAATCTTACCGGTTGTACAATGACGCCAGCAATATTCCCTGGACCATAATAACTGTTCCTTTAGGTGACCGGGATGCGCCGGTACAGGAAATAAAAAGCCGTGGATTACAGTTGCAGGTTGGGTTTGCTTTCAGTCCTTTTCGCTAATGGGTAAAGACTTGACGCGTTGTCTCAAGCTGTTTTATCTATCAAGCCATTTTTTAAATTCCGCCACTTTGTTCTTGCTGATGATAATATCCTCCGGCGGCATGGGGTGTGTGATCAGTTGTAATTGGTTTCTGCCATATACCAGAATGGTTTTAATGGCATTGACATTAACGATAAACTGTCTGTTGGCGCGGTAAAAAACATCGTTGTCCAGTTGCTTTGCCAATTCGTCCAGACTGATGTTCAGGGAGTACTGCTGATTAAGAAATGTTTGTACGAATACATTGTTTTGTGAAAGATAAATGAACGCTATGTCGCGTACCTCTACCATGGCCATTTCATCTCGCACATAGGTTAGGAGGCGCTTGCGGCTGTTTTCTGTAGCATTGGTATTGGCTGTGATCGTTTCTTTTTCCTGTTCCCTTTGTCTTTCCTGGGACAGCTCCAGTTGCCGGTTAAGCATGGTCAGGTTATTGACTTCTTCATTGAGCCGCCCGATTTCCTGTTCCATCCTGCCTTCGTATTTGCGGTAGATCATTCTTATTAACCCATAGCAGCTTGCCGATATAATTATGACCATCAGTAATACGCCGATCATAAACCGTTGGTAGAGGTTATCTAACTGGACTTGTAAAACGGCTATATTGGCGTGTGCCGCCACCATCCAATCACTTCCTTTTACCGGATATACGGTCACGATCTCAGCGCTGCGCTGTTTTTCCGCCGGGAAGCTGCGGATACCTGCGTCGGCAGTCCCCGAACGCAGGATGTTACTGAAGTCCACCACTCCCTCTTTACCGGCAAAACTTGAGTTGGCGGCATCTATTTTTTGCCCCACGAGGGAGGGATTGGGATGGCACAATTCTATACCCTGCATATTATACATGCAGAGAAACTCGCTTTGCACATCCGTATTGAGGATGCTTTGCTGGAGGTTGTCAATCACTTTTTGGGGAGGAATGCCATTTTGTAACTGCTGTTCCAGCATCCGGCCTACTTCACGGGTTTCGCGTCTGCCCGATTCCATTTTACTGTTCCAAAGTGCCTCTTTGGCACTGTTGTAAAAATACCGGAACATGCCAATGCCCACCAGGAGTACGATCAGGCTAATACCGGTAAAGGTGAAAATATAAAGTCTTGTTTTCTTCATCTTGAACAAATGGCTAAATTAGATGGAAAGGATAAAAGCGGATAATAATTTGTGGTGGCCACTTTCCTTTTCAAGGCTCTCTTATTCCCTTTCGCCCCTCAAACTTGCCCTTTCCCGACAACCGTATGCCGTAACCTAATGCTTATCAATAGGTTTGCATTGTCTATTAAAAACTATACAATGAAAAAGAAGACGGGTATTGTCTCACTGATCCTCCTCGCCATTTTTGGGATGTTGCAGTTCTTTCGTCCGGAAAAGTTATCCAATTCGCCAGCCGGTGACCTGGCAGGGATACCCCCAGCCGTGAATGACATTCTCCGGAATGCCTGCTATGACTGCCATTCTTCCCAAACGAACCTGCGGTGGTATGACCAGCTTACGCCTGCCAATTATTTAGTGTATAGCCATATTCGCGACGGACGGAAGGTGCTGAATTTTTCGAAGTGGGATTCGATGGCTACTCCTGCGCAAAACAGTGCCTTGTATTATGCACTTAATAAAATAATGGAAGGTGAGATGCCCTTACCAGCCTATACCATGGTGCACAGCGGGGCAAAACTGAAACCGGCGGACATCGAAATCCTGAAAAAGTATACGTTCTCCCGTACTCCCCGTGGAAAAACCGATACGGTCCAGATCAATATGGCCAATAAAGAATATGTTGATTTCATTCAGGGGAAACTGGCTCCTGTTACAAAGGTTGCGCCTGCACCCAATGGTATCGATTATATCCCTGATTACCGCAACTGGAAAGTGATGAGCACGACGGACCGGTTCGACAACGGTACGTTGCGCATCATCTTTGCGAATGATATTGCAGTAAAATCTATCGAGCAACACCAAACAAAAAACTGGCCTGACGGCGCCGTGTTTGCCAAGACTGCCTGGAAACAGCAGGTCAATGTCGATGGCTCTGTCTCTGCCGGTGCTTTTTGGCAGGTGGAATTTATGATCAAGGATGCCCGGAAATATGCTGAAACTGCCGGGTGGGGCTGGGCACGCTGGCGCGGTGACAAACTGAAACCTTATGGCGAAAATGCTTTGTTTGCCACGGAATGTGTATCCTGTCACCAACCGATGAAGGACAACGACTTTGTATTTACCAAACCATTAAACCTGCTGATCCCCACTCTACAAAACAAATAGCCATGAAGAACCTATCAATTGGTGTTATTATGCTTACAACAATGGTCCTGTTCAGTAGTTGCCAGTCGCAGCCCGGATTGGGACTGAATGATGCAGCTTCCCTGCATTCGAGAGATGAACTTCCTGAAAACCCTTTGCTGCTTCATGCCATTACCAGCGGCGTGCAGCCTAAAGATAGCACCATGTACACCTTGTATGGTAATGATGCAGCTTTTATTTATGCTGGCAGCCACGGTGATAGCAGTTATCCTGACGGGGCCGTACTATACGAAGTAACCTGGCAGCAACAGGCCGATGAACAATGGGCGGGTGCACATGTGCCGAAAAAGATAGTCTATGTAGAAAGGCTGGAATATGCCGCTGACGGGCAAGCAACGTATACACTTTACCGGGGCACTCCCTTGAAAAAGGCGGCTGCAGCAAATCCTGCATTACGTGCAGGTGTCATCGCCGGACAAAGGATGGCCGTATCGCCCTGAAAGAAAGCTATTGGTTATGAACAAACTCTGTAATAAGGATATATATACTCATGATCAATACAAACCAGCCAAAAGCTTTTTTTAATTTATTGGCAGCTATTCTGCGGTTGAGATAACTGCCTAACAGGATACCTATTATTGCCAATGTGGTAACGATGAGCAAGAGGGGCCAGTTGATGCCTTTGTTGTGCAGGTCACCTGTAAACCCGATGAGGGAATTGAGGGCTATCACCAGGAGGGAGGTGCCAATCGCCTCTTTCATGGGCAGGTGCAGTAATAATACCAACGCAGGGATGAGCAGAAAACCACCGCCTGCACCGAGCAAGCCTGTTACCAGGCCAATGCCAGTTCCAAACAGAATCATTTTACCCAGGTTTGTTTTTTTATTGACGCTGGCTGGTGTATGCTGCCTGTTTTTGTTTTGCATCATGAATATCGATGAGATCAGCATCAGCAAAGCGAACAATACCATGGTGAGCCAGTTTTCGGTAATATTAAACCCACCAATGGTAGCAATGTGCGCGGGAATTGCCGGCAGCAGCCACAGGCGGGTAAGAAAAACCGTGACTATGGAGGTGCCTGCAAAGAGTAATGCCATCCTGACATTGACCAATCCGCGTTTGTATTGTTGAGCGGCGCCCACCAGGCTGGTGGAACCTACGATGAACAGTGAATAGGATGTGGCCGCGACCGGTGAAACGCCAAACAGGTATACCATAACGGGCATGGTGAGTATGGAACCTCCCCCTCCTATCAATCCCAGTGATATCCCAATGAGCAGGGATGCGATATAGCCTATAATTTCCATGCGATCATTTTGCCAGTAAAAGTCAGACAACTGTACGACGGTATCTGTGATGCGGGTCACATAAGCTCAAAAGGTTGTTTTACTGACGAATATCAATAGCTTGTGTAACTAAAAGCACTTAAAGCGTCAACCTTTTGCCCCATCTTTGCAGCGATGCCGATCTTGTACATGGCCTACCCGGGCTGTTATCAAATAAGCGATCTAATTTATTAACATGACTGATCAATATTCTATCCGCTCGTTGTACCCGGAACTGGAAGAGGAACTTTACGAGGAAATGATGCGTTATGGCAGTATCAAGGAACTGCCTGCAGGTTCTATTCTGCTCAGGAAAGGGCAAATGATCCGCTCCACCATGCTGGTATTGGATGGCATTGTAAAGTTGTACCAGGAGGATGATGAAGGCAATGAGTTTTTCATGTACGATATAGCACCTGGTGAGGCCTGTGCCGTGTCGATGGTGTGTACTTTCCGCCAGGAGAACAGTCAGGTGGTAGCCAAGGCCATGACTGATGTGGTGCTGCTTACCATTCCGTTGCAATACATGGACGAATGGCTGGGGAAATACAAGAGCTGGCATTATTTCGTGATCAGGACCTGGCGTGCGCGGTATGAAGAATTGCTTCAGACGATCAATGCAATCGCTTTTAAGAATATGGATGAGCGACTGGAGTTTTATATCCGCAGGCAGGTGGAAAAGATGGGCAAGCAGGTGAAGCTTACGCACCAGGAAATTGCCTCTGACCTCAATTCTTCGCGTGAGGTGATCAGCCGCCTGATGAAAAAGATGGAAAAGAATGGCTGGATCGTCATTCACCGTAATTCTTTCGAGTGGGTGCGGGATAGCGGATAAATTTTTGTCGGTGATAAATGTCACCGTACGCCGGCATGCTTACTATCATCTTTGCAGTAAACAACAAAAAGATGACGGAAGTATTACGAGGCCCCTGGCCCTGGTATGTAGCTGGCCCCCTGATCGGCCTCACTGTACCTGCGCTGCTGTTACTGGGCAATAAACATTTTGGTATTTCGGCTAACCTGCGGCATCTCTGTGCTGCCTGTTTTCCGGGCAGGATCAAATTTTTCCAATACGATTGGAAGAAAGAAATATGGAATTTCTTTTTTGTGGCGGGCATTCTTGCAGGGGGCTTGATAGCTGCCAGGCTGCTGGTCAATCCTCAACCTGTATCGATAGCGCCTGCGCTGGCGAAAGAACTGGCGGGTTATGGCATCCATGATCATCAAGGGCTGCTACCGGCTGAGCTGTTTTCATGGCAAAGCCTGTTCTCTCTACGTGGACTGATCATGCTGGTGGGTGGCGGCTTTCTTACCGGCTTCGGAACGCGTTATGCGGGCGGCTGTACCTCGGGACACGCTATCATGGGTCTCAGTAACCTGCAGTGGCCTTCACTGGTGGCCACGGTGATGTTTATGGCAGGCGGCTTCCTCATGGCTAACCTCGTGTTGCCTTTTATTCTCCGATTGTAATTAACTAATCAATTTTATTATGCAAGCAAGCAGTATAGAACCGCGTGTGCGGGAAAATAATATGGATTTCGAGGTCCGTTCCCAGGATACTATTTGTGTCAATGAATCGCAACAGCAGCACCCCTGGTGGTACAACCTGAAGTATATGGCGGTGGGCATCCTATTCGGGATCGTGTTGGTAAAGGCTGAGGTGATCAGCTGGTTTCGCATCCAGGAAATGTTTCGCCTGCAAAGTTTCCACATGTACGGGGTGATCGGCTCTGCTGTTGTGGTGGGTATCATCTCCGTGTGGCTGATCAAAAGGTTCAACATTAAAACTATTCATGGTGAAAAGGTAATCTTCCATCCCAAGCAATTCAACAAGGGACAGGTGTATGGCGGACTACTTTTTGGATTGGGCTGGGCGATCACGGGCGCCTGTCCCGGCCCATTGTTTGCGCAGATCGGCACCGGAGCATTGGTTGTGACTGTTGTGCTGGTGAGTGCTATTGCCGGCACGTGGATGTATGGTTACCTGCGTGAAAAGCTGCCGCATTAAGGTTGCAGCTTTCCATGTAAAACCGGGTGTCATTTATGAGGTAATAACGAGGTAAAAGATCAAACAAATGCCGATGAAAAAGATAAAGCCTGTCAGCAGGGTTATCAACAAAGACGAGTTTTTAAAATTGCTTTGTATGATCTCTTTTTCCGTTTTCCTGTAGCGCATAAAAGCAAAAAGTGTAGTGACTGCGCCTACGGCCACCAGGATTATCCCAATAATAGATGAATAGCCGTGTGAGGGAACAAGCCCAGGTTTACCCATGATCATGGAAAGCTGTTTCACGAAGAGTGAAAACTTCATGACGACAAAGCCAAAGGCCATGATGCCGATGCTCGTTCTGATCCAGGCGAGGAAGGTGCGTTCATTGGCTAAGTGATCGCTCGTTTGCTTGATTGCTGTCTGCTCCATAAACTAATTAAAACGTTATTAAAATTGCGTAGATATCTAATCTGCTGCCAACAAGTAGTTCACATTTATCATCTGCAAATAAAAGGCCGCCAGGCTACGCACAATTTGTTCAACGGTTGTTAATACAGGAATGAAATAGAATTATTTATCCGGTTTTTTTATAATTTTACCCCATGCAAAAAAAGACATATCAAAAATCATGGCTTCTTCAATGCCTGTTTTTGCTTGTGTATGTCAACTTTTTTGCCGTTCAGGTCCATTTCCGGTATGCAAGCAGTTTTGCTGCTGATATACAAGCGGATATTCCTTCTTCAAATCAGGCTACTAAAAAGGCCCCGATCGTTGATAAAAGCGATCCATCCAAATCAGCCAAACCACAGACAAAGCTTAATAAGCGTTTTTTTCCGACTCCGGTATTAGCAGCTGCAGCCTTGCAGTTCAAGCTGCAACCCAGGGTGCTGGTGTTGAAAAAGGAAACGCTGATCCTTACGCCGGCACTTTATCGTACAACACTTACCTGTTCTTCGTTACGTGGGCCGCCTTCTCTCGTCTAAACACATCTTTCCCTCTTTCATTACTTAATTTTTTGATGCAGGAAAGGTTAGTCATGGGCTGACCTGAACATGCACTATTATTAATTTTCTACTATGTTGCATAGCAAGAAGGTTAGTCAACGCTGGTGTTGGCTGTTCCTGCTTTTTTCTTTTTCTGCATCTGCCCAGGAGCCGGTGCTTAGTCTCAAAGAGTTGCTCGACAGTGTAAATGCTCATGCGCCTGCTTTGCTGGCAGATTCAGCTGCGGTGTCTATTAAGGAGGCTCAGGAGGTTGTTGCGCGCAACAACAGGTTACCCAATCTTAAGCTGAACTATCAAACGGACCTTGGCACCAATAACAATATGCCCGGCGGTTATTTTTCGTATGGAATAGTACCGGGTAATTCGCGGGTGCGTACTGAAGGAAATGGAAGCTCTATTTTGTCGGACCTGGGTATTGTTGCTTTCGATTGGGAGTTTTACAATTTCGGTGGCTTCGAAGCGCAGCGGAAAGCTGCACGTTCCGATGTAAACGTTGAAAAGGCGAAGTTTCAACAGTCGAAATTTCAATGGCAGACGTATACCATCAGCGCCTACCTGCAACTTATGCGACTGGCTGATCTCCTGGATATTCAGTCCCAAAATATTCAGCGTACTACAGAAATCCGGCGTTCGATACAAGCGCTTGCCAAGAGCGGCATCATTGCGGGGGTAGATACCAGCATGGCCGAGGCTGAAATTTCGCGGGCAAGATTGAACTACCTCGAATTGTCGAACCAGCTGCAGCAAATTCAATTGCAACTGTCCTCCATCAGTGGCATCCGTGCGGGGCGTATACAGCCTGATACTGCACTGGATGCCCGGCTCGCAAGCTACTTTTCTGCTGCTGCCTTACAGGAAACTGATACAGCGCACCATCCTGTCATTGCTTTGTATAAGAGCCTGTATCAAAACAGCCTGGATAAGGAAGCGCTTATCAGGAAGAGCTATTATCCTAAACTATCCCTGCAGGGGGCGATCTGGGGCCGAGGCGCCAGTGTGAGTGCTGCCGACGAATTCAGGCCGTTGGTAAAAGGGCTGGGATTTGAAAGAGGGAATTACCTGGTTGGGGTTGGTGTGACTTATAATATTTTTGATAACAAGCGCAAGAACCTGCAACTGGGTGTGCAAAGGGCTTCTACCGATCTTGTGCAAAAGGAGTTATATGAACAGCAGGTACAACTGTCGCTCAACATCAGCCAGGCCGATACTGAACTACAAACGGCACAAAGCCGCCTGGAAGAAATCCCTCACTTATTAACGGCCGCACAGGCTGCTTATCGTCAGAAGTTGTCTTTGTACAAAAATGGCCTGACGAATCTTGTCGACCTTAATGCGGCGCTTACCATGCTGTACCGTGCCGAGACAGAGTATACGAATGCCAATTATCAATATTGTAAGGCTGTATTTCAGAAAGCCATGAATGAAAACGTGGTGGATACACTGCTGAATACTATAAAATAACTGATCGATATGTCTTTAGTGTCTTCTGCGTTAAAGCGCCCTATTACAACCATCGTGATCACTGCCAGCCTTTTATTGTTTTCGGTGCTGGCGGCGGTGAAAATCCCGATCGATATTTTTCCCAGGCTGAACCAGCCTACTATGTATGTTATTGAATCGTATGGTGGGATGTCGGCGCAGCAGATGGAAGGTTTTTTCTCCACGCGCCTGCAGGACCAGTTTCTGTATGTGAACGGCATCCGTAGTATTACGACCAAGAATATACAGGGCCTCACGATGCTGAAGCTCAGTTTCTATGAAGGAACTGATATGGCCGAGGCATCTGCGCAGGTTGCTTTACAGGTAAACCGTGCGATGAAATTCTTTCCTCCGGGGGCCTTGCCTCCGCAGGTAATACGGTATGATGCCTCCTCGCTGCCGGTTGGGCAGCTGGTCATATCGAGCCAATCGAGAAGCCTGAAAGAGATTTATGACCTGGCTGCTACGCGTGTGCGGCCTGCGTTTGCCAGCATAGCGGGCCTATCGGCACCACCTCCCTTCGGTGCGAACTCAAGGGCTATAACGGTGAATGTGGATCCGAATAAACTAAGGAGTTATAACCTGACTGCTGACGAAGTGGTGAGCGCCCTGGCCAAGTTCAATGTGATGTCTCCTTCGGGTAACCTCCGGCTCGACAATACCATGTACTTAACAACCATCAATACGCTCATCAAAGAGATCGATGAATTTGGGAACATACCGATCGTTACGAAAAACGGCGTGCCTGTGTTGATCAAGGACGTAGCGCGTGTGGCGGATGCGGCAGATGTAACGGTGGATTATGCCCTGATCAATGGGAAGCGTTCTGTATATATCCCGGTGGTAAAGACAGCCGATGCTTCGACCTGGGCAGTTGTAGAAAACCTGAAGGGCAAATTGCCTGACATGCAGAGCCTGTTGCCGGATGATGTAAAGCTCTCTTATGAGTTCGACCAATCGGTATTTGTGGTTAACGCTGTTGAGAGCCTGATCACAGAGGGTGCTCTGGGTGCTTTGCTGACGGGTTTAATGGTTTTATTATTTCTCCGGGACTTGCGCAGCAGCCTGATCGTAGTGATCACCATTCCGGTATCGATAATGATCGGGGTATTGCTGTTGAGCTTCTTTGGGCAAACGATCAATATCATGACACTGAGTGGCCTGGCCCTGGCCATTGGCATCCTGGTGGACCAGGCAACTGTAACGATCGAGAACATACATCAACACCTTGAAATGGGCAAGAACAAGCGGCTCGCTATTTATGACGCGTGTAAGGAAGTGGCTTTTCCGCTGCTGCTGATATTGCTTTGTATCCTGGCGGTGTTTGCCCCTTCTTTTCTAATGAATGGTGTGCCCAAAGCCATGTTCCTGCCGCTGTCGCTGTCCATTGGCCTGACTATGATCGTTTCTTATGTGCTGGCACTTACGCTTGTTCCCATTTTGTCTAACTGGATGATCAAAGCTGAAAAGTATACTTATCACCATGGCCGTGTGCATGCTCATGCTGGTCAGGCGTTCGATCAACAGGAAGAAAAACAAATTCAGCAACATCTTGAAGAAGAGACGAAGCATCCTGAAAGGAATGATTTTTTTGAACGTGTCAAATTGCGCTACCGGCATGTGCTGAATAAAAACATGCCGAGAAAAAAATGGCTGGTGCCGCTGTACCTGCTTATAGCTTTCGGTCTGGCTGCCGGTGGCTTCGTAATCATTGGTAAAGACATGATGCCCAAGCTGAACAACGGCCAGTTTCAGATACGCGTGAAGGAACCGGATGGAACGAGGCTTGAAAGAACGGAAGACAAGGTGCGACAGGTGCTGAAGATAATAGACTCTACCGTGAATAATAAAGTGGCTATCAGTTCTGCTTACATTGGACTGATACCGAGCAGTTATGGCACCAGCAACCTCTACGTGTTCAATACAGGAACGCATGAGGCCGTGGTGCAGGTAAACCTCGATCATGATTATAAAGTGAACATGGACGATCTCAAAGAAGCGCTGCGTAAAAACATTAAACGCTTTTTGCCGGAGGTCCGTCTTTCTTTTGAGCCGATAGATATGACGGAGAAGATCATGAGCCAGGGGGCTTCGACACCTATAGAGGTAAGGGTGGCGGGTAAAGATCTGAATGATATCATAGCTCATGCCAACAAACTGGTTTCGGGATTTAAGGCAATACCTTATCTGCGTGATGTGCAAATAGCGCAGCCGCTCCGGTTTCCGGTAGTGGCCATCAGTATCGATCGTTTGAAGGCCGCCCAACTCGGATTGAATGTTGCCGACATTGCGCGTTCTGTTACGACCAGCACTTCCTCCAGCCGTTTTACAGAAAAGAACCAATGGCTGGATGAGGGTAAGGCTTATACTTACCAGGTGCAGGTACAAGTGCCCGAGTATGTTATGAACACGATGGATGAGCTGAAGGAGATCCCATTGGTAAAAGGTCAGAGCAGTCCTGTGCTGGGAGATATTGCTACTTTCACGACGGATTATGTGCCGGGGGAATATGACCGGTCAGGTCCACGGCGTTTTTTGACCGTGAGTGCGAATATTCATCACAAAGACCTCGGCGCCGCCACAGCAGCTGTGGAGAAAGCGATCAAAGAAGCAGGCTCACCGCCCAGGGGAACGGTCACGGAAGTACGTGGCATGAGCAGCCTGCTGACGGAAACGCTTGGTAGCCTTCAAATAGGTTTGCTGTTTGCCGTGGTGGTTATTTTCCTTTTGCTTGCCGCCAATTATCAATCGATCAAATTGTCGCTGACCGTATTGAGCACGGTACCTGCCGTCATAGCCGGATCGCTTGCTTTGTTACTGGCTACCGGTTCCACGCTCAACCTGCAATCGTATATGGGCATGATCATGTCGACGGGCGTGTCGGTGGCCAATGCCATCCTGATCGTAACGAACGCGGAATCGTTGCGGATCAGTTACCGCGATGCCACGAAAGCTGCTGTAACAAGCGCCTCGATCCGTCTGCGACCTATTCTGATGACCAGCTTTGCGATGATTGCGGGTATGGTGCCTATGGCATCCGGGATGGGCGAAGCGGGTGAGCAATCGGCGCCTTTGGGAAGGGCCGTAATTGGCGGCCTTGCGGCTTCTACTATCGCGGCTCTCTTTGTGCTGCCGCATGTGTTTGCCTGGGTGCAAAGGAAAGCGAGCCTGAACTCTCCTTCCCTGATGCCAGAAACGGAGGATACTATCATAACGAAATAAAGACATCATAAGAAAGCCATTCATCATGAGGAATACTATTCTGATAGCAGTGATTACAACGTTTACTTTCTGCGCCTGCAGCGACCGGGAAAAGCCGGTTGACATGACGGGGGATAAAAAAAGTGAAACAGCCAGTAAGTATGAAATTGGTAAAGTATCGGAAAAACCATTGTCGAGCTATGTGAAGCTGCCGGGACAGTTAAAACCATTTGAAGAAGTGAATATTTACGGCCGGGTCAACGGCTTTATCAAGGAGGTGTTGGCAGACAGGGGTTCTACTGTGTACAAGGGGCAAACGCTGGTGACACTGGAAGCGCCTGAGCTGGAATCACAATTGCAGGCGGCCATGTCGAAATATGTACAGGCGCAGGAGAATGCAGTGGCCAGCCGTGATAAATACAAAAGGTTGAAGGAGGCTGCGCAGGAGGAAGGTGCTGTTGCCCCTCTTGACATCGAGAATGCCATGTCGAGGATGAAGGCAGATGAAGCGGTGGTTTTGTCGGAGAAATCGAATGTAGAATCGATGAGTAATATCAAAAGTTACCTGACCATTACGGCTCCTTTCAACGGTATGATCGTGCAACGGAATGTATCTGCCGGAGCGCTGGTGGGTCCAGGCAGTAAATCGAATGATCTGCCGATGCTGGTATTGCAACATTTGGAAAGGCTGCGGCTGGAGGTATATATACCGGAAGCTTATGTAGATAAGGTAGACCTCAAACGTGCCGTGACCTTCGTGTTCAATGCGATGCCCGGCAAAGAAAACAAGGCGATGATCAGCCGTTCGGCCAATGCGCTTACCAGCCTGCGGTCTGAGGCCATCGAGATCGACGTGAACAACAAAAGTCTCGACCTCAAGCCTGGCATGTATGCAGAGGTAAAGATCCCGCTGTTGTCTGAAGCAAAGTCCTTGTTGATACCCAACAATGCGATTGTAAGATCGACAGAACAGCAATACGTAATTGCTGTAAAAGATGGTAAGGCACGGTTGGTAACGATCCAGGAAGGATTGAGAACGAACGATTCTACAGAAGTTTTTGGCAATCTTAAAGCCGGGGAGGAAATATTGCTTCATGCAACGGATGAGATCAAAGAGGGAACGGTCATAAAATAAGAACCAATCCTACTGCTCCTATTTCATAGTATGGGTTGTATAAACAACCGCCTACCCAATACATACCATTGTTCCTACCTGGTGTTTCGTGTATGAATTGATTGACTGTGATCAAAAGCCCCTTAGTCCATAAACCCGTTGACACAGGTCAAAAAGCATCGATATAGTCATTAAGCTAAATCCAGCGCCTCGTATAATTCGTTTATTGTTTGATATAATTTTAAATTAAGGGATTTAATACAATGGGAACCCTGCTTTTCAAGGCGGGGTTTTGTTTTTATGCAGGAGGGTGGAACTGCAGAGGCAAAAGGGGCCGCGGAAACTACCCGTAAACGGTAGCTTCCTTAAATTCCATAATTATTTTTTACTATCTGAATATTTCTTTACCTTAGTTCCATCTTCATTTAATTCTCTACGTTAGTAGCACCCGCATCACCCCTATCCTTTCATTTTCTAAAAGAGATTTCTGTTTTAGTAGCCTTTAATCAGTTTCCTGGCCACCTATATGGCAGGGATGCTATTTACTCTCTATTTAGTGGTTGTATATCTGCCTATGGGATGTGCAGATGACGGCTTGTATTCCTGCGTCTCTTCTTTGGTTTTCTTTGGTGATTTTCATATGAATTGGATTTTGAGTTTCTTTTGGATTTTCATTGGGCCCGGATGTCTATCCGGGCTTTTTTATTGTCAGACCGTCCATTAAAATTTATAATTATACCCTAATCGGACCACCTGGGTTTCGTAATAGTCGGTACTGTTGTAGCGGAAGCCATTGCCTTTTACTTCTCTTTTAATGCGTAACGTATTGCCTACGTCGGTAGCATTGGCAAACACTTCACCTTTTCCTTTTTGAATCGACTTTTTTATACCGAGATCAACAGAGAAACGGGCGTACATTTTTCCCTGCGGCACCAGGTCGGGCGCCTGGTAAATGGCCGTTAGCTGCGCCTCTACCTGTTGGGGAAATTTGAAAGCACCGTTCAGCTTGATGTTGCCGGAGAAAATATCTTCCCGCGCCGCAGAAAAGGTGTTTTCAGACGGATATTTGTTTACCACCGTAAACGCATCGATGATATTCTGGTAACCATTCAGGTTGAGGTTGAACGTGGCCCATTTGGCTACGGGCTGCGCTACCATCAGCTCAATACCGGTGTTGTAGCTTTTACCGGCGTTCTGGAAAATATTATAGATGATGGTGCTGCCTGGTACAATGCTACCGATGCGCACAATGGTAGCATCCATCCATTTGTGGTAGGCTGCAGCAAATAAATATCCCTTGTTCCAGGATGTCTTGTAACCCAGTTCGGCCGTGTTGGTGAATTGGGGCCGCAGCGCGGGATTGCCTACTTTGATGATCTCTGCATCGTCATATTTGGGAAAGATCCGGATGTCTACTTCATTGGCCCTGTCTACCCGCCTGTTGTAAAAGAAGGATACTTTATTGTCTGCATCAATTTTGTAAGCCAGCCGCAGGTTGGGGAAAGGTTGCGTGTAATGATAATCATCGCTCTTGTATACCGGGTGATTGGGATTTACGTCATATTGCACGTTGACATACTCCACGCGTAAGCCTGCTTCCACTTCAAACCGGTTGTTCTCAAAAACATAGTTGCCATATACAGCGGGGATCGTTTCGCGGTAGTCGGCCTGTCCACCTGCATTTACATCCAGCGGCGAATTGAGGCCGGGCTTGAACTGCATGTTCACCGGTATGCTCCGCGCGCGGAACTTTACACCGCCTTCAAAACGGCCGTAGCGCAGGGGATGCACATAGTCTATCGTAAGATCGGCCACATGCTCATCGGAGAGCAGTTTAAAAGAGTCGAGTCCGGTGTAGGTGGGCATTATGTTGGTGAAGAAATACTTTTCATCTTCGCGATGGAAAGTATAGTTGAATGCTGCGTTCAGCAGACGGCCGGGTTGGCGGAACTTGTGTTGCCAGCCGGCAGAAGCTGTTACGGTGGTTTTCAATTCATCTTCGAGGAACTGCCACAGGCGGTCTCTTTTGGAGAGGTCATTGTTGAAGAAGGGTTCATCTCCCCGATCGAGTATCTTTTCACTGCTGAACAAACCAGATATAGTAAAGGTATTGTTGCTGTTGAGGAACCAGTCGGCGCCTGTTTTTACCGTCACGATATTGGTGGTCCTGTTGCGTTTGGTTTGCTGGCGAACGGTATCGCCGTCGTCGTAATAGCGGTCTACAAACTCGTTTTTATTCAGCGTTTTGGTGTAGAGGTTATCTGCCTGCAAAAACAGGTTGAGTTTGTTCTTCCGGTAATTGAGCGAGAGGGAGGGGTTGATCTTTGGCGTGGCCCGGTATTGCGGACGGATGGTGGGCAGGTTGTCCTGCTTTATCCAGAGGGCGCCGAGGCCACCGCTAAGACCTACTTTGCCGTTAAAGCCTTCCTTCTTTTCTTTCCGGTAAATGATGTTGATGATGCCTGCGTTGCCATTGGCATCGTACCGGGCGGAGGGATTGTTGATCACTTCGATCTTTTCAATGGCAGAGGCCGGTATATTATCGAGCCCGCTTTGTCCGCCAAAACCTGTTAAGGCGGTTTGCTTTCCATCGACAAGGACCATCACTTTGTCACTGCCCCGCAATTGCACTTTACCATCCTGTACGGTGACGCCTGGCAGGTTTTTCATGGCTTCCAGTACGGAACCACCCGCCTGGCTAATGTTGTCGGCCACGGTAAACGTCTTTTTGTCCATCTTTTGCGCAACAGCCTCCTGCTTCGCCGTTATGGTGACTTCGGAAAGTGATGCCGCTTCCGGTGACAACTCCACATTGCCGAGATCGAGGAAGTTACTCAACTGTCCTACCAATATACTTTGTGTTTTGGGTTGGTAGCCCACATAAGAAAGCTGGAGCAGGTAGTTGCCGCTTTGCACATCCGGCAACGTAAAGCGCCCGTCCTCCCGCGAAATGGTGCCTGCCACAAAAGCACTGTCTTTTGTTTTGAGGGTCACGTTCACAAAGGGAAGTACGGATTTGTTTTTGGCATCTTTTACCAGGCCACTCAGGGTTACTTTGATCGACTGGGCCTGCGCACTGGCAGCTACCAATATTAAAACAATATACAGGACGTATCTCCTTATCATAAAGACCGGTTGTAACTGCATAGTTAGCAACCGATTTGGTAGGAAATCTAAATCAGAAAGTAAGTGTAAATGTGTGCAGCCTGTCACTGAATGCATAATCGATCTGCCAGCCATAGCGGTTACTGATCTGCTTTACCAGCGCCAGGCCGAGGCCTGTGCCCGGCGTTTGGGAGGATATGCTGCTGAACCGCTTGAAGAGTTGCTCCTGCTTCAACGGCGCGGTGCCGGCGTTGGCAATGGAGAGGCTTTGGCTGTCCAACCGGATCGCAATGACATCATTGGCAGGACTATAGCGGATAGCGTTGGTGACCAGGTTATTGAGCAATATCTCAATCAGTATTTTATTGCCCTCCACCACCACACCGGGGTGTATATCGGTTTGCAGGGTAAGCTGTTTGTCTTCTGCGAAGCTGGCCAACACCGGTAGTGTATTTTCCAGCAAGGCCGATAGGTCGATCTGCTCTTTTTCCATGAACTGGCTGTTCTCTATTTTGGTGAGCAGCAGCAGGTTTTTGTTGATGCGGGTGACGCGGGCCAGCGCTTTATTGGCTTCTTCGATGATGTTGTATTGTTCATCGGTCAACGACTGGCTTTGCAACAAGAGGTCCAGCTTCGATTGAATAATAGCCAGCGGCGTTTGCAGTTCGTGCGAGGCATTGTCGGCAAATTCTTTTTGCTGGTTGTATACCGCCACGTTGCCGGCAATGAGTTTGTGCAGGCTCTGGTTCAGTTCCGTAAATTCATCGATATCGGTCTTTTCAAATTCAACGGGTTGTTGCCGGTGCAGGTCAAACCCTTTGATCTGTGCGAGGCTGCGGTAGAAAGGCTGCCAGAGGCGGTTGGATATACGGCGGTTGACCAGTATGAGGCCCACGATCAGCAGGGCAAAGAACAACACCGTGAGCCCGGTAACAAAGGCTATGATGAGGTAGCTATCTTCCCGGCTCGCTTCAGCGGTGATCACCACGTTGTGCTCATTCAATTCATATTGCCATAGCCTGCTGAAGATGAAGTAATAGGCGGGTATGCTGCATACCAGCACCAGCCCGGCATAGATCATCAGTCTTTTCAGCGAACGGCTCAACAGCTTACTCATATTTCCCATTTATAGCCTGTACCATATAATGTTTTCAGGTAGTTGCTGCAGCCGGCTTCCTGCAGTTTCTTTTTCAGGTTCTTGATGTGCACGTACACAAAATCGTAGCTGTCGAGCATATCGGCGATCTCTCCTGACAGGTGCTCGGCCAGGGCGCTTTTGGATATCACCTTGTTCTTGTTGCTGATGAAATACAGCAGCAGGTCGAATTCTTTGCGGGTAAGCGTTACAGGTTGATCATTGACCGTAACCGTTTTGGCCGGCAGGTTGATCGATAGTTCGTTTTGCGTTACGATATTGGCATTGCCAAACTGCTTGCGGCGAATAATGGAATAGATACGCGCCGCCAGTTCCGACAGGTGGAAGGGCTTGGTGAGGTAGTCGTCGGCGCCTATCTGCAGTCCTTTTATTTTATCTTCCAGTGAGTTCTTCGCCGAAATAATGATCACACCGTCCTGCTTTTGCTGGGCTTTAATCTCTTCCAGTATTTTGATACCATCACCACCCGGCAGCATCAGGTCGAGCAGGATGCAGTCGTACTCATATACATCTATCTTATCGATCGCCTCTTTGTAGGTAGCAGCAAATTCGCACAGGTAGTTCTCATCCGACAGGTACGCTCCCATGCTTTGCGCCAGTGCCGCTTCGTCTTCAATGATCAGGATTTTCATACATCGAAAGTATATACTGATTCTGTTAAAATTCTAAATACCTCAAAATTACTACAGAGTTGAAAGGTAAGTCATTAGGGCCATAAAGCACCAGACGCAGGCGGCATGGCCAGGCATTTTAGAAGAAATATTTGCGTAGCTATTTGACTACATATATATTTGTAGTCAAATAGCTACATAATGAACCTAAGAAGAGATGTATTCCAGGCCATAGCCGATCCCACCAGGAGGGCCATACTGCTGCTGGTGGCTACGCAATCCATGACGGCCGGCGCCATTGCCGCCAACTTCGAAACCGCCCGCCCTACCGTGTCCAAGCACCTGCAAATACTGACCGAGTGTGAACTGCTGCAGCAGGAGCAAACGGGCCGGGAAGTGCATTACCAATTAAACCCGCAAAAGATGAAAGAGATCGCCGACTTCATTGAGCCTTTTCGCAAGCTATGGGATGACCGGTTCAACAAACTGGAAGCCATGATGAAAAAGTATAAACCTAAAAAATAACCTGCCATGGAGCGTAAAACAAAAGTAACCGCCGACAACAACCAACAAGTCATAAACATCAGCCGGGAGTTTGACCTGCCTGTAGAACTGCTCTTCAAAGCGCATGAAGATCCCGAACTGTTCGAGCAATGGATGAGCCATGAATATGGCACTACCAAAGTGGTGAAGTATGAAACCAAACAACATGGTGGCTGGGCTTTTCAAACGGTAGACAGCCAGGGCAATGTACTCTTCAAAGCCAATGGTGTATTCCATGAGTTTGTACCCAATCAAAAGATCATCCGCACCTTTGAAATGAACGGTACGCCTTTCGACGTACAACTGGAGTTCCTGGAATTTGAAAGGCTGACCGACGAGACCAGCAAGCTCACTATGCAAACTGTTTTCAGGACAGCCGCACAGCGCGACCAATTACTGAAAATGCCTTTTGCGCAGGGGCTCGACATGGCGCACAACCGTTTGCAACAAGTAATCAGTCAACTTAAATAAACCTGTTATGAAAAAGAGAAACAAGATCATCTATTGGATCGCTACGGCCTGGCTGGCGCTGGGCATGCTCTCCACCGGCATCGTGCAGCTGCTACATTCGGAAGCAGAAACTGAACTTTTCACACGCCTGGGTTATCCTGTCTATTTCCTAACGATACTGGGCATCACCAAAATTCTGGGCGTTGCCGTTGTGCTAATCCCTAAATTTACTTTACTAAAGGAATGGGCTTATGCCGGCTTTGCCTTTGCGATGGGTGGCGCCGTAGTATCGCACCTTGTATCGGGCAGCCCTGCGAGCGACTTGTTTGGCCCGTTGCTGTTGCTCATTCTTACCATTGTATCGTGGTACTTCAGGCCCGCCGATAGAAAACTCGTTGCCGTTCACCACTAATTGCCTGCATATGAATCCCAAGGTTGATTTTTATTTCGTCAAAAATGAAAAGTGGCAGAAAGAAATAGCGCAATTGAGAACCATCGTTCTCGACTGTGGACTGAATGAAGTGTTGAAGTGGGGCTGTCCCTGCTATACGCATGACAACAACAACATCGTGCTCATCCATGTGTTCAAAGACTACTGTGCGTTGCTGTTTTTCAAAGGCGTGCTGCTGAATGATCCCAACGGTATACTGATACAACAAACGAGGAACGTGCAGGTGGCACGGCAGCTACGGTTTACCAACGTAAAGGAGATCGTGAAGCTGAAGAACACCATCAAATCTTACATCTACGAGGCGATCGAGGTGGAAAAGGCAGGGCTGCAGGCAAAGCTCAAAAAGACCACCGAGTTTACCATGCCTGAGGAGTTTCAAAAGAAGCTGAACAAAATGCCCAAATTGAAAAAAGCATTCGAGGCATTGACTCCCGGACGGCAACGGGGCTACCTGCTGCACTTTGCACAAGCCAAACAGGCAAAGACCCGCGAGGCGAGGATCGAGAAGTATACGCCGCAGATACTGGCGGGGAAGGGGCTGGATGATTAGGGAAAAGACGAATTACTTACACGAATTGAAGACGAATTTCACTAATTGAAAGGCATATTATTTTAATAGTCATAATCACTACGTATGAGTAAAGCAAAAGGTAATGATAAACAGTTGTCGGCTGCAGAGCAGGCAACGTTACTGAAAACACTGAAAGCGCGTTTTGAGAAGCATACAGCCCGGCACAAAGGTATTGACTGGGCAAAGGTGCAGGAGAAACTGGAAGCGCATCCGAAAAAATTGTGGTCGCTCCATGCCATGGAAGAAACGGGTGGCGAACCAGATGTTGTCGGGGTTGATAAAAAGACGGGCGAATATCTTTTTTATGATTGCGCTGCAGAAAGCCCCAAAGGCCGCAGGAGTATTTGCTATGACGGAGATGCGCTTGCCTCCCGGAAAGAACATAAGCCGGCAGACAGCGCTACCAATATGGCGGAGGAAATGGGCATCGAGTTACTGACGGAAGAAGAGTACCGCGCTTTGCAGGAGCTGGGCGCTTTCGACCTGAAAACGTCGAGCTGGATCGTAACGCCTCCTGCTATCCGCAAACTGAGTGGCGCACTCTTTTGCGACCGGCGTTATGATACCGTGTTCCTGTATCATAATGGAGCAGAGTCTTATTATGCGGCAAGGGGCTTCCGGGGGGTGCTGAAGGTGTAATATGACGTAATAGCCCCTACCTATTGTCGCCTTCACACCCTGCTTTTTTGGCCCGGATCTTTCATATTTGTACTATCAAAAATTATCCATCATGGAAAAGCTCATTTTTACCACTACGATCAATGCGCCACGGGAAAAAGTATGGAGTGTTTTATGGGACGATGCCACTTACCGGCAGTGGACTACTGCTTTCTCGGAATCGTCTCATGCAGTGACCGATTGGAAAAAAGGCAGTAAGGTATTGTTCCTGGATGACTCAGGATCCGGAATGGTTTCGCGTATTGCAGAAAACATTCCCAATGAATATATGTCGATAGAGCACCTTGGTGAGGTACAAGGTGGCGTAGAGGACACCGTGAGTGAGAAGATAAAAGTGTGGGCCGGCGCTCATGAAAATTACACGTTGAAAGCAACCGGTAATGGAACCGAACTGACTATGGACATGGACATTACTGATGAGTTTAGAGAAATGTTTGAAAAGATGTGGCCCAAGGCAATGGATAATATAAAGCGGCTGGCAGAAGGCACCAATTAGGTTGATAGCCTATAGGACAATCGTATTTAATTGTCCGGGATGCTAAATCATACAGGCAGGGGTTCTTAACTATACGATATTTTCTATATATTTAAGCAACCATTAAATTCCTGCTTATGAGGCGTTCCCTGTTAGCGATAGCTGTGGGTATGCAGTTAGGCTGCTTATGTGCCAGTGCCCAACAAGTTGACGAGACCTCGCTGAGCCGGGCCGACACGGTTCGTAATTTTTCTGCGTTCAACCGTTCCCTCTCTTTTTCCGGTGTTCTTCAAACGAGGTATGTAGCCTCTCTCACCAACCACGTAGATGTAAACGGTAAGCATTTCGATTCCGGCGGCATCCGCAATACATTCCTGGTGAAGCGGGCACGTTTTATGGTGAAGGCCAATATCAACGATCACTTTTCGGCCAATATCCTCGTAAATTTTGCAGACTTCAACGGCAGCCCTTCCAACAAGGTGCTGGAGAATGCCTATATCCGGTACTCACTCAATAAGTATTTCAATGTGCAGGCGGGCCAGTTCAGGCCTTTCTTCGGCATCGAGGATGCCATGGCGGTGGACATCATCCGCACGCTCGACTTCTCGAATCAGTATTATTCTTTTGGCAAAAATGGATGGCAGAGCTTCCAGGTGGGTCTTTCTGTTTTTGGCGACATTACACCCAATGGCAAACTGAAATACTTTGCCGGTGCTTATAATGGCAACAACCGTAACCAGCCTTCCGACGACAACGATACCAAGAACCTGTATGCCCGCGTGGAGTCTACACTCGCGCCCAACGTTACGGCCGCTCTCAATGCCGGCACGGGCAGCCTGGCCAACAGCCGTACCGGCAATGCGTGGGGTGGTGATATAACGGCTAAGATCAACTTATCAGACAAATGGGAACTGCTGCTGATGAGCGAATACAAAAACGGTACGGATTTCATTGCCTATAACAGCCATTCTCCCTCTTCGCGACCTGGCATCAGCCAGTTTCGCACACAAGGTTTTTACTTCTTCCCCACCCTGCGGTATGAGTACAAACGCCCGCGGGTGAGGGCCATCGAACTCTCCTCGCGTTATGAATACCTCGAAGAGAATTATAAGCTGGGCGACAACCCGCGCCACACGATCATTCCCAATGTATCGCTGATCTTCGCCGACAACTTCTACGCCGTACTGCAGGTGGGCGTGGCCATCGACCGGTATAAGCGTGATATTCCTTTGTCTACCGCCTACAGCAACAACCTCGCTTACGCACAATTACAGATACGATTTTAAACGGTCCATTAAACCAACTGTGTATTATGAAAGAGATAAGACCCAAAGCACTGCTCGCCACCGTTATCATCGGATTGATCATTTGGTTTATCCCCGTACCTGAAGGGGTGAAGCCCAATGCCTGGCACCTGCTGGCCATTTTCCTGGGCACCATCTTTGGTATCATTTTAAAAGCCGCTTCCATGGGCACCATGGCCATGCTGGGCATTACCGTGTGCGCCGCCACACAGGTGCTGGCGCCCGGCGATCCGGCTCATGCAGTGACCAATGCATTGAGCGGCTTTGGCAACGCTACTATCTGGCTTATTGGTCTCGCCTTCTTTATTGCACGTGGCTTTATCAAAACGGGGCTGGGCACCCGGCTGGCGTATAATTTCATCCGCATATTTGGTAAAGGTTCTTTGGGGCTGGCGTATGGCCTCAACACCGCCGACCTGTTGTTGGCGCCAGCTATTCCCAGCAATACAGCCCGTGCGGGTGGTGTGATATTCCCCATCATGAAATCCATTGCCATTAACATGGGCTCACTGCCTGATAAACCGGAAACACACCGTAAGATCGGCGCTTTCCTCACGCTGGGCAGCTACAATGCCAACATGGTGACATCGGTGATGTTTTTGACCGCTACTGCCAGCAATCCCATGGCGCAGAAGTTTGCCAAAGACCTCGGCATCACCATCACCTGGGGCAGCTGGGCCATTGCAGCTTTAGCACCAGGGCTCGTGTGTTTCTTACTGCTTCCTTTGTTGTTGTATAAATTCTTTCCGCCTGAATTAAAAAAAACAAAAGAAGCACCTGCTGTGGCAGCGGCCAAGCTAAAAGAGATGGGACCAGTGACCTTACAGGAATGGTTGATGGTAGCTACGTTCATCATCCTGCTGGTGTTGTGGATATTCGGCAACCTTTTTTCCATCGACGCCACCACTGGCGCACTGATCGGTTTGTGCATTTTGTTGTTGAGCGGTGTGCTGACCTGGGAAGATGTGAAAGCGGAGAAAGGTGCGTGGGATACCATCGTGTGGTTTTCCTCACTGGTGATGATGGGCTCTTACCTCAACTCGCTGGGATTTGTGGGTTGGTTTGGCCACCTCATCGGCAACAAGATGGCGCACCTCAGCTGGCAGGTAGCCTTTCCGATCATCATTCTCGTATACTCGTATTGCCATTATATGTTTGCCAGCGCCACGGCGCAGGCCGCCGCCATGTACCCGGTGTTTCTCGCAGTGGGTATTGCAGTAGGCGTGCCCGGTACTATGCTGGCCATTTTCCTTGGGGCCTGCGCCACCTTGATGGGTTCCCTCACGCATTACGGCCACGGCCCGGCTCCCATCTTCTTCGGCAGTACCTACGTGGATATGAAAGACTGGTGGAAGCACGGCTTTTTTATCAGCGTGCTTTTCCTTGCCGTGTGGTTTGGTGTGGGCGGCCTGTGGTGGAAGTTGTTGGGGCTGTGGTAAGCCATCGCTTACCTGCGCAGGATCATCTTTTGGGTAAATACTTCATTGCCCACTATCATTTTTATAAAATAGGTTCCGCTCTGCCATCCGGGAGGACATTCGATATTAATTGACGAAGTTCCCTTTGCCACGTTTGTTTTCACCTGTTTCAATATTCTTCCTGAAAGGTCTACGATGACAATACTGGCATCTGCCTTATCCGGACTCGTAAGCGCCAGGTGTATCTGGCTGCTCACCGGGTTGGGCAGTAATACAAATCCTTTTGTACCGATCTGCTTTTGCCATATAAAACGTCCATCCTTATCCTTTTTATCCATGACAGTACAGGCTGCATCCAGCAGGATCGTTACTGTGTCTCTGGCATACGTGCTACCGCAGCTATCCATCAACTCCTGGCGTACGATATAACTACCGGGTTGATCTATAGTGATGGAAGTACCGACCGTATCACCCACAATGTGCCCATCGGGTGTAGACCAGGTATACAATGAAGTGATCAGCGGATTGCCTACACTGATGGTACTGACTCCTACGCTGCCACAGAATACCGGTATATCGGCCGACGCAGCCGCCATAGGCGCCCGGAAGAAATCGAAGGGGCCAACAAAGTCTTTCAACTCGGCACTAAACGAATTGGATGATCTGGATTTCACTAATATCCGGCGGAAAGGCATGCCGCAGGGATCGCCTACGTTTACCAGCGGGTCTAACCCCAGCTTGCTGAGATTGACAGAAAACTCCAGGAACTGATCGGCATTATAATTAGTTACTACACTATTATCTACCCTGACAAGACTGAATGGTCCGGCCCAGGTATTGGCGCCACACTGTAATCCCGTATAATAAGAACCAGCTGTTGAAGGCAGTATATTGGCATATCCATAAGTAGCCCCAGCCGTTGCTCCGTCGAAAGCGCCACCCCAGGTGAAGGCCGTTGGTGTTACCGTAGTGAGTGCGTTCTTATTGACCCAAATTCTCGCTTCAAGGTTGTTGAGGCCTGAACCACTATACTCTGCTGTGAAAATAATATCACCTGCTTTCAATACGTTGCCTGCTGCATCAAACTGCCAAGCAGTATGCCCGGCATCGGGACCGTATCCTTTAAAGCTGAGACTGGCACGTTCATAATAGATATCGGTCTGGTACATTTCAAAATCGAAGTAGCGGTTCCCATTGGCTCCTTCGAGTGATACACCGCCAAACAACCAGAGCGAATCGGTTACGTTTGGACCTGCTCTGCGTACGTGCATGAACATGTCGAGGATATCGTTCTTATCCGGTACACCTTGTGCCACGGGCGTTGCCCAGTTGGCCGGGCTCATCCCGTTTTTATTGGAGCCGGAAGCAAAAGCAGTGGAATCGTCGCCATGATGATCACGGATAAACACCGCATCGATGAGCATCGAATTGTTGACGATGGAGAACTGTGGATAGCGCATGCCCCTGAACAACGGCAGCATCCGTGTGGCAGGCGTGTTGATGTAAAGCTGATTAATATAGGCAGCGCCAGTAGTGTCGATAACGAAGGTGCCCGTGCCCGGATCTCCATTGCCAAACCAGTCGTCGGTATTGGAGTTGGGTGTGCCGTTGAATATATTGGCGCGCAAGCCGCCGTCTACTTCAAAGTTGGCGCGTTTTACCGGCGTTGTTATTTGTGCGGTTACAGCAAGGACATTGCTGCATAGCAATACAAGAGGTACAATTCTCTTCATAAGTAGGATTTTGTGTGAAATGATAACCGGGTATATATCATTGATCATATAACCGGGTCATTCAATATATGCCCGTTGCTTTCCCTGTATCAAACAGGAACAGCCAACAGATACATCAAAATTTATGAGAACGGTTCGAGGAGGATAAGGCAGGAAGCTATTAAACGCTACTCACGCAGCAAAGAAAAGTGAGTCTCGCAACAGATGCATGGCGGATCGTTTAAAAGATAAAGTACTTTCATGGGTTACAGATTTGAAGACAAGATATAATAAATGTTTTTATCCTGCCATACCTTTTTATACCCAAACTCCTTAGTGTTCTCAGTGTCAATCATTTCTTTTTTCATCTTTAGAATTGCTTTAGAGTTTACTTATGTTTGCGGGGCTATTCTACGCGGGAGGTAAACATATTTCATTCATTTTGTCTTTCCCGCTTCTTCATTTGGCATGATTTTTCATTAATTGTTTCTCAAATTACACACTATGAAACCACTGCGCCTTTTACTCCCTGTAGCCGTTGTCACCGCTCTTGTTATCGCCTGCAACAAAGACAACGACACGACCACCGATCTGCGGATCAGGCTAACAGACAATCCGTACAATGCCACTGAAGTGAATGTAGACATTCAACAAGTACGCGTGAACCTGCAGGATGATTCTTCGGGTTGGGTGAACCTGGAAACAAGAAAAGGGATCTACAACCTGCTTGACTTTCAAAATGGCATCGATACGCTGATCGCACAAAGCACAGTGCCTACCGGCCGGGTGAAGGAAGTTCGTTTTGTGTTGGGCAGCCAAAACAGCATCAAGATCGACAACAAAGTTTATCCGCTTACCATTCCCAGTGGCAGTGAATCGGGTCTGAAGATCAAGCTGAATAAGCAGCTGAATGCTCATGTAGATTCGCTGGTCATCGATTTCGACGCAGCCCTGTCCATCCTCCAGGAAGGAACTGGTGATTACAAATTGAAACCGGTATTGAAGATCAAGTAGTATTCAGCCATAAACATGAAGACAGCCCTGTTCAACTGAACGGGGCTTTTTTGTTGCTTCCGGGGCTTCGGCACGGGAAACCGCCAAATTATATAAAACACTCCCTGAATAGTGTAACAGGCTGGCCTGCTGACGGATGTAGTTTTGTGGAAATGATTGAACTATGTCTACAGCTACCACCACCATAGCCACTCCCCAAGCGCCTGCGGCAAATACCAAAGGCGTACAACGTATTGTCAAAGAAACCTTTCCGGTGCTGGAAATGACCTGCGCTTCCTGTGCGGTGAGCGTGGAATCTATCCTTAAATCGGTACCGGGCGTATCCAACGCAGGCGTAAACTTTGCCAACCAGACCGCTTCTGTAGAGTACGATGCAGCACGCTTAAGCCATCAGCAGCTGCAAGCGGCCGTACGCTCCATTGGCTACGACATCGTGATCGATACCGACAATAAGGCGGAAGTGCAACAACAGGCACAGCGTGAGCATTACCAATACCTCAAACAAAGAACCATCTGGGCCTCGCTCCTATCCCTGCCTGTGGTGGTGATCGGCATGTTCTTCATGAATATACCTT
This sequence comes from Niastella sp., assembly GCA_017744515.1. Lineage (GTDB taxonomy): Bacteria > Bacteroidota > Bacteroidia > Chitinophagales > Chitinophagaceae > Paraflavitalea. The sequence continues at coordinate 35,223 of JAGIBF010000043.1, forward strand.
ATGCCAACTGGATCATGCTGGTGCTGTCTACCCCCGTTGTATTTTACTTTGGCCGTTCCTTCTTCGTCAATGCCTGGAAGCAAGCCGCCCACCGTAAAGCTAATATGGATACACTGGTAGCGTTGAGTACCGGCATCGCGTGGCTGTTCAGCACCTTCAATACGATCTATCCTGCATTCTGGCACCAACGCGGTTTGCATCCTCATGTATACTTTGAAGCTGCCGCTGTAGTGATCGCTTTTATATCACTGGGCAAACTGCTGGAAGCCAAAGCGACCTCCAACACATCGACTGCTCTTAAAAAACTGGCGGGACTGCAACCTAAGACCGTTGCCCTCGTTACACCCTCCGGAACTATTGTAGCAATACCCGTGGCCGAAGTAAACATCGGCGACGCGCTGCTGGTGAAACCCGGTGAAAAAATACCTGTAGACGGCACCGTTGCCAGCGGCTCTTCTTATATCGATGAAAGTATGATCACCGGCGAACCCATCCCAGCAGCCAAGCAACAAGGTGATGCTGTATTTGCCGGCACCATCAATCAACAGGGCAGTTTTCAGTTCCGCGCCGACAAGGTAGGCGCCGATACACTGCTGGCCCAGATCATCAAAATGGTGGAGGAAGCTCAAGGCAGTAAAGCACCGGTACAAAAACTGGTAGATAAGATCGCCGGCATCTTTGTGCCGATCGTTATCGGCATCGCTGTGCTCACTTTTATTGCCTGGCTGGTGCCGGGTGGGGAAAATGCTTTTACGCATGCCTTGCTTACTTCTGTAACCGTGCTGGTGATCGCCTGCCCCTGTGCGCTTGGACTGGCCACCCCTACTGCCATTATGGTGGGTGTGGGTAAAGGGGCCGAAAATAATATCCTGATCAAAGATGCAGAGAGCCTCGAAGTGGCTCATAAAGTAAATGCTGTGGTACTTGATAAAACCGGCACCATCACGGAGGGAAAACCCGTGGTAACCGATCTTACCTGGAATAACAGTGAACCTGAACGCGCAGAACAGGAGGCTATACTTTATGCACTGGAACAACAATCGGAACATCCGCTGGCGCAGGCTATTTTACAACACCTGTCTGCAACAAACACGAATATACATTTTGAATCAGTAGAAAGCATTACAGGCAAAGGCATACAAGGAATCCGTGCAGACATTACTTACCGTGTGGGCAACCAGCAGCTGATGGAAGAAAACAACGTACCTATTCCCGCAGCGCTGGCTGCCAAAGCTTCGCATTTACAGGAACAGGCCAATACAGTAGTTTGGTTTGCCGCCAATGACCGTTTACTGGCCATCATTGCCATTGCCGATAAAGTAAAGGAAACATCGAAAGCTGCCATTGCCACCTTACAACGCAACGGTATCGAGGTGCACATGCTTACCGGCGACAACCGCCATACCGCTGAAGCCGTTGCACGGCAAACAGGTATCACTTCTTTTAAAGCCGGCGTGCTGCCTGCAGATAAAGCTGCTTTCGTGAAGGAGCTGCAACAGGCCGGTAAAACAGTAGCGATGGTGGGTGATGGCATCAATGATTCCCACGCGCTCGCGCAAGCCGATATCAGCATTGCGATGGGTAAAGGTACCGACATTGCGATGGATGTGGCCCGTATAACGCTTATCACTGCCGACCTCAATGCCATTCCCAAAGCCTTGTTGCTGTCGCGCAAAACAGTACGCACCATCCGTCAAAACCTGTTCTGGGCTTTTATCTACAATATCATCGGCATACCGGTGGCAGCCGGGCTGCTGTATCCTTTCAACGGATTCTTACTGGACCCGATGATTGCCGGGGCCGCTATGGCGCTGAGCAGTGTAAGTGTGGTGGGTAACAGCCTGCGGCTGAAGATGGCGAAGATATAGGCCCTTCGACAGGCTCAGGGTGACAAACAATTTAATTCAATGATCAAAAGATAAATACAATGAAAACGGTACAATTCAAGACAAACATTAAATGCAGCGGCTGTGTAGCTACGGTGACACCGGAACTGAACAAAGCTGCCGGTGAGAACAACTGGAAAGTAGACCTGGCATCGCCCGACAAAATACTTACCGTATCGGTAGAAGATGGCAAAGAGGCCAGCATATCTGAAGCGGTACAAAAAGCGGGTTACAAAGCAGCGCTACTCGCTTCTTAGTCGGCAACGATATACCATGGATGATGCCTACGAACCGGCGCCTGTTTATGGAGCTAACGCAGCATAAATGAGGTGCCGGTTTACTTTTCGCGCACCAGCTTTTCGTGTACCACAGGCGTTACCACCAGCGGGTACATCTCCACGGTCACATTGCTGGGGTCTAACCCGAAGTTGACAGCTTCTTTTACACTAAGCAGTTTCAGGTTGAAGTAGCTCTTCATCACAAACCGCTTTATAAAGGGCATGTCATTATCGTAAGAGAGGAATGACTCCAGCAGTAAGAAACGAAAATCCCCGATGCCGCTTGCCTGGTAATATTGCTCGCGCCTGTTCGACACATCTACTTCTCCATCTTTTACCAACTCGCTCACCACCTGCCTGAAATAATAATCCACGCGCGGCTCCACCCTGAAGCCAAGGTTGAATTCGAGAAAGTATACATCATTCCGCACGATGGTGTCTACATGGTACCGCATGGCATATGGCTCGTCCAATACATTCACGTGCACGAACCAGTATATATCGGCCCGCTTGGGCGACCGGGACAGGATGGATTGTATAGCCGTTTGTTCTACTTTTCGTGGTGAGCCGGAACTGGTGAGGTATACGAGGTTGGTAGCATATTTTGGTATTTCCTCATCATTGCTCAGGCGCTTCAACAGATCGATTTTAGGTTCTATTGGTACCATTTTGGTCAGGGAACGTTTAATGTTGCGTCCTTTGTTCCATACCAGCATCGTGATGAACAGCACGGCGCCAATGACCAGCGTGATCCATCCGCCTTCAACTATCTTCTGAAAATTGGCCGTAAGGAAAGCGCCTTCTATAATGATGAAGATGCCTGTGATCAGCACTACCAGTGCGGTTGGCACCCGTTTGACATACAGGTAAAAATTGATGAGTACCGTGCTCATGATCATGGTGAGCGTAACGCTGAGACCGAATGCCGCTTCCATGGCAGTGGACTCTTTGAAGTGCAGTACCATGGCGATACAGCCTGCCATCAGGAGCCAGTTGATAAAGGGTATGTAGATCTGTCCTTTGATATCACCGGGAAACACCACGCGGTGGCGCGGCCATATATCGAGCCGGATGGCCTCATTGATGAGCGTAAAGCAACCGCTGATGAGGGCCTGGCTGGCAATGATGGTAGCGAGGGTGGCAATGATCACCGAAGGGTTGTAGATCATATCGGGCACGATGTGGTAAAAAGGACTGATGCTTCCTACTTCTTCGCCTGTGTGCTGCAATAACCAGGCGGTCTGCCCGGCATAGCTCAGTATGAGCATGATCTTGACGTAGATCCAGCTGATGCGAATATTGTTGCGGCCACAATGTCCCATATCACTGTACAATGCTTCTGCCCCCGTAGTACACAGGAATATGCTGCCCAGCAACCAGAAACCGCCCGGTACTTCTTTCAGCATTATCCAGGCATAATATGGATTGAGGGCTTTCAACACACCGGGGGCCTGCCACATAGCCATAATACCCAGCACCCCGATGAACGTAAACCATACCAGCATCACCGGCCCGAATATCTTCCCGATACGCCCGGTACCAAACTGCTGGAAACTAAACAAGCCAATGAGTATAGCGATCACAATGGGAACTGTGTTGATATCGGGCTTAATCTTTTGCAATCCTTCAATAGCCGATGCCACCGAAATCGGCGGTGTGATGATACCATCGGCCATCAGGAAGGCGCCACCGGCCATGGCTGGTATGATGAGCCACCGGCCCCAATAACGGCGGATGAGCGCGTACAGCGAAAAGATACCGCCTTCTCCTTTGTTATCGGCCTGCAGCGTGAGGATAACGTATTTCAGGGTAGTTTGAAAGAACAGTGTCCAGAAGATGGCCGACAATGCGCCTAACGCCACATCCTCTGTAATGACACGATCGTGGAATACTGCATTGAGTGTGTAAAGCGGAGAAGTACCAATATCACCAAAGACTATACCTATTGCGATCAATGTACCTGCCGTCGTGATCCGTTTATGGAACGAGGCTGCGGAAGTAGAACTCATGGGAAGGGCTATTTGAACAGCCAAAGTACTATAAAATGGGGAAAAGAAATAAGAAGTAAGAGGTAGGATGCAAGAGAATGGCACCGACCAGACATAACGCTGAACAGCGTTACTCAGTCGATGCCATTAACATTCTTTCTTTTGCTTCTTTGCTCCAACAACGTCTTTTGTAAGCTTATGCCGCCGTAGCGGCAAAGACGTCGATTATAGTTTCGTTCATTATGGAGTTCTTGTTCTACCCATGATGAGGGACAACAGGAACAACACGATAAAAATAAAGAAGAGGATCTTGGCGAAGCTGGCAGCGCCTGCTGCAATACCACCGAATCCGAAGAGAGCAGCTACAATAGCTACTATCAAGAAGATGACTGTCCAGCGTAACATAAATAAAAGATTTAATTGTTTACAATGGATCAAAGTCCCTGGCCTTATACAGGGTATCTATGAACAAAGGCAATGATGCTGCGGCAGGTTCATGCCTGCCAGCAGTTGCGCCCATGAAAACAGATGTGTTACTTTGATCTTTTACTTTACCGGGTTCACTAACAGGGCCTGACGCCAGCTGGTTCAATGATCCATTCCAGCGTTCGAGGTCCATGCTTCCATTGGGTTTGCTCATACCAGCATGGATTTAAAAACAATGCCCGTGCCAGCTATTTGATTTTCAGCACCAACTTGAGTATTGCACTCCCCAATGCGCAAAATTTGCCCATAAGTCGCAGCTAATCAATCCCCAATAATTTAGGAATTCTTTTGGTTCCGGCTTAAGACAATGCCTTAAGACTGATCGTTGCAGCTGTTAAAGAATTATAACACCGGGTGGAAAGTGAATGTTTTACGGAAAACCCTGCTGTGGAAAGGGGAATTACGTTCTTTTTAAAAGTTGTAAGTAAAGCTCAGTTTGGCGAAGAAGGGGGTGCCGGGCGTAAAATGGATCTCCGATACCGGGGCTGCTTCATTGAACAGACGGCTTTCGGTATCGAATTGTGTTTCTTTCCATTTAATATCGAAGAGGTTTTGAATGGCCAGCCCCAGCTCATACTTTTTGCGTGCATAGCTTACAAAGGCATCTGTTACAAAATACCCTTTGGCTATAATGCTATTATCCTCATTGGCCGGGCGATCGCCCATGTAGCGATAGCGAAGTGATGCATTGATGCCGGGCTTTGTTTTAACGGTAAGACCACCAATGGAGGTAAATTGTGGCGCCAGTGGTAAATAGTTCTCTCCTTTGGGTGCATCGGCCGCACGGCCATGGGAGTAATTGAAGTCAACATCAGCATACAGCCATTTCAGTGGTTGGTAACGAACAGACAGATCGGCGCCATAGCGACGGCTTTTACCACTGGGCTCCACCACGCCTTCATCACCTACGTATACAAACTCCTGGTCGAGCCAGAGGTACCATACTGCTGCGTTGATGAGCAGGTTGTTCGCCGGTTTCACCACCGTACCCAGGTCACTGCCATAAGCAGGCGGCAGGATGGTGAGGCCATTCTGCGGAACCACTACACGGGTATCGTTGGAATGGAAGCCTTTGCCGCTGCTGAGGTAGAACTGCACAAACTGATTGGGATGGTAATAAAAGCTCAGCTTGGGGCTGAGGATATCAGCCGATGCCTTGCCTTTGGCATTGCCATTGAGCTTATCGGTATAGCGATCGTGGAAGTAGTCATAGCGCATACCGGCATTGATGCTGAAGGCAGAACTGAAACGGAACGTTTGACTTACATAAGCTGCGAGGTTGTTCTCCGCCATATTGCCCAGCATTTTGGGATCGGTAACGATGGTCCTGTCTTTGGTGCGCGACAGCTCGCTGTCGTACGTGCGGTCGATACGCACATTGGCGCCCACTTCGGAAGTGATCTGTGTGTTGCCCGCATAATACGTAGTATGGTAGCTGCCATTGTAACCAAACAGGTCGCGCTTTTCCCGTTGTTTGATCTGGTCGCCATTCACCGGGTCTTCCCTGAAGAAGGTAAAGTTGGAGAACAGCTCGAACTGGTAGCGTGAATAATATACCTGGTTCCTGAAGTAAGAACGGGGATTGAGCGTGGTAGTAAGTAATGCATTGGCATTGATGCGGGAGGTTTTGCCGCCTTCGTTGGGATCGATGGCACCGTACCAGCCGATCATTTTGCTTTGCACGGCCCGGTCAGGTATTTGCCCTGAAGCATCCCACTTGCTGGAGAATACAGAAGCGGAGAAGCTGAGGTGGTTGCGCTTGCTCAATGCTCCATAATATTTACCGAATACATTGACGCGGTTAAAATCCTGCGGATGATCAAAGTATCCGTCGGTGTACATGTATTCCGAAGCGATAAATGCCGACTGACCTTTGGCGCGGGTAGTCTCATTCAGCAGGTTGAGCATGCCCACAGCGCGTACGGTATTGAACATGCCGCCTTCCACCTTAATAGCATTAGCGGGCAGCACATTGAATGTTTTGAAATCTACAAAGCCGGTTGTGGTGAAGTTTCCTTTTTCTGCATAATACGTACCTTTCCTGAATGCCACGTTATCGATCAGCTCCGGGATCACAAAGTGCAGGTCGGCATAGCCCTGTCCATGTGCGTGGGACACCATGTTGACCGGCATACCATCTACGGCGATATTGATATCCGTGCCATGGTCGATGTCGAAACCGCGCAGGAATATCTGCTCTGCTTTGCCACCACCTGCATGCTGACCAATGAACAAACCGGGCACCATGCGCAGTACTTCCTGCGCGTTGTTGATGCCGCGCATTTTAATATCGAGCTTGCTGATGGGCCTGTATTGCCCGCCGGCACTGCCGGATACCGTAACCTGGCTCAGCTGCACTGCGCGTGATACGAGGCTAATGGACTGGCCGGCTTTGATGAAATCGGCCAATGCAATGGTGATGGTATCATAACCGATGGCTGTAATAATAAGACGGGTATTTTCTTTTACTTCCCTGAAATAGAAACTGCCGTTCTCGTCGGAGACAGTATACCGCTGCCCAGGCATGAGGGTGACGGTGGCGCCTTCTATCGGGGCCGTAGAACCGCCATCTACCACTTTGCCCGACAACTCTTTTACCTGTGCAGATAGAGAAATAGATGAAAAGAACAGGAGGAAGGGAAAGATGTACCTCATTAAAGCTGGTTTTCGGTGCGAATATAGGTTAACAGGTTAATAAGTTGACAGGTTGAAAAGGTTAAGGCACTGATTTATGCCCCTTCGTATCTTGTTCCCTTTTCAACCTGTTACCCTATCAACTATTTCCCCTATTTTTACCGTTGCAACAATCCGGCCTCACGCATGAAATCATTGACATTCCTATCCTTACAAATTATAATGTTGCTGCTGTATGGCTCCACAACAGCACAGGTTACCCTACAATTCGACCATCGTGCTGAAGGAAAGAAGCTGGTATTGAACACAGGCACTTATAAAACCAGCGCCAACGACCCGGTTTCCATCTCGCTTTTACAATATTATATCAGTAATATTCAGTTCATCAAAGGCAACGGCGATAAGTACACGGTCCCTAAAGCTTCCAGCTTTTTCCTGATAAAAGAAAACATCGACAGCAGTAAAACCATCGTGCTCAAGGTGCCGGATGGCGTGTATTCAGCCATCACTTTTCTCGTGGGTATAGACAGTCTTACTTCTACACTGGGCATTGAAGAGCGAACAGGCGTGCTGGACCCCGGCAAGGATATGGCTGCCAGCGAAAGCATGTACTGGACCTGGAACAGTGGTTACATCTTCTTTAAGATGGAGGGTAGCTCTCCTGCCATTCCTGCCGACAAGACCGGCTTCCGCGAGTTTGAGTATCATATTGGCGGTTATGGCGGCTACAACTCCCCTACCATCAATAATATCAGGCGTGTGACCATCGAGTTGCCGGCTGCAGGTGCTTTGCGGGTGCGTAGCAATAAGACAGCCGTTGTACATATACGGTTTGATGTGTTATCGGTATTCGACCGGCTCGATCTCAAACAACATCATCACCTGATGCTTACACCAGCCAGTACACAGATTGCGGACAACTATGCTACCGGTTTTCAATATGGAGGAACCCAATATCAATGAGCATGCGCAAGATGCCTTACATATATGTGTTGATGGGTCTGGTGCTGACTGGCTTGCTGTCAGGATTTTTGCAAGGCGCGCCTGCCGTGCATGTCTTCAACAACCAGGACAGTACCTTTCCGCAGCCTGCCAACTTTCCGCCACCAGTGTATGATCTTTCCAAAAACAAATTCAACAAGATCAAGATAGAGCTGGGCAGGAGATTGTTTTATGATGGCACCCTATCGAAGAATGGCACAGTGAGCTGTGGCACCTGCCATATACAGGCTTCTGCGTTTTCGCATCACGGTCACCGACTGAGCCACGGCATCTTCGATTCATTGGGTGCGCGCAACGCGCCTGCCCTGCAAAACCTTGCCTGGGCAACCAGCTTCATGTGGGACGGCGGTGTCAAAGACCTCGACCTGCAGCCCATCGTTCCGATTACCAACCATGTGGAAATGGGCGAATCGGTAGAGAGCGTGGTGGAGAAGATCAAAAGGGATCAATACTATCCCTTGTATTTCAATGCGGCCTTTGGCAGCCGGGAGATCACCACTGCACGCGTGATGCAGGCCCTCAGCCAGTTTATGGTGGCCATGGTAAGTGCCAACAGCAAGTATGATAAAGTGGTACGCAAAGAAGGCGTTGCCTTCACAAAAGAAGAGGCCGCCGGTTACAAAGTCTTCCAACAAAAATGCGCTACCTGCCACGCAGAACCATTCTTTACCGATTTCAGTTTCCGCAACAATGGGCTGTACCCCTATAGTGAAGACTTTGGCCGCATGGGCATCACTTCCGAACCGGGCGATAAATACCGCTTCAAAGTGCCTTCGCTGCGCAACATTGCGCTGACTGCTCCCTATATGCACGATGGCCGTTTTAAAGGGCTCGACTTTGTACTGACGCATTATGCGCAGGATGTGCAACTAACCGACAACATCGATCCATCGCTCGTTCAATCTTCCGGCCGGGCGGGTATACCGCTTACGCCTGCCGATAAAGAGGCACTGAAATCTTTTCTGTATACGTTAACCGACTCTGCTTTCGTTCGCAACAAAGGATTGGGAGAGGTTAATATTTGTCCTCAATGCATAAGGTATTAGTTGACAGGTTGAGCAGCAGTTGACACGTTAACAGGTTGACAGGTTGAAAAGGTTTCCAATGCAAAAGCGCTGTCAACTTTTAAACTTGTGAACTTATCAACCTTTCCCTACCTTCGCCCCCGCTAAAGGTTCATAGCTCTTCAATGAGCCATGATTAAAAGGGAATCCGGTGATTTCTTTAGCAGAAAGAATCCGGAGCTGTCCCGCAACTGTAAGTTCTTCACGTAATGCCGACATCTACATGCCACTGTTGATGCTTTGTAAACAGCAAACTCAATGGGAAGGCCGTCGGCACAGAACAAGCCAGGAGACCTGCCTTCAGCATCATACTTAATTCATAGCTTTCGGGTAAAAAGCATGGATGAAATAGCTGCCTTCAGCTGATTCATTTATTTTCCTGTAGTTATGCCACGGTACAGTTCCTGCCATAGAGCTGTCTGCGTGCGCATGCCTGTAACCGGATCACTGGTCCATGGTGTATCATGCCGGGCATTGTTAAGTATGATTAGGTCATGTCAGGTTGAGCACGTCGAAATCCTTCGCCCCTTCGACAAGCTCAGGGTGACAAGGCGGGCGACAGCAGTCTTGTTCATATATACTTAACAATACGATTATGAGTACACGTTTATCCCGGGGCTTATTGCTTCTGTTGACCATTACTGTTTTTATGGCCTGTAACAAAGAGGCGTACAGGCAACCTGAACCGCTGATCACCGACAATGGCCTTACTGATGGGAAAGGCACTTTGACTGTTGGCCAGACGCTGTTGTTATACCCCCGTTTGAACGACCGCAACACTACGACTTACCAGTGGCTGGTGAATAATGTTCAAAAAGGCACCGACTCCGTATACAGCTTCCACACCGACTCTGCCGGCATGTATACGATCAAGTTTACCGCTACCAATACTACCGGACAAATAAGCACCCAATACCAAATTCTTGTGTTGGGCAAATATGAAAATGGTATCATTCTCGTGAATGAAGGCTGGTTTGGCCACGACAACGGTAACGTAAACTTCTACCGCTATGGTGAGGATACCATCGAACAAATGGTTTACCACAAAGAGAACCCCGGCAAGGGACTGGGCGTAACTACTCAATATGGCGCTGTGTGGAATGGTAACCTGTACCTGGTGTCCAAACAAGGACCATTCGTTGTTACGGATGCCCAATCACTGGTTGAGACGGGACGCATCGCCAGTCTGCCCGCCAATGGCCGCGCCTTCCTTGGCCTCGACAACAACAACGGCCTTATCAGCACTGCCAGTGGCATTTACCCGATCAATCTCTCCACGCTTACACTGGGCACCAAGCTCACGAGCGTAACCGGGGAAACAGGCGGCATGCGCAAAGAAGGCTCCTACATATTCGTGATCAACCAAAGTCAGGGACTTATCATCCTCAACGCAAGTGATTACAGTGTAGTAAAAAAGATAGCCGGCATGAACCAGGGCTTGTCCAAAACACCCGATGGCAGCTTGTGGGTAGCCGGTGGCAGCTCACTGGTAAAGATCAACACCACTACGCTCGATACCAACAAGATCACGTTGCCTTTCACACTGGGCAATCCCTGGGTAGCCTGGAACGTGGGCACTGTAACGACCTCTTCTACAGAGAATGCTGTATTTATTGGCAGGACCAACTCCTGGGGTGCGGGCGGCAACCAGCTTTATAAATATGTGGTTGGTAACAGCGCTTCGCTGTCTGCACCTTTCGCTACCATTCCTGCCGGTAAAGAGTTTTATGGCGCTGGTGTTGGCTACAACGCAGGCAACAATGAACTGGTGGTAACGGCCGTACAATCAGGATATGGACAAAACTATCAGTACAACAGTCTCTACTTCTATGATGCTGCGAATGCCACCCTGAAGAAAACCATTTCCTATCAATATTTCTATTTCCCCGCTTTAATGATCTTTAATTAATGCAGAGTTGATAAGTTGATAGGTTGAAAAGGGAATAATAAAACACGAGTTACACAATCTAATATGAATAAAATAAAGCAAAATAGGCTCTTTCTTCTTATACTTATTATAGCAGGGGTGTTGCCCGCCTGTAAGAAGGAAAAGGACGATAAGCGGGCTGCTACAGTGACCATTAAAGAAGTAACAGGTGGTTATAACATCAACCGGTACCAGTTCCTGAAACTTTCCGGTACTTCCAGCCTCAGCAATCCTACTTTCCAATGGAAAGTGGACGATGTTTTGATCAGTACAGCAGATACGCTCTTTTTTATCAGCGATAAGGAAGGCAATCATAAAGTAGAGCTTACTGCCAGTAATGGCATCGAAGCAGCTACCTCTACCATCCAGGTAACCGTAAAAAAAGAAAGCACGGCTTATTCCAAGAACGCTACCAAAGTGTTTGACTATTTCCCTGCACCGGGACAGTTTGTGAATACCATGCCCGCATTTACAACAGGGCAAACAGCTGCACAGATGATCGCCAAAGCAGCTGAGGCCATCAAGAACAACGATATGGTCAACCTTGGCGGGTTTGGCGGATTCATCGTGCTGGGCTTTGATCATGCGATCATGAACACGCCCGGACAATCCACCTTTAAAGTATTGGGTAACGCCTTCGACCAATGGTCGGAACCCGGTATCATTGAAGTTTCTATGGATGCCAATGGTAATGGCCTGCCCGATGATGCATGGTATGAGATCGCCGGTTCGGAGTACAATAGTCCCAGGACCATTAAGAACTACGAGATCACGTACCACAAACCTGATGAGAACAAAGTGCCTACACCTGATGCCAACAACTGGTCGGTAAGCGACACTACTTATATCCGGTGGACCGACAATAAAGGTGGCGCTGGTTATCTGTCGAAGAATGTATTCCATGACCAGCCTTACTATCCACAATGGAAAGGCGCCAGCATTACCTTCAAAGGAACCCTGCTCACGAGCAGTAATATCAAAGACCTTGCAGGCGACGGTACTTATTTCGTGAGTCCTGCCTTCTCCTTTGGGTATGCAGACAACTGGTCGGACATGGATGACCGCTCAGAGATCAGGCTTGATTGGGCTGTAGATAAGAACGGACAGCCCGTAAAGCTGAGCGGCATCAACTTCATCAGGGTCTACACCGGTATCCGCGCAGAAGCCGGATGGCTGGGAGAAGTATCGACAGAGATCATGGGTGTCGAGGACCTGCGATTGAAGCAATAATTAATTGGAGATCCCTACTGATTGTTTTACGCCTTCGAAAACAGACTTCCAGATGAGATTGAAGAAGGATTTACTGGCGCTTCGGTCATAGTGAACAGTGGCCCGGCGTATATCGCCTTTCTTATTGGGATTGGCATTCTTTACCTGTATATTTGCCAGCATGCTGGCAAATTTCTTTTTACTGAGTGTATTGTCAGCTGTATCTTTTTTGAGTAGTGTGATCTTCAGGTCATCATACAGCATAGTGAGCGTTCCATCGGCCGCATAATCATTGCAGTTGAAATTAAAATCGAGGCTATTGAGCGTTCCTTTTTCAACTATAGCCAGCCCCATAGGTTTTGTCAACTGATTTACCGTAGTAGCAGGCATGCTGCCCATCGACCCATCGATGGTAAAGCGGCCTTTATCGGGATAGAAATTGATCAGCGCCTTGACCGGCGCTGCATTCAGGAACCGGGCGTTGAACTGCACGCGCATCGGCTTCTCGGCCATGAGTTGCCGGTAACTCGTCAGGTTATCGATACCTACACTCACCTGGTAAAACTGTACTTTACCACTTTGTTCACTTTTGGCATTCCGTTCTTTGTACTCGATAAAAGAGTTATTGAACCGGGCTTTTTTAATGCGCACTTCAAAAGGCAGCTTCATCAATGCCTGGTGTGGATAACTACCTATCTTGCTTTTACCATCACCCGGGAAAGAAAGATCGCGGTAAATATGAAGACTGCTTTTTCCAGACACCAGGGAGTCGGCGCGTACTTCATCTCTAAACAAACGTGGCACATCGAGACCAACCAACCTAATATTGTGAAAGTCTATATCAAACCGGTCTGTAGCATATTTAAACTGCTGCAGGAATTTCTGTTCCGGCAAAGTAGGCTCTATCGTAAACCGGTTCAACCCCAACAACTTTTGTCCACTATTCAGGTCGATTTCCCGTACTTCATAGTTATATAACTTATTCTTGCTGCTCCAACGCGCTCTTTTACATTTCACCGCGACCTCTTCGGCAAACAGCACACGAGTAGTATCTTTCTCATGCAGGCTATCCACGGCAATGCGGAACAGATCGATGGTTACACTATCGAATTGCATACGGGTGGCGCCTGTTTTCCAATCACGGGTAATCAAGGTGGCGTTTACCACAGAGAGCGTATCGATCTTGATCATCTCCAGGTTGCCCAAGATTTGACGATATACTTCTTTATCGGGTACACTTTTCAGCGAGTCTTTACCTTTGCCGGTAAAGAAGAGCTCAATGCGGGGATTGTGGATCATTACCTTTCGTCCATCGATGGCGCTGTTCAATAATGCCTTGGGGGTTTTTACACCTTCCACTGTCAACGCAGGAATATTGATCTTTATCAATACAGAAGGCTCATCAACGCCTCCGACCATATTATTATAGACATTCGAGTCGGGTTCAAGCTGCAGGTTGGTAACAACAAGATTACCTGCCACTTCATCGATGTCCAGCTTATCTGTTTTTATGCCATACAGGTTATTCGTTTTATCGGCTACAGTTTTCGACACCGTATCCTTTACGATCTTGCGCTTGTAAATGCTCCAGGTAACAACGCCGCCTGCGATGATCACCAATATGATTATGATAATTATTTTCCTTCTTGACATAGATCACTGATTTAAGGTTGACAAAGGGTGTTTACCTTCCAGACTTCGACAACCCTTCGACAAGCTCAGGGTGACAGAAAGCCAGGGTGACAGGGAAGTACATAAAAAAAGCGGTCCAACCCCCAACGATCAGACCGCTATCCTACTTTCTTTGGTGGTCTCTCAGCTGGCTACGGCATAGAAATTAATATCGCCGTTATTCTTTTTATAGTAAACAGTCTCCGTCATTTTGACTTTGAGCAGTGTAAGCTTATCGCCTGTAAGTTCATTTACAGCATGATCGAGTGCCACCTCGCTGCCTGGCTCCAGGTTAGGATTGACCCTGCTGGCAATGCCAGTGATCTTCATATAAATACCTTTGACCTTATCTACATATTTCAGGGATACCGGGAACTTATCTGTTTCCACCGGCAACTCCTCAGCACAACAACACCACAGGTACTGGTTCGCATCTACAAAAACAGTTTCCACGAGGAAGCGGTCTTGTGTAAGCTCAGTATCATGCAATTTCAATGCGCCAAAGAAGGTTTTCTCAATAAATCGCTTCACGAACTTCAGGTTCTCAGGTAATATAAAACGCATAGGTGGTGGTTTTTAGTTGTTATTGATTAATGATTGCTCAGGCTAATACTATCGGGCGCATCTTGTAGGGCCGGTAGCTGGGCTTCTGCTGCAACACATACTTGCAGATCGCATGCCACCAGGATTGAATCGTGCCCACTGTACGTTCGCGCTGCTCGAAGCAGGATGCGTGTTCTACCCTCACTTTTATCAGCATCATGTGATTCAGGGAATGTGCGGTCAACTCAGGTATTTGAGCCGTCAATTCATTGATCTGCTGCTCGTCTGTAATGATCAGCGCCTGACCCAATACCTGCAGATAGAAGGGTTTTCCTTTCCGGTAGAAGTCCAACTTTGCCGGAAACTCCTTGTCCGTTTCGTCCATGAACCATTCGGGGCTATGCAGGAAAAACCAGATGTTTCCTTCCGCATCGACTCTCAATACATTTATAATAGATGTGGGTAACTTAAAAGCAGTGTTCCCGGTGTTAGAGAAGAGCGCGCTACCGATCTCCTGGATGCGGTCTCTGAGAAAACCGACTTGTATATCGTTGAGCATGGGGCTGTAATTTTAACATAGTATTTTCAAATGGTATGCCCACATTGTAACCAGCCGCGCATTGGGGAACTCCCTACCCATGTACAGGCGACATTAAAGAAGAATTAATGCACTACCAGCTATTTTGGGGAATAACCCGCGAAGGCGGGAGCATCAAAAAAGTAATTCGACACTTCGGATCGAACGGTAAAAGCCAAGTTTGGAAATGGGATTTTTCAATGAGCACATGCGTACACTTACTTACACAATCCAACGACATCACTCCTCAACTGTACATGAAAATTGTAGAATAAACTTATGCTATCGGATGGCACAGCTTTTACCAAATATCAATGACCACTTACCTATTGAACATTAAACTAAAAAATCATTTTATGGAAAAGGGAACTAAGTCGAAGAAGGCCAGCGGTGAAAAAACAAGCACTGCTACAAAAGGCAAAAGCGCTTCCCGTGCGGCAAATTCCGGCAAGCAAACGAAGCATTCAGGTGATAACCAAATGCAGATGGGAGAAGAATTGCAAACACTTTTTGTGGACATGCTAAAAGATATTTACTGGGCGGAGAAGGCATTGACCAAAGCATTACCCAAAATGGCAAAAGCAAGTACAACAGAGGAACTGCGCGAGGGTTTTGAAGAACACCTGACACAAACAGAGGAGCATATCAAACGACTGGAACAGGTGTTTGAACTGATGGGGCAAAAACCACAGGCTAAGAAATGCGAAGCGATGGAAGGTTTGCAGAAGGAAGCAGAAGAAATAATCGAGGACACGGAGAAAGGAACCTTGACCCGCGATGTAGGTCTCATCGTAGCCGCACAAAAAGTAGAGCACTATGAAATTGCTACTTATGGCAGTCTGACTACCCTGGCCAATACGTTCGGCATGACGGAGATAGCCGACCTGCTGGCGCAAACACTGGAAGAAGAAAAGCAAACTGATGAAAACCTCACTTACATTGCCGAGAACAACGTAAACTTCCCGGCAGGCATCGAAGATGAACCAGCAACAGCACAGCATAAAGGAAAATCTTCGAGCAATGCGATGGAAGAAGAGGATTATGAAGAAGAGGAAGACGATACAGAAGAATATGATGAGAATGAGGAAGATGAAGAAAATGAGAAAGGATAGGATAACGTCTTTGCCATCCAACGAAAGCTTGAATCAAGATATTAATAGCGTGGGTATAGCCCAAGGGGGATGGCTCACTGCTCAAATTTCTCCCTCATAAGGGTTTAAGGTTAAAAGTGAAAAGGTGAAAAGCCAGGCAGCAAAGGCCTGGCTTTTTTATTGTATTATACCTGTAGTACAATATCATCATATATGACAACCAAACAATCCGAAGAGAAAGACAGCCTGAAGTGGGCACGGCTGTATAACAAGATCAGTGGCAAACTTACCCGTGCTTCAGGCAGCCCCATCGCATCCATAATGGCCTTCCTGCTCATCATCGGATGGGCATTGTGTGGCCCGATCTTCCACTTTTCCGACACCTGGCAACTGGTTATCAACACTTCCACTACCATCATCACTTTCCTGATGGTGTTCATCATTCAACAAACGCAGAACAAGGACACAACAGCTATCCACCTGAAGTTAAATGAGTTGATCGCCTGTCATGAAAAGGCCAGCAACCGTTTGGTGGATATTGAAGACCTGACAGAAGAGGAACTGAGTGTGATCAAGAAATATTACACCAAGCTATCAGATCTGTCGGAAAAAGAAAATGACCTATACAGCTCGCATTCGCTGGACGAGGCGGAAGATAACCACGAGGAGAAAAGTAAAAAACTTAAAAAGACATCCCATGCGTGATAGTATTCCAACTGCTCAGCGCTTTAACCACCGGCAAATGCTGGTCATCGACAAGGACTACCAGCGTGCCGCTAAAGTGGCTTCTCTGGTATATGTGAGTGATACCATGCCTGGTATCCTCCGGTTGAAAAAGGGGAAAGGTTTTTCCTTTACTTATCAGAACAAGCGTTTGCAGAATAAAGAACAGCTGGCGCGTATACGCAAGCTGGCTATTCCACCCGCCTGGACAGCCGTATGGATATGTCCGCTGGACAATGGGCACCTGCAGGCTACGGGCAAGGATGCGCTCAACCGGAAGCAATACCGTTATCACACTGCCTGGGGAGCGATAAGGAACGAAACCAAATTTCACCGGTTGTATGAATTTGGAAAGGCTTTGCCGGCGTTGAGACTACAATTGGAAAAGGATATTTCCCGCAGGGAGCTTTGTGAGGAAAAAGTGTTGGCTACCGTGGTGAGCCTTATGGAGCGGACTTATATACGCCCGGGTAATAACAATTATGAAAAATTATACGGTTCTTATGGGCTTACTACGCTTAAGGACAAGCATGTGGCGGTAAATGGACAATCTATACAGTTCAGCTTTCGGGGCAAGAAGGGGATCAACCACACCATTTCTGTTAAAAACAAGCGGCTCGCCCGCATTGTACAGGCCTGCCGGGATATACCGGGCAAAGAGTTGTTCCAATATTATGATACCGATGGTAACAGACGGAGTATCGATTCGGGCATGGTCAACAACTACATCAAGCAAACCACGGGGTTTGAATTCACTGCCAAAGACTTCCGTACCTGGGCAGGTACGCTCAATATATTGCGCAGCTTCAAGAGCCTGGGTGAAGCAGTCAACGAAGCAGCGCGTAAAAAGAAAGTAGTGGAAGCGCTGGATGAAGTGAGCCTAAAACTGGGCAATACACGTACTGTATGCAAAAAGTATTATGTGCATCCCGGTATCGTTCGCCTGTATGAGGAAGACCAATTACAGCAGTACATGAAGGAACTGGATAATATTGAAGAGCCTGATGATAAAACAGGTTATGCGCATGACGAGCGGGTACTGATGAAGGTGTTGAAGGCGCTTCATTAACAGGATAACTTTTGTGTCGCAAGCAGATTTCTCACTCCGCTACGCTCCGTTCGAAATGACAAAGGGAGGAGGGTAAACTCCGTTCGAATGACAAAGGGAGGAGGATAAACTCCGTTCAAAATGACAAAAGTGGGGTTATCAGTTCATAGCTCTAAGTAGCGGTATCTTCACATAGAAAGTAGTGCCCTCTCCTTCTTTGGTCACAAACCAGATATCGCCTTTCGCCTGCTCCACAATGCTCTTACTCATGGCCAGGCCCAATCCAGTGCCTGATGATTTGGTAGTGAAGTTGGGCGTAAATATCTTGGACTGTGTAACTTCAGGGATCCCCATACCATTATCTGTAATACTCACTGTAATATGTTCCCCACCATTCAGTGCTTCATCCATGCGGATCACATGACGCTCTCTGCCCTCACTGGCTTCGATGGCGTTCTGCATCAGGTTGGTGAACAGGCGGTTCAGCTGTGTCTTATCTGCAAACAGCAATACCTTGTGTGGCACCGGCTCCCAGGTAAAGTCGAGGTTCTCTGTTGCTTCATACAGCGAGGTGAGTGAATACAGCATTTCATGCAGGTCGAACACTTCATTGCGCGGGTTGCCGATGTTGGCAAACTGTGAGAAGTCGGAGGCGATCTTCGACAGGTGATCGATCTGCTCGATGAGGGTGCGGGCCACGCTGGCCGTCATCTCTTTTACGTTGGGTGAATTATCGTCGATCGCTTTTTGCAGGTATTGGATACTCAGCTTCATGGGCGTGAGCGGGTTCTTGATCTCATGGGCTACCTGCCGGGCCATCTGTCGCCAGGCCCCTTCGCGTTCGCTCTTGGCCAGCGTTTCAGCACTCTCGTCGAGCTTACGCACCATCTTATTGTATTCCGCCACCAGCACACCGATCTCATCTTTTCGTTCCCAGTTGATCTCCTGGTTCAACTTACCAAGGTTGATATCGCGCAGCTTTTGCGTGATGAGGGTAAACGAAGAGGTGATGCGGTTGGTGATGAACAGGGCCAGGGCGCCCGCCACCAGGAATATAAATGCATTCAGGTTGATGATCGTTACCAGGAAGTAAGAGATCTCCTGCGTCAGTTCCACTTCGGCACTGTACGACGGCACGTTGAGGTAGGCCACCGCATTGCCATCATCATCGCGCACCGGGGCGTAGATACTGAGGTAATCTACCTTGCCCACTTTTTCATCCGTCATCGTTTGCACCTGTCGCAGGTTGTGCAAACGGAAATAGGCCAGCGGGTTCATCTTTTCACTCAATACCCCACGGTAATAAATATCGGGGTTGGAGGTCACTTTCAGGTCGCCTGCTGTGTCGTAGAGGTTCACGTCCATACCATGTATGTCCGAAATATCGCGCATCAATTGCTCCACTTCGTCATTGAAGCTCGGTTCATACAATATGA
Organism: Niastella sp.; assembly: GCA_017744515.1. Taxonomy (GTDB): domain Bacteria; phylum Bacteroidota; class Bacteroidia; order Chitinophagales; family Chitinophagaceae; genus Paraflavitalea. Next base: position 54,786 of record JAGIBF010000043.1, read on the forward strand.
TGCTTTCATTGAACGTGGAATCGTCGGCCAGTTTCTTCTCCACTTCATTCACCATGATCTGGATGGCGCGGGTGAGCCTGTCCTGGTTATTGCGGTGGTAGCGGTTGATGATGAATATGATGTTGGCAATACCGATTACCACAAACAGCAACAGGCTGATCATGATAATGGTGCTGTGTATCTGTGAGCGAATGCTCAGCTCCCAATACTGCCGGAAAGAAGTTTTGTGCAGGCGGCTTCGCATCACGAAGGCCACTATGCGGTAGAAGGCCAGCAGGAACAGGAAGGTACTGAACAAGTAGGCAAATAAGGTGATGGCTTCTATAAACGAGTTGTTCTTGCGGGCTACCACCACCACTTTATCAGGTGTGCCCCGGTACCACAGTTCTTCATACCCATCTTTTTTGACGATGCTGTATTCCTGGTTTTTCGTTTGTTTATTGAGATAGGTAGGGAATGGATAATCATTGTAATGGCTGATCAGCTTTAAGCTGTCGTAGATGGCGTATGCATAGGATGGTGAATATTCCGGTATCCGTTCACGCGTTTGCTTGAACAGCTCCGGCACCAGTGCTTCGCTCTTGTATCGTTTAGGATCGGATAATACAAAGAGGTAACCAACGGTAATGTCGTTGGTGTCCACTACTTCTTTCTTGAAGATGTAGGAAAACTTGTCGTATGATCTTTCAAAGTAGCGAAGGTCATTGATATTGGTGCCTTTCGACTGGTTGCGGAAAATGGTGTTCAGCGTATCGAAGGAGCCCGGCTCTGTATTATACAACGGGTTCATGTCGCGGTCGAAGGTGAACATCCACGTATCGTACTTATTTGCATAACCAATGAAGCCGGTATTGATGATGCTATCCTTCAGGCGTGCATTTTCTTCCTGGTTATAAAAACGGGAGAAGTTAGGCTCCAGGAAATCATTGTCGAGGTAAGCAAGGGCGATACTCAATAACCGTTCGTTGGAGGGATCGGCCTGTGAAGCCAGCTTTTCGGCAAAGCGTTTGCGTTGTTCAAACTCTATCTTGCCGTTCTCAAAAAGGATCACGGCCGACATGGAGAAGGAGAATATGAACAGCCAGAACAACACTTCCGATACATTCAGCCGGTAATTGAGGCCAGCGAACATCTTCTGCCGCATCAGCCACATGAACAACAGCAACCACAGCAGGGCATAGAGGTTTAGCTCGATCATGGCTGTATTGCGCTGGAATGACAGCATCAGCAGTCCGAGGAAGGCTGATATGATATAAACAGCATAGTTTCTCTTCCCTACCAGCTTGCCTACGACCGTCAGGAATATCTGCGCCAGCAGGAAATAACTCAACCCCAGTGTGGCCATTACCGCAAAGCCTACAAAGCTATACTGCTCTACCAGGCTAAAGAAGTTGGTAACATTGAACGACATCTTGGCATCGGACACCAGGGTTTGCAGGATATCGGCAAACGTAAACGTGCATATGATGAGCGCTGCCAGGATGCCTGCTACAGACAGCCAGTTTTTCCAGGGGGCTTTGAATCTTTTGATCGTAGAAGTATTCAGCCGCCGGTTCACGAATATCACCATCCAGCACAGCAGCAGGGAGTTGATCAGCAGATCGCCCAGTGAGCTCAATACAAGGCTGGAGCCATAGATAACGGGATCAAACAATTCAAACTGCCGCAGGTCCAATATCGAGGGAAAGAAATAGGAGGTGAATCGCAGAATCAGCAGGATGCCGACCAGGAAGATAGCGCCAAACCACAGGCCATAGTTGCGGGAGATATGATCGGCTGTTTGCTGCAGGTATAGAAAAAGCAGGAAGAATCCGGCTATCACCAATATGATGGACCAGATATTGTGTTGCTGCAGGTGCTCGTTGATGCGCTGCAAATAAAACAAGGTGTTGCCCCGGACGCTCTTTACAGGATAAGGCGTGGTGGACAATACGAGGTCTACCCGCTCCACCGCCCCGGCATAACCGGCAAACTCTTTGCGCAGGTTTTCGTTCTCTACAAAATACTTCCACACTACGGGGATCAACCCCTGGATGGTAAACTGGCGGTTGCCACTTAAAGTTACCTGTGCAATGCTGTATACATATTGGCCGTTGCGGAGCCTTATCAGGCGACTGGTATCGCGCCCCCAGGCAAAAGATACATCCGGCAGAATGTTTTGTGTATTCCAGAAAACAAGGCGTGGTGTATTGAGTGAATCGTGGAGGTGCTCGTAAATGAAAATATCGTAGCCTTTCTCGGCATCCAGCAGATTGGAAAGGTTCTTTTCGTCGTAATGGTGATCGACCAATCTGGTCAGGAGAGCTGTGTCGGCCGTGAGTTTCTGGAAATCCCGTTCTTTTTCGTGTATCCTGTTCTGGATGAGGTTGACGTAGTACCGGGCCGTGGTGGTACCGATTACATACTTATTGAGAATGAATGCAATACCAAAAAGGCTTATGGCAGCCAGGAGGTAGATGTTCTTACTAAGCCAATTTTTCAGCAATTGCTTCAAGTGCCGGGGTTTTGTTTTTTAATGCTGTTCCAGATGGCGTCCATTTCGGCGAGGGACATATCGGCGAGTGATTTGCCATCCTGGTTAGCCGCCTGCTCCATGCGCGTAAAACGGCTGATAAACTTCTTGTTGGTCCTTTCCAGGGCGTTTTCAGCATCTATCCGCAAAAACCGTGCATAATTGACCAGGGAGAACAGCAGGTCGCCGAACTCCTCCTCTATTTCGTCCTGGCCCTTGACGGCTACCGCCTCCTGCAACTCACCCATTTCCTCCTCTACCTTTTCCCATACCTGCTCCCGGTGGTCCCACTCGAACCCTACCTGCTTTGCTTTTTCCTGCAACCGGGTAGCTTTCACTACAGCGGGCAGCGATACGGGAACGCCGCCCAGAATAGAGGTCTTTCCTTCCCTCAGCTTCAGCTTTTCCCAGTTTTGCTTCACTTCTTCCTCATCTTTCACGGTGGTGTCGCCATAAATATGGGGGTGACGGAATACGAGCTTATCTGAAATGCCGTTCAGGGCTTCTTCGAGGGTAAACTTACCTTGCTCGGTGCCGATCTTCGCATAGAAGAGCATGTGGAGCATCAGATCACCGATCTCTTCTTTGATGCCTTTCCAGTCTGTATCGGTAATGGCGTCGGCCAGCTCGTAGGTCTCTTCGATCGTCAGCGGCCTCAGTGTGTGTACTGTCTGCTTCTTGTCCCAAGGGCATTTTTCCCTGAGCTCATCCATAATGGTCACCAGGCGCAGGAATGCTGCGGCCACGTTATTCGTTTCCATAGCTGTTAAAGTTAGACGTCATCCGCTTTTACACGCGGAAGACCGTCAAAGTAAAGAAAAATACGAACAGGAACATCAAGGTAAAGAAAGCCAGCAAGTTGAGCAGGAAGAATTTGAGCAATGTCATTGCCCTGCTCTGCAAGTAAAACTTACGCATGGCTTTATAGGCATAGTAGGCTCCTGCGAGGAAGAGCAAAGCCTCGATCCACCCGATCCAGCTCTGGTGCGTATATATACGCAATTCCATCACCGAGAAGTAAACGAGGAAGAATATGAAAGTAAAAATATAAAGATAAATAAAGAAGATACCATGATCTACATAGTAGAACCGCTTGTGCCGGATATACAGCAGCTTCATGAAAAGTGCATATAGTGGCAGGGAAAAGAACAGCAGATAAGGCAACATGTGAATGAACTTATCGATCAGGTCTTGTATAAATTCTTTGTCTTTGCCGCGGTAACGGTTCAGCAGTTCGATATTTCGCCGCTGTACCTTGCGTTCCCACCAACCATCGCGTTCGCCGGCCGGCAAGGCTTTTTGTGCCGAGTCGTAAGCTTCTACTGTTTTAAACTTTGTTCTTTTATCGAAAAAGCCAATGTTGATGTTCTCATCCCTATCGTCGTCTGTATCGACGTCCGTCGTATCTCCGCTATCGATCAGGTTCACTTTTTTACGCGCCGCTTTGGTACTGTCTTTCTTGTATCTCCATTCCTTCGTGACACTGTCTTTTGCCTTTTCCTGCTTCTGGTTCGAGTTTTTTATCTTGTCTTTCGCCAGGGCAAAAGAGTTAATGATCTCGAGGGAATCTTCTTTGGAGCGCGCCGTTTGCAATACTGCATTCTGCGCGTAATTGATGTAGCTAAGGGAGTCCTTGATCTTCTCTCTGGTCGTGTTCCAGTCGCCTTTGATAAGCTCTTTGGGCTTTACCAGCATGAAAAAGATGAGGAAGAACAGCGCGGAGCTGAATACATACATCCGGATGGGATGGAGGTAACGTGCGCGGCGGCCCCTGATATACTCTGCGGGCAAAAATCCTGGCCTGGTGATCAGGTATTTGGTGGTACTAAAGAACTTGCCGTCAAAGTGGGTAATATCATAGAAAAAGTGGCTGACGAGGCCCCACACTGATTCTTTTGGCTCGATATTTTCCTGACCACACACATGACAGTACCTTCCACTCAGTTCAGCCTCGCAATTCAGACAAATTTTCTCATGACGTTCTTTAGAATGGGACACGGGGCGTAATTTTGGCTAAAAATAAGGAAAGACAGTATTTTATAGAAAAATTTGGATATCCTCTATATGGAAAACAGGCATTTATTCGTTAGCACCACCATGAGAACCGTTATTTTAATCTTTTTTATATGTTGCATCGGCCTGGCAGGTCAAAGTCAGCACTATTACAATGACCTCGTGGCAACGGGAGAGCAGATAAAGAAGCGCGCGATATGGCAGCAGCAGCAGGTAAAATCTGTACGCTTTAATAGTTATGACGGCAATAATCAGCCTATCGATGGCTTCAAATGTGAACAAAATGTAAAGAATAATTTTACCGAGATCGTTACAGAGACCACTACTTCTCTCTCCGGCACATCTGTAAATACGGCTATTTTCAATACCGCCGGCCAACTCATTAAAACGACCGATACGGCCGATGGCAACAAAACAGAGATCACCTATGCCTACGACGCCAATAACCGCATCACCAATATTATCAGTTTGTCATTTTCTCCGGGCAACTATGTAAACAAGGAGCAACATCTGTGGTTTTATGATGCCAATGGCAAACCGGTACGCATGCAGAAGATCAAGAACAATGCAGACACGACGTATATCACTTTCGTGGCCGACGATAATGGTAATCCCGGTGAAGAGAAAAGTGTGCGTAAAGGACAAACACTGCCTACTGTATACTACTATTACGACGACAAGAACCGCCTGACAGATATTGTGCGGTATAACAATCGCGCCAAACGTTTACTGCCTGATTATATCTTCGAATACGACGACCGCAGCCGCATCGCCTCCATGCTGGTGACTACCGAAGGTACCGGCGACTACCAGAAATGGCATTACAGCTATGACGCCAGGGGGCTAAAGGTGCAGGATATGTGTTTCTCCAAAACCAAAGTGCTGATTGGCAAGGTGGAGTATAAGTATCAATTTTAAGCTTTCGTGCTTTCATCGCTGCATCCACGCTACGAGTTCCGGCGCTTTCATTTTGCTTACAATGATCCGCTCCGGCGTTTCCATGGATAGTTTTACGACCAGCCTGCGGTTGAAAAAATGCTCGGCCATCACTATCACATCACGGTTGATGAGAAACTGCCGGCTGGCGCGAAAAAACAGGTAAGGGTTTACCTGCGGCTCCAACTCATCCAGTACTTGACTGATCAGGTAACGACGACCGTCTTTGGCATATACCTTCACAAGGCCACCGGCAGAATGAATGAATGCAATATCGCTGATCTTCACTGGAATGATCTTTTCATTAATAAACACCAGTAAGGTGTTTCTGAAAACCGGTTGTTTCATCTGTTCATTTTTTATGTATGTTCCCGGCCGGCTCATACTCCTCAACCGGCTTCAGCAGCTACACTCAAATGTACCGGTACGCTCTTGGTAAAAGGGGCTTGCAATACCGGAAGCTGAAAAAATAAGCGCCGAAGCTGACAGGCAACCTGTCTTTTCATCTTCAATTTTGTCCTTTCCATCCGGATCGCACCCTCCTGCCCCATTACTGCCTGATATTTTTGGCGCACCAATCAACGAACGTATGATGAAGTTTACCTGTTTACTTTTCTTTTGCATGGCATCCTTATGTGTGCAGGGACAGCAACGCCTCCTCAGCGGGCGCATTACCGATGCGGCTACCGGTGAACCCCTGCCTGCAGTAACGGTATCGGTAGCGGGCAGCCGCCTAAGCGCCAGCAGTAATGTGGACGGCTATTTCGTGCTTACAGGGACATTGCAGGACTCACTGATGCTCCTCTTTACCTGTATTGGCTACCAGCCGTTTGAATTTCCCGTACGGCGCGGCGGGCCTTATCAGCAACTCGATATCCGGCTGACAGCCCAGGGCCGTGAACTGGATGCTGTAGTAGTAAAAAACGTTTCTCCCGAACGCTTTAAGCTGAATGAACAAACCGGCATGATCAGAATGAACCCGAAAATGATCGCCACATTGCCATCCCTCGGCGAAAAAGATATCTTCCGCGCCTTCCAATTGATGCCGGGTGTAAGTGCCGGCAACGAACAATCAGCCGGATTGTATGTACGGGGCGGTACGCCCGACCAGAACCTCGTACTGTTTGACGGCTTTACGGTGTACAACGTAGACCACCTCTTCGGATTTTTCAGCGCCTTCAATGCAAATGCAATAAAAGACGTGCAGTTATTCAAAGGAGGATTTGATGCCCGCTATGGCGGACGCCTCTCGGCGCTGATGGACATTACCGGCAAGGAGGGCAACAAACAGGTTTTCAACGCAGGACTGGACCTTGGATTCCTGAGCATGAACGCTTTTGCAGAAACGCCGCTGGGCAACAAGATGAGCGCGCTCGTGGCTTACCGCCGCAGTTTTGAAACCTCTTTTTACGATAAGCTGAAAGATCAGGCAACCATCGATAACCAACGCGATACACGGTTGGGAGGAATCGGAGAGCGCTTTCGCGGAGAATCGGACCTCAAAAGTTATTTCGACGACCTGAATGTGAAGCTTACTTATCATACGAACAGCGGAGACGTTTTCAGCTGGAGTTTGTATAGCGGAAAGGATCATATGGACAATAGCACGCAGGCTGGTGGCGGCTCACGCCGGAGCAACCGGCTTTCTTCTTTTTTTGCGCAAACCACCGACGTAGCCAGCTGGGGCAATACGGGCACCAGCCTGAAATGGAGCAAACAATGGAGTGCTATCTTATACAGCAATACCCTCATCGGTTATTCGAATTATTTCAGTGAGCGCACCAACACGCTGCGCAGCACCATCACTGATTCTGCCGGCGCCAAACGCCAGTTGCAGAGCGGCGCCATTGAAGACAATCAATTGTATGATTATTCCGCCCGCACCGACTGGACATGGACGGTCTCTCCTGCTCAACTGTTGAGCTTTGGCCTGCAATACAACTTCCAGGACATCAGCTATGATTATGCCCGCAATGATACGTTAAGGCTGATCGATCGCCAATCGAAGGGGCACACAACTGCCTTGTATCTCGAAGACGCCATTGGATTGATAGACCACCGGCTGCACCTGGTGCCGGGTGTGCGGCTCACAGCTTTCTCTCCTACCGGGAAATCGTATATCGAGCCACGACTGCGCGGTGATTACCAGCTTACCGGACACGTAAAGCTGAAGGGAAGTGCGGGGCAATATTACCAGTTTGCCAAACGGGTTATCCGGGAAGACCTGCTGAACGGGAGCAGGGACTTCTGGCTGCTGGCCGACGACCAACGTATTCCCGTAAGTGTAAGCCGGCAATATTCCGCAGGCATCAGTTGGGAAAACAAGCAATTCCTCGTTGACGCAGAAGCCTATGTAAAGAATATGGACGGATTATCCGAATACACCCTGCGCTTTCAGCCTATGGGTGGAGGCGCCGATTATGCCGATTTCTTTTATGAAGGCACCGGAACAGCCAGGGGCATCGACTTCCTGCTGCAAAAGAAAAAAGGCCGTTACAATGGCTGGATAAGCTATACGCTGGCTGAGGTGACCAACGACTTTGACGTGTATGGCCCGGATGCATTTCATGCTTCCAACGACATACGCCATGAATTCAAAATGGTGCATAATTACCGGCTCGGCCGCTTCGACTTTTCGCTTTCCTGGATGTATATGACCGGCAAACCTTATACGGCGCCAACAGGAGGTTACCAGATCACGCTGCTGGACGGTACGAAGCAAGCCTATTTGAATGTTTCGGCCAAGAATGCATTGCGGCTGCCCGACTATCACCGGTTAGACGCTGCCGCTACCTTCAACTTTGGCCGCCCCGGCAAGTTCAACGGCGCCATCGGATTATCGTTCTTCAACCTGTATAATCAAACCAATACCTGGTATAAAAAATTCGACATCATCGAAAATGAGATAGTGGAAACGGATGTGAACTATCTCGGTTTCACACCCAATCTATCGATAAGCATAAAACTGAAATAAGCGTTATGACAAAGCAGTATTCTTATCCAATTCTTTTCCTGCTGTCGCTAATGATCACCTGCCTTTTTTCGTGCACGAAGGAAAAAGCATCAGTACCCGCCCCATTACCGGTGGTAGAGGGTTACCTGTCGCCCGGTAAGCCCGCTTCGATTACCATTAACCAGGAAATTCAATATGGCAATACGGATACAATTATTCCCATTACAGGGCTATGGGCGGAGATCGCTCATGGAGCACAACGTTACGTATTGACAGAAACCCGGCCGGGATATTATGAATCTTCACTATTGCCTGTTATTGCAGGTGATACTTATAAGTTATCGTTCGACTACAACGGACAGGAAGTATCAGCCACCACTACGATTCCTTTATCACCCGGCACCGTTACCGCTTCGGGCCCCGAACTGGTGGTGCCGCAGATAGGACCTGGCATGCAGCTACCTGCTCCTATTGAATATACCTGGGAAAATCCGGAGCAGTACTACCACCTGATGGTGGTAAAGAATATGGAACCCAATCCGCAGGTCATCACATTCAATATAGGTGGTAACATCATTGAAAAACCGGCGCCCATGTTCCGGGTGCCGCCACTTCGCGGCGACCAGCAACAGCTGTCGCTGGGACGTTTTTCTTACTATGGCCGCCATGCCATTATACTGTACCGCATCCAGCCGGAATATGCCGCATTGTATGAAGACAACAGTAATAACTCCACCAACCTCGTAACGCCACCCACTAATATCACCAACGGGCTGGGCATCTTTACAGGCGTACACGCGGCAGATACGCTGTGGCTTCAGGTGCGCTGACGGCAGTTTCCGTAGCCATTTTTTCCGTTTCACGGCAGGCAGTTAAACCGGCTGCATAGCATCCGGTCCAAACATTCACAATAAGGGTATTATTATGGTAAACGTAGTCTACAGAATAGCGGCAACAAACATACTGTCGTTGCTATTAGCGGGTTGTGCAACACAACGGCTGACCAGTTCACCCTACGGGCCGGGCTGGCCGGCAGTACATGCAGATGGCCACAATACCGATTACTCGCCCGTACACGGCGCCGCCAGCCTTACGCTTGCCTGGCAAAGAAAATTCGCAGGCACTATCAATCTCGGGCCTACCACCAGCCGGGATGGGAAAGTATACATCACCACCAGCGCAGCAGGCTGCCACCTGTACGCATTGGATGCTCAATCGGGCAACACGCTATGGTGCACGGATGCGGTAAACCGGCTGGCAGTGGCCTCCTCGGCACTCATTGACCGTGCAGGAAACCTATATGTGGCCGACGACGAAGCCATGCACGCTTTCAACAGCAACGGCAAACTATTGTGGGAAACCCCGATCACAGGTTTTCCGCTTTCGGCCCAATTCACCCAGACAGGCAGGCTTATCTTCATTACGCATATTGGTAATGTATATGTGCTCGACAGAACGAATGGAAAGGCGCTGATCAACGGGCAAAGCCTTTCACCGCAGCACCTGCTGCCTGCCAACTTCGACCCGGTAGCCTGTATGAAAGGTACAGCAGCCTGCCCTTGCGCCAATACGCTGGCATTCGATGCGCAGACCGGCCGCCTTTTCTTTACTTACTGGCAGCCCGGCACGGCTGCGGCTGCGCTGTGGGCTATGAAATACACGGAACGCCCGCGGCCCGCGATCAGGAAGTTATGGGAAAACAATTCTTTGCCGGGCGGCAGCGCCTCCAGCCCCGATGTTTCGGCAGATGGCAGTCGCGTATATGTGAATGACAATAGCGGTCACTTATATGCTATCAAGGCCGGCAATGGTCAGATCATCTGGCAATATACTATTGGTTTCAATCCCGGCGGCAGTCAATCTACCTCACCCGAAGGTTATATTATGCCTGCCGGGGCCAATAGTGCCGCACTGATGTGCATACAGGATAAGGGCACTTACCCAGCCCTCGTATGGCACAATGATTCATTGCATAATCGCGGCGTAGCTACACAGACCAGCGGCAGTTTGTGTTATGCTACTGTGGCTGCAGACAGTGGCCGGTTTCACAACGACCTGGTGGTAACTGAGGTAGTTACGGGCCGTGTATTGCAACGGCATCATCTGCCCGGCACCACGCTCTTTACGGTAGGCACCACCGTGGGTCCCGAAGGCAATGTGTACGTACCCAGTTTCAACGGCTACCTGTTTGCCTTCCGGCCGTTACAGTCAGCCAGTCCAAAATAATTCTATCACAAGGCATTCAAACAATCTATTAAAATGAAAATATTCAACCTGTATACACGTATATTTTCCCGGCTGCTGCTTGTTACCATCTTTGCACTGCTGTCGCTGCGTCCTGCAATTGCACAGCGTGCCGGCACCTCACCGTTAAAAATAGGACTTGGGGTCAGTTATTTCAGCCATCATGCTTATGGAAAAAGTGTACCCAGAGCGGGCATCAGCATAGGTCTGGCCCCTACGATACGTTTATCGCGCGCGGCTTACCTGAAACCTGAGGTGGCTTTTTCCATGAAAGGCAGCCGGATCGATTACAACGCAGCGGGCCTGTTCAACGGCAATGTACGCTACCAGCTCAATTACCTCGATATACCAATTGTGATCGGGCTGCGCGCCAACCACTGGCTGGCTCTTGAGGCAGGTGGCTATGGCGCCATCAAGCTGGGCGGCAGCTTTGATTTCGAGGGTACTTTTGCTGCCGGCTATGGTACTTTCGACAGGGACGATCTGCATGGATTTGATTATGGCCCCGTGGCGGGCGTAGCTCTACAGAGCCGCCTGCTGCTATTCAATATACGCTACTATTACGGCCTTCGGTCCATCGCCGCCAACGAAGAAGCCGGCTTGTTGCTGGGCGATGCTACCAATAACAGCATTCAGCTATCTATTCAAATGAAACGATTCCGGAAAAGGAAAAGGTAACGTACAGGCACGCCTACCGGCCACATAAAAATTGCTCCCGCGATCAACTGTACGATCGTATATTGACAACCGGCAGCCACACATTGGCTGCCGGATGAAGTCATGAAGCATTTTTTCTTGATCCTTACCTTGTTTTCCAGCCTGCCGGCATCGTCGCAAAAGACCACGGGCGATACTACCGGCATAGCCACCCTGGCGGCTGACTTCACCCTGTACCGGCAAATACTGGAGAAAGCCCATGCAGGCCTGTATAAATATCATTCAAAGCAACAGATAGATAGTATATTTAATCATTACCAGCAACAGATCGGCAATAAGACCAGCCTGGAAGCATTCTACCGGCACCTCTCTTCTATCCTTACCTATATAGGCAGTCTGCATGATGATATATCCCTGCCGGATAGTTTCCTCGACAGCATAGTTAAACGCGCTGCTTTTTTCCCATATCCCGTAAAAGTAGTTGATCAAAAACTGCTGGTCAATGCCAGCGGACAGTCTATCCCCATGGGGGCAGAGATCATATCCATTAACGGACAGCCGGTGTCTTCCATCCTGCCGCATTTGTATAAATACTATACAACCGATGGCAGGAATATCACCGGCAAATTGCTGGGCACCGGCAAGAATTTTCCACTATTTTACCGGTATGAATTTGGCCCGGCGTCACAGTTTCATGTAACCTATAAGCCTTTCCGCGCCACCCAAAAGGCTACCGCAACCTTTCCTGCCGCAACCTACCGGGATTATACGCTGCTCAACAGGAAAAGGCATTCTCTTTACTCCGATACCTTACTGGATGACCGGTATGATTTCAGGATCATAGACAGCCTGCAAGCGGCCATCCTTACCGTCAACAGCTTTTCACTGGGTGGACCTGCTTCAAAAAAGCATGCAGCATACAAGGCATTCCTGCGCCAATGCTTCACAACACTTAGTGAAAAGAATATCCATAACCTGGTAGTCGATATCAGGAAGAACGGCGGAGGGACCGATCCTAACGATCTGCTCACCTTTTCTTACCTCGCGCGCCGTCCCTTTAAAGAGAATAAAGAAGCGTTTACCATTTTCCAGGAGGTCCCTTTTAAAGAATATTATTATACAGACGACAGTACGGAGATAGCGGATATTGAAGAAAACTTTCACGAGGAACATGATCAGTTGAAAGATGGCCGGTATTACCAAAACCCAAGCTTTAACCGCCTGTGGCAACCAGACAGCCTGGCCTTCCAAGGAAAGTTATATTTGCTCATCAGCCCGGCGGTGGCCTCCGCCGCTTCCCTCTTTGCCAGCATGGTAAAAAGCGAGGGATATGCTACCGTGATCGGAGAAGAAAGCATGGGTGGCTATTACGG
>JAGIBF010000044.1 GCA_017744515.1 Niastella sp.
GACAGGCCAGATTCTTTATTTGCGCGGGATCGGGCCGGAAATGCTGTACGGCATAATGGATATAAGATTTCCTTACCGGCACCGTTTCTTTTATTACCAGCTTCTCTGAATCTGAAAAATTCAACTGATTGATCTCATTCAGGTATTTCATCCCTTCTGCATCAAGTTCTACCATTACTGCAATGGTATGGCTCTCCGTAAAAAGTTCAGGGAGCCAGATAGTGTAATAAACCGGAGTAGTTTTAGATGAAAAGTATCTTAGTGACGAATGGTATTGGGACTTTAAATCAAGGTTCAGCTTATCACAAGTGATTCCAACCTGCTTAAAGATGTCGGCTTTTATTTTTTCCTGGAGTTTTGCCAGGTTTCGAATCTTTTCTTCGTATTTAAGGTAGAAGTCATACTGACTGGACATATCCGGTGTCATGGATAAATATTTTATGTGCTGTAAAAAATCCTGAACGATTATTGCCTGTTTGGCATCTGTTTCCAACAAATAAGCGCCGAGTGACTGCGTAATGGCGGTAACCAGTTCGAAGTGGGTTATATTGATATAGTCTGCAGGCAATGCGTTTTCTGGTCTGATGGAGAGCACTACGCCTATCTTCTGGTTACTTGCTTTTGCATGACGATAATATCCTGGCAGATCATTGTAAAGGGAGGCATATATCTTGTTCTCAATAACGATTGCATTAAAAGCAGTACCATCTGCTCCATATTCCGAGATCACTATGTCAATATATTTGCCCTCCAACGTAGCCACTTCCTGCTGCACATAAATAGAAGCCGTATTCTGTATAATTGATCGTCCTGTTTTTGTTTTGATGAGTGTCAAAAGAGCGGTAAGAAAAAGGTCACCAAGACCGTGATTTTCACCAGGCCTGAAATAATAGGCGTAAAAGCTGCTGATGACGGGTTCGTAATGGGGAATATTGCCTATATCAAAAAATGACAGGGTTTTATCAGGCGTCACCACGATATCTTCCGCCAGAAGATCGGCGTAATACGGCTCAAGCTGTTCGTTGTTCATCAATATCTATTAGGGGTTGCAAGGAGATGGTAATATCACCAACCGAAGTAATTCCTTAGATAAAAAGCAAATCCAATACTTATTCAGGACTTAACACACGGTGAAAAAACGGTATTTTATAAAAACGTAAGAATATTGATGATTATCAATAACAATAATCAAAAAAAAGAGGACACCTATCTATTTGTCGTAATACTTAGTTGTTCATTCCATAAATTAAAGCAATCATTGATTGTCAATATTTAAACCTGGTTACAAGCTTAGTCACTCTTGTTTAAATCCTAGTCGATCCTATCCAACTGTCAAGTAAAAATTGACAGTTGGGCGTTTCGCAGACAAGTTTTACAGGTCGATCACCGCATCCTTTCGAAACCCATAATACTCCCTTCTACGCACATAACCCAACTGGTTGGTGAGCATGCGGGTATTGCCGATCAGGAACTCCGGGCTATTGGAATGGTGATGGCCATAGATCCAGGCAGTGATGGGTGACTGTTCTATATACCCGTATAATTCCGTGGCAAAGGCTTCATTGATCACTGATCCTTTGTATTGCTTTGGATAATGCATGAAGGTGGGAACATGGTGGGTAGCTACAACGATGTTTGCAGTAGTAGCTTCCGCTACAGCGTGCTCGATAAATTGCCGGTATTCGCGATGCAGACGATTGCTGTGCAACGGTCGGAAGCGTTCATCGCCTTGCAAGATCGACCTGTAATCGGTAACTGCGCGGGCTATGTCCCATTCTGCCGCCGGACTGATATGGGACCATAAAGTAGAAAAGATAAGTGTAGCATCCTCTATTTGCTCTACCTGGTTATTGAGCAGAAACACATTAGAGCGGATGGCTTCGCGGAAACTGCCACTGCGATGCGTTATATCCTCGGTATAGTATTCGTGGTTGCCGGGCAACCAATAAGTGGTTTTGAAATGATCGCCCAGGAAGGAAAAGAAATCAACACATGTATCCATTTCTGTAAACGGAATGATATCGCCTGCCAGCACCAGGATTTCTGCAGCCGGAACAAGCGGATTAGCCTTCAGCCATTTGACATTTTCCGGTAGTTCAAGGTGGAGGTCAGAGCAGTATTGGATCGTCATCGTTATGTGTTGTTTATAGTCCGGCCGCTACTTTCACCTCTCCCCCACTCTTCCTGTATACACCCGGATTGACGCCGCGGTATTTTTTGAAGATACGATTGAGGTGGCTTTTGTCGGTGAAGCCGAACTCGTCGGCAATTTCATTGATACGCATGCTGCTGTGGAGCAGCCGGTTTTCGATAAGCTTGAGCTTGTAGCCCAGCAGGTATTCCTGTAAGGTTTCGCCGGTGTGTTTTTTGAAGTAGCGGCCGAGGTAGGTTTCGGAGACTCCAAACTCGTTGCTAATGGCTTCCGCGCGGAGGCGTTCGGGATAATAGATGTTGGCCTGGATGTATTCGAGGATGCGAACGATCTTTTCCTCGCTGGCTTCGTTGATGATGGCCGGGAAGGACTGGGTGATGTTGCGCGCCACCAGCACCAACAGGATTTGCAGGTAATGTTTGATCAGGTCCTGGTGATAAAGGCCGTGCTGCAGGTGTTCGCGGATGAGGCTATCCATGAGGTGCTTCACCGTGAGGCGGTCAGTCTCGTCTTTCAAGATGCAACCTGGTGCATGGCTGGCATGCTGCAAGATGTGCTCCAGCCGCTCCATGAGGATGGAATCGCCTTTGGCGGATTGCAGGAACACACTGTTGAACCGGATGAAGAAGAACTGAGTAGCCTGCTCGATGCGAAAGAGATGGCTATCGTGGGGCGCCACCAGGAAGAGATTGCCCGGCTTGTAATGCAGTTCGGCGGTATTGATGTGCTGGGTGCCGCTGCCGCCTACGATGTACACCAGCTCAAAAAAGGTGTGGGCGTGCAGGCCGCGGGGGCATTCGTCCATGTATTCTTTGAGTACCAGTTCCACCGGCTGGTGGAGGTTGTCCTTGATCATGGTACAAAAGTACACCAGAATGATGTATAAATACACCGTTTAGATGCCCTGTTGGGGCGACCTTTGTGTGGGAAGGCAATGACGGCCCTCCCGCTTTGCGGCCTTCAGCCTGATTTGCGCCAGGGTTGGCGCGCACTTTTTTGTCACTTTCTTTGCCTTGACGCAAAGAAAGTAACCAAAGAAAAGTCAAGTCAGGCCCGATCGCTCCGCGCGGCCTGACCGGCCAACGCCTCTCCAAGGTGTAACGTTCTTTACTTACTACCAGCAACTGGCCACGCTGGTGTAACGACGCATTTTATATCATTAAATTACTACAATTATGAAAGCACTTGTTTTGCGGGAATATAATCAACCGCTTGTGTTACAGGAGGTTTTGAAGCCCGTGGCTGGCAAAGGCCAGGTATTGGTAAAGGTTCATGCCAGCGGGGTGAATCCGCTGGATCTGAAAATTCAGTCTGGTGTGGCGACGCATGCCAAAACGCAATTGCCTGCTGTTTTGGGCGTGGATTTGGCTGGCACTGTCGAGGCTGTGGGTGAAGGGGTAAGCCGATTCAAGCCGGGTGATAGGGTATATGGGATGACGGGCGGGGTGGCTGGTATTCAAGGTTCACTGGCGGAATATGCTGCTGTGGATGCTGACCTGCTGGCACTGCAACCGGCTAACCTCTCTATGCGGCAGGCGGCGGCAGTACCTTTAATCTTCAATACTGCCTGGGAAGGATTGGTGGATCAGGCGCATGTGCAGGCTGGTGAGTCGGTGCTGGTACATGGCGGTGCGGGTGGTGTAGGTCATATTGCTGTGCAGATTGCTGTGGCGCGTGGGGCCAGGGTGTATGCTACCGTAAAGCCGGATGACTTTGCATTGATTGAAAGTTATGGCGCCACGCCGATCAACTATACGCGTGAGCAGCCGGAGGATTATGTGAAAACGCATACAGGTGGTGAGGGCTTCGATGTGATCCTCGATACGGTGGGTGAGGAAACGCTGGCGGCTTCGTTCAACATCGTGAAGCAGTATGGTCATGTGGTGAGTATACTTGGCAGGGGTACGCATAATCTTGCGCCGTTGTCTTTTCGCAGTGGGTCGTATTCCGGTGTGTTTACGTTGTATCCGTTGATCAGTGGCAAGAACCGCAAGCATCATGGAGAGATCATGGCGGAGGCTACTGCGCTTATTGAGGCTGGTAAGTTGATGCCGAGGTTGGATGAAGGGCAGTATTCGATGGAGACGGTAGCTGAGGCATATGGGGCCATGAAGAGGCGTACAGCCAGGGGAAAGGTTGTAGTGGAGGTTGGTTCGTGAGGACACGAACCAAGGCGAAGTGAGGTCAGCTTACTAAAACCGGTTAATCATCCTGGCTTTGCTCAAGATCGTCATGGTTATCGCCGCCCAGGCTGTAGTAATTGTTTTCTTCGTCTTCTTCGCCTATTTCTTCATCGGCATCGTCGAGCTCAGAGCCGGGTATGTCGAGGCCATCGTCGAGGCTTTTGCCGCTATGGCCTTTTGCTTTTACAGGTAGTCCTTCATCATCAAGGGGCTCTTCTTTTGCTCTGTTGTAGATATCGTCTGCGGGTTTGTATTCGGGCAGGGGAAACTTTTTGTCTTCGGCGGATTCATTGTCTGGTTTGGTGGCTTTCTTTTTCATCTGTCCTGCTTTTGGTGTGTGATTATCGTGTTGTATAAAGTTACCGCAATTTTCATGTTTTTCGCCACTTCTTCTTTACACAAAAAGCCTCCACCGGCACAATCATCCGGCGGAGGCGGGCACCTGTTTATTAAAGAAGACTAATCAGAAGACGGTTTAATTAAGCGCGATTCCGATCGCGGTGGCGATGACGCCTATATCTACCAACACACTCAGGAAAAACGCAGGAATGGTATACCTGGTGGGCATGGCTGCGAGGTTCACGATCAGCGCCAGGGCCATGGCCCCCAGTGCGGTCAGGAACAAAGCGAGGTTCAGGCCGGTGAGTGCTACCACGAGTAATATAGTCAGGGGTGTCAGTACACATCCATGTCCGCCCAGGGCTAAGGCCAGCCACATGAAGCGGCGTTCTTCCTGGCCATCGGCCCAGGTAATGAAGCGACTCCATACCGAAGTGCTGTGGGCTGCTTTGTAAGCTTGTGGTGCGGAGGGATGTAGTATCGTTGACATAATCTTTACGTTTTGTTGATACCACAAAGTTCGACCGCCGGCGGCGGGGAAAAGATGACCTCCCTATTGCCGGGAACTGATTTTCGTCAGCTGGCAGGGTGTGTTGCATCATCCAACGTTGTTAAAGGAGGAGGCTTCGACAGGCTCAGCCTGACATTAAATAATGGTTCAGCCTGACATTAAATGATAGTTCAGCTGACACACAACGATGAACAGCCTGACATTAAATGATGGTTCAGCCTGACACACAACGATGAACAGCCTGACATTCAATGATGGTTCAGCCTGACATTAAATGATGTTTCAGCTGACACACAACGATGAACAGCCTGACATTCAATGATGGGTCAGCCTGACATTAAACAATGGATTTGTTTTATCGATTAAACATTCCTGGATTCGTCCTGATAGTCGATGTGTTTGGGTTTGAGGAAGATCAATTGTATCAGCAGCATCACCAGCACGATGACGGAGAGCAGGGCGAAGTCGCGCCCGAGGTTGCCTGCATCGGTGGACTTACCCAGCCAGTCGGTGATGAATGCGCCGGAGAATACGCCCATCATGTTCATGAGCCCGTAGGCCGTGGCGCGGTAACGGGGCGCCACAAACTGGCAAAGGATGGGCATGTTGTTGGCATCGAACATACCGAAGCCAAATCCAAAACAGAAGGCGGCTGCTATGATGGCGAAGAGGGATGAACCAAAACCTACCAGTAATAAAGCAGGGATGGTGAGTGCCAGCCCGATGCCGCTGGTATAGATGCGTCCTTTCAGTTTGCGTTGTACCCAGCGGTCGGACAATAATCCGCCACTGATGACGCCGAGGAAAGAGGAGGCTGCAATGGTGATGGTGGCCAATGGGCCGGCCGTGGCCATGTCGATGTTGAGGCGATTGGAAAACAAAGTAGGGAGCCAGTTCTTCACACCCCAACCTGGTATACTGGGCACGGCGAAGTAAAAGAGGATGATCCAAAAGGCCGGATTGGTGAGCAGTGTGGCCAGTCCACGTAACACACCGGGGCGGGATACGGCAGTGCCGGGTTGGGTGGTTACGGGTTCCGGGTTGCGCGGCTTATCGCGCAGGAAGAACACCAACACAAATGAATAGATCATGCCGATGAATCCGAAGGAGATGAAGGCATGCTGCCAGGAAAAGGTGCCGGCAATCGTGGCCCCGAAACCGCCCAATGCCTGCCCCATATAAAGTCCCGTCATATGAATGCCTACTGCCAGGGAGCGGGTTTTGGAGCTGTGGTAGTCGGCGATCATCGCCAGTCCGGCAGGAATGTATACTGCCTCACTCACGCCCATTACTGCGCGGAGCCAATACAGCTGATCAAAGGTGGTGGCATATCCCATGGCAAAGGTGACACCCGACCAGATGAAGAGGCTGGCCACGATGAGCCATTTGCGGTTGATCTTATCGGCAATGATGCCTGCTACCGGGCTCATGCATCCATAGATCCAGAGGAAGACCGCCATGAGGCGGCCGAAGTTGGTGGCGCTCTGCAGTTCGCTGATGTCGACCTGCATGGAGGGCCGCATGGTGCTGAGCATCTGGCGGTCCATGTAATTGAGGAGGGCCACTACCCAGAGGAGACCTACGACGATCCAGGGGTATGAACTATGTTGTTTACGCAAGGGGCGAATGTTTTTATGGTGAAGCAATGTTTTGTTGTGAACCGGCAATGTCGCATTTCGACAGGCTCAATGTGACAAGAGGCGAGGTATGCTTCGACAGACTCAATGGTACAAGGGGCGAGGTATGCTTCGACAGGCTCAGCATGACAGCCATTGTACTCAACAAGACAGTCATCTTACTTACAAGGTGTTGCTGCCAGCACACGGGGTGTGCGGGTAGCGGGGCGCACTTCGCCGCCGGGTAATATGATCTTTCCTTCCCACTCCACCAGGGTGGTAGTAACGGGGGCCCACACACTGTTGTTGGGATTGGCTACCGCATCGGCTTCTTTGCGGGTGCTGATCTTGTGGCCGGTGTGCCAACGTGACTCTTTGGTGTTGAAATACAGGATGGCGTCGCTGAAGCCGGGGTGCTGCTCTTTGAGCTCACTTGCTTTGGGCGCGAGGGCTCCATCATCGCCACCGAATATGAGGAGCTTTCCATCGGATGCGGTATACGCCGGTGAGGGTGCTGCCACCACTGATTGCGGCAAGGAGGGCAATATCTGCCAGCCTTCGGCCGGAGAATACGCATAAGCGTCGGTGAGGTAATGGCGCTTGCCATCTACCAGTTGCGTGCCGCTGAACAGGTAAAACCTGTGACCTGCCGCGCCGGCTACCGACAGCATGCGGGAAGGACCGGGCCAATGGGGCAGTTGCCGCCAGCCATCGGTCAGGGCATCGAGATCGAGCTGCCAGAACACCAATGCCGTAGCTGTGGAGTCGGGCGCCTGCAAGCCGCCTGCTATATATAAATAATGACCGGCCACCGCTCCGCAGGCATTAGCCAGCGGGAAGGGCAAGGAAGGCAGGGTATCTATTTGCAAGGCATCATTTTGCCAGCGCAGCTTCCACACGCCATCAGTATGGCCATGTTCATTGCTGCCACCTGCGATGATGAGCCCATCGGCTACCGATGCGGATACGCCATAACCCAGGGGCATGGGCAGCCGGCCCGCTTCTTTCCATTGGCCGCCGGACTTTTCGAGCACAAATACTTTATCGTACCAGGTTTTGACGGAGCCGGGCTTCCACGGGGCGCCGCCGTTGGGGAAGTTGGCCCCTCCTGCTACCAGCAGCGCACCGTTGCTGGTGCCGGCAAAGGAGCCGGCAAAGCCAGTAGCATCGGGTATGGGTGGCAGGGAATCCCAGGTAAAACTGTTTTCGGAGCAGGATGGCTGTTGTCCATCGGAACAATGCAGGTTCATGAGCAGGATTGTAAATAGTAAGGCAATCATCGTTGTTCGCATGACCGGGTGTTTAGGTCTTTATGTAGTACATATTATCAAAAATAAGGGTTATTGATTGGATTATGGGGGAAATTTTTGGTGGAGGGGGTGCCCAGCCTACGACCCTTCCACAGGCTCCTTTAGACCTTGTGGTAGGCTTCGACAAGCTCAGCCTGACAGTGAGTGCGGCCTTCGACCCTTCGACAGGCTCCTTTAACCTTGTGGTAGGCTTCGACAAGCTCAGCCTGACAGTGAGTGCGGCCTCAACCCTTCGACAGGCTCCTTTAGACCTTGTGGTAGGCTTCGACAAGCTCAGCCTGACAGTGAGTGCGGCCTCAACCCTTCGACAGGCTCAGGGTGACAATAAAGATTTTGGGTGACACTTATTCTCCTGGTGTGGGATGTTCGAGGCGGTCGAAATGGGGGCGCAGGTGTTCGAGCATGCCCTGGCGGAAGGCTTCTTTGTTGCCGGTTTTCAGGAGCTCGACGAGGCCGCTGTGGGAGATCTTGCCGCGGGTGGGCTTTTCTTCGAGGGTGATCACGTAGGCAAAGATGGGCAGCAGCAGGGATTGGAAACGCTTGAGGGTGTTGTTGCCGGTGATCTCGTAAAGTTTGCCGTGGAAGGCTATTTCATTCTGTATACGGAAGTTATCGGTGGCCTGCTCTTCGCGGGCTATCTTTTCCAGTTCGGTCACATGGGCTTCGGTGAGGCGGGGAAAGAGCAGGTCGGGCAGGCCCATTTCGAGCACCAGGCGGAGTTCGAAGATGTCGCGCATGGTGGCTTCGTCGATCATAATGGGGTCGAGGACCTTTTCGAAAGAGCCAAGGATATCGGGCTGGGTGATGACCATGCCGCGCTTTTTGCGGGTCTCTATGATGCCCAGCATGCGCAGACGGCTCAGGGCCTCGCGCACTACGTTGCGGCTAACGCCCAGTCCTTCAGCCAGTTCCATCTCGGTAGGCAGGGCATCGCCTGGCTTGTAATTTTTGGTACGTATATACTCACGCAGGCGGGCTTCTACAATGTCTGCCATTGTTTTATTCAGGATAGGCTCCAGTTCGCCGGATGGGCTCATGATGGACATAGCTGGCATATTAATGCTAAATTAATTTTATTGTTCTACAAATAATGGATAATAAATGGTAATTGTTGAAATGAAATAACTCCTACCTTCGTTATGTACTACATAACAACAAAAGTACGACTTCTCTAAATCTTAAATTACTGTTTATGCGACTAACGATTCGCTCCGCTGTACCCTGGCTGACGTTGTTCTGCCTGTTTGTAGTCCAGGGGGCAGGTATCGCCCAAACGACCGGCACGAAAATTACCGGCACTATTACCAATGCACAGAAAGCCGAGCCTATTGAAGGGGCCACCATCCAGGTGAAGGGTACGCAGGTGTATACTGCCTCCGATGCCGCCGGCAGGTTTTCCATCGATGTAAAAGACCCGAATACTGCTACGCTGATCGTCTCTTACACCGGTTTTAGTTCCAAAGAAATTGAATTGAAAGGTCAGCGCATCGTTGCGGTGGCGCTGGAAACCGCCAAGGGTATGGATGAGGTGGTGATCATTGGTTATGGCCGGCAAAACCGCGCTACCGTGACTGGCTCCATCGCTACCGTGAGCACTAAAGAACTGGAAAATACACAGGGGGCCAACCCGCTGGTACAGCTGCAGGGTAAGGTGGCAGGCCTGTCTTTGCAGATTTCCGACGGTCAGCCCGGCTCGTCGCCACAAATCTTCATTCGTGGTGGTAGTTCTACTTCGCCGGAAGGGGATGCGCCGCTGCTGGTGGTGGATGGTATCGTGGGGCAGATGCGCAATATCAGCGACCTGAACCCGGATGATATCGAATCGGTGCAGGTATTGAAGGACGCCGCTTCTACCGCCATCTATGGCGCCCGTGCCGCCAACGGAGTTATTATCGTAAAAACGAAAGGTGGCAAGGCCGGTAAGCCCATCGTTACTTTCAAGGTAACGCGCGGCCTCGATCAACTGGGCAAGACGTACAACTTTACCAGCGCACGCGAATATATCGATGTGAGCCGCCGGAACATCATGAAGTTCAATACTACGAATCCTGAGTTCTTCCTGACCGGTGGCCGTTACGGCCTGAGCACGGGCAATCCGCGCAACAGCCGCAACACGCTGGAATTTCTGGATACTTATATTGCCAATTATGGTGCTGATTACGTAGCCGACCTCATCGACCACCAGGGCTGGCAAACGATGGATGATCCTGTTACGGGTCGCAAACTGATCTTCCAGGAAACGGATTACCAGGATGTGACTTTCCGCGATGCGAATAAAACGGAGTATGACCTGAATGTATCGGGCGGCAGTGACAAGATCACTTATTATGTGGGTCTTGGCAGCCTGAACCAGGAGGGTATCGTGCTCGGCACCGGTTACAAGCAATACAGTGCGCTGATCAATACTACTTATAAATTGAGTGACAGGCTGAGCCTGAACACCAATGTAAATTACCAGTATCGCAGTTCGAGCGGCGCGTGGAATTACCAGAATGTATTGAGCCGCTCCGTGACCATGCCTTTTACCTACCGGCTGAATTATGAGGATGGCAAGCCTGCTCCGGGTGAAGGGGTGGCTTCTTTCCGCAACCGGAATCATGAGGTATATTATAAGGAGAACTACAACGACATTCGTGTATACCGCACGACCGTGAACCTCAACCTCGAGTATAATATCATTCCGGGTCTTACTTTCAAACCTGCTTTCTATTACTTTACGACCGAGGGCATCGAGAATTATTTCGAAGCTTATAATGAAGTCAACATCAACCGCAATGCTTCTGCTGCGCACAATTATGACCGGCAAACGCAATTCGATGGTGTGTTCAACTATGAAAAGAGCATCGGTAAGAATCACAACATCAGTGCGGTGCTCGGGGGCAGCTTCATCGAGCAGTATGCCTACCGCATGAGTGGCAGCGGCCGTGGCGCTCCTACGGATTATATCACTACGCTGAATGCCGCTGTGGACAGTACGAAGCGCATCAGCACTACGGCCGCTACTGAAAAGATCACCAGTGTGTTTGGCCGTATCGATTATAACTACCGCCGTAAGTATATGGTGGCTTTCAGCCTGCGCCGTGATGGTTCATCGCGTTTTGCGGAGGATAACCTGTATGGCTACTTCCCCGGTGTTTCTGCCGGCTGGAATATTCACAGTGAGCCTTTCTTCGCGGGTTTGCGCGACTATGTGCAAACGCTGAAGCTGCGCTCCAGCTGGGGACAGACGGGTAACAACGATCTTTCTATCGCCGACACACGCGGGGCTTATACTACCGGTAACAACTATGCCGGACAGGCAGGTATCCTCAGCACTACGCTGCCTAACCGCAGCCTGCTGTGGGAAACGACTTCTTCTTTCGACGTGGGTCTGGATATCGGCTTGCTGAACAACCGTGTGAATGTGCTGGTGGACTATTACCGTAAGGTGACTTCGGATCGTTTGTTTGCCAAACCGCTGGATGCTACTTCGGGTTTTTCTTCTATCCGCAGTAACTATGGCAGCTTGCTGAATGAGGGATTTGAAGTGGAGGTCTCTGCTACACCTATCCGCACCAGAAATATTAACTGGGAAGTGAATTTCAATTTTGCTTTCAATGCCGGTATCGTGCGGGAGCTTCCTGCCAATGGGGAACTCAAGAACCGCACCGGTGGTAATGTGGTGTATAACAAAAAGACGAAGCAATATGAGCGTGTGGGCGGCTTTGCCGAAGGGGAACGTTATGGTGAGCGCTGGGCTTATCACTTCCTTGGCGTGTATGCTACGGATGAAGAGGCAGCGGGCGCTCCTTTCGACTCTGAAGCGGGTGGCCGTGTGAAGCAGGGTGGCGATGCGATCTTTGAAGATGTGGATGGCAATGGTATCCTGGACAACCGCGACATGGTGTTCATGGGTTATATCCGTCCAGACAAAACAGGGGGCTTCTCCTCTACCCTCAGCTACAAGCAATTCTCGCTGCGCTTCGTGACCGACTTTGCCGTGGGTCATGTGATCGACAACTCTTTCCGTGGCCGTTTGCTGGGTAGTGCGCGCAACAACAATATGACGCTGACGGATGTGCTGGGTGACGAGATCTGGAAAGAGCAGGGTGATATTGCTTCTATTCCACGCTATACCGTGATGAGTGATGCCGACTACCGCTACCGCAATCACCTGCGCAACCCCAATGGTTTAGGCTCCGGCTCCGGCTATACTACGAACAACTCATTGTATTACGAGAAGGGTGATTTCCTGGCCTTCCGTGAGGTGTCGATCACTTACCAGGTGCCGCTGCCAGCTATGCTGAAGCGTGCGCATGTGCAGGGGCTGAACATTTTTGCCGGTGTGTTCAACCTCGGTTATATCACTTCTTACAAAGGTTTGATGCCGGAGATCTATACTGGTAATGACCAGGGTTCCTACGCACGTCCACGTATGTATAACCTTGGCGCCAAATTGACTTTTAAATAATTCCCATATGAAAAGGATACCCAAGAAATTAACGTACCTGCTGGTGGCTGTGCTGATCCTGGCAGGGTGTAAACGAATACTGGATGTAGACACCGTGTCGAGCATCGACTCTTCGAGCTATTGGAAGGCGGAGGGTGATGTGGATGGTTATATGACCGGCATCTACGATGACTTACGCGAGCTGATGAATAGTTCTTATCATTTTGAAGACCGTGGTGATGCTTTTGTGGCAGGGCTGGAGGGTTCGGTAACTACTGCGTGGGAACAGAACCTCAACAACCAGAATGCACCCAGCTGGCTCGGTCATTACAACCTCATTTATCACTGTAACCTGCTGCTGAAGCATACACCGGGCATTTCCTTCGTGCAAGCTGCGAAGAAAAACAGGCTGATGGCAGAAGCGATGACGGTTCGTGCCTGGACTTATTTTCTGCTGACCAAATCCTGGAATAATGTGCCGCTCGTGCTGGACGCTATCGAGAGTGATAATTATGTGATGCCTTCACGCAGTGCTCCTGCCGACGTGATGGCGCAGATCATCAAAGACCTCGACGCGGCTATCGCGTTGTTTCCCGAAGAAGGGTTCGTGAACAAGAACCGCATGTCGAAACCTTTTGCTTATGCGCTGAAGGCGGATGCTTTATTGTGGAAGTTCAAAGTGCAGGATGGTTCTAATGCCGATCTCGAAGCTGCGCTGGATGCCGTGAACAAACCGCTGGCGCAAACAACACTGCTGGATAGTTTTGCGCTCGTGTTCAGCACGGCCAACAAGCTGAATAGCGAGATCGTACTGGGCCTGCGTTTCATGCGGGATGAGAAGAGTGATCATTATGGCAGCCGGATGAAACCGCGCGACATTTTCGTGGCCAGCGCCAGCAACAAGGCGGATGTGCCTTATGCCATCAATGGCGCGCGCAGTGTGTATGCGCCCAGTCCGAAGATCGAAGCTACTTTCAATGAGAACCCCACCGATAAGCGCAAGGCTGCTTCCATCATCCGGGCGCTGAACCCCAATGGTACTACCATTGGTGTGTTTGACAACAAGTTCAGGGGTACTCAATTTGCGGATGACCGCTTTTTCGATAATGATATTATTCTCTACCGTCATGGTGGTTTGCTGCTGACGAAAGCGGAGATACTGGCTGCGCTGAACCGCCCCAATGAGGCGATCACGGAACTCAACAAGGTGCGCAAGCGTGCCAACATTGGGGACTATACCGGCGCTACCACGCAGGTTGCCGTAGAGAAGGAAGTGCTGAAGGAGCGCAGCCGTGAGTTGTATTTCGAGTTCAGCCGCTGGCATGACCTGGTGCGTGCGCATTTTCATGGCACCATCAATATTTATACGGAAGTGCCTAACCTGGCGGGCAAGTCGGTTCCGCTGTTCTTTCCCATCCCACGGACACAGATCGACATCAACAAGAACCTGACGCAAACGGAGGGTTATCCGAATTAATTCAATCAAGTTCAATCAGCCATATGCTTATACATAACAGATCAATAAAGGGTTTATGCAAGCTGGTGCTTCCGGCGCTCGTGCTGCTGGCGCTGGCCTGCAACAAAGGGAAAAGAGACCGGGACCTCAGTAGTCAAAGTGAAGACCCCGTTCTGGACCTGAATGAAGGGGATACTACTTTCAATTATATTTTCCGTCAGCGTTTCGAGGGGTATGCGTGTTACCGCATTCCGGCGCTGATACGCGCCAAGGATGGCACCATCATCGCTTTTGCGGAAGCAAGGCGCAACAGTTGTAGTGATATCGGGGACATCGACCTTGTGATGAAACGTTCCAAAGACAATGGCAAGACCTGGGGTCCGCTGGAGAAGATATGGGATGATGGGGCCAACACTTGTGGCAACCCTGCACCCGTGTTGGATGAAACGACCGGCGAGATCCATTTGCTGTTGACCTGGAACTTTGGCACCGATGATATCAGCGATATCAATGCCGGCACCAGTAAGGACACGCGGCGTGTATATGTGAGCAAATCAGCCGACAATGGCGCTACCTGGTCTGCTCCGAAAGAAATTACCAGCGCGGCCAAGCGGCCTGAGTGGGGCTGGTATGCTACGGGACCGTGCCATGGTATTCAACTGACCAGTGGCCCTAAAGCAGGTCGCCTGATCATTCCCTGTGATTTTATCGAAAAGGGTTCGGGTGGCCGTGCTTACTCGCACGTGATCTACTCCGACGATCATGGTGCTACCTGGGCGATCGGTGGTGTTTCTCCGCTCGACAAAGCCAATGAATCTACCGTGGCTACTTTATCGGATGGAGGGCTGATGCTGAACATGCGCCATACCGGTGGTGTTCGTTATGTAGCTACCAGTGATGATCATGGTAATAGCTGGAAGAATATGAAGACCGATCCCAACCTGATAGAACCTGTTTGCCAGGGCAGCCTGCTTTCTTTTGTGGTGAGCAGCAAGCATACGTTGTTTTTCAGCAACCCGGCCAGCACGCGCCGTGAGAAGATGACCATCCGGCAGAGTGAGGATGATGGCAAGACCTGGGCGAAGAAGTATGAAGTGTATGCCGGGCCGACCGCTTACTCGGACCTGATCCAAATCTCCGGCTCAGAGATCGGCATCCTGTATGAGGCTGGTGCTGCTTCTCCATATACCGGTATTTCTTTTAAAACCGTTCCCCTCAACAAATTCAAATAACCGACAATGATTGACTATATGAAAAGATGGATTCCGGGCTTGTTGCTGCTGTTGATGGTGGCAGCCGGGGCCTGTAAAAAGGATGATGCGCGTGCGCCGCTGGTGGCGGCTATCGAGGGCGATGTATTCGAGATCCGCGCAGGCGACAGTATCACGTTCAAGGATATATCGCAGGGACAGGCTTCGCGCTGGAAGTGGACTTTTGAAGGTGGCACGCCTGCTACTTCCGGGCTCTCTACGCCTACTGTACAATATATCAAAGCAGGTAAATATAAGGTGACGCTTGAAGTGAGTAATGCAGGTCAAACGAGCAGCATCACCAAAGAACAATTTGTAACGGTAGGCTATAACCAGATCAATGTGAACTTCACTGCTGACAAGACCATCCTGATGCAGGATGAATCCGTAGTGTTTACCGACCAGACAACGGGCATCCCTGAGACCTGGAACTGGGAGTTTATTCATGAAACGAATGGTGTGTTGTATACTTCCACGCAAAAGAGTCCTACCATTCAGTTCCTGGTGCCTGGTAAATACAGTGTGAAGCTGAAGGCTGCCAATCCCGGTTTCTCCGGTGAGAAGACAGTAGAGAAGATGATCGAGGTAATCGATAAGACGTTTGTATCTGCCGACCTGACTGCTTCGAAGACCGCTACTTATACCGGCGGCAGTATAGCTTTTGATGATATTTCACTGGGTAATGTAACGGCACGCACCTGGACCTTTGAAGGTGGCAACCCTGCTACTTCTACCGATGACCAACCCACTGTGACGTATGCAGCACCGGGCCGCTATAAAGTGAAACTGACTGTTTCGAATCCTTACCGTTCTTCGGACAAGGAGCTTGAGAAATATATTCTTGTGGTACCGGGTGATCAGCTGGCTGCTTTTGTTCCATTCAACGGCGCCGTGGCAGATGCTGGTCCGCTGGCGATCCCTACCACCCTCGTGGGCACGCCTGGCTTTGCACAGGCTGACCGGTTGAATGTGGTGGGCAATACGGTTACCTTCGATGGTACTTCGGGCGTAATGCTGGAAAGCTCTACCATACTGAATCTTGGTACCGGCGACTATTCCGTATCTGCCTGGGTGAAAACGACGGGTACGGCGCGGATGATGATCTGGCAGGAAAGTGGCAAGAATGGTTCTGGTGACAACCAATCGTGGCTGCGTATGAATGATAACACAACCACACAGTGGCTGCGCTTCAACACCGAGCAACCGGGTGGTTCCAGCATCCTCAGCATCGGTACGGATGGCAAGCTGAATGATGGTCAATGGAAGCATGTGGTAGCCGTGCGCCAGGGCGTGAACATGCGTGTATATCTCAATGGTGTGCAGATCGGTCAGCTGGCCAGTCCGCCCGCGCAACCGCGCAACGTGACGGGCAACCAGCCGTTCAAGATCGGGCTTCAGCAAGGGGCTACTTCCAACAGCAACTTCTTCAATGGCCAGATCGATGATGTGCTGATCTATAAGAAGGCGCTGACGGTGACGGAGATCGCGACTTTGTATGGACTGTAGGGAAGGCAACGAGGCTTCGACAGGCTCAGCCTGACAGCGTGAGACGTGAAAAGTGAAACGTGAGATCTTTTGCTTCAACAAGCTTCTTTTGGCTCAGGGTGAGCCGCCCTCCCGCAGAGCGGGACAAGTTTTGAGGGCGACCCACCCTTCGACAGCCTGACAACGGAATGAATTGCATAACTAATAAGTTGTAATGATAACAATGAAGATGAATCTGATTAAACATACGCGGTGGATGGCTGCCTGCCTGTTGATACAGTGGTTGGTGACGCCGCCTGCGGCGGCGCAGGGTATCGCGCCTGTGAGCCGGCAATATGAAGTGCCCGTGTTGAAGGAGAACGACGCCACGCCACTCGTGCGTGTGGCCGTGAACGTGCCGGCCGATGGCAAGGCAGCGTGGCTGCAAAAGGTGGACCTGCAGTTTACCGGCACCACGCAACTGAATCAGCTGGCGGGTGTACGCGTGTACTCCGCCAATGGCGACAGTGCTTATCCGACGCCGGAGAAAGTGCTGGCTGCCG
Source organism: Niastella sp. (assembly GCA_017744515.1). Lineage (GTDB taxonomy): Bacteria > Bacteroidota > Bacteroidia > Chitinophagales > Chitinophagaceae > Paraflavitalea. The sequence goes on from JAGIBF010000044.1 coordinate 17,274, forward strand.
CCTTCTTTGCAAGGCATACAACTGCGCCTGCCGGCAACACACTATCGCTAACCGGTAATTTACGGCTCAATAAAGGGATCAATTATTTGTGGGTGGCGCTCTCCGTGCAACCTGCTATTCCGCTCCTGCACAAAGTCGCGGTGCAGGTGACGGGTCTGCAGATCAACGGGCAGCGGGTATCGCTGCCTTCCGCAGCTCCTGTGCTTCATCGCGTAGGCACGGCTGTCCGCAAAGGGATGCAGGACAATGTGCATACTTCACGGATTCCCGGCCTCGCTACCGCCAATAATGGTGACCTGCTGGCGATCTATGATGCACGTTATGAACTGGGCCGCGATCTGCAGGGTGATATCGATATTGCCCTCAACCGCAGCTCCGATAAAGGGGCTACATGGCAACCTATTCAGGTAGTGCTCGACAAGGGTGCATGGGGCAACCTGCCTGAGAAATTCAACGGGGTATCGGACCCTTGTATCGTGGTAGATAAAAAGACCGGCACCATCTTTATTGCCGGCCTGTGGATGTATGGCGTGCTGGACCCTGAAACAGGCAAATGGATAGAGGGGCTGAGTGATACCAGCAAGACCTGGAATCACCAATGGCGTTCGAAGGGTTCTCAACCTGGTCTGGAACCCAGGCAAACTTCGCAGTTCCTGCTGACGAAGAGTACGGACAATGGCAAGACCTGGAGCGAGCCTGTAAACCTGACTGCCATGTGCAAGCGCCCTGAGTGGTGGCTGTGGGCCCCTGCTCCCGGCGCGGGCATTGTACTGAATGACGGAACGCTCGTGTTGCCCACTCAGGGACGTGATCAAACCGGCAAGCCCTTCTCCAATATTACTTACAGTAAAGATGGCGGCAAGACCTGGGCAACCAGTAACCCCGCCGTGGATGACCAGACTACCGAATGTATGGCCGTGCAACTGAATGATGGCGCTGTGATGCTGAACATGCGTACCAATGCCAACAAGGGGCTTACCGGCGCCGGTAATGGCCGTTCTGTGGCTGTGACCAAAGACCTCGGCAAGACCTGGACCTTACATCCTACTTCGCGCAAGGCGCTGCCTGAGCCCGTGTGCATGGCCAGTATATTCAAACACTTCTATACCCGTTCAGGAAAGCAACAATCCGTACTCCTTTTCCTGAATCCTCATTCTACCACTCAGCGTAATATGATCACCCTGCAAGTAAGCTTCGACGATGGGGCTACCTGGCCGGCAGCCAAACATATTTTACTGGATGAACTGAATGGACGGGGGTATAGCTGTATCACCTCCGTAGATAGCAACACGATTGGCTTACTGTATGAAAGCAGCCAGGCACACCTGGTGTTTCAACAGGTCAGCATTCAAGAAATTATTGAACAGAAGCATTAACTATGAAAAAGATCGAAGGTTTAATTGCCGCAACGTTTTGCGGTTTTCGTGCAGATGGCAGCATCAACCTGGAAGTAATTCCCGTACTGGCAGAAAAACTGATCGCCGATGGCGTGAAAGGTATTTTTATTTGTGGCACCAATGGTGAGGGTCCTAACCTGACCATCGAGGAGCGCAAGCAGATTGCCGAAGCTTACATAAAGGCGGTTCGGGGCCGTGTGCTCGTATTTGTGCATGTGGGCCACACTGCCGTGGCTGAATCGAAGAAGCTGGCAGCGCATGCGGCTTCCATCGGCGCCGATGCTATTTCTTCGGTAGCTGCTTTTTATTTCAAGCCCAGCAGTGTAGAGAACCTGGTGGATTGCATGGCAGCCATCGCTTCGGCGGCTCCTACCCTGCCTTTCTATTATTATCATATCCCGGTGCTTACCGGCATCACCATCGATATGACAGCTTTTCTCGCACTGGCGGAAGAACGCATTCCCAACCTCGCGGGTATCAAGTATACTGCTGCTACCATTCATGAGTATCAAGCCTGCCTCAACTACAAGCAGGGCAAGTATGATATCCTGTTTGGGTATGACGAGTTGTTGCTGCCTGCCCTTGCGGTAGGCGCCCGCGGCGCTATCGGCAGTACGTATACGTTTGCCACGCCGCTGTACCTGAAAGTGATGGAGGCTTATTTTGCCAACAAGCCGGATGAAGCGCGTCGCTGGCAGCTGGTGGCCGTGGAAATGATCCGCTGGTTTGCCCAGTATCCTTCCATACCTGCTCAACGGGCCATCATGGAGTTCCTTGGCTATGAGCTGGGTGATTGCCGCCTGCCGCTGACGCCGCTGACGGCCGCGCAGAAACAAAACCTGAAGAGCGGTTTGGAGAAACTTGGTTTCTTTAAAGAACTGACTGCACTGCAAGGTGAAGTGCTTGCGGTGAATCATGTATAAGTCAAGGTGAGCCGCTCAGCCATGTGCTACCAAGGCCAAGCAAGAGCGACCCACCTTAGTACCATTAAGTCATATAGCCCCCTAACCAGAGGTGACAGGTTCATTAGCATCCTGTCACCTCTTTTTATTTAGTACCCATCCGACTTCCGGTCTTCCCGACTTTCTGACTTTCTGACTTCCGGACTTCTCCCTACATTTGCCCGGCTTAGTCATATTGTATACCAAAACACTTGTATTGCATGTCACTTCAACAGATTGCCGTGATCGGCGCCGGTACGATGGGTAATGGGATCGCTCACGTTTTTGCCCAAAGTGGTTTTAAGGTCAACCTCATCGATGTAAATGCCGCTCAGCTGGAAAAGGCTGTGCAAACCATCAGTAAGAACCTCGACCGGCAGGTGGCCAAAGGCACCCTCACGGAGCAACAGAAGGGCGCCACGCTTGCCAACATCACTACTGTTACCGACCTGGCAGCTGGTGTTAAAACAGCTGACCTCGTGGTAGAGGCTGCCACCGAAAACATAGACCTCAAGCTCAAGATCTTCCGTCAACTGGATGAGGCTGCTCCTGCTGCCGCCATTCTGGCTACCAATACTTCTTCTATTTCCATCACCAGGATCGCTGCTGCTACCAAACGGGCCAACAAGGTGATCGGCATGCACTTCATGAATCCCGTGCCCGTGATGAAGCTCGTGGAGATCATCAACGGGTATGCTACCGACAAGGCTGTAACCGATATTATCGTATCGCTGAGTACGCAGCTGGGTAAGGTGCCTTGTGTGGTGAATGATTATCCCGGCTTTATTGCCAACCGCATCCTGATGCCCATGATCAATGAAGCTATCTATAGCTTGTATGAAGGGGTGGCCGGCGTGGAAGCCATCGACACCGTGATGAAGCTTGGTATGGCTCACCCCATGGGGCCGTTACAACTGGCTGACTTCATCGGTCTGGATGTATGTTATTCTATCCTCAATGTGTTGTATGAAGGTTTCGGCAATCCGAAGTATGCGCCGTGTCCGTTACTGGTCAATATGGTGACGGCGGGTTACCTGGGTGTGAAGAGTGGGGAGGGATTTTATAAGTACACGCAAGGGAGTAAAGACTTAGTTGTTAGTGAAAGATTCAAGTAGTCCGAGAGACGGAAAGACCGAAAGTCGGAAAGTAAAACTCTTTAGCACTGCATTTCTTTCGGACTTGCGGACTTACCGACTTTCCGACTTTTTAACTTCTACATTGCGGATATCATTCAGCCTGTACAACGCTTCCTGAAGGCGGGCTTTGGAGATGCCGATCTTCAGGTGGCAGAAGAGGCCCATTTCCTGTTCGATGACGGTGCAGTTGAGTTGTTTTACCACCATCATGATATCGTTGATCTGTGAGTAATCGAAATGTACGATATACGGGACTTCGATGAAACGCTGGGTGGTGGGCATGACCTGCAAAACCATTGAGGCAGCGCTTTTGTAGGCGTTGATCAATCCGGGCACACCCAGCAGGGTGCCGCCGAAATAACGCACCACCACGATGAGGACGTTGGTGAGCTCTTTGCTGTCGATCTGTCCGAGGATGGGTTTGCCGGCGGTGCCTGAAGGTTCGCCGTCGTCGCTTACGCGGAAGGTATTTTTATCGGTGCCTATGCGGTAGGCAAAGCAATGGTGGGTTGCCTTGGGGTGTTCTTTCTTCACTTCTTCGAGGCGCTGTTTAAACTCTTCTATCGTATTGATGGGATACGCGTAGGCGATGAATTTACTGCCCCTGTCTTTGTACTCCGCGGTGGCGGGCTTTTCGACGGTATAATAGAATTCCTGTTCCTGCATGTTTAGTGTTTAGTCGGGAAGTCCGGAAGACGGAAAGTCCGAAAGTAAAACCCTTTAGTGCTGTGTTCCTTACGGACTTTCGGACTTTTCAGACTTTCGGTCTATTCTGTTTTCTTCACAATCTCTATCGTGTCTGTTTCTAACTTTAATTGCTCCAACAAACTACCTGCTCTTAGCACCGGCGCCGCAATGCCGCCATCTATGAATAGTTCTTCGTTGGTGATGATGCGGGTTTCGTCCCAGTAGCCTTCATCAATGAATGACTGGAGCAATCGTGTGCCGCCTTCTACCAGCACGCTCAATATCTTTTGCTGGTACAGCGCGTTGGCAATCTGGTGTACGAGGCTCACATCTTTTGTAACCTGGTAATACTGCAGGTTGCCCTGCTCTTCGTGCCGGATCGTGTTGAATACGATGGTACGGACTTTTTTGTCGAAGATCTTCAAGGACGATGGTAACCGCAGGTCCATATCGACGACCAACCGTATGGGATCGGGGCCCGTCCACAACCGCGTGTTGAGCTGCGGGTCGTCGAACAGGGCCGTGTTGGTACCTACCAGTATGGCGGCTTCTTCGCTGCGCCATTTGTGGACCAGGCGGTTGGTGAGCTCGTTGCTGATGTGGAGCCGGGAATAGTCTTCGTTGGCGATGCGGCCGTTGGCTGTTTGCGCCCATTTCAATATGATGTAAGGCCGGTGGTACTTATGGAAAGTAAAGAATCGTTTGTTGAGTTCCGTGGCTTCTTTTTCCAGTACGCCTACCGTGGTTTTGATACCGGCGGCGTGGAGCTTGTCGATGCCCTTGCCGTCTACTTCTACGAAAGGGTCGCGGCAGCCGATGATGACCTCGGGTATGCGGTGGCGCACGATGAGGTCGGCACAGGGGGGCGTTTTGCCGTGGTGGGCGCAAGGTTCCAGCGACACGTACAGGGTGGACTGCGGGATCAGCGGGCGATCGGCTTCCTGCACGGAGTCAATGCAATTGACCTCGGCGTGTGGTCCGCCGTATTGCCGGTGGAATCCTTCTCCGATGATGCGGTCCTGGTGTACCAGCACCGCCCCTACCAGGGGGTTGGGCGCCACGTGGCCGGCCGCCTGCCGCGCCAGTTCCAGGCAACGGTGGAGATATGTTTCGTGTTTGGTCAAGGAGGCGCGAAGATACGGTTGTTTCACGTTACGGGTTTCGGGTTTGGCGTTCCGGGTTCTTTGGTGTAGCAGGTTGGTTATTATTCATGATCACTTCTGTGGAAATTGCAGTCAACAGGCAACCAGTATTTACCCCGGTAGCAACCCGGAACGCCAAACCCGAAATCCCTAACTTTGGCGCATGACGATGCAGCAGGCGCAACAGCAGTTAAGGGTGGCCTTACAAATGATCTATGATCCGCGGGAGGCCGCCAATATTGCCAATTGGGTGATGGAAAGTGTGACCGGGCTGGAACGGATGGAGCGTCTGATACATCAGTATGACCCGCTTTCCGCAGCACAGGAAGCCACACTGGCTGGCTATACTACTGCGCTGCTCGATCATGTACCTGTGCAATATGTGCTGCATGAGTCGTGGTTTTATGGTTTAAAGTTGTATGTGGATGAAAATGTGCTGATCCCCCGGCCGGAAACGGAGGAGCTGGTGCACTGGATCGTATCGGAACAGGACCCGGGGGCTATCCAAAGCCGGTTTACCAACTTCGATGTTATTCCGCTTACGGCTGCGCAAATTTTGCCTACTTCGGATTTTTTACCGGCACCTCCTCATGTAAAGGATTTTCATTTTCCGCATGTACGCATCCTCGATATCGGTACCGGCAGCGGCTGTATTCCCATTGCGTTGAAGAAGTCCTTACCGGCAGCCGAAGTGCATGCCTGTGACGTGAGTGCCGGCGCGCTGCAGGTGGCACGCCGGAATGGCAACACGCATGAAGCTGCCATCGAATGGCGGCAGGTGGATTTCCTGCGCACATTTGACTGGGACCTGCTGCCGCGGGTAGATGTCATCGTCAGTAACCCGCCTTATATTCCTGTAAAGGACAAGGCTACCATGCACGACAATGTGTTGCGGCATGAACCTCACCTCGCTTTGTTTGTAGCGGATGACGACCCGCTGTTGTTTTACCGGCATATTGCGCGGTTTGGTCAACTGAAGTTGTTGCCGGGTGGCAGTATTTATGTAGAGATACATGAGGACCTTGGAGCTGCTACGGAAAGTTTATTCCACGAATACGGTTTTACGGATACGATCATTAAAAAAGATATGCAGGGAAAGGACAGGATGGTAAAGGCGAGTCGTTAATGCAATTCTAATACAGCTTTAATAGCAAAAGCTCTATATTTAATGATAGCAACTATACATTGTCGTAAATCATTAAAACCATTAACTGACTCCAATGAAAAAAATCACCACTCCTGCATGGTGGGGGCTTTGCCTTTTATTAGCCGGCCTCTTTTGTTATCTTCCTTCCTGCTACAAGCATGATACGGTGCAGCAGCGCACAACTCCAACGGAGGAATTCTTCAAAGTGCCTTTATCCACATCCGGGACTATCAAGCGGATTGCAGCTTTTATCCAGGAACAGCACAAACAGTATGGATTTGTGGATCAGCTTATCCGGGAAGATGGTTACATTCTCTGGGATAAGGGTGATGTACACATCGGCCGTATGCCTAACCGTTCATCCATCGACACGATCGTGGTACTGCCGCTGGTACGCGATCATGAAAGGCAAGTAAATTCCCTGCTGGCGTGCCGGGTGAGTGGTAACCAGATCGAGATCTTTATGCACCGTGGCCGTTTGTATAACCGGTATTCCTTCAGTGGCGCAAGGGGTGAGCTCACAGCCACCACTTTAACGCTCGAACTGATGTACCTGCAGCAAAAGGTGTTTGATGATACGGATTTCCGCGTGAATGATCCGCGGCTTTTCGGTGGCCCGCAGCAAGCTGACGGAAGCAAGATCGTGAAGATCCGTTCACAGGAAGCTATGACAGGGTTGCATAGCTGGGTGACTTTCCCCATTGAAAGGTGTTATTGGCTGGGTCATGATGGTAATCAGGGGCAAGTAGTGGGCGTGCCGCCGGGCGGCTCGGTTGACTATCCTTATGGCGAATGGATCTGTTATACCGGTGTTGTGCATGTACTGATCGCGGATTATCAGGGTGGTGGTGGCAGTAGTGACCCTACTGTAAACCCCGACCCCGGCGGTGGAGGGGGTGGTGGTACCGGCCAGCCTGGCACTTATGGCTGGTGGCGCTATGAACCTTGTGAAACGCCAGACCCGAATGGTCCCGGCAGTCCACAGGAGCCTGGCGGCGATGGTCCTACAGAGCCGTGTATCAATGGTGTAAGGCAGATATGGCATCCTTTGTATTCGTTGTTCGAGCTCGACGACATTACTGATGAGTTTACTAATCCCTGTATACTTATTGCCAGGCAGAAATTGCCTAATAATTTATTAAAGACATTTGCTAAGGAATTACTGGTGCAAAGTGAACCCGGTGAGGCATGGTCGTTTGTTTTTAGGGAGAACAGGTCTATGTTGAAGCCTGACGGTAATCCACAGATGGCACGTTCATATCCCCACTCCAATCCAGCCAATAAAGTATGGTATATCGAGCTTAATCCAATCTTCTGGGAACAGGGTACTAACCCTACTGCGACCCAGGCGTTAGCCGGAGCAAGCATTGTGCACGAATTTGTGCATGGTTTTATTAACATCTACAAGGAGAAATATAACATAACCGCGCTTGGTGACTGGTCTGAACACACTGCCATGCTTTACAATTTTATTGAAGCAATGGCCAACATTCTGGCCAACGCTTATGATATACCGACAATCGAAGCCAAAGCACTCGCCTTGTCGGGCCTTGATGATGTATTGCAGCGGCATTATTTTACTGGTGCTCCCAGCGGTCCTATATTGACTGACTGGAATCAGTTTTACGACGATTTCTGTATTAACCAGTATGGTATTAGTATACTTGCTGCCGATAATATTATGACTGAATATATTACGGGACAAAAAGGAACAAGGTGCTTTTAGCGTTTCCATTGTAAACACTATTCATAATAATAAATGCCCTGCAGCAATTCTACAGGGCATTTATTATAGCTACTGCCAATCATTACTTCACATTCGCTACCACTTTGGCGCCTACGCTTTTGGAGACGCGCATGATGCGGAATATCTCGCCCCAATAGGCGGTGGTATCGGCGTTGATAACGACTACCGGGGTATCGATGGTCTGTTTGAATTTAACGATCTCTGCTTTCAATAATGTATCGAACAATATCGGGTCGGCTCTTTTGGTGCCGATGTAGAATTGCTGGGCATTGTCGATGGATACGGTAATGTGTTGTTTGGCCTTGGTATCTTTTGTTCCCCGCGGGTTGTTGACCTTAACAATATTTGGATTGGCAATGGTAGACACGATCAGGAAGAAGAACAGCAGGATGAACAGGATGTCGTTCAAGGCTCCTGCATGTAGTTCCGGATGTGATCTTAACCTGCTTCTTAGATTCATTTATTACTTATTTCAGTATTTTAATGGTGTCTTCTCTTAAAGTACCCTTCGACAAGCTCAGGGTGACATCTTCGATGCTTCGACAAGCTCAGCGGGACATCTTCGACGCTTCGACAAGCTCAGCGTGACAATACTCAGCTTAGCGGGTAGGTTCCTGCAGGATGTCGATGAACTCTGCGCTGGCTACTTCCATACGGTTGACGTTCTTGTCGATCTGTGCGTTGAGGAAGTTGTATCCTACATAGGCCAACAGACCAATTATCAAACCGCTGGCTGAAGTAATCATCTTGGTATAGATACCACCGGCAATCTGCGCTGGGGTGAAGTCGCCTGATGCATTGATGTTGTAGAACAACTGCAGCATACCGAAGATGGTGCCAAGGAACCCGAACATGGGTGCAATGCCGTATACTAACGAGAGCATGGAGAGGTTGCGCTCCATTTTATAGATCTCCAGCTTGCCTACGTTTTCCATGCTTTTCTCGATGGCGTCGATGGGCTTGCCAATGCGTTGTAAACCTTTATCGATCATCCGGGCTACCGGATTGGTGGTATTTTTGGCGAGGGAGCGGGCGGCTGATACGTTGCCACTGAACACGTTATCGCGGATGATGTTCATGAAATTGGGATCGATGTTGCTGGCTTTGCGGATGGCGATGAGGCGTTCGAAGAAGAAAAATACCGCCAATACCAGTAACAGTGCCAGGGGTATCATAAGGGGACCGCCATGCGCCAACATTTCCATAACGTTCATAGAGGGCGCTGTACCACTGGTTTGCATAGCCTGTTTGAGAGAATCTACATTGACCTGAAGAAAAAACCAATTCATCCAGTATTGTTTTTAGTGGTGTAAATGTATCAAATGTGTGCCTAAAACGTTTTGACGCGGTTAATATTTCTTAAAAGAATGTTATACATAGTCGGAAAGACCGCAAGTCCGGAAGTCGGAAAGAAAAACATGCAACTGTATTACTTCCGGACTTTCGGACTTTGCCGACTTGCGGACTTCTTTAGCTTCCTGATTGTTTTACCATCATGGCTTGTATCTGGCGCATGGTGTGTTCCATGCCATCGGGGCTTCCGTCGAGGAAGATGACGTTGCCTTTGCCGTATTCTGCAAAGTTTTTCACGGCTTCTGTCCACATGCTGAAGAGGATGACATTGGTATCGAGGTTGGCTTGTTTCATTTCTGCTGCTGCATGGCTCATACCTCTCGCTACTTCTTCACGGAACAGGGCTACGCCTTGTCCACGTAATTGTGCTGCCTGGCGTTCTGCTTCTGCTGCAATTTTGATGGCGTTGCCTTCTGCTTCTGCCGATTTGGTTTTGGTGATGAGGAGTGCCTGTCCTTCATTTTCTGCTGCTGCCTTGAGGTTGTTGCTGGCCACTACCCTGCTCATGGAGTCCATGATGGCCTGATCGAAGGTGATGTCGTTGATCTGCAGGTCCTGCAGGTGATAGCCCCATGTTTCGAGGAGCTGGTCGATCTGGTCTTTCACATATTCTACGAGGTCTTTGCGCAGCGCCAAAATCTCTGCCTGCCGTTTGGTGGCTACAAAGGAACGGATGGTGCCTTCGATGGTGCGTGTAAGGGCCTGCATGAGATCGCGCTCACTGAGAAATTTAAACGCTACTTTCTTGATGGTTTCTTCGTCTGCATTCTGCACGGAGTAGAGGAGCATGCTTTTGAAGTACACGTTTGCCTGATCGGCCGTGACGGCCTGGAACTCCATTTCCACTGAACGGTTTTGGATACTTACACGCTTGGCGATCTGTTCGAGGAACGGTACGAGCAGGTTCAGTCCGGGCCGTATCACGCGACGGTATTTACCGAACATGGTAACGACACCAACGAAACCCTGGTTGATGGTTTTGAGTCCGGCAAAGAGTATCAGTAAAACAATAATGACCCACCAGTAGGATTGCAGGAGTTCCATATATAAATATTTTGCTGAAAGTACTGTTTTTATCTTAAAACAGTGTATTGTAGTAGCGTATCACCTGGCGGCAGTCGTCGATGCTGCGGCATTTGAGCTTTTCTTTTTCTGTATAAGCGGTGATTTCTGTGCTTTTATCTTTCAGCAATGTAAGTAATGGCTCTTTGCCGGATTCCAGTTTTTCGATCTTATCGCCTGGGAGGCGCACGTACCAGGTTTCCTTGCGGGTGTACTTGCGCAAGGGTGATGCTTCGTTGAATTCTTTGACGTCTTTGCTGGTGACTTTGATCTGTTTGAGGGTGGTGATGTGTCCCGTATCGACCAATTCATAGACGGGTGCGTTGGCCGTGTTGAGGGGTTGGCCGCCGACCGTTTCAAGTATGGCGGCATGGGTGCCTGCATCGTCCTTAATGTTGAAAAAACGAATGCGGCGGATGGGCATAATGGCGACCATTTCTTTTCCATCGGGTGTTTTAAATGTCAGCTCATTGGCCTGTACATTGAACTTCACCGCTATGCTGTCATATACTTTGCCTGTGATGGCGGTAACCGCGGCCAGGTTGTATTCGTCGCTGTACCAGGGGCTTCCTTCCACGCGCATGTCTGTCATTTCGCTTACCATACGGCCATTGGCATCGGTCATGAAGTGTACGGTGTATGGGTTAGCGGTGATCTGACTGTGGCCAGCAGCAGCTACCAGCAGGGCCAGTAAAAAGGTAAGGATGTTGCGGTTCATGGATAATCGTTTTGCGTCTTTCAAGTTACTTTAAATTATGTTATCCTGTCTATTTCGATTGCTTCTCTGCTTGTGCTGGATTTTGTGAACAAGGGTCGTAGATTTGTTGTCTTATAACATTATGACTGAACATTATTCTTTACTGATCGTAGGCGGCGGACCGATCGGGCTGGCTTGTGGGCTGGCTGCTCAAAAGGCGGGGCTGGATTATGTGATCATCGAGAAGGGCTGCCTGACCAATTCCTTGTATAACTATCCCTTAAACATGACTTTTTTCTCCACGTCGGAACGGCTGGAGATCGGGGGTGTTCCTTTTGTGTCGAATAATGCCAAGCCCATCCGGCCTGAAGCGCTGGAATATTACCGGCGGGTCACGACTTCCAACAACCTGCGCGTGCAATTGCAGGAGGAAGTACAGGATATTATCCGGCAGGACCAACATTATGTGGTGAGTACTTCGCGTGCTTCGTATACGGCTGCGCATATCATTATCGCTACGGGCTTTTATGATATTCCCAAACTCCTGGATGTGCCGGGTGAAGGGCTGCCCAAGGTGGTGCATTATTATAAGGAGGCGCATTTTTATGCGTTGCAGAAAGTAGTGGTGGTGGGTGCGAGTAACTCTGCCATCGACGCTGCACTGGAAACCTGGCGCAAAGGAGCGGAAGTGACGCTGATCGTGCGGAAGGACAAGATCGGTGAACGGGTGAAGTATTGGGTGAAGCCTGATATGGAGAACCGTATCAAGGAGGGTAGCATCAAAGTGTATTTCAATTCGAACCTGCAGGCGGTGCGGGAGCGTGAAGTGGATATCATTACGCCTGATGGTGTGGTGACGATTGCTAACGACTACGTAATTGCGCTGACGGGTTATCAACCCAATTTCGATTTCCTGCGTCGGGTTGGTGTTGAGTTGTCTGATGATGCTATTTTACAACCGACTTATCATCCGGAGACGATGGAGACCAACCTGCCTAATGTGTACCTGGCGGGTGTGGTGTGTGGCGGGATGAATACGCATTTGTGGTTTATCGAGAATTCAAGGGAGCATGCGGAGAAGATCATGAAAGACATTGTCGGAAAGACGGGAAGTCGGGAAGACCGAAAGTAATACAGCTTGCCGGCGTCTTTCTTTCCGACTCGCGGACTTGCAGACTTCCGGACTATTCTCTTCGATAGACATATATCTCTACGCGCCTGTTTTGCTGGCGGCCGGCGGGTGTTTTGTTGCTACGCACGGGCCGTAGGAATGCATAGCTACGGGTGGTGAAGGGGATCTTTCCGGCTGGTAATTTTTTCTCTACATATTCTTTTACGGCTATTGCGCGGTTGCGTGACAGGGCTTCGTTGTAGGCCAATGTGCCAACGCTATCGGTATGTCCTTCTATAACGACTGAATCGACCTGGAAGGTGTTGAGCCTGCGGGCAAAGCTATCGAGGGATCCAAAGCTTTTGGGTGATAGCTGGTAGCTGGCTGTGGCAAAGAAAATATCCGGGATGATCAGTGTGTCGATGTGCTGCTTTGGTGGTATGGGCCTGTTGGCCGTTTTGGGCAGGGGCTTAACAGGTGGTGGATTTTTGGTGTTGATGTATACTTGTCTTCTGAGAAATTCGTGGCGCTGGTTTTCCCGGTAGATATCGGCTTTCACGCTATCGGCCTGCGGGCAAAGTCCTTCCTGTTTATCCAACGGAACGAGTGATACTGCATCGAGGTAGAAGTAATAGTTGCGTTGCATATCGGGCGCGTTGCGAAAGGTCCATTCTTTGCGGTTGAAGCTGCCGATGGTGATGTATCCTTCATCGCCTGTGGCGGTGTACATGAGCCGCACTTTTTGCCAGTTGTTGGGGTCTGCGTCGAGGGTGTCCAGTGCATTGACGGCCCAGAGCTGTGGCTGTATTTCCTTATAGTTTCTTTTCTCATACAGGAAATCGCCGGCACTGAAGTAAACGCCTACACTATCTAATATGTCGTGCCGCGAGCGCACCCAGAATTCCAGCTGGTATCTATGTCCGGCCTGCAGGCCACAGAGCAGGCGGGTGCGAATGAAGTAGTGTGTGCCGGGTGTTTTGTAAGCTGTTCCGGCAGCAAGGCCTACGAAGTGTGTTCCATCGTGGGCTTTGCCGGGTGTATAATAGTAATAGTTGTCGTAGAAGGAATTGGCGACCCAGGCTTCAGGGGCGCAGTTTTGCTTGTATTCAACGCAGATGTTCTCGTCTTCGAACCCGCCGTTGGAGACGAGGTTCTGGGCGTGGGTGGATACGGACAGGAGAATCACCAGGAAGGATAGCATTCCTTTTGCTTCGATAGCAGATTTCTCACTCCGCTTTCGCTCCGTTCGAAATGACAAAGGGAGGAGGGTAAACTTCGTTCGAAATGACAGAAGAGGGAATACCGTTCGAGATGACAAAAAAGAGGGAGCATTCAAAATGATCGTGTATTTATTGGCAGGTTGACGAGTTAACGGGTTAAAAGGTTGGATGAAGGTTGATAAGTTGAAAAGTTTATAGGTGAAAAGGGAATACATTTAGTAGCAACATTACGGTTTTCACCTTGTCAACATTTCAACTTGTCAACTTTTCAACTACCCTACGCCTTTTCTTCCCAGATCATAGCCAGATGTACGATGGTTTCTACGCTCTTCTGCATATCCTGGACGCTTACGTATTCGTGTTTGCCGTGGAAGGCCATTTCGCCGGTAAAGATGTTGGGGCAGGGCAATCCCATGAATGACAGGCGTGAACCGTCTGTGCCGCCACGGGCGCTCATTTCTATTACTTCCACTCCTGCGCGCTCTATCGCTGCTTTGGCATATTCGGATACCTGCGGGTGGTTGTCGAGCACTTCTTTCATGTTGCGGTATTGTTCTCTCACTACCATTTCGGCTTTGGCGCCGGGGAATTTCCGGAGTGCATAGTCCATTTCATCGCGCAGAGCGTTTTCATAAGCTGCGAGCTTGTGTGTCCAGAAGTCGCGGATTATGAATTGCATGGTCGCTTTTTCGATGGTGCCTTCTATCTGCACAGGGTGTACGAAGCCGTAGCGGTCTTCGGTGGTTTCGGGTGACCAGCTGTCTTTTGGCAGTTGTTCCAGAAAGGTGGCGGCCACTTTAATGGCATTCACCAGTTTGTCTTTTGCATATCCGGGGTGTGCACTAACGCCGTGTACCGTAATGGTGACTGCATCGGCCGAGAAGGTCTCGGCTTCAAAGGAGCCGCGTTCTCCACCATCGAGGGTATAGGCAAAATCGGCACCCAGTTTTTTGAGGTCCACATGGTCTACACCGTGTCCTATTTCTTCATCGGGCGTGAAGAGTATTTTGATCGTGCCGTGTTTTACTTCCGGATGGGCGGTGAGGTAGTTGGCCATGTCCATGATCACTGCAACGCCTGCTTTATCATCAGCGCCCAGCAAGGTAGTGCCGGAAGCGGTGATGATGTCCTCTCCTATCTTTTTGCGCAGGTAAGGGTGTGCTTCGGGTGTGATGATCTGGGTGGGATCATCGGGCAACACGATGTTGCCACCATCATATTTGTGGTGCACGATGGGTTTTACGCCGGTGCCTGTGCAATCGGGCGCGGTATCCATGTGGGCGCAATAGCAGATGACGGGCACCTGCTTATCGGTATTGGATGGTATGGTAGCGTATACGTATCCGTATTCATCGAGGTGAGCATCGGTGAGGCCTATCTGCAGGAGTTCCTGCACCAGCAGGCGGCCCAGTGTTTTTTGTTTTTCGGTGGAGGGGAAGGTTTTGGATTGGGGATCGCTCTGCGTATCTATCTGCACATATCTTAAAAACTTTTCCTGTACGGTGAAGGAATAATTATCGAACATGGGATTGTATTTTTGGCAAGATATATTATTATGGCTGTAACCAATCATCCCCTACCCGCTATCCGGCAAGGCTGGGTGCGCGCTATTGTTTTTTTTATCGTAGTTCTTGGTATTTATTTCCTGGTGGGCAGTATTGCCGGGGGCGTCTGGATCATACAGCACCCGGAAGTGACCACCTCAGCTCTCATCAATGACCCTACTCTCGATACTGTTGTGATAACCGCCAGCACCTTGCTGTCTATCATGCTGGCTTTTGTATTCCGCCGTTTTGTGGACCGGCAGTCTATTCTGAGTATGGGTTTTGCGTGGAAGGGTCATCAGCGGCATGCCTGGGCCGGTTTCCTGCTGGGGATCGTGTTGCTGGGTATTGGCTCGCTGATCCTGTATGGTACACAAAGGATCGATTGGGTGGAAACCCGGCTGGATGTGAACCCTATTGTATCCGGGCTCGTGCTGTTTGCACTTACAGCTTTGAGCGAGGAGATCACTTTCAGGGGCTATATGTTGAATAATATGTTGTTGTCTATGCCCCGGTGGCCGGCACTGGGGGCGGTGACGGTTCTTTTTGCGTTGATGCACCTGGGTAATGCGCACCTGAACGTGGTGGCTATCGTAAACCTGCTGGCGGGGGGCTTGTTGCTGGGCCTCAATTATGTGTATACCCGCAATTTGTGGTTCTCTGTTTTCTTTCATTTCAGCTGGAATTTCTTCCAGGGTACGGTGCTGGGGTATGAGGTGAGCGGGCTGAGCGGGCAATCGATCTGGCATATGGAGCGCAAGGGGGATGACCTGCTGACTGGTGGGGCTTTTGGTTTTGAGGGATCGGCTGTGGCGACGGGGTTGTTACTGCTGGCGGTGTTGTTTTGTGCTTACAGGCCAGTGTGGGATGCGGCGTTGAGGCTTCGACAGAGTTTATCCCGCTCCAGCGGGACTCAGCCTGACACACAATAAGCCTGACATAAAAAAGTCCCGCCGGAGGCGGGACAGACCATCTAACTTACTATACTACTATTTTTAAAGGGCTGGTTAGCGCTTTTTGGTGGCTTTCTTTTTGGCTGTTGCTTTAGGGGCTTCAACAACCGGCTCGGCTACTATTTCCCCGGGATATTCCACTTTACCGGACGGGATGGGCAGATCGCCAAAGACCGGCGGGAAAATGAGGGAGAAGTTCTCGATCGCGTTGTGGCTTACATCTACAAACTTCCAGGTTTGCCCGGCATCGTTGGATTGCCCTACGAGATAAGATGTTATCACTGCTTTCTTATCATTGATAAAGGTGTTGCGCACTTTTTCTATCACACACTGCCATTGATCAATGTCGTTGCGCATCTCAATGACGCGGATGGCCTCCGGCTTTTCTTCCAGCTTGGGCTCATTCCGGAAATAAATGGTTACCACATGCTCTTTAAACTGCTGGGCTCCTCCGTAATATTTAATGGCGGTGGGGTTGGTAAGTTCCGTATAGGTTTTCCAGTCCTGGTAGAAATGGGCTTTTACAAAGCTTTCTGCAAACTTCATGGCATTGCGGGTGGCAATGGCCGTATCGGACTCCTGGGCCTGGGTTTGCCAGGTAGTAAACAGCAACAGGCATGAACCAAGGATAGTGGTGTAAACGCGTTTCATAGGGTATACATTTGAGGCCAAAATATAAAAAAGCCCGGTAAGTTCATACCGGGCTTTTACTATCCTAAAATGCAGTTTTCTGCACAGTAAATCAAGGCATTATGATGCGGGAAGCGCCGCCGCCGATGGACACCAGCTCGATGTCGAAGATCAGGTCTTCACCAGCAAGGGGGTGGTTGGCATCGAGGGTCACACTTTCTTCCTGAATATCTGTGATCACCACAGGGATAACCTGTCCGGAGCCATTGGTCATGTTGAGACGCATGCCCAGTTCGGGGTTCATATCCGGGGGGAAGTTGGCTTTGGGGAATTCTACCAGCATGCCGGGGTCTTTGGGACCATAGGCCTGCTCAACGGGTATCTGGATGGTCTTTTTTTCGCCTACTGCCATACCGGTCACGCCATTATCGAATCCGGCAATAACGGAGCCACTACCTACTTCAAATTCGAGTGGTTCACGGCCTTCTGAAGAGTCGAAGGTTGTTCCATCTGTTAACCGGCCATGGTAGTGCACCTTTACGGTATCACCCGATTTTGCTTGTTGCATTTACAAAGTGTTTTAGTATGTTATTAAACTTCAGTCACCACCTCGTTTCTAATCATATGTGAAGAAAAGAAAGACCGGTTACTGCCGACAAAGTAACGGGAAAAAAATCATACCAGGGGCGGGAAATTCGGGATACCAGCTGCCTGTTACGGGTTGAAAGTTTCAGGTTTCAAGTTGCCGGTTACCATTTGCCGGTTACAGGTTACAGGTTGCACGGAAATGCGTTGCGCTGGTACCGGAGATTAATTTTATGTTACCGACTGACTGTAATTGTTTGTTTGCTATGCCGGCAACTACCCCGGCATCTGGTTACAGCAATTAACTATCTTTGACTATCAATCACTTAAAGTAATGAGAAGGATATTCATCATAATGATTGTGTTAGCTTGTGTGAAGGTTAACGCGGCTGATGTGAAGACAGTCGGTCCCGACATGCGTCGGGAGCAATCGACAATCGGCCATGTTGCATCCGGGATTGTGCCTGGTGCGGAGCGAACGGAGCTGTACCTGCCGCGGCTGCAGGGTAAGCGGGTAGCTGTTTTTGCCAATCATACTTCTACCATCGGCAATAAGAATATAGTAGATGTGCTGAAGGAAAAGGGTGTCAATATCACCGTGATCTTTGGACCTGAACATGGGTTCCGGGGCACGGCCGATGCCGGCGAGAAGGTGGGCAATTATACCGATCCGCAAACGGGTATACCGGTTGTTTCCCTGTACGGCACCAAGCACCGTCCTTCGGCTGACGACCTCAAGAATGTTGATATACTGTTGTTTGACATCCAGGATGTGGGCACCCGCTTTTATACTTATATCTCTTCCATGCAGGAGTATATGGAGGCGGCTATTGAGAATAATAAACCGCTGATTGTACTTGACCGTCCCAACCCCAACGGGTTTTATGTGGACGGGCCTGTGCTCGATACGGCTTTCCGGTCGTTTGTTGGCATGCAGCCCGTCCCCATCGTGTATGGCATGACGCTGGGCGAATATGCTTATATGCTGGCGGGTGAACAATGGCTGCAAAAGCCCGTGACAGCTCCCATCAACATTCCTGCTTCGCCTGAACGGGCTGCTCTGGAGAAGCGGCGCGCACCTACCAGCAGCAAGGCTTTTTCACTGACTATTATTCCCTGCACCGGCTATACGCATAAGAGCCTTTATGTGCTGCCCGTGAAGCCCTCTCCCAACCTGCCCGATATTCAATCTATCTACTGGTATGCTTCTACCTGCTTTTTTGAGGGTACGGTACTGAGTGAAGGACGGGGTACGGATAAGCCTTTCCAGTTGTTTGGCCATCCTACGCTGCCAACTAATTTGATTTCGTTTACACCGCGTAGTAAGCCTGGCGCCAACAATCCCAAGCTGAAGGATCAACTTTGTTATGGGTGGGACGTGAGTGGTGAGCCTGCCGATGTGTTGAAAAAAGTGAACAGGCAGGTGCAGATCAAATATCTGCTGGAGGCCTATAAGCAGTTCCCGCGGAAGGATTCTTTTTTCCTGAACAAGGGGAACTTTTTCAATAAGCTGGCGGGGAATGATGTGTTGATACAACAGGTGAAGGCGGGTGTTTCGGAAGCGGAGATACGCAAGAGCTGGGAGCCAGGATTGAAGTGGTTTAAGGAGATCAGGAAGAAGTATCTGATCTATGAGGATTTTGAGTGAGGTTGACAGGTTGAAATGTTGATAGGTTGATAAGGCGTTTGCTTCGATAGCAGATTTCTCACTCCGCTATCGCTTCGTTCGAAATGACAAAAAAGAAGGTACTTCGTTCAAAAAAGGTACTTCGTTCAAAAAATAAAGAGGGTTAGTTAAATTATAATAACTGAGTAATGAATGACCAATTGAAAGATACAAGGATTGTTTTTATGGGTACGCCGGAGTTTGCGGTGGCATCGCTGGATGCGCTGGTGAAAGCAGGCGCCCGTATTGTGGGTGTGGTAACTGCTCCCGATAAACCGGCGGGCCGTGGTATGAAGATGACTGAAAGTGCGGTGAAGAAGTATGCCGTGGAACATGGGCTGCACCTGTTGCAACCGGAGAAGCTGAAAGACCCTGCCTTCCTGGAAGCGTTGCGCGCGCTGCGGGTAGATCTCCAGATAGTAGTGGCTTTCCGTATGCTGCCTGAAGTGGTATGGAATATGCCACCGATGGGCACCGTAAACCTGCATGGCTCGCTGTTGCCGCAATACCGTGGTGCTGCGCCCATCAACTGGGCCGTGATCAATGGCGAGCGGGAAACCGGTGTGACTACGTTCAAATTGCAACATGCCATCGATACGGGCAATATTTTGCTGCAGGACAGTTTTGCTATTGGTGAGGATGATACCGCTGGTGACGTGCACGACTATATGAAGGAGGTGGGCGCCAAGTTGCTGGTGAAGACCGTAGAAGGATTGGTGGCCGGGACGATCGTGGAGAAGCCTCAATCGAGTTCAGAGTCAGGAGTCGAGAGTTCAGGGTCTTCGCTTAAGCATGCGCCCAAGATATTTACGGAGACGTGCAAGATAGACTGGCATAAGCCGGCTTTCGATATTCATAATCTTATCCGGGGTTTATCGCCTTTCCCTGGTGCTTATACGTATCTGC
The DNA here is from genome assembly GCA_017744515.1 of Niastella sp. Classification (GTDB taxonomy): domain Bacteria; phylum Bacteroidota; class Bacteroidia; order Chitinophagales; family Chitinophagaceae; genus Paraflavitalea. Next base: position 37,198 of record JAGIBF010000044.1, read on the forward strand.
AGGATAAGGTGCTGAAGATATACCGTTCTAAAAAGGAGATTGCGCCGCCTGCTATTCCGGAGGGCACTGCTGATACGAATGGGAAGACGTACTTAAAGTTTGCGTGTGCGGATGGGTATATTCATGTGTTGGATCTGCAGCTGGAGGGAAAGAAGAGAATGACGATCGAGGAGTTTTTGAGGGGTTATCGCTTTTAATACACAAGCTACGAGCCTTTTGCTTCGAAGCTTTTTATCATTTCTGCTTTACTTTTTTGCACGGTGTGCAGGGCTTTTTTGTCACTTTCTTTGCTCCCGCTATTGCGGGACAGGCTTTGGATGCAAAGAAAGTAACCAAAGAAAAATCAAGTCAGGCCCGATCGCTCTCCCGCTATGGCGGGACAGGCTGCGCGGCCTGACGGGCCAACGCCTCTCCAAGGTGTAGCACTCCTTATTTATCACAGACTCCCAGTTGCTTCAAGTGTAGCATTCATTACTTATTACGATCAACCGGATGCTTTAAGTGTAACATTCTTTATTTATTATAAGCATCCAGACACTTCAAGTGTAATATTCTTTAAGAATTGCTTACTTGTTTTCTTCGACAGTTTTTGTTTTGTCAGCAGATTTCTCACTCCGCTGTCGCTTCGTTCGAAATGACAATGAAGGGTGAGTTGCCTTCGAAATGACAACGTAATAGCAAAAGAGGAGATACCTTTTAAAGGTGTCTCCTCTTTTGTTTGCATGTAGCTCGTTGTATTCGCTCGTAGCTCACAGCTCGTGGCCCGAAGCTATTAGTATTTTACATCGACATAGAACTTGCCGTTGTCGGTGCCGAGCTCGGAGGCGGCGGCATCACTGAGGCGGACCATCAGGCCAATGCTTTCTTTCATTTCGGGCAACTGGCCCAAGACTTTGGCATAGATGGATTTTTGTGTTGAGGTAAAGGTGATCTTCACAATGGTGCCTGTTGGCACATTGTTCATCAGCGCATAGTATTTACCATCTTTCCAGCCACTGGTGCTGCGGAAGATACCTGCATTGCCGGTATTCGTTTTACCTGTCTCCGCATACTGCGACCTGAAATAACCGCCTTTGTGGTTGCTGCTGCCGGAGGATGTGTTATTGCTGCCGGGCGCTGTGGTGGTGGCTACAGGTGTGGTGGTGGTTGGCGTTGTAGAAGCCGGTGTGGTAGCCGGTGGTGTAGCAGTAACAGGTTTTTCCACTACTGGTGCGGGCGGCGTTGTTTTAGGCTCTTCTGTTTTCACCGTACCCATAGTTGTTTCTTTGTTGGGTGTGGTGGTTGTATTGGCTGCTGTACCTGTATTGGAAGATGGTGTTGTTGTGGCAGGTGTTTCTTTCTTCGGCTCTTCTTTCACCGGTTCGACTTTGGCAACGGGCGGGGCCGCTGTTACTGCCACTATTTTATTGGTGCCTGATGCTGCCAATGCACTTTGTCCCTGTTTTACTTTCAGGTATCCTACTATAAGGCTCATGCCGGGTTTCAGCTGATCGTTGGTAACGTTGTTCCATTTTTCGAGGTTGGCCACCGGTACTTTCTGGTGGTTCTGGCTGATGCGGTACAGCCATTCTTTTTCCTGTACGGTATAGTAAAGTGGCACAAATACTTCATCTGCCGCCTTGGTTCCGTCGATGGACAGGTTGGTGGTGAGTGGTATTTTGAGTGCTTGTCCGATGGCCAGGGGTTTGTCCATGCTGCTGTTGTTGAGCGGGGCAATTTCCTTAGGGCTCACGTTGTACAATCGTCCGATGCTATACCAGTTTTCTTTGGCTGCTACCGTGTGCGTGAGGTAGAGTGAAGGGGATGTGCCCTGCACTTTGAGCTGCTGCGCACGCAGCGTGGTGGCCGAGGTTACTAAAACAAGAAGTAATACTTTGATTTTCAACATAGTCATGAATTTCATCACCGTGCAAAGATGTGGAATATTTTCAATTGTTACCACTTTTCAATATACGCCAGGCGGATGGATAATAGTTGTTGATCCTGTTGGGTAATACCTTGATCCAACCTATTGCTATTCCGTCGTATTTTACCAGGGTCCATCCTGTTTTTGTGGCCGGTATTTTAACTTCTTCTCTTCTCAAATATTGCAGTGCTTCTTCTTTTTTTAACGTTACTGCAACAATATTTTCCGATAGCAGGTTGCTGAGTGCGAAGGCGTGATCGGGTACCAGGCTGTTGCCTGCTATTTTACCAATTATTGTACCGGCTTTGCGCAGGTACAAGTGTTCGGCTGTGATGTGGAGTGCTTCTTCGAGTGAGGCGGGGAAGGCAATGATCATATCACCCTGTTTCCATAACTGTACTGCCGCCTCTTTTTTAAGCCAGGGGTTGATGATCTCCGCTTCGGCCTTACTCACTTTTTGCCATTTTGTTTTTTTCGGTACACGGGGGACAGCGCTTCCTCCACTTTGTTTGCGGAAGCAAGCGAGGAATAATCCTTCGCCTTTCACTTTATCGGGAAAGAAGCGGTATCCGTATCCTTTGTTTTTTTCGCTGATCGTTTCTACAATGCCCCAACCGGGTTGTATTTGCAAGGGCAGGCTTTCGGATTCGAATTCCTCCATCAACCAATCGACGATTGCTTCATCTTCTTCGCGGGAGTAAGAGCAGGTGGAATAGATGAGCACGCCCTCCTCTTTAAGAGCTGCCAGGCTATCCGCCAGTATGCGCTGCTGACGTTGGCTGCAGAGTTGTACGTTCTGTTCACTCCATTCGGCTATGGCTGCTGAGTCGCGCCGGAACAGGCCGCTGCCGCTGCAGGGGGCATCGATGACCATAACATCAAAGAAATTTTCGAGCCGGGCAAAGTGTGCAGGATCATTGTTGGTAACGATCGTATTGACGGCGCCCCACTTGGTGAGGTTTTCTTCGAGGATGGCTGCGCGTGTTTTGATGACGTCGTTGCTGACCAGTAAACTATTGGGTGTGATCAGTGATTGCAGCGATGTAGATTTGCCACCAGGCGCTGCGCACAGATCGAGCACGCGGATATCTTTACTCAGATCGGTTGTTTGTTTCAATGCCTGTTCGAGAAACATACTGGAGGCTTCCTGCACATAATACAATCCGCCGTGAAAGGCGGGATCGAATGTGAAGGAGGGACGCTCGTCGAGATAGTAGCCGTGGGAGGTCCAGGGAATGGGGAGCCGGGAGTTCAGAGTCGGGAGTTCAGAGTTCGGAGTTCCGAGTTCGGAGTCGTGAGTCGAGGTTACCGGCTGTTGGTTACCGGTCCTTGAAGGGTTGAAGCGAATAGAGGTAACCTGTTCACCGGATTGGTGTACGGCCTCGAATGTTTCCCGGTTGTATCCTTTCACGCCTTCCAGCGAATCCAATAGTGCTTGTGGTAAGATCAAATTGTCCTGCATTAATCGGGCAAATGTACGTTCGAATCAGGAATTGGCATAGGTGGGTGATCAATCAGCTTCGGCGTAATCGTCGAGGATGTTGGTCGGGTCGACTGATGCCGGTTGTCGTTTTCTTCTGTACAATTGTATCAACATTAAAACGAAAAACAGGTGAGCGATTCCGACACAAGACCAATACAGCCATTCATTTGGTCTGAGAATGTGCGTAACAAAAATATCGTCCCTGATTGCCAAAATAGGCAGCGCCACCAACACAAACAGTAGTAATACTATATAAGCCCAGGCAAAAAAACGTTTAAAGGGCTTTCTCTGGATTCGCCACAAGAAAATGCTTTCTATTATAAGTACTACTACGGTAGCTCCTAATATCACAGCGTCGTTTATAAAGGAGTTCAAAAATGCCGGCATTGGATATTGCGACGACTTTTCGTATTTGGCAACAAACTTTTGCTCACTAATAACAAGACCAATAAATACATACAGGAAGTATACCTGAACGCAAATTATCGGGATCAAAAACCAGAAAGGGGCTGTATAGTTTTTCTTATTTTTCAGGTGTAATCATTGAGAATGTCAGGGCTGTCGGGTGTGGGCGGGGGGCTATAAGTTTTTTATTATTTACCATATTTATCGGTCGGTATATTCATTCAATATATCTTTTTCTCCGGCCACCACATCCACAGATCTATTCTTACGGTTCTTCCATAAGCTTATCAACACCAGCGCAAAGCAAACATGTGCCATTATGAAAAACACCTTAAGCAAGCCGCCATAAATTGTATTCATGATTCGTATTGTACGCGTCGTTTCCTCCGAAGCAATACTGAAATCCGTAAAATACTGGAATATCGCAGAACCAACAGGCAGGCCAACCAGTGCGAGCATGATACCAATTGCATGGCCTACGGCAAAATCTTTCCTGTATTTGCTTTTTCGTATTCTCCAATAAACCAAACACTCTACCAGTATTATCACGCCAATAATACCAATATTGAGCAATCGATTTATCCAATATTCCCTCATACTAAAGGAAAACGAGTCCTGCGGCAAGTGTCTGTTTCTTATCGTATTCACGACAGCCGGCCACTCAAAAATAGCTCCAATCAAAAAAGAGAAGGCCAGCATATAAACAGGCACCAGGAAAGTCTTTTTCTCGGACATAGTCGTTTATATCAGTACCTGTTTATAGCTTATAAGTTTTTAATCTCTGCAATGAGGTCCTGCAATACTTTTTTGGCGTCGCCAAAGAGCATAGAGGTTTTGGGCTGGAAGAAGAGATCGTTTTCGATGCCTGCGTAGCCAGGTTTCATGCTTCGCTTGTTGACGATAACATTTTTTGCCAGCTCCACATCAAGGATGGGCATGCCGTAAATGGGTGATGCGGGATCGGTCTTGGCAGCAGGGTTGACTACGTCATTCGCGCCCAGCACCAGCACTACATCGGTGGTAGCAAACTCTTCGTTGGCCTGCTCCATTTCCTGCAGTTTGTCGTAGCTCACATCGGCCTCGGCCAGCAATACGTTCATGTGCCCGGGCATGCGGCCCGCCACCGGGTGGATAGCATACTTAACATCTACACCTTTGCTTTCGAGTAGTTTTTCCAGCTCATGGCAGGCGTGTTGTGCCTGTGCCACCGCCAATCCATAACCAGGGACGATGATGACTTTGTGTGCATAGGTCATAATGACCGCTGTATCACTGAGGGATATTTCTTTGTAGGCGCCTTGTTCTTTTGTGCCACCTCCACCGGCTGCACTGCCGCCTCCTCCAAAGGAGCCGATGAGCACGTTGAGCAGGGAGCGGTTCATGGCCTTACACATCAGTATCGTAAGGAGCGTACCGGCTGCACCTACCAGTATACCGCCAGTGAGCATTACTTTGTTGTCGTACAGGAAGCCTCCGCAGGCCGCGGCTACACCCGTAAATGAGTTGAGCAGGGAGATCACGACAGGCATATCGGCACCGCCAATGGGCATTACGAAGAACACGCCGTAGATGAGTGATAATGCCAGTACGCCGTAGAAGAGTGCGGAGATATAACCAATGTTGAGTGGTAAATCCGGAGCATCATCTGTAGAACCTACTGTTGTTTTAATCTTATAGATCAGGAACACAGACAACCCAAGGATAGTTATAAGAATAACCTGATTGACGATGTGTTGTCCTTTGAATGCAAAGTCTTTTATTTTGCCATTGAGCTTACCCCAGGCTATCATACTACCGGCAAAGGAAACAGAGCCAATGATGAGGCCTGCAAAGATCGTGATCAACACACCTGTTTGTACACCCAGTGACAGTACTGCATCGTCTATCTGCTCCCCTACTTCATAGGCTTCGTGGATCGTATTCTTAAACCCACTGGCGGCATAATGATTAAATTCAATAATAGAGATGAGTGCCGCACAGGCGCCGCCCATACCGTTGAAGAGGCTCACCATTTCGGGCATGGCCGTCATCTTCACTTTTTTGGCGGCCAGGGTACCAATGACTCCGCCAATAAGAAGGCCGGCAAATATCCATATATAGTTGTGCAGCTTTTCGCCTGTTTCATCATCGCGGTAGAGGAAGATGGTGCCAAGGATGGCAACCGTCATGCCCACTGCCGCTATCAGGTTGCCCTTGCGCGCGGTGGCGGGGTTGGACAGCATTTTAAGTCCTATGATAAAGGTTACTGAGCCGATCAGGTAACATAGCGTGAGTATACTGAACTCCATATTCGTGTAATTCGTTAAGTCCTGCGTTTGTCAAATGGTGAGCCGTCCCGACTGAAGTACGGGACGACCCACCATTTATTATTTCTTCTTCGATTTAAACATTTCCAGCATTCTGTCTGTGACCACAAATCCTCCTACCACGTTGAGCGTACCCAATACCACGGCCAGGAAGCCAAGTACGAGGGCCACATAGTTGCCGGCGTCTGCTTTGCCCATCACGATGATGGCGCCGATGATGACCACGCCGTGTATGGCATTGGCACCGCTCATCAGGGGCGTGTGCAATACGCTGGGCACCCGGCCAATTACTTCTATTCCCACAAAGATCATCAGGATGACGATGTAGATGATCTGCTGGTTATCGGATAGCCATTTGAGTACTGCTTCCATGTTATTTAGAATTTCGTATTCAGGATTTAGAATTCTTTTTGCCAGGCTTACTGCTTTTTATGCAGCTCTCTGACCTGCCCGATTATACATTTATTGTTTCACTCTTTCGTGTACTACTGCCCCATCATGGGTGATGCATGATCCTTTTACGAGGTCATCTTCCCAGTTGAGGTTGATAGTACCTTCTTTGGTAGTGATGAGCTGTAAAAAGTTCAGCACGTTCTTTCCGTATAGTTTGCTGGCATCGGATGGCATGCTGGCGGGCAGGTTGCTGTCGCCAATGATGCGTACGCCTTTGTGTACTACAGTTTCGTTGTTTTTGGAAAAGGGCGTGTTGCCGCCTGTGGCTGCTGCGAGGTCTATGATCACGGAACCATTGCGCATATTGCCCAGCATCGCTTCTGTAAGCAGAATGGGCGCTTTTTTGCCGGGTATCTGCGCGGTAGTGATGATGATATCTGCTTTGGCTGCACTTTCTGCTATTTTCTGTTGCTGGCGTTGTTTGTATTCTTCGCTTTGCTCTACCGCATAGCCACCGGCTTTGGATGCATCGGCGGCGCCTTCCACTTCCACGAATTTGGCGCCAAGGCTCATCACTTCTTCTTTCACGGCCGGGCGGGTATCAAATACTTCTACGACTGCGCCCAGGCGTTTTGCCGTGGCGATGGCCTGCAAACCGGCTACGCCTGCGCCGAGGATCAGTATTTTGGCGGGCGCAATGCTGCCTGCCGCTGTCATGAACATAGGAAAGTAACGGCCATAGTTATTGGCTGCCAGCAATACTGCTTTATAGCCAGCTATATTAGCTTGTGAGCTCAATACGTCCATGCTTTGTGCCCGGGTGGTACGGGGCAGCATGTCGAGACTAAAGGAGGTAATGCCCTGCTTTGCCCAATCCTGCATGAGGCCGGGATGGAACAAGGGCTGGAACACACCAATGATGATCTTTTGTGCGGGGAGTGTGTCTACTTCAGTGAACTGATGGATGGCTAAAATGATGTCGGAGGTTTGGAGTACTTCCTGCCGGCTTTTGAGATGGGCGCCTGTTTTGGCATAGTCGTCGTCGCTGCTAAAGGCTTTTTCGCCTGCCCCCTGTTCTATCTGTACAGTGATTCCTTTTTTGATCAGTGTTGCTACCGCTTCTGGTAACAGGGATACTCGTGTTTCGGCTGATGGTTCTTTTAAAATTCCGATCGTCATACCCATGGATTGTGTATTCAAGATAGGCAAAATTAATCACGGATTTAAATGATTAAGGGGATTTCACGGATAATATCAAAAGAGGATTCGCAGAATTATAAGAAATTAACAGGATTACGCGAATAACCATAAAAAAACGGATTGGTTGCTGATTCAATTGTAGTCAGTCAACCAATCCGTAAAATCTTATTTAATCCTTATTTTTTTCTAATCCATGTTTAATAGGCCTGTGCAAAAAGCACCCTTTGTGTGCTGGGTTTGCCGCTGAATACGCAAACGCCTTCTTCGGCCGGATTGTCGATCGGAATGCAACGGATGGTTGCTTTCGTTTGCTCCTTGATCTTTTCTTCTGTTTCGGCTGTGCCATCCCAATGGGCAGAAATGAAACCTCCTTTTTCGTTCAACACTTTTACAAACTGATCCCAGCTATCGACTTTGGTGATGTGCTCATCGCGGTAGGCCAGGGCTTTGTTGTAAATGGCTTTTTGGATTTCGTCGAGCAGGTTAACGATCCTGTTGGCCAGTCCGTCGAACGATACACTGCTTTTTTCGCGGGTATCGCGACGTGCCAGTTCGGCTACGTTGTTCTCGATATCGCGGGCGCCGATGGCAATGCGCACGGGAACACCTTTCATTTCATGTTCGGCAAATTTCCAGCCCGGGCGGGTATTGTCGTTGTTGTCGTATTTAACGCGGATGCCGGCTGCTTTGAGCTCTGCCATGAGGGCATTGGCTTTGGCGTCGATTACCGGTTTGCTTTCTTCCCCTTTATAGATAGGCACGATCACCACCTGGACAGGAGCGATCTTTGGCGGCAGGATCAGTCCTTCGTCATCACTGTGCGCCATTACCAGCGCACCGATGAGGCGGGTACTAACGCCCCAGCTGGTGGCCCAAACGTAATCGAGCTTGTTTTCTTTATCGGAGAATTTTACTTCGAATGCTTTGGCAAAGTTTTGTCCGAGGAAGTGGGAGGTCCCTGCCTGCAAGGCTTTACCATCCTGCATGAGGGCTTCGATGCAATAGGTTTCCACCGCGCCGGCAAAACGCTCGCTTTCGGTTTTTATTCCTTTCACCACCGGCAGCGCCATCCAGTTTTCCACAAAGTCGGCGTATACATGCAGCATTTGTTCTGCTTCTGCTATTGCTTCCTGTTTGGTGGCATGGGCTGTATGGCCTTCCTGCCAAAGGAACTCGGCGGTACGCAGGAAAAGGCGGGTACGCATTTCCCAACGCACTACGTTGGCCCACTGGTTGATGAGGATGGGCAGGTCGCGGTAGGACTGTATCCAATTTTTATAGGTATTCCAGATGATGGCTTCGCTCGTAGGACGCACCACCAGTTCTTCTTCCAGTCTGGCTTCGGGGTCTACGATCAATTTTCCTTTATGATTGGGATCGGCTTTCAGGCGGTAGTGGGTAACTACTGCGCATTCTTTGGCAAATCCTTCTGCGTTCTTTTCTTCGGCCTCGAACAGGCTTTTGGGTACAAAGAGGGGGAAGTAGGCGTTTACGTGGCCCGTATCTTTGAACATCTTGTCCAGGGCATCGCGCATGTTTTCCCAGAGGGCAAACCCATAGGGTTTTATTACCATACAACCGCGTACGGCCGAATAGTCGGCCAGGCTGCCTTTAATAACAAGGTCATTGTACCATTGCGAATAGTCTGCACTTCTGCTGGTGATCTCTTTGCTCATTTTTTTACCGTTGTTAATTACCGGGCGTTTTTACCGATCGATGCAGGAGGGTTGCTGGTCGTCTAAAAAGGGCCTTTTATGGCTGATTTTCACTACCAACTTTAACATTCCGGCTGCATTTTTTAATGGTATCGGCCGCCTTTTTATTGTAATTTTATTCTGAAAGAACGCAAAAGTAGCAACTTCGCATCGTAAATCATTAAAATAGCACTAACCATGTCCCGACTTCTACTTTTCATCGCTATAGCAGTAATTGGCTTGTCCAGTTGCTCGGTATATCGTTCCGGGCAGACCAGGACGCCAGACGATGTATATTATTCTCCTGCCCGTGAAGGCGCCGCGTATGTAGAAACTGAACAAAAGAGAGAAGGTTCTTACCGTGGCGGGGATGATTACTCGTATGACGACCGCTGGCTGCGGATGCGGGTGCGCGACCGTTACCGCTGGAGCGCCTTCGATGATTACGACTGGAATTACAGCAGTTATTACAATCCTTACGGCGGCAGTTATTATAACAGTTTCAATCCTTACTGGAACTACGGTATCGGCTTCAACAATTACTGGAATGCCATGTACCGCTGGAACAGCTTCTACAATCCTTATTGCGGTGGTATCATCATCGTAAATCCAAAGGGAAATCAGCCTGCTTATACGGCAGTGCGTAATTTCACGCTGGACCGCTATACGAATACGAATTACAATAATACCAACAGGCCGCTGGGTGCTACCAAAGCTGGTTTGCGCTATAGCAGTCCTACTTACAATAACGGCAATACGCGCACCACCAACAGCCTCGGCAGCAGCATTCGCCGGGTGTTTTCCAATGGTAACAGTGGCAGCAGTGGTGGCGGCAGAGAAACTTATTACAATACCGGCTCGTCCAACGACAGGCCCAACCGGACTTATACGCCTTCCAGCTCGTCTTCTTCCTCTTCCCGTACTTACACTCCTTCTTCTTCGAGCTCGTCCTCTTCATCAAGTGGCAGCAGTGGTGGAAGCAGTGGCGGCGGTGGTGGTGGCGTGAGCAGGCCCAGCCGTGGCGGCAATTAATTGCCCAACTAATTATGAGAGGAACCAGGATTTAAGGATATCTTGAATTTTGATTCCTCTTTTTTTATACTTCCCCGATCATTTTGAATTGAGTAAACACATGAACAGAAAACTTTACCTGATTGCCGCCTTGTTTGCTACGCAGCAGGCAGTGGCGCAGATACCGGAAGATGCTTTGCGTATGAGTTGGAACGTACCCTCAGGCTCAGCCCGCAGCCAGGCTATTGGTGGGGCTATGGGCTCGCTGGGTGGCGAGATCACCAACTTGTGGGTGAATCCTGCCGGACTTGGTTTTTACAAGACCAGTGAGCTTGTATTGAGCCCTGGCTTTACGCTGGCGCGCAGCAAGGGCAGCTTCCGTGAAACCGATGCTTCGGCTGATGGCCTCAACCGTTTCAACCTGGGGGCCTCTGGTTTAGTATTTGGCTTCAGTGATAAATACAGCAAGTGGACCAGCAAGTCTTTCAGTATCGGTGTAAACCGGGTGGCAAATTTCGCGGGCACCTTCCACTATAAAGGGACAAACGACTACAGTTCTTTCAGCGAGCCTTTGGCCAATGAGTTTTTCAATTATTATTCAGGTGTCAAGGACGCGAATCCCTCACTGACGAATAAGTCGATCATCGATATGGCGATCAACAACCAGTCGTTATCCCTGCAAACACGTATGGGACTGTATACTTACCTGCTGGATGTAGATAATAACAATACGGTGTTTTCCCGTGCAGAGGACCTGGGCGTTGTGAACCAGGAGAAGACCGTGATCACCAAAGGGGGCATTACCGAGCTGGCGCTTGGCTTTGCCTCAAATATGGATGACAAGCTCTATTTGGGCCTTGGCATCGGTATTCCCATCGTGAACTACGAGCGTACCAGCACGTTTACGGAATCGGACCCTACTGCTGCCGTAAATGATTTTAACTATGCTACTTACCAGGAAGAATTTACCTCCAAGGGTGTTGGTGTGAATGCCAAGCTGGGTTTGATCTTCAAACCTGTTGAAAGGCTGCGCCTTGGTGTGGCTGTACATAGCCCCAGCCTGTATGCGCTGAAGGACCAGACTACTGCAAAGATGGTAACTGACGTTGATGAGTTATTTGGGGCTGGCAAGGGATTGGACAGTGTCACTTCTACATACCTTAACAATGGTTCTGATCCCGTGTTCAAGTATGACCTGGTATCGCCCTGGAAGTTTTTGGTGAGTGGTTCTTATGTATTGAATGAAGTGGAGGATGTATCCCGCCAAAGAGGTTTTATCTCTGCCGATATCGAATATGTTACTTATGGCAGCTCCCGCTTCAATGAAGCCGAAGACAATGGAGAGGCTGAATACTTCAAGCAGGTAACCGAGGCCGTGAAGCAAACTTACAAGGGCGCTTTCAATTTCCGCGTGGGTGGTGAATTAAAGTTCAATACTATCATGACACGTCTTGGTTTTGCTTATTATGGCAATCCTTATGAGGATAAAGAACTGAAGGCTCACAGAATGAACGTGAGTGGTGGTTTGGGTTATCGTGACAAGGGTATTTTCATCGATCTTACTTATGTGCACAGCCTGAATAAAGATGTCGACTTCCCTTACCGCGTTGATGCGCCACGGGCCAATACGTATGCTACGATCAAGGATAACAGTGGCAATATTATGCTAACGTTTGGGATCAAGTTGTGAGTTGGCAGTAGTGAGTTGTGCGTGCGTTTGCTTCGACAACTATTGCCTGGATAGCAGATTTCTCACTCCGCTATCGCTCCGTTCGAAATGACAGAGAGGGGGAGTTTCATTCGAAATAACAAAAAAAGGTGAGCTTCGTTCGAAATGAAAAAGAAGATGTGGACTCCATCGAATAAAAGGAAGATGCAGACTTCATCGAAATAAAAGATTGTAAATAATAAACCCCGCCTGAAAAGGCGGGGTTTGTTTTCAAGGTTCTTTTAAAAACCTTAACCCTTCACTTTAAAGTCCTCACAGGGGATCTCTACGGATTGCCGGGATTCGCTCCCGGCTGGTTGTTTGGCATTACAAAAATCGGTTATCTTATTAGAATAATTTCGCATCCAAGTGGTCATCTGATCATAATATTAACAAAATTTATGTTTGTCTAAGTATTACTTCTTAGCCTGTTTAAATAGACAAGCGCAAACATATCTTGTTTCAGGAGCCGGCCGTTGCCTGCCCGCAATATTCCAGTATGGCGGCTTCGTTTTTAGGGGAAAACCATTGTACGTCAGCGTCTTTCCGGAACCAGGTCATTTGTCTTTTGGCGTACTGTCGGGTGTTCGTCTTGATGGCCTCCACCGCCTGCGCCAACGTACTGTTTCCATCCATATAATTAAACAACTCACTGTAGCCCACGGTTTGAAGTGCATTCAAATGCCGCACGGGCAGTAGTCCTCTCACTTCCTCCAATAATCCCTGCTGCATCATTATATCGACCCGCCGGTGGATGTTTTGGTGCAATTGTTCTTTCGCTAATTCCAGTCCAATTTTAACAATCCGGAACGGTCTTGCTGCTTTTTTTCCCTGCTGCCAGGACCGAATCGACTGCCCGGTGGCCAGTTTTACTTCCAGCGCCCGCATCAGGCGTTGTGGATTGTGTATTTCTCCGTTGCTATAGTATAATGGATCATTTTCCTCCACTTGCCGTTGCAGCCAGGATAGTCCTTTTTGCTGGTACTCTTCGTTGATCTGCTCCCGCACTGCCAATGACACCGGCGGCATATCGTCCAATCCTTCGCAAAATGCTTTTACATATAATCCCGTGCCACCTGTCATGACCGCCACTTCCTGACTGGCATATATCTGGTTAACGGACTGCAATGCGTATTGTTCAAACACTATTGCGTTGACCTCATCTTTAACAGTATGTGAGTTGATGAAGTAATGGTGCACGCGTGACAGTTCTTCGGGCGAAGGTTTGGCTACGCCAATGGCCATTTCGCGAAAGCACTGCCGGGAATCGGCTGAAATGATGGCTGTATTGAAATGCTCTGCCACACGGATAGCGAGGGCTGTTTTTCCTACTGCCGTAGGGCCAACGATTACAATACAGGTTTTTTGCATGGTTTACTTCAAGTTGTTTGTCGAAGGGTGAGCCGCCCTTTGAGGCTTCGACAGGCTCAGCCTGACACATTGGGTCCTGGTTATTAATAAAACAAAAAGAGGTGATCTCCTGCTGTTGGACATCACCTCCTGTATACGTTTATGGGGATGTTTTATATTTCTTCTTCCTTGCCGCCTTCGTCGTCTGCTTCTTCGCCCAGTTCGAGCCCGTCATCATCACCATCTCCTTCAGTGCCGTAGCCTTCTGCACCGGCTTTGAGGTCGTATTTCTCTTCTACTTCTGTGAGCTTATCGCCTACCAGGCCTTTGGTGCCATATTGTGACGGTGCAATGCCTTCATTCTTTACGACTGCCGGGTAATCCAACTTTGCATTCTCTTCTTTGGAAACATTGATGAGCTCGACCATAAAGCTCCATCCTTTTACGAAATCGTAGTTGTAGATGAATTTCTGGTTGGGGTCGCGGATCTCCGAACCGATGGGCGTTTCTTCCATCAGCAGGGGCGCTACTTTATACGTCCTGCCATCGTATTTTGCCAGGCTGATCTCTCTTCCACGCTGCCAGTTGTCGTTGCTGCGGTAGAAAGTTGCCTGGTGTTTGTTATCGAACTCGTATGCTTTCAGGATGATCTGGTGTAATTGTAAAAACGTTTGTGTATGTTTTACAGCTACATCACGATAGATGCTATCGTCTTCTTCGAAGTATATCCTGAATTTTAGTACAGCCATAATGTGTGTTTCGATTTCTGGTTTTTGGTTTTGGTTCGTAGCGGCAACGGGCCGAAGCAGCTTCCATAGGTTCATCACTGGTCACTGATCCAAAAGTAATATAATTCTGCAATATCTTTTCCGCACAACTATCATACCAGCTAACGTTTTGGGAAATGGTAATTATACGAGGGGCTTCAATCCCATTTCTTCCGCCGTTTTCATCATAAAATCATATGCTGCGTCATAATTATTGTCAATTTTTCCGTCCAGGATCGCTTCCCGGATGGCATTTTTAATGTCTCCGACCTGTTTGCAGGGGGAAAGTCCAAATATTTCCATGATCATTTCTCCGGTGATGGGTGGCTGCCAGTTACGAATCCGATCTTTTTCTTCTACTTCACGGAGTCTGTCTTTAACGATCTCAAAATTCTCCAGGTAGCGCTTTACTTTCTGCTTGTTTTTTGACGTAATGTCTGCACTACATAGTAACATGAGGTCATCTATGTCATCGCCCGCATCAAACAGTAGTCTGCGGATAGCAGAGTCCGTAATGTCTTCTTTCGTAAGGCTGATGGGGCGCAGGTGTAATTCGACGAGCTTGCGCACGAAACGCATCTTCTCGTTCTGTGGCAGTTTAAGGCGGGTGAATATGCGGGGCACCATGCGCCCTCCTACTACTTCGTGACCGTGGAAGGTCCATCCATGCCCTGTTTCAAACTTTTTGGTAGGGGGTTTTCCAATATCATGCAATAAAGCTGCCCAACGGAGCCAGAGATCATTGGTATGCTGACTAATGTTGTCGATGACCTGGAGGGTGTGGTAAAAGTTATCTTTATGCCCCAGTCCGTCAACATATTCCGCTCCTGCCAGGTCGACCATTTGGGGAAAAATAATGTGCAGCAACCCGCTTTTATAGAGCAGATCGAGGCCAACGGATGGTTTTTTGCTTAGTAGTATTTTATTCAGCTCATCAGTGATGCGCTCCTGTGAAATGATGCGGATGCGCTCTACATTGTCTTTGATGGCCTGAAATACCGGCGGGTGGATCGTGAATCCCAATTGTGAAGCAAAGCGGATGGCACGCATCATGCGCAGGGGATCGTCGCTAAAGGTTTGCAACGGATCGAGGGGCGTGCGAATGAGCTTGTTTTCCAGGTCTTTCAGCCCTTCAAAGGGATCGATCAGCTTACCATAGTCTGCTTTATTGAGGCTGATGGCAAGTGCATTGATCGTGAAATCGCGCCGGTCCTGGTCGTCTTTGATGGTACCGGGTTTTACTTCCGGATTGCGGCTATGGTAGCTGTAGCTTTCTTTGCGGGCGCCTACGAATTCTATTTCAAAGGCGGCTTCTTCTCCGTCTTTCAGCTTGATCTGTGCCGTACCGAATGTTTTGAAGAAGGCTACATGGGGCCGGGGATTGAAACGGTCGGCCACGCGATTGGCCAGTTCGATGCCATCGCCCACGCATACGATATCAGCGTCTTTGGTATTGCGTCCGATCAGTTTGTCGCGCACAAATCCTCCAATGATCCAGGCTTCTATGCCCAGGCCTTCTGCCGCATGTGCAATTTTATTGAAAACAAACAATTCTTTATCGGTACAGCGAATGTCCATAGGGCAAAAGTAAAGACAAGAATACAGAATTCAGAATACAGGATACAGAATCTGGGATCGCGGTGGCAGACAGGTCATGAGCCTTTTTACGGCCCTTTGTTTTTTTAGTCGCAGCTCAGCGCTCGTTGCCTGAAGCTATTTAATTATCTAATACTTTGAGTAGTTGTTCTTCTTTGATGTTATAGGCGCATTTAAAATGTCCGAGGGGGCAGGCTTTGCGGCCATGGAGTCCGCATGGACGGCAAGGTAGCGGCTCCGGCACTTCCACCACGAAGCGTTTATCCGACAACGGTCCGAAGCCAAAGGAAGGCAGCGTAGAACAATACACCGCCGTGACCGGTGCGTTGACCGCTGAAGCAAAATGCATGGGGGCTGAATCATTGACATAGTTCATCACCGCGTGCTTCATGAGGGCGGTAGATTGCAGGAAGTTCAATTTGCCACAGAGATTGGTAACTGACAGTTGCGGTACAGCCTGCCTGATCCTTTCTCCCATATCAGCATCTCCCGGCCCACCGAGCAGGTATACGTGCCTTTCATTCGTCAATTGCTTCAGAAATGCTATCCACTTATCTACCGGGTATTGCTTGGTGAACCACACGGAGGCCGGTGAAATAGTGATGTAAGATGAATGCCGGTATTGCTTTACTGCTGCTTCATCAGCCGGAGAAGGATATAGCCGTGGCTTCATGATATCATCGCCGGTAAATGCTTTTACCAGTTCATTGTTCCTTTCTATTTCATGCCGGGTAGTGGCGCCATCACTGATGATGTGTTTTATTTTTTTGCTGAAGAAACGGCTGAAGGGGTTCTTGTCAAAACCGATGGTTTCTTTGGCACCGGAAAATGCAGTGAGCAATCCCGTGGCCGCAAAGCGCTGTACGTTGATGACCTTATCATATTTGCGGGTACGCACGTAACGCAACAGCTTCAACAGGTTTTTCATTTTACCTTCCTGCTTGTTCCATACCAGCACTTCGCGCAGGAAAGGGTGAGCTTTCAGTAAGCCTTCATTGCCTTTGCGCACCATGAAGTCGATCTGTGCATCGGGGAATTGACGATGCAGTTTTTCGATGATGCCTGTTGCGAGCACCACATCTCCGATAAAGGCTGTTTGTATGACGAGGAATTGCACTATTCGATTCCGGATTTAATATTCAAAATGTTGGATGCTTCGACAAGCTCAGCATGACAAATACTTTTAGCTCAGCATGACAAGTGTTATGGTCTGATTACTGTCACTTGCCCGTTTTCCCAACGCACTACTGAAGAAGGCGCGGCGATAGTGGCATCGGTTTGCCGGTAATGCACCACATAGTCTACCTGCTGTTTGATGGCATCCGATACCTCCGCAAAGGTACGGGGCGACGGCTCTCCGCTAAAGTTGGCAGAAGTAGATACGATGGGCTTGCGGAAACGCTTAATCAGGTGTTTGCAGAAAGTTTCATCCACCATGCGGATGGCTATAGAGCCGTCCTGGTTCACCAGGTTATCGGCCAGGCCAATGGCGCTGTCGTAGATAACCGTGGTGGGCTTAGTGGTGCTATCGAGGTAGTCGAAGACCGCCAGGTCGGGACTGGCCACATATTGCAGCAGATCGCGTTGATCGGCCAGTAGTACGATCATACTTTTTTCGGCGGGTCTTTTCTTGAGCTCGTAAATCTTCTGCACTGCTTCGGCATTGGTAGCGTCGCACCCGATGCCCCAGATCGTGTCTGTGGGATAGAGTATCAATCCGCCCGCCTGTAGCGCTGCCAGGCTATTTTCTACGTCCGTATTAAAATCCATGCTGCAAATGTATTGGTGTAATGGTCGTTCTCCAAAACAGGCTCTTTACCCCTCCCCGACCATTCTTCCGGTAAATTTGGCTGTCATATAGTAAATTCGCAAAAATTTCTTCGTCATGGATTTACAACAACTGATATCAGAAGCCTGGGATAACCGGGAGTTATTAAAAGAGAATAAATATAGTGAAGCGGTAAGATCAACGATTGCCGAGATCGATAAGGGATTGTTGCGTGTGGCGTCTCCCGGTGAGCAGGGCTGGACAGTAAACGAGTGGGTGAAGCAGGCTATCCTCCTATATTTTGGCATCCAGCAAATGCAAACCTGGACTGTGGGTCCTTTCGAGTTCTATGATAAGATGTTGCTGAAGAGTAATTATAAGGAATTGGGTGTACGGGCTGTGCCGCATGCCATTGCCCGTCACGGTGCTTATATTGCAAAAAATGTGGTACTGATGCCTTCTTATGTAAACATCGGTGCTTATGTGGATGAGGGTACGATGGTGGATACCTGGGCTACTGTGGGCAGCTGTGCCCAGATTGGCAAGGGCGTGCACCTGAGTGGTGGCGTAGGCATTGGTGGTGTGCTGGAGCCGCTGCAGGCTTCTCCTGTTATCATCGAGGATGGTTGCTTTATCGGCAGCCGCTGTATTGTAGTGGAAGGCGTGATCGTG
This sequence comes from Niastella sp., assembly GCA_017744515.1. GTDB lineage: Bacteria > Bacteroidota > Bacteroidia > Chitinophagales > Chitinophagaceae > Paraflavitalea. The sequence goes on from JAGIBF010000044.1 coordinate 55,457, forward strand.
GAGAAAGAAGCTGTACTCGGCGCCAACGTGGTATTGACAAAGAGCACCAAGATCATCGACGTGAGTGGTCCTGAGCCTGTAGAGTACAAGGGCCGTGTACCAGCCCGCAGCGTGGTGATCCCCGGTTCTTATACCAAGAAGTTCCCTGCCGGTGATTACCAGGTAGGTTGCGCACTGATCATCGGTCAGCGTAAAGCGAGCACTGATCTGAAGACAAGTCTTAATGATGCGTTGCGCGATTTCAATGTAAGCGTATAAATTGTTACGGGTTTCGTGTTTGGGGTTTCGGGTTGCTGCCGCATTTTTCAGCAGGCTACCTATTTGTAATCTTTCAGCATTGCAAGGGTTTAACCCAGCACACACAATTCGAAATAAATAATCTTTGGCCCTGGTTGCGGGTGTTTGTTGCTTGCGCCAGGGCTTTTTTATTCCATGAACAAGATCAAGAAGGATACGGCTAACAGTATTACATGGACGGGATTTGGCATCACCTTCCTCGGCGCCATTATGTTCTCGACCAAGGCCATTATTGTGAAGCTGGCTTTCAACCATGCATCGGTAGATGCTTTGACGCTTCTTACGCTGCGCATGATCTTTTCACTACCCTTTTATGTGGGCGCCGTTTGGCTGGTGAACAAACAGGAAAACGCTACGCCGCTCACCAGGCAGCAATGGATGGTGGTGCTGGTGCTGGGTATCTTTGGTTATTACCTGAGTAGTTTGTTTGATTTTGTGGGCCTTCAATATATTTCTGCGGGGCTCGAGCGATTGATCCTCTTCCTCTACCCCACTTTCGCTGTATTGATCAATTCGTTTGTATTCAAACAGCCTATCCGCCGTGCACAGCGCTGGGCGCTGGTGCTTACTTATGTGGGCATTGGGCTGGCGTATTTTGGTGAGCTGCGGGTAGACACCGGCAACCCCAATTTCTACTACGGCAGTTTACTGATCTTTCTATGTGCCATCACTTATTCCATTTATATAGCGGGCAGTGGTTACATCATCCCCAAAGTAGGCGCCACTAAGTTTACGGCGTATGCAATGCTGGCGGCTACGGGTGGCATTTTTATCCACTTTTTGTTTGCCGGCAACTTCCAGGCTTTGCAGCAGGGCGCGGGGCTGTGGTGGTATGGCATTTTGCTGGCCGTGGTAGCTACCGTGATCCCGTCTTTCCTTATTTCCTACGGCATGAAGCGGATCGGCTCGAACAATGTGGCCATTATTTCGAGCATCGGTCCGGTATCTACCATCCTGCAGGCGCACTGGGTACTGGGTGAAAGCATTTTCCTGGAACAGATCGTGGGTACCGCACTGGTAATCATCGGGGTATTGCTGATCGGGTGGAAGGAGAAAAAAGCAGAAAAATAAAAGAATCTCTTTGGAGGGAATGGGTTTACCCTTATCTTTGCAGCCCTGAAACAGAAAAAAACCTGCCCAGGTGGCGAAATTGGTAGACGCACTGTGTTCAGGTCGCAGCGCTCGCAAGGGTGTGCTGGTTCGAATCCAGTCCTGGGCACTCTTAGATTCCTTATATAGGAATAAGTAGGAACAGATAATTTGTCTGTTCCTATTTTTTTTGATATAAAACGTGCTGATTCACTATTGATTTTACATCCATCAGATCTTTCACGCATCTTTTGTGACAGCCGGTTCGAAGTGCAGGAACGGTGACCTTACGAGATTCGAACCGCTATATTGTTAGCATAATACCCAGTTTATACGTACGGGGTTTAACGCCACATCCAAACTATGTCCGCCTGTACAGCGACAATACCTTCAATGCTTCCATCCACAGCATAAGCTCGCTATCCTGCGACTTGCTCAGGGAAATGTGCAGCGATGATCTCTAAATGAATAATTTTCTCATTATCATCAGCATGTTTGAAAAGATAAGAAAAAGAAGACTCTCCATTTGCACCAGAAAAGTTGCCAAATAATGGGTGCGAATTCGCAGTATCATGAATAGTCCTAAGTATAGAAGAAAAGTCTTTTGTACGGCAAAACAGCAATAGTGCAGCCTTACTGTCACGCCAGGTAAGATATCCCATAAGTTGATCGATGGCCGCAAGCATATTTTTTTGCCCGCTCCATATTTTACATTCAACCACAAAAAGGTTAGTTCCATCAGTATGCCTGAGTAAAATATCTGTTTTGCCTAATTTATTAAAGGATTCTCGAGTCAATGTAGTTGAAATAAATCGGTCTTCCAGGTTCTCCATTATATAATCACGTATATCTTCCTCACCGAACATCCTATAAAGATGATGTTTTTGTTCCAAACGCCGTAGGCTTCTCTCTATACTTAAAATTATCTCTTTATAAATACCCGTCGACAATAAAGGATCTTTGGGCACTATTGGCTTGATAAGCTCGTCACCCTCCGTAATGTCCGAAAGCGCTTTGAACTTCAGGTTATATTGGTTCCTGTCCGCTTCTCTTTCAACATATTTGCGCCCCTCAGCATTGAGCTCAAAATTTCTTCCGCCTACTTCCCGGATAAAAGATCTGAGTTCAATAACAAGCATATGATGCAGATTCATTGATGCATACCCTTTTGTATTTTTTGGGGCCCGGTCTTCAAGCAGTCTTGGGATCTCTTCGCTACTCACAGGCCTGTCCTGGTGATATAAATACCGCAGCAAGGCATATTCATAATTATCATAAACATACTCCCGAATCTGATTATCCACCAACTCATCGTAAGCCTTTAGCCATTGCCTACCAGCATCATTAAGTTTCACGCGCTCATCATCCATATAAACCAATGCCAACGTAAGCAAGTCCTTACAAATTTCCTCTGTAATTTGCGATGTCGGCAAACCCGTCTCCATTGTAATAGTGCCATATCTTGCGCCCCGACTGGCACCACTGGTGTTCAAATAACGAAGTGCCTTAATTGCGTAGCCTGAAAGTTTTGGAAACATATTTCAATGCGATTTAACAATAGTTTTACCCTTTAAAATGCAGTATACCAATTTTCAGCTTTCGATGGATAATCAACAACTACTATCATCTCCCCAGAATAATTTCTTCGAGCTCGCAGAGAAGCAACTGCAGTTGCTTCGTCAGCACACCTTTTAATTACTGTTGAATTTCCAACATTCATTTCATTGTAATGTGCACCAATTTTCCTAATAAAACGGAGGCGAAGATCACCGGGAGTAATTTTTGTGCCAGCAATATATGGAGCAAAAGAATTCTTAAGATTATGTGCTGCTTGTGAAATAAGCAAATCAAACGCTAAAGCAATAGCTTTAGCATGTGTAATAAAATCTTCGACATCAGTAAATGGTATATGGCTGTTTGGATCATGGGCCGCGGCATGTCTCCTGTTGGCTGCATTAAAGAAAACCTGCCTGGCAGCTACCACAGTGCATCCTACTAATGTTGTAACATGTTCAATACTCGCCCAACCGCCGTCAATATGAAAATTCCCCATAAACTCAGGAACATCATTTGCATCTAAATTGGACTTCTGAAATCCCATTCCATATCCAGACAAACCGTAAGGAATTCCAGTTGAAGAAGACAATAATTGGGTTTGCGTCTGCACAAAAGTCCTCCAGTCTGCACCACTGGATTTCATACGCTTTGCGACTTTATCAATTCCTACAAGTGAATGAAGCAACGCCGCTTCTTGCAATTTAGCTGGCAAACGGTTGAATCCAACAGGAGATGTAACTATGTGTTGTAAAACTTCTGCTATTCGACTTTTGAAAAAATCTTCTAAAATATTGAAACTAATAATAGCAAGGCCATTTCTTAAAAACCGTGCTCTTTCATTATGTTGAACATCAGTGGGAGGTCGATCCTGTACGATAGATTCAGCTAAGGTATGCTTTAGAATACCTAACCGCTGAATATAGAAACTTCTGGCTGTTGAAATCATAACCTAAGCAAAGATTTCTTCTAATGATTCAAGCATGGTGCCTATCCTAAATTGCACTCTATCAGGATTTGATGTGAATTGTCGAATGGATTCCTGAAATCGAACATTAGTCCGATACAGCTCATTGAAACGTCTTCGGATTTCAACAATATGATGTTCTGTGATATTAATACGGCGTTCAACAATGAAAGACAACGGAACCATTTGGACATCAAAAAACCCTTGAATCACCTGCCTACGATGTTCGTCACCATCTGGCCTGTGAAACGCATTTCCGTTCCATATCCTCTCGCAAAGAGCAATCGTGTCCTGAAAAATTCGTTCAAACTCCTGTATTTGGGCTCGATCTGCATTTCTGTGGATATCCATAAAAAAATTCATAGCAATATTAACATTGCCATGAAAATTGGCCCAATATGCTCGCATAGTAAAAAAGCGAAGAACATATTCTGCATCTGCCATTTCTTTGTAGGCCTTTTCTTGAAGAGTCGAAATCTTTAATTGCTGCCGAAGAAACGGATTCTCAGACATAGCATAAATGAAGTCATTTAAAGGGCCCATAAATGCAACATTTCTCACCTCTTGCGGGAGTAATTTGTCACCTCCCGTATTAAGCCTTGTAAATACTTGATACTTCAAATTTGGGTCAGACTGATTCAATAAAGTAACTACCCTAAGATAAGGTCGAATTGACAAAGCATTAGCCAATGGGTCAGGGAGGTCACCAAATGTAAAACCCTCAAGCTGAACAAAACGTTCTAAGTCTTTAAGACGGACATTCTGCCGGATAAATTTAAATATTGCAGTCACTCTTTGCTTACCATCAATTACGCTATAGCGACCATATTCATCTTCGGCTAAATATATTGGTGGTACAGGAATATTAAGTAAAAAAGACTCTATTAATGCCGACTCTTTGGCTATATTCCAACGCTCGCGCCGCTGATATCCTGGTGAAACATCAATGGATCCAGAGGCAACCATTTCTGCTATTGAACCTAACGACAAGTCGGAGGATTGAAGAACGAGGCTTCGTTGGGCCTCTTGAAACCGTTCGATGACATCTGTCATATTGAATGTGAAATTAGCTTACGAAAGAAGTAGTGTTATGAGATTACGACAGGGCTATTTCTTTGAGCACATGTCAATCTTACCTGCAGCAATATAGGCGAATATACGATTTCCATTGAGCAAAAAACATCATATCTTTTCAATCTTATGCAAACCCCATTGGTAATAGATGGTATCAAATTGATACCCGGAGGCCATATTAGTCCTTGCCTGTCATTTCTTTGCCAGCAGCCAAACTATGCTTATTGATCCATTCCGCCGCTTCACCTATAACTACCGTTAGAATACAGAAAATTCGTACATTAGTGGTCTCCAATTTTCCCAAGAGATAACCGGCCGATCAGAATGAGCTTACTCTGATCGTAACTACGGTACGTTAACTGACCAGACCTGATGTGTAATCTTTGAGCTTGAACCTTCTCAGAGAGCAACACTATTCCAATAGCGCATGCAATATCGTTATTCCCTAACCCTTTGACTGGCAATGGGAATGCTTTAATTGCCTGGCTATTTAACAATAATTTTTACTGAATGAGTACAGCACCTGGATCTGATGATCCAAAGGACATGTTCACCTGTACTAAAATGCTCATGCAGCATGTGTATTATGTACAGCAGTCTTTTAACCTTTTACCGGATAAACACCATTATGGCACCTGTATTAACTATATCGATTTACAGGAATCCCGCGACGAGTTTTGCGAGGAACTGATCAACACTGTTCCCGACTGGGTCTATGCTCAGAAAACAGCAGGAAGCGTACTTGACCGCCTTTTACAGGATGGCAGGTCAAACATGAATGCCCAGGCGGCACTGTTGCAACACTGCATGAGCAAATTCCGAGACCGTGACGGACGCGACCTCTTTGTCCAAGGTCAATTTGGAGAGTTGCTACTCTTTAATTTTCTCCAGTCTTTATTCAAAGCAGTGCCATTGCTACGCAAAATGCCTCTTACCACTTCGTCCACCATGGAGCGGTTTGGCGCTGACGCCATTCACTATAAAAGGGAGAATGGGAAAAACCTGATTTTTCTGGGTGAAGCAAAGACCTATACTTCCAACTACAAATTCAAGCCCGCTTTACAGGAGGCATTGGATAGTATCATCAATACATACAAGAAACATCGAAAGGAGCTAAAGCTCTATGTATATGACAATTTCATCCAGGAACAATTGCAGGACATTGCCCAGCAATATATAAATGGAACGTTACCTGATACAGAAGTGCATTTAGTATCAATTATCGCCTATAATGAGACAAAAGGGGTAATGAAACAAAGTGAGCAGCAAATAAAAAAAGACATTATAGCCATCATTGAAGAACGCGGCAAGGAGCTGGAGCGGGAAATATTCGATATCATACCACCTGAACTCCATCCCAGGTTCAATTACATTATCCTGCCAGTGTGGAAACTCAACGAGCTCATCGAATCCTTTCAGAAAAAATTAGGTAAATGAAAGCTGCTGAAAACGTCTTAAAAAAGCTGCTCAACATAGAATTACAAACTCATGCATTTAAGCTGAAATTTATCAATGGGGATAACATCCCCGTCGTGGAAGAAGATTTTCTTTATGAATGCATTGCAGTCCTTAACGAATTGTCAATCAACAAGAACGAATTATCCAGAAAGCTGCTGGTAGCGATATCCGCCTTGTTGTGGCATTATAAACACCCTTCCTGGGATGGATTGAAGAACTACCTTATCCTGTTTTTATCCAGGGGCGGGTTTGGGCCATCCTCCATCATGCTTGACGCTGAATTTTCACAGGAAAGCCGATCCTATTCCTTCAGCCACAGCCTGCTGAATGAGTTTGCCATCACGCTTGCGCAGGCTGGCGATGAAATTGTTATTGACGGCCGGAGGTTCCTGCTCACGGACTTTCAAAAAGACCTGTGGGAGGTGTTGGATTATGAAGGCGTAACAGGAATTTCAGCCCCTACGTCGGCCGGCAAATCGTTCCTCATTCTATTAAAAGCGATCAGCTATCTTTTAAAAAAGCCGGGCAGCATTGTGTATGTTGTCCCTACACTAAGTCTGGTAAACCAGGTAATGGCAGACTTCAGGAAAATGCTGTCTCATTTCCAACTCACGGCTTATACAGTAGAATCCGGCTATACATTGGGAGAACATGGCCCCAACACCATATTCGTACTGACCCAAGAAAAGGCAATCACTTCTTTCTCCCAGACAGAAGCACCTTTCGCACATCTGCGCCTGTTGGTCATTGACGAAATACAGAACGTCGAGCGTGTGGCCCAAGCAGACGACCAGAGGGCCAAGGTACTTTATGACCTAATGGTGGAGATGCGGAACAGTGCTAAGATTGATCATGTCATCGTTTCTGGACCACGCATTAATAAAATCGACGAACTGGGTTCCGACATTTTTGGCACCAGAGCACAGAAGCGGGAAGTAGAGTCTTCTCCCGTCCTGAATCTTACATACGCCGTTAATCAGAAAGGAAAGCAATACTACCTCACTCTATTTTCTGATCTAATATCTGGCAACCTGGAGGTAAAAATCACAGAATCTGAAGCCATAAAGGGATATGGTAAAGTAGCTTATCAGGACAGCTACCTCGAATACCTGAATGAATTTATCGACAGCTTTGGAGACGAATGTGTTCTTGTATTCTCCCCTACTTCGTCAACCTGCAGCACAATTGCGAACCATTTCTCTGGCAACGCACCTGCTATAAAGAACCAGGAACTGGATAGCCTTGCAACCTTCATCGGTCAAACGGTACATCCATCCTATCCCTTGGTAGAAACGATTAAAAAAGGGATTGCTTATCACCATGGTAAATTACCCTTTCACGTGCGGTTGTTAGTGGAGGAAGTTATTAAATCCGGTAAGATCAAAACGGTCGTAGCGACGACCACCCTCCTACAGGGGGTAAACCTTCCGGTACAAAACATTGTAATTCGCAACCCGAATCTTTTTACCAAACAGAAAGCTGATAGTGTTAAACTCACTAATTACGAGTTAGCCAACCTGCGGGGAAGAGCAGGAAGGTTATTAAAGGATTTTATTGGCCGGACTTTTATACTGGATGAAAAAAGTTTTCGTGAGGAGGATGCAACGCAGCTCGATCTGTTCAAAGGCACTGAAAAAGAGCTACAGGTAGGTTACGGCCAGAAGTATGAAAAGTTCAAACAAGAGATAAAAGATGACATTGCCGCTGGTGCCGGAAGCACTGAGAAAAATAAAGAATATAGCTACCTGACAACCTACATACGGCAGGCCGCTCTTAAGTACGGGATAAACACCCAGCCGAGATTGGCCAGCGTCGGCATTAAGATGAGCGACCGTGAGCTGCAAAATGCCTTGGAAGCAATGAACGGACTGACAGTAGATAGAAAGATATGCGCAAATAACAGATACTGGGATCCAGTTGACCTTGACAGGCTACATAGGCAAAGAGCAAATTTCACGCTGCCTACCAGTCCGCAGGAGTATCGAATATCCTATACACTGAAAGCAGTACTTGAGCAACTTCAAGAGGTAGTACCAACTTATTATGAGCGACACTTTGACGTTTACAATACTGGTGAATCAGATCTGCTGCTGCAGAGGTGCATCCTAGCAGAAAACTGGTTAAAAGAACGTACGCTTTCGGAAATCCTTTCGAATAAATACTATAACACTCCAAAGCGTATTGAAGACACCATCACCTTTGTGGAAGGAAGATTGTCCTATGGTCTTCCGCTCCTGTTGAAACCACTGTATGACATGAAGCATCCGACCAGCATGTTTCACCGGTTTATTGAAATGGGTGCCTTTCTACCTGTCACCAGAGCTCTCATAGAATTAAATATTCCACGGGAAACCGCCATTTATTTGAAGAACAGAGTTTCCTGGAACCAGGAAATGTCCAAAAAGGATTTGGCAGCGCAGGTCCGTAGTTTAAAGCCTGGCCTGCCTTCCTGGTACAAGGTTCAGTTGGAACTGGTTTGATGCATTGCAGACCATCAAATAGTAGGTTAACTTCCGGCTGTAAATGTATTGTAACATCATAGCAAATTCAGGGATAATTCCTGCATCATCTCCTGCTCAATGAGATATACAAGACCGTGGCAGCCTTCTTCCGCTTCGTTTTGCAAATCTGCATCTGCACCGTTTAAGCTGCGCAGTCCATACACCACCTGTAGAGGATTCTTAATCAATTGATGAAAATGATCGGGGTTCCATTTCCAGTCCTTGTTTAGCAGCCATGTCAGGAACCTGGGCTTTCCGTGTTCATTTAATTGCTGGTAAAGTTTATCCAGATGGGAAAACAACCAGATATAATTCTTTTTGCCGGCTACAAACTTCTGCAACTGCTGCTGCTCCCCCAGTATTCCGTCACTGAGTTCATCGATCTTCGACTGTAAATCCTTTTTCATCTTAACAAAAGACTGGTACTCCAGAACGTTGTCCAATAACATCTCGTTGAGTGTTTTCAGACGATTTAGTAACACATCAACCTTTCGGCCCATTTTAGCCTTATGAATATCGACCTGATGACTTTTTGTAGTAAATACTTCGGTCAGAAAACGCTCAAATACATCTATATAATATTGAAGGGGACGTAGCTCTGTGACGTAATTCCAAAAGAGGTTCGTCGTACTCTCAGCCGGGAGATGGCAACGACAGGGAGGTTTACAATGATAATATTTGTATTTTTCTATCCTACGTCCCTTAGAGGCGCTTGCCGTCAACTTCTTATTACATATCGGGCAGCACATGTATCCTTTTAAGGGATATTCCAGGCTAAATCTTTTGCCTGTGCCGTTTCTTGTTTCCGTTTGTCGCAGCCGCTGTTGAACAATATCAAACACGGTCTTTGTAATTATTCCCATGTGCTGTCCTATGACGATCTTTCGGTCAGCTTTCTTATCTGCTGACACAGTGATCAAACCAGCATATACAGGATTCCGTAATAATAGGTAGAAGTTTGTCCTGCTACAATGTAAACCTCGGTCGAGTGCTTCCAGGTACAATGTATTAACCGGCACTCCGCCCATTGCCAGCTTCTCGAACAGCTTGGCAATAACTTTACATTCAGGCTCTTTAGGCACAATCATCTTTGCCCCTTTGGGCGAAAAAATGTTATGATACCCTAACGGAGCTTTGCCCATCCACCTTCCCTCCTCCTGCGCCTTTCTCATCCCCTTTTTTACTTCGAGCCCCCTGCGGTCGTTTTCCGCTTCTGGTATGGACAGGAACATGGCCATCATCACCTTATTTTCCGGAACGGAGGGATCTATTGGTTGTTCAATAGCCTGGGGGATAACTTGAAGGGCATTTAAGGTCCGGATCATCATATAGGAATCCCCGGCATTTCTGCTAAATCTATCCCATTTAGTAAATAAAAGAAATAAAGGCTCCCTGTTTTTCCTATTACTGATACCAGCCATCATTCTTTTCCAGACTGGCCTATTGAAGTTCTTTGCAGAGTAATCTTCCTGGTAAATTTCGAGGATCTCAATTTTTTGGCAGGCACAATACGAACGGAGAGCATCTTCCTGATGGCGCAGGGAGTATCCCTTTTCAGCTTGTTCGTCTGTGCTGACCCGGATATATAGTATAGCAGAAGCCATCGCAACTCACAGCTATATCCAATGGACACCTCCATGAACATAAAATGCTGCATTCAGAGTCATAATTACCTCCCTTTGAATGATAGCGGACTCAACAGAAGTAATTGTGCAAATCAGCATTCGAGCATCGTTGTCCCAACATATGTGCACAGATATAAAAGGTATTCTGTATATTAAAATGATTCGACCTTTTTCATAAGGGTAGTCTTTTAACGTCAAATTTGGATCAGTCCTATCCAGTTCGTATCCCGGTCAGAAAGTGCTTAGAACGAGCGACTATCCTCGCTAAAAGGAAAGTAGACGTTGGGAGAAAATGTCAATACAAATTGATTATTAAACACTTATGCAGCAATTAAAAAAGCTAATTTCTTCAGGTCATGTAGGAAATGGTTCGACTGTAGTACAGTCAGGGGCACTTGATAATGGCCCCGACGATAAGTCGGGGCTTTTTTTATTTACTACAGCCGCTCAATCTTTACGTTGCCGATGTAATAATAGTTCTTCCGGTAATCGTCGTTCTCGCCGCCGAAGAAAACGATGTTCTTCAATTT
>JAGIBF010000045.1 GCA_017744515.1 Niastella sp.
GTAATGGCGTATTACTTTGCCGGTCCGGATATCCATTACATCTACACCATGCTCAAAAGTACCGACCCATAATTCATTGCCAATGGCTTGTACGCCGTGAATATTGGTATAAGAAAGTGTGGAGCGGTTACCACCAGGCAGGTAATGCGTTATCTTCCCGGTAGACTGTTCCAGTTTATTCAATCCACCGTCTTCCGTACCAATCCAAAGATTGCCATACTGGTCTTCGCACATCGCGCGTACGGCATTACCGCTGATATTATTGTAAGTGCTGCCAGGAAAATACTTTTGAAAAGATGCATATTGATGCGGAAAGTAATTCACACCACCGAAATAAGTACCTGCCCATACACCCCCTTCTTTGTCCTTGAAAAGCGAGTAAACGGCATTGTCGGCAATAGAATAGGGATCATTGAATTGTTTGCGCAGATTCTTCAGGCTGCCATCCCTGATATTATAAATATAAACACCCGATTCCGTAGCCATCCAGTATTCATCTCCACCATAGTGAACAAAGTCACGCCCATATACGATCGAATTATCTGCATTATGAGTAACGACGTCTATATATTTTCTACTCGCAATATCAAAAAGCTTGATACCCTGGTGAGCAGTACCGATCAAAATTTGTTCTTTGTCGGTAGCATAGAGCTTGCCTATCCATTTGGATACGATGGGAACAGTTTCATTAAACACATTATAACCTTCGAAGCTGTCTGTGTCCGGATGGTACTGCAGCAGCCGGCCATCAGTACCGGATGTCCATATTTGTCCTTCGGGCGCAACACAAACCGTAGAAAGCTCAATATCAATACTATTGATCCGCACCGGTATAGAATCTTTTAGTTCATTATACCTGTATAACCGTAAGCCCAATATAAACCATAGATTGCCATCCTTGTCGGAAGTGATGTCCCGCACATCAGACCATCCGGTGCTTTTTATGAAACGAAAGCTTTCCGTTTTTGCATTATACCGGTATACGCCTTCGCGGGTACCTACCCACAAAGTGCCCTTAGGATCGACATGCAGCGAGTATACGAAATTGTTGCCGAGACTGGTGCTATCGGCAGGATCGGGGCGGAATATCTTGAAGGTAACGCCATCAAACCTGTTGAGGCCATCTTTGGATCCAAACCATAAAAAACCTTCCTTATCCTGTACAATGCAATGCACAGTGTTGTGCGAGAGGCCGTTTTCTACCTGGTAATGCCTGAAATAATAGCCCTGCCCATATATAGAAGATGTGCAAAATACAAGCAGCGCAATCGTTATGCAAATGACATTACTTTTCAAGCAAACGGCAGTTGAGTTTGCACAAATATAATTAAGATATGATAGTTGCGTTGCATAGTCAGGCTGAATCCCCATTTATGCAGTATTTAAGTAATTCATGCTCATTGCATTCAGAGCAAATTCGTGTTAGCACAGGCATCTCCACACATCGTGTAATTCGCTTTAATTCGTGCAATTCGTGTTGAATTTGAGACATTTTGAGGAAACAATGAGACGAATAGCCATGCCTGTAAAAAAGATTAATCCAAATTTTACAGCAAGATTGCTTGGAGGCACGAACATGCCTGAGTGATTGTGCCTGCTTATGCAAACGTTTACATTGTTTTTTAACTAACAATTACTGCTGTATGAAACTATCTGCCAGGAGTTTTTCATCCGGCTGCAGGTTATCCAAACTGCTACCTGCACGAACCGGTGTTTTTACCTTGTTCCTTTTGTTTTTTTCTTTTTCACTTATTGCCCAGGATAAAGTGCCTGTATCGGGAACAGTTCTCGACAGTGCAGGTAAAGCTATTCAGGGAGTTACTGTATCGGAAAAAGGGACCCAGAACGTTACCGCTACCAATGAGGGCGGTGTATTCTCAATTCAGGTGGCCGGCGCCAGCGCTGTGCTTGTTTTCACGTATGTAGGCCATACCCCCAGAGAAATACGGGTAGGCAATCAGAAAAATCTTACGGTTTCCCTGCAGTCGGCCAATGCCGATCTGGGGGAAGTAGTTGTTGTGGGATATGGCTCCCGCAAAAAAGAGTCATTGACCGGTGCTATTTCTACGGTAACATCCAAAGACCTTGAGCGCGTACACGGTGGTTCTACCGTGAGCTCTGGTCTGGCAGGTAAACTACCGGGCGTAACATTCCGTATGCCTGATGGACGTCCTGGTGCCAGCGCTACCATCCAGATCCGCAACATGGGTGATCCCCTGTATGTAATTGATGGTATCCAGCAGGATGCCGGACAGTTCAACAACCTCGCACCAAACGATGTGGAAAGCATCACAGTACTGAAAGATGCATCTGCCGCCATCTATGGTGTGCGTGCCGCCAACGGTGTAGTGGTGGTAACCACCAAACGTGGTAAAGTAGGCAGCCGCAATACCATCAACATCGATGCGTATACAGGCTGGCAAAACTGGTCTCGCTTCCCCAAAACAGTAGATGCCTACGAATGGCAGCTCGGCGTTCTGGAAGCAGATATGAACCGGGTGAACCCTTCTACCAATATGACGAAAGCTGAACTGGAGAAGTGGAAACAAGGTACCGAATACGGTTATCGCAATTTTGACTGGTATGACTTCATCATACAGAAGAATTCTCCACTTACCTCCATGAACGTGAATGCCACAGGAGGATCAGACAGGATCAACTACTACCTGTCGGTGACGCGCCTCGATCAGAATTCCGTATTAGGTCGTGAATTCACGTTCAAGCGCACGAACGTACAAAGTAATATAGATGCCAAGATCTCCAATCGCTTCAAAGTGGGCATGCAGATCAATGGTCGTATTGAAACCCGTGATAACCCCGGTGTACCTGGTGGAGATGACTACTGGGCGCCGCGCTTTGCACTTTTCCGCAACCGGCCTTACGAACGTCCCTTTGCCAACGATAATCCCGAATACCTCAACGACATTGGTCACAATGCCGAGAACTGGGGCTTGCTCAATAAAGCAAAATCAGGTTACTGGAGGCAGGATTGGCGTGTGATCCAGCTCAACTTCAATGGAGAGTACACCACGCCCATCAAGGGCCTTACTGTACAGGGAAAATATTCTTACTATCTCGCAGATATGGTTACCAACGGACATGAGTATACCTATGATGCCTATACCTTCAATCCAGCTGACAGCACGTACAAAAGAACGGGTGGTAGCGATAACCCCTGGAGAGAACGTATCGTAGAAAAAGTATTCAACCAGGTAGCCCAGTTGCAACTCAACTACAGCAATACCTTTGGTGCGCATACTGTAGGCGCAACGTTGGCCACAGAACGCATTGACAGAAGGAATATCAGAACCTTCCAGCATGCAGTACCCAGCATCAATGAGCTGCCCAACCTGCAGTTCTCGGATATGGACGCTAACCAGTTTGATGACTATGATCGGCAGGAAGCCCGCATAGGCTATATCGCCCGTGTAAACTATAGCTACGATAACAGGTACTACATTGAGTTTTCCGGTCGCCGTGACGCCTCCTGGAAATTTGCGCCTGGCAAACGCGTGGGTTATTTCCCCAACGTTTCTGCAGGCTGGAGAATTACGTCAGAAAAATTCTTCGACCGCATGACGGGTGGCAATAGTGTTCTTTCCGATCTTAAGATCAGAGCATCCTATGGTGAACTGGGTGATGACAATGTGCCCAACCTCGGACCTTTCGATTACATAGCAGGCTACAACTACAACGTGGGCCGCTCTATATTCAACGGCAATACGGTGCTCGGAGCCCGCAACCGCGGCGTACCCGTCACCAATATCAGCTGGTTCGTAAGTACCATCACCGATGTTGGCGCCGATTTCTCTTTGTTCAATGGAGCCCTCACAGGTACAGTAGACTACTTCTACCGCAAGCGCACTGGTCTCCGTGGCCGCAAGTATGATGTACTGGTGCCTTCTGAGCTGGGTTATTCATTACCTGATGAGAACGTAGAAAGCGATGCCGTATTAGGAGGAGAAGGTTCTTTGAACTACACCGGTTCGATGGGTGAAGTGAAATTCAATGTAGGTGGTAACATTTCTTTCGCCCGCAGAAAGTTCCTCGATTCTTATAAACCAGTATATGGCAACTCCCTGGATAAATACAACAACGGACGTGAGAACCGCTGGAGCGATATCTACTGGGGGTATGAAGTGATCGGCCAGTTCCAATCGATGGAACAGATCAACGACTACCCTGTAAACATCGACAACGAAGGCAACAGGACCCTGCTGCCCGGAGACCTTATCTATAAGGATATCAATGGCGATAAGAAGATTGACGGCAATGATGTTCGTCCTATCGGGTATGTAGCCAATAGGAACCCGAACGTAAACTTCGGTTTCACACTTGGCCTCAACTTCCGTGGCATCGACTTCACAGCCGATTTCTCCGGAGGTTCCATGTACACCTTTGGCCAGAACTGGGAAATGAAATGGCCTTACCAGAACGGTGGCAACCTGCTGCGTCAGTTCTTCGACAGCCGCTGGCATCGTGAAGATCCCTTTGATGTAAACAGCAAATGGATTCCCGGCAAATATCCGGCGCTGCGTTTCAACCAGGGCGGTCATAGCAACTACCGCGATGGCAGCTGGCAGTCCACATTCTGGACTACCAACGTAAAATACCTGCGTGCAAGAACAATTGAGCTGGGTTATTCTCTGCCCAAAGAATGGCTGCAAAGAGTAAAACTCAACAAGGTTAGATTCTATATCAATACCTATAACCTGTTCTCGATCGATAACCTGAAGGATATAGGGATAGAACCGGAAGTGATGGACCCCAATGGTCTGCAATATCCCCAAAACCGCTTTATCAACTTTGGCGTAAACCTGTCCTTCTAACCACACAATTCCAGGCAATATGAAAAAGTACTTCTCAGCAATTATACTATCCGCAGCCCTGTTCAGCAGTGGCTGTGTAAAGGAAGATGACTTCCTCGATAAAAAACCTACCGATATCCTCCTCGATGAAGCGGTATGGAAAAGCAAGAAACTTGTACTCAACGTACTGGCAGATCTATATGACCGTATACCTAATTTCCAGTCAATAGATGGCTACTGGAACTATGGCAACTTCAACGAAGGCTTTATATCACGCAATGGCGATCGCTGGCGTTTTCAGAACAATGATTGGGGCTATGGCGAATGGGGTATGTGGGATTATGGATACATGCGCGATCTCAACATCGCCATCCAGAAACTGGGTACTGCTACAGAGCTGGAAGATGTAGATCGCAATGTCTTCCTGGGAGAAACACGTTTCCTGCGCGCCTTGCTCTACTTTGAAATGGTAAAGAGAATGGGAGGGGTGCCCTTGATCACAGAGCCCATGACCTACGACTTCAGTGGCGATCCTACACCATTGCAACACCCTCGTGCCAAAGAAGCCGATCTCTATGATTTTATCATTGCTGAGTTGGATGCAGTGACAGCCTTGCTGCCAGATAACCCGGGCGATAAAACAAGAGCTACGAAAGGAACGGCCCAGGCCTATATCAGCCGCGTAGCGCTGTATGCAGGTTCCATTGCAAAATATGGCGGCACTACACCATCCGTAACATTGGTGGGAGGTGAAGTAGGTATACCAGCTTCAAAAGCAAACACGTATTACAACAAAGCCCTCACCGCTGCCAAAGCTGTCCAAGGTTATTCCCTGTACCTGAAAAAGCCGGCAGACCTTGCAGACAATTTCGCCAATATTTTCCTTGATAAAGGCGGCAACCCGGAGGTGATCTTTGCCGAAGATTACAAATTGAAAAGCGGTAAAGTGCATAACTATACGATCGACAACCAGCCCATGTCCATGACCGAAGAAAGCTTTGGAAGTGGGTTAAACCCGGCTTTGAATCTCGTACAGGAGTTTGAGTTGCTCAATAACACATACGCGCCCCTGAACAATACAAACGGCTCTGACTTTGTATACTATGATAATCCCCTCGATATCTTCGCGGGTCGTGATGCACGCCTCGCTGGTACGGTTATTCTGCCCGGCGCCAGCTTCAGAGGCAGACCGGTAGATATATGGGGTGGATACATGCTGGCCGACAAATCGATCATTTCCGGTACCAACTTCGGTGCACAAAAAACACTGCCAGGCAAAACCGCGCCGGAAGTCGTAGTAGGAGAAGATGGTCCTATTCCCGGCCTGGAATGGAGCGCACAAACAGGTTTCCTTGTTCGCAAATGGCTTGACCCTAACGCTGGCGCTGGTTCTCTCGGTACAGCAAGCGATGTATGGTTCATCCGTATGCGCTATGCCGAAGTGTTACTCAATGCAGCAGAGGCAGCTTTTGAACTGGGACTTCCCGAAGCCAAAGATCACATCAATCTGGTGCGTCGTCGTGCTGGCTTTACAACCGATCTGACTGCAGTCGATATCACTTTCGACAGGATTGTTCATGAAAGAAGAATAGAACTGGCGTTTGAAGATCATATCCTCTGGGATAACAAACGCTGGAGATTGGCCCACAAAGTATGGAACGGAAGCGCCATGACAGAAGCCGATCTGAAAGCCAACATGGGTAAGTCGGACAAAATAAATACACAGGTATTTGGCCTTACACCTTACAAAGTGTACACGCCAGGTGTACCGGCTACCAATGGAAAATGGGTGTTTAAGATCGAAAAGCCCAATGCAGTAACAGGTGCCGACAGGTTCAGGCTTGGAAACTATTACTCCTACATTGGCGACGATGTCATTAACAACAATCCTAAGATTGTCAGAAATCCCAATCAATAAGAGGATAAAAAGGTCAACTCATGAAAAAGATAACTAATTATATACTACTGATTGCTGCTATAGGCTGCTTCGCATCCTGCGCAAAAGACAATTACGACGCGCCGAACGCCACATTGAAAGGACGTATCGTATACAATGGACAACCCATCAATGTAGAATACAACCAGGTTCGTTTTCAACTCTGGGAGAGCGGCTATGTCAACGTAAAGCCCATCGATGTGACCATTGCCCAGGATGGTGGCTACTCGGCCATGCTCTTTAATAACACCTACAAACTTACCTTTCCGGGTGGTCAGGGGCCGTTTATGACAAAACAGAGCGGCGCTGCCAAGGATACCATTGTGGTAAACCTGTCAGGCAACCAGGAGCTGGACATTGAAGTGCTGCCCTATTACATGGTGCGCGACGCGCAGTTTACAGCTTCAGCAGGCAACATAGCATCCACTTTCAAGCTTGAAAAGATCATCAACGATGCCAATGCAAAGAATATCGACAGAGTGACATTGTACATCAACAAAACGCAGTTCGTATCTGAGGGTAACAACGTGGCCAAAACTTCCATCAACGGAGCCGATATTACAAATCCCAACAGTGTAAATCTGAGCGTGGCCATACCTTCGCTGGTGCCAGCCCAGAACTATGTGTATGCACGTATCGGGGTGAGGATCGTCAACGTGGAAGACTGGATTTTCTCGGATGTGAAAAAAATAACATTCTGATTCCTGTTCGCATTATTATCATTTTATTGAATAGATTTAGTGTAACAAATTTTAATTAATCATGCGTCGAGTGCCCGTCCTTTTTTTACTGTTGATTGTAACTACAGCCCTGAACGCCCAGCAACCCTGGCAAATAGTGCCAGGGAAGATTACTACCGAATGGTCTGCCAATGTGAACCCTGCGAGTCCTTTGCCCGAATATCCGCGCCCACAACTGGTACGGAAGAACTGGCAAAACCTCAATGGCCTTTGGCAATACAGTATCCTGCCTAAAGCACAGGAGGAAACCATTCCTGCTGCCTTTGCAGGGAATATCCTGGTGCCATATGCGGTAGAAGCATCTCTGTCAGGTGTAGGAAAAACTGTAGGAAAGGACAGCGTACTCTGGTATAAAAGGGTCATCGCTACCCCTGTTGTTAAAAAAGGCCAGCAGGTACTTCTGCACTTCGGTGCGGTCGACTGGCGTTGTGCAGTATATGTCAACGGACAAAAAGTAGGCACACACCAGGGGGGCTATGATCCTTTTTCTTTCGATATCACAGCAGCCCTGAAAAAAGGTAAGAAACAGGAAATCGCCGTATCAGTATGGGACCCTTCCGACCAGGGACCTCAGCCACGTGGCAAACAGGTGCGTAAGCCCGAAGGCATCTGGTACACACCGGTAACAGGCATCTGGCAAACAGTATGGCTCGAAACGGTAGCATCTACCTACATCGTGTCTACAAAACAAACACCCGATATCGACACCAAAACACTGAGCATTGAAACCAAAGTAGCCAACGCGCAAGCAGGCGACCTGGTAAAAGTGACAGCTTTGGATGGTACTACCAGGATTACCGAACAGAGTGTTACTGCCGGTGAGAATATCAAACTATCTATCGACAACCCAAAACTATGGACACCGGAAAATCCTTTTCTCTATACATTGAAGATCGAAGTACTACGTGCCGGTAAAGTAGTAGACGAAGCCGACAGCTATTTCGCCATGCGCAAAATATCCATGGCCGTAGATGACAAAGGCATACAACGCATGCTGCTCAACAACAAGTTCGTATTCCAGTATGGCCCCCTCGATCAGGGTTGGTGGCCTGATGGATTATACACTGCACCTACAGATGAAGCCCTCAAGTTCGATGTGGTAAAAACGAAAGAGATGGGTTTTAATATGATCCGCAAACACGTAAAAGTAGAACCAGCCCGCTGGTACTACCATTGCGATCAGTTAGGTGTCCTTGTTTGGCAGGATATGCCGAGTGGCGACTTGCATGCCCGCTGGGAAAACCGTCCCGGAATAGAAGGCATTGGCTACGATATGGAGCGCTCGGCCGAATCCGAAAATATCTTCCGTACAGAGTGGACGGCCATCATGGAAAGCCTCCACAACTTCCCCAGCATCGTAGTCTGGGTTCCCTTCAACGAAGCATGGGGACAGTTCAAGACCAAAGAGATCGTAAACTGGACCATGCAGAAAGATCGTTCACGCCTCGTAAATACAGCCAGTGGTGGTAATTTCCATTTAGTGGGACATATCATCGACCTGCACAACTATCCATTACCTGCCATGCCGACGGCCGACCTGTTTGGCGCCAATTATGTGTTGGTATTGGGAGAGTTCGGCGGTCTCGGATTGCCACTCGAAGGACACACATGGCAGGATAAGAACAACTGGGGCTATCGCAGCTATAAGAATCAGGAAGAACTCTTTACAAACTATTCACAGCTCGTCGATAAATTCCCGGCATTGATTAAAAAAGGATTGTCAGCAGCAGTATACACCCAAACCACCGATGTGGAAGTGGAAACAAACGGACTGATGACGTACGACAGAAAAGTATTTAAAATACCAGTTACCAGCTTGAAGCAGGTGCACAACAAACTGTACGATGCGAACCTGGTAAAAATGAAATAGATTATTTGTCACCCTCAACGATGTCACCCTGAGCTTGTCGAAGGGTTGAAAGGGTGTCGGAGTTTTTTCTTTTCCCGCAGAGTCACTTTACAGAGACTCTGCGGAATAAATAACTTTCAAACCATCAATGAACAAGTATAAAAAAAACGCTTTGTTGACGATTGCGCTGCTGGGTTCGGTATACGCCGGTACCCAGGCACAGACGAGCCTGAAAGTAGGCGTAGTAAACAAACCCGACAATACCATTCTCAACAAATACTATGTAAGCAACAAAGCACCATTACAACAACAGTATTTCGTTAAGCTGCCGGTCACTGCGATAAAGCCCGGGGGCTGGCTCAAAAAAATGCTGGAGTTGCAACGGGATGGCCTCACAGGTAACCTCGGAGAGATCAGCATCTGGCTGTCTAAGCACGACAATGCCTGGTTGCACAAAGACGGTAAAGGAAAATATGGCTGGGAGGAATTGCCCTACTGGCTGAAAGGATATGCAAACATTGGCTACATGCTGCGCGATCAAAAGATGATCAAAGAAGCAAAATTCTGGCTCGATGCAGCCATGGACAACCAGCGGGAGAATGGAGACTTTGGTCCCCTCGTTAACCGCAATGGAAAACGTGACCTTTGGACGAATATGCCCATGTTGTGGTGTCTGCAATCATACTATGAATATTCCCAGGACAAGCGTGTGCTGGACCTGATGACTAAATATTTTAAATGGGAATTATCATTACCCGATGAACAGTTGTTGGAAGACTACTGGGAAAACAGCCGCGGTGGCGATAACATCTACAGCGTTTACTGGTTGTACAACCACACAGGCGAGGCCTGGTTACTCGATCTGGCAAAAAAGCTACACCAGAATACAGCCAACTGGACACAGAAGAACAACCTGCCCAACTGGCACAATGTGAATGTGGCACAGTGCTTCCGTGAACCTGCACAGTATTCACTCTTGAGTCGCAACGAAAGCGACCTGCAGGCCACCTACGATAACTTTAAGTTGATCCGTGATATTTATGGACAAGTACCGGGCGGTATGTTTGGCGCCGATGAAAATGCCCGTAAAGGCTACGACGACCCACGCCAGCTGGTAGAAACCTGCGGCATGGTAGAACAAATGACATCCGACCAGATGTTACTTTGGTATACAGGCGATACCAAATGGGCTGAGAACTGTGAAGATGTAGCCTTCAATACATTCCCGGCCGCGTTTATGCCCGATTACAAGGCCCTGCGCTATTTAACGGCACCCAACCACGCAGTAAGCGATAGCAAGAACCATGCACCCGGTATCGACAACAATGGCCCCTTCCTCATGATGAACCCTTTCAGCAGCCGCTGCTGCCAGCACAACCATGCTGCAGGATGGGTATATTATGCGGAAAATAGCTGGATGGCAACGCCCGACAACGGATTGGCAGCACAGCTGTATGTAGAAGGAGAAGTAACAGCCCGCGTAGGCAACAGCAACACGGTTACGATTGTGGAAAATACACGTTACCCTTTCGAAGAATCTGTTGAGCTTACTATTAAAACTGCCACCGCCACTAACTTCCCTTTATACCTCCGCCTGCCGGTATGGTGTAAAAAGCCGGTGGTAAAAGTGAACGGCAAAGCGGTGACATTTGAGGCAACACCGGGCGGTTATGTAAAACTAACCAACCAATGGAAGAACAATGACCGTATATCCTTACAGTTCCCGATGGAATTGGAGTTGCGTACCTGGGATAAGAACAAGAACAGCGTGAGCATCAATCGTGGGCCACTCACCTATTCGCTGCAGATACA
This sequence comes from Niastella sp., assembly GCA_017744515.1. Taxonomy (GTDB): domain Bacteria; phylum Bacteroidota; class Bacteroidia; order Chitinophagales; family Chitinophagaceae; genus Paraflavitalea. The sequence goes on from JAGIBF010000045.1 coordinate 11,146, forward strand.
AGAGCGCTATGAACAAAAAGACAGTAAAGCCACAGCCATCGGTGATTCAAGGTGGCAGGAAAATGCTGACCCAACCAAATGGCCTTCATTCGAGATCTATCCTGCCACCCAATGGAACTACGGCCTGCTGCTGAATACACAACCCTTGGATAAAACATTCACGGTAGTGCGCAAAAGCTGGCCCAAAGACAACAATCCATTTACCCTCGCAGGAGCACCCATTACACTGAAGGCAAAAGGAAAACAAATACCTGCCTGGACCATCGATCAGTATGGATTGTGTGGATTGTTGCCGCAAAGTCCGGTAGCAACAAGCGAACCAGTTAAAGAATTAACACTTGTACCAATGGGAGCTGCCCGTTTGCGGATAGCAGCCTTTCCTGTAGTACAACAATAAGATAAGCAAGCATATGAGCAGGTTTAGCATTTTTTTCGGTTTATTGTTAGTATTAGTCGCAGTTAAAAGTGCGCCGGGGCAGACAACCGGCGCCACTTTTTCAAACCCCTTGCTGCCTGGAGGAGCCGATCCTTTTTCTTTTTACAAGGACGGCTATTACTATTACACCCATACCACAGGCAATCGCATCGATATCTGGAAAACGAAGAATCTGGCCGACCTGAAAACAGCCCAACGCAAAACGATCTTCACACCACCACCCAATACAGCCCATTCCAGAAACCTGTGGGCTCCTGAAATACATTACATCCAGGGCAAGTGGTACGTATATTATGCAGCCGACGATGGGCGCAACGAAAACCACCGCATGTATGCACTGGAAAATGCGGCCGCCGACCCGCTGGAAGGCGACTGGACATTCAAAGGCAAAGTAGCAGACCCTTCCGATAAATGGGCCATCGATGGAGATGTGTTTACCTGGAAAGGACAGCTATACATGATCTGGTCGGGATGGGAGGGAGACACCAATGGCGAGCAAGACATCTACATTGCCAAAATGAAGAATCCCTGGACCATTGACGGCAATCGCGTCAAGATCGCGGCCCCACAGTTCGATTGGGAAAAGCACGGCGACCTCAAAGGCGATCCGCCCCACGTAAATGTGAATGAAGGCCCCCAGGCACTCATGAACGGCGATAAACTGTTCATTATCTTTTCAGCCAGTGGCTGCTGGACGGATTTTTATGCATTGGGTGTACTAAGCTTCACTGGCAAACAGGATTTGTTGGATGCAGGAAGCTGGAAAAAACACCCGGAGCCATTCTTTAAACAAACAAAAGAGAATGGTGTTTATGCACCGGGACATAACTCATTCTTTAAATCACCGGATGGTAAACAAGATTGGATACTGTACCATGCCAACGATGCACCAGGGCAGGGATGCGGCAAACAACGTTCGCCACGTGCACAACAATTTACCTGGAGCAAAGAAGGTATGCCCCAATTTGGAGAGCCTATAAAAGTGGGCATACTGCTCCCGGTACCGTCAGAAAAATAAATGTGATGTCACCCTGAGCTTGTCGAAGGGGACTTCTGAAATATAACAGGGTGGGTCGCCCTCAAAGGGCGGCTCACCCTGTTAGAACACCTAACAATCTAAAACAGGAATAAATAATGAAAAAAGCGCTGGCAATTGGTTTGGCCACCCTTCAGTTAAGCAGTGCATTCGCACAGGAAATGCGTGCTCCTGCGTACCCTTTGATCACACACGACCCCTATTTCAGTGTATGGTCCACTTCAAACAAATTGAACGAGTCCACCACCAAACACTGGACTGGTGCCGATCAATCCTTGCTGGGGTTGATCAATGTAGATGGAACAGTGTATCGCTTCATGGGCGATGTAGAGAAAGTCTACAATACGGTGATCCCCGCTTCCGACGAGAAAGCATATGACGTAGCCTATACAGAAAGCGAGCCGGCAGCAGACTGGATGAACCCGTCCTTCAACGACAAAAGCTGGAAACGTGGCGGAGCACCTTTCACAGATAATAGCTCTACTGCCAAAACAGTGTGGAGAAGCCATGACCTGTGGACACGCCGAGAATTCACCCTGGATAAAACAGCTTTCAATAAGTTGTTTTTGAAGATCAATCACGACGATAATGCAGACGTATACCTCAATGGAGAAAAAATATACAGCTATGTTGGCTGGCTCAATAAGTTTGGTTATTTCGAAATACCCGAAGCTGCCAAACGTAAATTGGTAAAAGGCAAGAACGTGCTGGCTATCCATGTGGTCAACACCCGTGGTGGCGCCTGGCTGGATGCTGGTATTATGGATGAACCTAAACTACAACCGGGCGGCAACATAAAATTGGCTACACAGGATAAAGTAACAGTAACTGCCACACAAACAAAGTACAACTTCACAGCAGGCAAAGCATCACTTTCACTCACATTCACTTCCCCTTTATTACCCGATAACCTCGATCTGCTGTCAAGACCGGTAACATACATTACAACGAAAGTAAGTTCCTCCGACAGGGCAAAGCATGACGTACAGGTATATTTTGGCGTGTCTTCTTCGCTGGCTACCAATTCACCTGGGCAGGAGGTAAAAGCTGAACAATACAATGCCAATAACCTGTCGATCCTCAAGACCGGTACTATCGAACAACCGGTATTGAAAAAGAAAGGCGATGACCTGCGCATCGATTGGGGCTATCTGTATGTGGCAGCTGGCGAAAACACTACACCACTCCAATACATTGCCACAGCTGCAGAAGCAGTAAATGCCTTTGGACCCGCTAAATACAAAAGAGCTACCAGGCTGGAAGGCAAACAACTCATGCTGAGCACAGTATTTAAAGGATCGGTAAACATGGGTTCCGAGTTTTCAAACGTATTGCTGGTAGGATATGACGACCTGTATGCCATTCAGTACTTTGGTCAGAACCTCAAAGCCTGGTGGGCGCAAAAAGGATCAACCATCGATCAGGAGCTGTCACAAGCCGCTACTGATTATAAGTCCATCATAGAAAAGTGCGAAGCGTTCGACCAAAAACTGTACAACGAAACCTTGAAAGCAGGCGGAGAACAATATGCCCAGTTGTGCGAACTGGCCTACCGCCAAAGTGTATCGGCACACAAAGTATTGAAAGACCCGCAGGGCGATATCCTCTTCCTCTCAAAAGAGAACTTCAGCAATGGTTGTATCAATACGGTGGATGTTACCTATCCCTCGGCGCCATTATACCTTGCATATAACCCTGAGTTGTTAAAAGGTATGCTCAATGGTATCTACTATTACAGCGAAAGCGGTAAGTGGACAAAGCCTTTCCCGGCACATGACCTTGGCACCTATCCAATTGCCAACGGTCAGTTGTATGGCGAAGACATGCCGGTGGAAGAAGCAGGCAACATGATCATCCTCACAGCAGCTATTGCCAAAGCTGAAGGAAACGCCAACTACGCAAAGAAACATTGGAACACCCTTACAACCTGGGTTGGTTACCTTGTAAGAGATGGATTTGATCCTGCCAACCAACTGTGTACTGATGACTTTGCCGGACACCTCGCACGCAACGCCAACCTCTCTGTAAAAGCAATCATGGGCATTGCGGGATATGCCATGCTGGCCGGCCAACTGGGCGATCAGGCTACAGAGAAGAAATACCATGATACAGCAGTGGCCATGGCTAAGAGGTGGATGCAGCTGGCGGCAGATGGCGATCACTACACACTCGCCTTTGAAAAGAAAGGCACCTGGAGCCAGAAGTACAACCTTGTTTGGGATAAATTGCTGCGCCTGAACGTCTTCCCCAAAGAAGTATACGAGAAAGAAATAAAGTACTACCTTACCAAACAGCAGTCATTCGGTCTGCCGCTCGACAGCCGCCGTACGTATACCAAATCCGATTGGATTATGTGGACGGCAGCGCTGACTGACAACCAGCAGGACTGGAATGCTTTTGTACAACCATTATACAAATATGCGGCAGAGACCAGTACCCGTGTGCCGTTGTGCGACTGGCACGAAACTACCGACGGTAAGCAGGTAGGTTTCCAGGCGCGCAGTGTGGTAGGAGGATATTTCATCAAACTATTAGATAAATAACTGCAGTGAATGGTGGGTTGCCCTACAGCATAGCATAATAGCAGAACAGGCGCGACTCACCATTCACCATTTATAACGATTACTAAAATCCTCAACGCTTGTCTATGAAAAAGTATATTGCCCTCTTATCACTGCTCATAGTGATACAGACATATGCCCAATCAGACAACAAGATCGGGGGCACTACAATTATCCACTACGTATTCGATAAATTCTATCCGGGAAAAGTCTATATGCAATCGGGAGAGACAGCCGACCGCATGCTCAATTACAATACACTCACCAAAGAAATGATCTTTGAAGAAGGTGGTAAATACCTTGCCATTGCCAATCCCGAAAAGGTAGACTCAGTGGTAGTGGCTGGCCGTACCTTCATCTATGTCGATAAAAAATTCTACGAATGGATTGCTGGAACCAATAACAAGCTGTACGTAGACTATCAATCCACCATCGTTGAAGAAGGAGTGCCTACCGGCTATGGTAATTCCCAAACGGCAGCAGCCAACACAATAAAAACATTGGTAGGTTCAGGGCTTGTCTATGGTCTGAAATTGCCGGATGATTATAAGGTAAGCACAAAGATCAATTACTACCTGATCAAAGGAAAAGCATACGAGAAGTTTGCCAATGCCAGGCAACTCACATACATATTACCTGATAAAAAGCAACGCATCAACGATTGGGTAAAAAACAATAATACAGATTTTAATAAGCCCACAGACCTCATTGCATTAGTAAACCAGCTTCAATAGCTATGAGCGAACCCGTTGTCAGAACCACTATACTTGATATAGCGCGAGCGTTGAATGTTGCTGCGGCTACAGTATCACGGGCGCTGAACGATCATCCGGCCATCAGCGATGCTACCCGCGAAGCGGTGAAGCAGGCGGCCAAACAGATGAACTACCAGCCCAACAAGATCGCCTCCTCACTCCGTTCGGGAAAATCTAAGATCATTGGCGTCATCATTCCCAGTGCAGAGATCAACTTCTTTGGTTCTGTCATTCATGGTATTGAAAACGTGGCCAGCAGGAACGATTACAATGTACTCATCTATCAGTCCAACGAATTATATGAACTGGAGAAAAAAGCAGTGCAAACATTCCTCCGGTCAAGAGTAGATGGTGTCCTGGCTTCCATTTCCAAAGAGACTATTAACCTGGGGCATTATGCCGATCTGAAGACCAAAGGCGTACCACTTGTATTGTTTGATCGGGCCCACGATTCCTTACAGGTGCCGGCCGTGGTGGTTAATGATTACCTCGGAGCCTTCAATGCCACCAGGCACCTCATTGAGCAGGGCTGTCGTCGCATTGCTCATATTGGAGGGCAGCAACACGTTACCAACTTCAACCAGCGGCTGCGAGGCTATATTGATGCCTTGAACGTGCACAATATTGCCGTCAATGACGACCTCATTGTATACGGAAAAGTGAGCATAGAATCGGGTAGGGAATGCATGAAACAACTCCTGCGCCACAAGCCCGATGCAGTATTCGCAGTAGAAGATTTCACAGCACTGGGTGCCATGCAAGCCATCAAAGAAGCGGGCATCAGCATCCCAGGTGATATTGCCATTATCGGTTTCGCCAACGAAATGTTTAGCGAATACCTGACCCCTTCCTTATCTACCGTCAACCAGCATACTGTACGCATGGGCGAAGAAGCCGCCAGGCTTTTCTTCGATATCTTAAATAAGAAAATTGCACTCAAAGCGCCACCCCGCAAGTTCATCCTCGAACCCGAGATCATCTGTCGCCAGTCCAGCATTAAACATAAGTAATTATAATAACGCTTGCTGCGTCCTGAATTGCCCGGTCCCTTTAGGGCCGGGGTAAAAAGCCAGGTCTCATTCAGGGCTTTAGCCCAATTATTTCTTATATCTTACAGGTAATTCCCGCTTATGCCATTATCCCGCAGACAGTTCCTGCTTTTACTCGCTGCCCTGTCATCGAACGGGCTCGTAACTCGCAGCGCACAGCTCGAGGCTTCATCAACACCGTTCTGGGTGAAATACCAGCCTCCAGTATGGGGAAAACACTCATACATGAACACATCCTCGTCGACTTCATAGGAGCCGATAAGATCAGCTATGACCGCTGGAACAAAGAAGATGTGATCAAACGAGTGCTGCCCTATCTCGAAGAAGCAAAAAAAGCAGGCGTCAAAACCTTCTTCGATTGTACGCCTGCCTTTCTGGGGCGTGATCCGCTTCTGCTGAAAACGTTGTCTGAAAAAAGCGGACTACACATTATTACCAACACGGGCTACTATGGTGCCGTAAACAATAAATACCTGCCCGCCTGGGTAAAAGACGAGACGGCAGGATCATTGGCCCAACGGTGGATCAAGGAATACAAAGAAGGTATAGAAAACACAGGAGTACGTCCCGGCTTTATTAAGATCAGCGTCAACGAAGGCAAACTCTCCGAACTGCACCAGAAACTGGTGAAAGCAGCAGCACTCACACACCTCCAAACAGGGCTCACCATTTGCTCCCATACCGGCAAGGCGCCAGCGGCTTTTGAGCAGATAGATATCTTAAAGAGTAATGGCGTAAAGCCCGATGCGTTCGTTTGGGTCCATGCACAGGCAGAGTCAGACAAGAGCCTGCATACCAAAGCGGCACAAATGGGAGCTTGGGTAAGTCTCGATGGCATAGCCTGGGGCGATCATGAAAATTATGCTGATTCCATCATCCGCCTGAAGCAACAACAGTTACTACACCGCGTATTGATCTCACATGATGCAGGCTGGTACCGGCCTGGAGAGCCAAACGGTGGCCAGTTCACCGGGTTCACAGCAATTTTTACAAAGCTGCTACCCCTGTTGGAACAAAAAGGATGTACAGCAGCAGACACCAAACAACTGTTGGTAATAAATCCTGAAATAGCCTTTACAACAGGTATAAGGTCAGTTAACTAATAAAACAGTAATGATTAAATCATCAAGTATTGATTAGAATATTACTTATCTTTAAATAACTATTATAATTCATCCTGTCGTTTGCATCCAGCCGTTCCCGCCTAATAATCTATGTCCTCAATAATCCGGAACATTTCATTTTGGCTATCCCATAGCCAACCAATCTTCTTATGACCTTCTCTGTACCCGTCAGGACATTTACTTTCTTCACCTATCAACCTTCAGTATGAAAAAAATTACGATCGTATGCCTGTTGGCTATTGCCAGCTGTGTTATTTCATCTTGCCACAAGCCAGATTACCCCTGCAAAAAGTATTGCCAGATCAAAAGCATTGAAGACATCTACCAACCAAACCCTTTTACTACTACGGATCGTGTTACACGGTATGCTTACAACAGACAACGATTACTTGATTCCCTCACTGTACGGTCGATCACGGGTACACAAATGCCCCTCAATGTAAGGATAAGCTATAACAGCCAGGGCAAACCGGTAGGTTTAGTGTGGCCAGGCGGTACCTATAAACTCATCTACCAAAGTGGACGCGTAACAAGAGTAGATCAACTGGGCACGAATGGCCAGTACCAGCTACTATATACCTTCCTGTACGATACACAAGGTCGCATCATAGAACGCAAGGATGCATCCAGTGCTCTGCGCTTTGAATATGATGGAACTTCCAAAAACTTCAAACGCAGGTTGGATATGCAACACATTCGCCCGGGCGAACCGCTGGAAATATTTATGGCCTATGAGTATACCTATGATCATAAAGTAAACCCCATGCAAACTTGGCCCAATACAGCACTGCTACCCTTTTACTTTGACATTGTTGCAGGAGCCGGTCGCCAGTTTGAGCCTATCCCCGAAAACAATTGGGTACGCCAGAACGTAACAGCCAATTTCCGCGGAGCCCAGCTGCCATTCCGGGAATACCTGTACACCTACCAGTATGATGATGTTTATCCAATAAAATATGACCTGTTATTGTTGACCCGAAACCCATTCATATCGATCGTTGATACCACTCGTGGTACAACCCGTTTCTTTTACGATTGTGAAGGAGAAAATAGCAGTTCAAAGTTTTGATTCCTTTTACATCGAGAGGCTTGTATGCTTCGCTCTGCGAGACTTGCAATCTCTTCATGCTATTTCTCGCAGAGCCTCTTCAAGAGGCTCTGTAGCTTTTTGCTAACTGTTAAAACCTAAAAGCTAATACCTGATTTCCTATATTGCACCCCAAATAAGATACGGTGGAGCCTTTCAAGAATATTTACAACGATACCTTCTTCAACGGATTTACAGCAGTACTGAAGAAGACCCTTACGGGGTTCGACAAAAAACGCTTCCTTAAAAAAGTCTATGATGATGCCTGGGAAGGCAGAGAGCTGAAGCAGCGCATGAAGCACATTGCGCTGGTGATGCATGAGTTTATGCCTGCAAAATATGACCAGGCAACTGAAAAGATCAGGGACATCATCACTGCCCTGCGTAAAAATGGCGTCAATGGTGGATTGGAGTACATGATCTTTACGGAGTATATAGATAACTTCGGAATCGATCATTACGATACATCTATGGAAGCCTTTGAATTCATTACACAATTTATCAGTTGTGAATTTGCCATACGACCATTTATCCTTCGTTATCCACAAAAGACAATGAAGCAAATGCTGTTATGGTCAAAACATGAGAGCCTGCATGTACGTCGTTTTGCCAGCGAAGGCTGCAGACCACGTTTGCCTTGGTCGATGGCATTGCCCTTCCTCAAAAAAGATCCTTCACCCATACTGCCAATACTGGAGAACCTTAAAGATGATCCATCGGAGTTCGTTCGCAAAAGTGTAGCCAACAACCTCAATGACATCGTAAAAGACAATCCGGATGTGGTATTGGATATCGTAAAAAGGTGGCAGGGGCACTCACCCCGTACAGATTGGATCATCAAACATGGTAGCCGCACCCTGCTGCGCAAAGCCCATCCGCAGGCGATGAGGATATTTGGGTTGGCTGTGGCAGATAAGATTGTTGTAGATAAACTAAAGCTGGAGACCAACAGCATCAATATTGGTGATGCCATGAATTTCTCCTTCACCCTCACCAATACCAGTGCCAAACCCATTAAGCTGCGGGTGGAGTATGGCATCGACTATATGAAGTCTAATGGCAAAGCCAACAGGAAACTATTCAAGATCACTGAAAATACTTACCAGCCAGGACAAGTCTATACTTTCAAACGAAACCAGTCATTTCGCAACCTCACTACTCGCAAGCATTATGCTGGACAGCATGCCCTGTCCATTGTGATCAACGGACAGGAGTTGGCCACAAAAAAGTTTATTGTAACGGCTTGATTACCGGCAAAGTTGGTGCTATCCATTGCCTCAATGCCCCCAGTTTTTGCAACTGGAGCCAGTTCCCGGTATCTGTGATAAGCTGGTATAAGCTGTTCAGTTCGTCGACCCTAAACTGTCCATCAAGCAGGTAAACATATTGCTTCTCCAAAAAAGCAGCAATGGCTGTTCGCAATGATTCATTTTGCGATAATAAACCCTGATCAGTCATTTGTACCCATACCACACGCAAGGCTTTTTGATGCACACCCTTTAAAACGTTGACCTTTTCTTCAGCGTCCGTTATGCTCAGCCCCTGGGTACTATAGATAAAATGTAGTATATCTATAGCTTTATTGGCTGGCGTTTCAAAACGGGTGCCCCATTCATGCCACTGTTGGTAGGCAGAAAGCCCGGACGGATTTTCCTGGACCAGCCAGGTAAGCAATAGTTTGTCCAGTGATTCCTGTTCCCTACGCAAAGCATCTGCTTCCGTACGCAATTGATTGGCAAGGACTGCAGCATCATTATCTGTATATTTTTGCCCGTCAAAATCAAAACTCTTGATAGTAGTTTGTTTGCTGGCAATGGCTTCCAGCAGTTGCAGATCGGCAGAAGTACTGTTTAAACGCTCTTTCAACGATCGGTGGGCAGGTGTATCGATCTGTTCCCAGGTAACCGATTGCTCCGTGGCAGCGGAAGTAAGTAAGGCCGGGTCGGGATAATGAGCTTCGAAGAAATCTTTGTAGGTCCCAGGCAGCTCCCACAACGCTTCAGTAGCTTCTTGTTCCCGTTTGAATTCGGCATTGTCATAAAACGAAACCTCCTTCAGGTCAACCTGCGCCACGGTATAAAGATGATTAGTGAGCCTTTCCTGTAAGGCTTGCGGGGCATCGAATAATTCCCAGGCCCGTGCTTCCGAAACAGTTACTTCCAGGCCGAGTTGCTCGAGCCTCCCAGTTCTCTGCTCATTGGTGGGGTGGCTGGCCCACTGATCTTTATAATTGATCCTCGATGTACGCCGGGAAGCAGAAAAAGCATTGCTGATGACAGGGAGGTCATGACTCAAAGACAGTTCATTGTTACGGGCAGTTTGTTGCAGGATTGTAAATTGATCGGCAAACAAGTTACGTGACGCTTTTTTATTCGACAGCGCTTCATTGACTTTATTGACTGCGAATTGATAGCTGGCATCGGCTAATTCGATACGGTATAAAGCCGTAACCAGGTTATTGCCACCTGCTACTGATGCAGCAACAGCATCAGCGTGGAATTCCATTTCACGGCTCAGGCCCAGGTACCTTTTATTCATAACCTCATACACCTGCCTTAATATCCATTGGATGCCGCGGGCAATACCTACAGTTATGGAAGCAAAGATCGATAACAGGCCATCAAGATTGCCCCAGGCACTGAGAAAATTAGAGTAACTGTTGTTTTCAAACAACATATTATGGATCACCTGGTTCACATTATAGGTAAAGCTGCCCAACTTCATACTCCGCTGACTGAAGTGGCCAAATTCATGTGCTACCACGGCTTTGAATTCGCCCATGTTGATCGCATTTACAAGGCCAAGGCCTATTTCAAGATTTTTTCTGACCGGAAAGAACATGCTCCAGAAACTGGAATTATAAAACACACACGCATTGACTTGCGGAGAGAGAAATATCTTTTTAGCGAAAGGAGTTTGCGTCTCCCGGCTAAGCTCGCGTATGAACGCAAATAAACGTGGCTGTTCAGCTTCGGTGATCTCTACAAGTTGCGGATCGGCAGCAATACGTTTGGCAAAAATAAACTTGATCAGGAAAAATACGAGCGATATACCTACGGCCATGAGACCAAGCCCTGCCACGATGGTGATCAGCTTGGGCATAGCGATAATAAGCATGCCGCCGAGATAAAAACAGCCAATGGCCAGCAGCACAGCGCCAATGACCAGTAAGATATACACCACAAAAAATAAGATAATAGTAGAGACTACGGCTGCTACTTCTTTTTTGAATTGATCGGAAGGCGCAATACTTACACGATCAGCGTTGAGCGGTTTGGGTGGGTAGGGGAAATTCATATAAGGGTAAATGTGGATTCAATATTAGCCGATTTTTCCCCATTTGCCAAAAGCGGAGAATTAACCCTAAATTAGCTCTGGCAGATGCTATCCCTCATCTGCTAAAACCCACATCGTTGAAAAAAGTTCCACTTCATAAAGCCTTTCTGCTCACGCCCTTTATCGGGTTCTGTATTTTTATCATCATGTACATAGTGGCAGCTTCACTGTACCCGGGCGGTTCCGATGAAGATAAAAACGCCAAAGGCTTTAGCCTGCTGCACAACTACTGGTGCGAACTATTGAGCAACCGGGCTGCCAATGGAGAATACAATCCCGGCGGGCAGGTAGCCATCTGGGCAATGGGGATACTTTGCATAGCATTAGCTGTTTTCTGGTGGATCACTCCAGGACTGTTCAAACCCAGCCGTTGGTATACCATCTGCATTGGCTATGCAGGTATACTGGCCATGCTTATTACGCCATTCCTTTCTACAAAATACCATGACCTGGTCATCAATTTGGCCAGCATACCGGGCATAACAGCCATGATCACAACATTCATTGCCCTTTATAAGAACAGGTGGTACAAGCTGTTTGCATTTGGAATATTTTGTTTAATGTTGATAGGTCTCAACAACTATGTTTATTACACTGGCTATTGGCTCTATACCTTACCTGTCTTACAAAAGGTCACCTTTCTACTTGTCATGACCTGGATGAGTATTATCACCTGGTTGATTTATCTTACTCCTCTCCGCTATTCTTCATCTTCATCAACAAAGTATAAGCATTCTTGATCACAACATTCCCGTCCGGCAACGCACTCTTGATCTCTGTAAACCCATCGGTAGCTACGCCTGTTTCAACCGGTAGCAATTTATATTGATTATTACCTTGTTCACTGAACACATAATACCGGTTGTTCCATTTCACAATAGCCTCTTCCGGTACAGCTGTTACTTTGGTATTGTTCAGCTCAATGGCAGCATTCATAAACATACCAGGCATTAGGCCTTTGGTGCCATGTTCCAGGTGGCAATGCACTTCTGCAGCGCGTTCTTCATCGATAGAAGGCGTAATAAGGCTCACGGTAGCAGCATACTTTTTTTCAGGGTTACTATTGGTATAACAAGTGAGCTTTTGTCCGATAGCAAGATTGGCAGCATTGTTCTCAAACACGGTAAGGCTGAGGTGCAGGTCATCCGGACTGATCAGTTCAAACAACACATCGGTAGGACTTACATACTTGCCGGTATTCACATTTACCTTACTCACAAACCCGCTGATCGGTGCATAAAGATGAATGCTCCGGGAAATATTGTTTTCGTTCAGCCCTTCAGGATTGATGCCGATCAGGCGCAGTTTCTCAGCCAGTGAACGCAACAATATTTTCTGGCTTTCAAACTCACTGCGCGATTGCTGGTACACTTTGTCGCTCACAGCTTTGGTAGCATTCAACCCTTCTTGCCGGGTGAAGTCTGCCTGTGCGAAAGCCAGCCGGCTTTTGGCAGTAAGATAGTCCTGCTGAAGCTGAATATATTGTTGATCCTCCAGCGTGGCCAGGATAGCCCCCTTGCTTATTTTAGCGCCAGGCAGTAGCGTAGCCTTCTTCACATAGCCCCCCAGTGGCACGCTGATGGACACGATATTTTGCGGCGGCACATCTACCACACCGCTTACCTGTAGAGTTGTATGCATGGGCCTTGCTTCCACTTTACCCGTTACGATACCGGCATTGCTGGCCTGTACAGCTGTGAGCGTTACGACGTCCTCCTGCACTTTCAGCGAGTCGCTTGATGGGGCAGCCGCTGTAGGAGCAGGTTGATCCTTACATTGAGAGAGTAGGATGATAAAAACAAGCGCTGATATTATTCGTTGTATCATGATCATTCTTTTTTAACTTAATTCGAAGCAGTTAATTTTTCAATTTCAAAAGCAGCGTCATTCCGTTCCTGCACGGCGTTAAAATATTCACTGCGTATTTGCAAAGCCTGATTCACTAGGATCACCCAGTCGAGATAACCGGTTTCGCCGGCCTGCAGCCGTTGCGTAGCAGTATGAATAATGGTGTTGGCATTTGGCAACAGCGTTTGCTGGTAGTCCACCACGAGTTGACTCCTTTGCAGGTATACCTGCGTAGCTGCCTCCAGGCTGGCGTTGAGTTGTTGACGCGCAGCGGCCGTTTCCTGCATTCGCTGACTAACCTGAATGTCGGCAGCCTTGATCCGGGAACGTTGAGCCCCGGAAAAAAGCGGAATACCTACAGCCACATTTACAGAAGAGAAACGTTTGCTGCCACCGAAGTACATTTCATCCCGCTGTTTGCTCGTCTGCCAGCCAATGATAGAAGAATTGTTATACCCTGCACTGAAACTGGGCAGCAGCTTGCTTTTCTCCAGTTTATGCTGTTCTGCAGCAAGTGCAGCTTGCTGTTCGTGCAATTGCACAGTAGGGGTGGAAGATACGAGGCTGGTATCGGGAATAATTGCCAAGGCATATAAAGCGGTATCTGCTATTGGCTCGGGCTTATAAGCACTGTTGATTAATAACCTGAGCTGTGTTTGCAGCACCTGGTGGTCGGTGGCCAGCAGGCGCAATTGACTGCCGATCTGCTTACGTTGGTTTTCGATGGTGGTTTTCTCCAATACATCGATATCCCCGGCCTGAAAACGTTGTTGCGATTTTTGCAGCAGGTTGCTATACATACTATCCGCTTCCTGCAACAACCGGCGCTTTTCCTGCAAAACCAGCATTTCATAAAATACCTGCTTTACGGTTGCTTTCAGTATTACCACTTGCTGTTGGCGATTGGTCTCGCTGATCAGCACATGCGTCTTATTAATGCTGCGCTGGTGCTTATACACACTGGGAAATTGTATACTTTGCGAAAAGGAAAACCGGTTGTCGTTAGCCAGACTATTGAACCGGCCATATTCCACGTCCAGGGCAGTTTTCTCCAGGTCGAAGCTGCTTTTCTGCAAAGCCCTGTAATAAGCGATCTCTGTACCAGCTACCTGCAGGCGCTGATTATTCTTTAAAGCACTGTCGATGGCCGCAGACAATGTAATAGGTTGCTGAGCTTGTACAGCAGTTGCGCTCAACAGTAACACCACCACAGTGACGGCAACTGGCCGGCGTACCTTGAAATACCGGAAACCCTTTTCAAAAACGATATACAATACAGGCAGCAGGAAAAGCGTAAGCAGCGTGGAGATCATCAACCCGCCGATCACTACTGTAGCCAGGGGCTTCTGCACTTCACCACCGGCACCCGTACTGATAGCCATAGGAATGAATCCAAGAGAAGGCACGAGAGCCGTCATCAATACTGCCCGCAATTTCGATTTGGTAGCATGGATCACGATACGCCGCACGTCATGCCAGCCCTCGTGTTTCAACCGGTTGAACTCACTTACCAGTAAAATACCATTCAGTACAGCCACACCAAATAGCGCAATAAAACCCACACCGGCAGAAATGCTGAAAGGCATATCACGCATCCACAAAGCCACTATACCACCAATAGCAGAAAGAGGAATGGCGGTATAGATCAATAAACCTTGCTTGATGGAGCTGAAAGCAAAATACAGGAGCAGGAAAATAAGCAGCAATGCCACCGGCACCACAATGCTCAGCCTTTCTTTGGCAGCATTCATATTCTCAAAAGAACCGCCATAAGAAATAGTGTACTCTTTGGGCAGGTTGAGTTGCACTTGCACTTTTTGCTGCAGCTCCTGCACAATGGATTGCACATCACGTCCGTTTACGTTGAACCCTACAATGATGCGGCGACGCGTGTTCTCACGCTGTACCTGGTTCACACCTTCAGTTTCTTCAATAGTAGCTACCATAGACAATGGAATTTGAGTACCTTGTTTAGTGGGCACCAACAGGTTTTGAATATCAGTCATGTTCTTACGCGCATCACCGGCAAGGCGCACCACCATATCAAACCGCTTTTCACCCTCATACACCTGCCCGGCTGTTTGACCGGCAAAAGCAGTATTCACCACGCGGTTGATATCACTTACATTCAGTCCATACTTGGCCATGCCATCACGATTGTACTTAATAACCACCTGCGGCATGCCAGTCACCGTTTCTTCATAAATATTGATAGCCCCCTGCACACTTTGAATGATCCCATTCAGCCGGTGCGCATAAGCAGCCAAAGTGTCCAGGTTCTCCCCGAATATCTTGCACACGATATCCTGCCGGGCGCCCGTCATGAGTTCATTGAAGCGCATCTGCACCGGGAATTGAAAACTTACCGTAATGCCGGGCACAGCTTCCAATGCAGAGGTCATCTTGGCGCTTAACTCAGGAAATGTTTTTGCCGAGGTCCATGCCTTCTTGGGCTTCAGTACCACGATCATATCACCAGCTTCAAAAGGCATCGGGTCAGTGGGAATTTCAGAACTACCGATCTTGGTAACCACTTTCTCTACTTCCGGAAATTCCTTCAGCAATATTTTCGAAGCCTGTTGTGTGGAGTGGATGGTGTTATTCAGGTTACTGCCGGTCAGCAACCTTGTTTCCACGGCAAAATCACCCTCTTCCAGTTGAGGAATGAACTCGCCACCCATGCGGCTGAGGATCATAACAGCGCCAATGAACAGCGTCAGTGTAACAGCTATGATAGATTTGGGATAGCGCAGTAATCGGCCCAGCATGGGTTGATACCGGCGCTCCAGCCAGCTCATCAACCGGTCGGTGATAGTACGCTTATGATTGAGCTTTTTACTCAGGCATAGTGCTGCCATCATGGGCACATACGTTACGGACAATAGAAATGCACCAAGGATGGCAAATGCAATGGTAATAGCCATAGGCTTGAACATCTTGCCTTCAATGCCTTGCAGCGAAAGAATAGGCAGGTACACAATGAGGATAATGATTTGGCTGAACACGGCCGACTTGATCATGGCGCCGGTCGATTTTGTAACCTCCACATCCATTTGCTCCTGGCTGATGCGGGAAAGATGCCTGAAATGCTTGGAGTGCGAGAAGCGATGCAAAATGGCTTCCACCACGATCACCGATCCATCTACGATCAATCCGAAATCGATAGCACCAAGTGACATGAGGTTGCCACCCACGCCAAACTTATTCATCAGGATAATGGCAAACAACATCGACAGCGGAATAACAGAAGATACGATCAGCCCCGCGCGCAGATTACCCAGGAAGAACACCAATACGAGGATCACGATCAAAGCGCCTTCCAGCAAGTTAGTCTCCACGGTCTCGATGGCATTGTTCACCATCTTGGTTCTGTCGAGAAAAGGCTCGATCACCACACCCTCCGGCAACATCTGCTGGATTTCTTCCACCCGCTTTTTTACCCTTTTGATAACAGCCGAAGAGTTTTCTCCTTTCAGCATCATCAGCACTGCACCGGCTACTTCGCCTTTATCATTATAGGTCATAGCGCCGTAGCGGATGGCGGCGCCATATTGCACAGTAGCCACATCGCGCATCAGCAGCGGCGTACCATTATTCAGCGTTTTTACTACGATCCGCTGAATATCCTCGATGGCAGCCGTAAGCCCTTCACTCCGGATGTACAATACGGTAGGCCCCTTTTCTATATAGGCCCCGCCGGTATTCTCGTTATTCTTCTCCAGCGCATCAAAAACATCGGCAATGGTGAGGCCATAAGCCTTTAGTTGTTCTTGTCGAACAGCGATCTCATATTGCTTTAACTGACCGCCAAAGCTGGATACTTCAGCTACGCCGGGCGTGCCCATCAGCTGTCGCCGTACGATCCAATCCTGGATGGTGCGCAGCTGCATCGCACTATATTTTCCTTCGTAACCACTTTGGGGCCTTACAACATATTGATAGATCTCGCCAAGGCCGGTAGATACAGGCGCCATCACGGGCGACCCGATACCGGCAGGTATTTCCTGTTGCACCTGTTGCAACCGCTCACTGATCTGCTGACGCGCCCAGTATATATCCGTAGCATCGTCAAAAACAATGGTCACCAACGAAAGGCCAAAACGCGAAAAACTGCGCACCTGCTTCAGGCCGGGAATATTACTGCAGGCCTGCTCGATGGGAAAAGTAATGAGCCGTTCGATATCCGGGGCCCCTAATGAGGGAGATACAGTAAGCACCTGCACCTGGTTATCGGTAATATCGGGTACGGCATCGATAGGAAGCCTCGTCACTTCATAGCTGCCCCAGGCGGTAAGCGCTATAATAAACAATCCAATAACCAGCTTATTCTTTACAGAAAAACTGATGATCTTATTCAGCATAATAGGTTGGGTCTGATTGAAAAATGAGTATAGGCAGCTAAGCACTGCCACAGCCTGTTGAAGGAATGTTGAATGGATAAATTGCTTTACTACGTAGCATGTCTGGCAAATGCCATCAAAGCAAACGAATAATCAATAATGAATAATTAAAAAGCCATAAAGACAATGCTTTCCTGACAATCCTTCAAATCCAAAAAATCGTGGTTCAGACGGGGAGGTCTAAACAAAGAGCCCGGAGCAGGCTGGGGAAAAACATCATTATTGAAGACCGGCTGCGCAACTATATGGGTAAATTCAGGATGTTGAGCGATGGCCGGTTTAATAGCAGGAATAAGTGGGTGATCGATAGACTGGAGGTTGACCCTTTTGTAAGGCAGTTGCATGTCCCGGTCATCATCATTGTCGTTCATATCATTGCCTCCGTAGTGCATAGCAAGAAACCGAACAAACCCCACACGTTCATCGAGTCGGTGATGCTCCATGAAGTGCGCCACCAGTGCCGGAACCTTCAAAAACTGGTTCAGCGAGGTGTCATTCAATAATAAAATGAAAAACAATATGTAAAGGCACCCTTTTTTCACCAGGGCAAATATAATCAAAAAGGGCGCTTGTTGTGATCAGGCGCCCTCTTTTGTGCCGTGTTACCGTTTGTGGCTGAGCATCCATTCATAGATGTTCACGCCGCCTTCCTTATAGGCTGGGTCTGAAACCTTAGTCCAGCAATCATGTTGCATTACAGCGTCAGAGGTAGGGAAAATAGTTTGCTTGGCCGGTATAGCCGGTTTGTAACTATTGATAGCGTTTATAAATGCCTTGGTCTCCTGAGATAAGATCATTTGATCCTGCTCATTGTGAAAGCTCCATACCGGCAGATTTTTATCGGCAATACCTTTTACTGCTGCAGGCAGATTGTAATTAAAAGCCCCTGCCATGGTTACAATAGCAGCAGGTTCTGTAGGATAATTAGCCGCGAATTCAGCAGCTTGCCGTCCGCCCAGACTAAAGCCAGTGAGGTAAAAATAGGATCTGTTGACACGATACTTGGAATAAGCATAATCTACAAAAGCCCGCAGGTCGCTGATTACAGGGCCGCTTTTAAACTGAGGGATCAGCACAACGAAAGAAAAGTGTTGACCATTAACCGTAAAGTCCGGTGGAAGCCTTTGTTGCTTTAGTAAAAGTCCGATGCCTTCATTCAACACCCTCGGCAGCTCATCTTTGCTGCCATTACCAAACTGCCCCGCTCCGGGAAGAAAGATCAGTACAGGATATTTGTGTTGATTTTCATTATATGATGCCGGAAGCGCTTCATAATAACCGCCAATAGTGCTGCTGATGTTTTGAGTAACAGGCGTTAGTACAGCAGGTTGAGTTTCAACATCGGTGGGAAGATCGTCGGCATCATTACCATCATCCTTTTTACAGGATGCTACAAATAAGGACAGGCTTAACCAGGTAGCCAGCAGGTAGTGGATTTTCATCATATGTGGGAGGTTGAGTTTTCTGTAGAGTACTTATTGATATACGAAAACTATGCCCGGCAGGTTGAGGAATTCCTGACACATTAACCAGCACATAACACATGGTCCTTTAGAATTCAAACCAACTTTTGTGGCAATTCATGACGCCAATACCACAATTAACGCAACCCTGCATTGGCTCACGGAGCTGATAATGGGAAATTTGCATTGTCATTGAACATTTAAAAAAGTAGCAAATGGAAACAAAAAGGTATAACATCTTTAACCTCATTCACAAAGCCCTCCGATCCATGATGTTCGAAGCGGCTACAGCAATTCAGCAAACCGATTTTACCAATCGCGAAGAAGCCATCGTTACTATACACAAACTTGAAAAAGTATTGGATGCATTCGATGATCATGCAGACCACGAAGACAAGTACATCATGCCGGCCGTAGAACGATATGCTAAGCAGCTCGTTGATGAATTGGAAAGCCAGCATGTGGTAGACCATGAACTCACCCACAGCCTGCGCGATGCCATCAGCCGGTGGAAAGCAACAGAAGAAGAAACGCTTATGGTGGAGATGGGACTGAAGATATTGTATGATTTCAATGAGTTTATCGCATTCAACCTCAGTCACATGAACAAGGAGGAAGTAGAATTGAATGCAGTACTCTGGCAGTATTACAGCGATCCGGAAATCATGCACATATCACATACACTGGTAAGTTCTATCGAACCTGCCATACTATTCGAAACAAGCCGCTGGATGATGGCTTCCATCAACAGCCAGGAAGCAATAGCATGGCTCACAGGCATCAGGCACAATGCACCACAGGAAGTATACTCATTATATATGAAGCTGGCCCAGGAAGAACTATCCGAAAGCAGATGGCAGATAGTAAAAACAGCCCTGGCAAAAGGCGTGATGCAGGTGGCCTGAAAAATTGAATTTGCAGCTAAGGTGGGTCGCTCTGCTGCATGGCTCTTGCAGCACAGCGGAGCGCCTCACCTTGATCTATTACAAAAAGTCTTGTAAAATCGCTTTTAAATAACAGTATTAAGTTGCCATCCTGAGCCTGCTTGAGTTATTAATAAACTGCCTTTCTTCCGGACTTTCCGACTTCCTGACTTTCGGACTCTTTTAAGCAGGTGGTAAGAAAATGCGCTTTAATAAGTCATAAAGTTCAGGATGTTTCTTTTCCATCTCGGCTGGCTTCTCAAAGAAATATTCAGACACAACAGCCAGAAACTCCGCTTCATTTGTAGTGCCATAATAATTAATATCAGAACGCCCTTCGCGTATCAATTGCATTTCTTCATGAATGCGCTTAAGCCAGGGCCTGGCATATTGGTGAGGTATCAGCGCTTCAGGTAGCCCATCAGTAGAGCCGTCAGCTTTATCTACAAGGTGCACAAATTCATGAATAGCAGTATTGTGTTTATCCGGTGTATTCCGGAAACCATCCCGTACATTCTGTTGCGAAAGGATCATCACATTTTGCATAGGACCGGTACCTACCATGCCCAGGATATTGCGGTCACTGGTATCCTGCTTAAACTCATCATCGAAAGAACCGGGATACAATAATACCTCATGAATATTCCTGTATTCCCAGTCCGGGAACGAAAAGATGGGGATAATGGCGCCGGCAGCTACAAGCGCCCGGTCGATATCTTCTACAGTGGTGTTCACACCTGTGATGTGTACCTTTTCAAGAAAACCAATTACCCGTTTCTCAAATTGTGCTTTTTGTTCCACATTCAGCGCCCGGTAAAAAGCCACATGCTCTTGCAATAAGGGCTGTATCGTATCAGATGCCAGCGTCGGTAATGCCTTCTTTTTCCTGAAAGCAAGTGACAACAACACAGCCATAATAGCGATCCCCGCAATACCAATAATTGTTTCCATGCAGTAAACATTTACATCAATAATTCCAGCAACTCTTCTTTCGACAATGTATTCAACAACGAGCTGCCACCCTTTACCAGGTCATCAGCCAGTGACTTTTTGGTAGCCTGCATCTTTTGTATTTTTTCCTCCACAGTGCCCGGGCAGATAAGCCGGATGGCAATCACCTTCTTGTCCTGCCCGATACGATGCGCACGATCAATAGCCTGGTTCTCCACGGCAGGGTTCCACCAGGGATCAACGAGATATACATAATCCGCTTCCGTGAGGTTGAGGCCTGTGCCACCGGCTTTCAGGCTGATGAGGAAAACCCGCTTTTCAGGATTGCTTTGAAAAGAGTTCACAACGGCGCCCCTGTTGCGCGTGCTGCCTGTAAGCTTTTCGAAACCTATATCACGGCTCACAAGCTCTTTTTCGATCAGTTCCAGCATCGATACAAACTGGGAGAATACGAGTATCTTATGATGAGGAGATTTTGTTTCGATCTGTTCTATCAACGTATTGATCTTGGCAGACGAGTGACCAGTAAGATCAGCCTCGGCCAGTAATGCAGGCGAATCACATATTTGCCGCAACTTGGTAAGCCCCTTCAATACATTCATAGGACTCTTCTTCAGCTCTTCATTCGTAGCGGCAGAAATATACTCCCTGAACTCTTTTTCATACACATCATACAACTTGCGTTGCTCTTCGTCCATTTCACAGAGCAACACCATTTCTGTTTTCTCTGGCAACTCAGGAGCCACTTCCTGTTTCGTTCTGCGTAGTATAAAAGGCTTGACCTTCTGGTGCAGTTCCTCCGCTCGCTTGATGCTCTTGAAGGTGTCGATGGGAACAGAGTAAACATCCCTGAAGTATTGCTTATTGCCCAATAACCCCGGACAGGCAAACGACAGCTGACTGAACAGATCAAAAGTGTTATTTTCTATCGGTGTACCCGTAATAGCGATTTTATTACGCGATTGCAGCAACCGGGCAGCCTTGTACCGTTGCGTTTCAGGGTTCTTGATATTCTGCGATTCATCGAGGAACACATAGTTGAATACATAATCCTTCAGGAACTGTATATCCGATAGCAGCGTTCCATACGACGTTAATATGATCTCATATCCGTCAAAAGCCGCTGTATTTTTTATCCTGCCGGTACCATGCACAGTATATACCTTGATAGAAGGCGCAAAGCGCGCCACTTCCTCCTGCCAGTTGAAGATAAGGGTGGAAGGAACGACGAGCAGGTTGGTATTCACCTTCACTTTGCCCCTTTGCGAAAGTATGAAAGCAATGATCTGGATGGATTTACCAAGACCCATATCATCAGCCAGGCAACCACCAAAGTTGAGCTCATCCAAAAAGTTCAGCCAGTTCAATCCGGCCTGCTGATAAGGACGAAGTGTTCCCTCTAAAGCAGCAGGTACGGCCACTTCCTGCACGGCATGCAGGTCTTGCAGTTTGTTACGGTACAATTGCACTTCTTCTACAACAGCTGCATCCACCACAGCATCCTCATACAACTGCTCTACAGTCGAAAAATTGATCTTGTCGATGCGGATAGTAGCTTCATCGATGATCTCTGCATTGTTGAAGAAATGCGTAAACTTCTCGAGCCATTCGGCCGGAAGAATACCCTTGGTGCCATCATCCAGTTGAATGTACTTGTTATGATTACGCAGCGATTTGTATAGCTGTTGCAACGTAGCCCTTTGTTTCCCAAATTTTACTTCCACTTTGGCATTGAACCAATTGATACCGGTCAATACCTTAATGTCAATCTTAGCCTTATGCGGGTTCAGTTTATTACCCTCCAGCTCATTGAAGCCTAAAACAGTAATACCTTCCTTACGCCATTCCTCAAATACATGCAGGAACCAGTCTTCCGATAAAAAACGGTCACGGTGCAGGTACCAGTAATGCAGATCATTTTCCAGTTGCTCATCGAAATGCGGGTGATGGTTCAGGATCATCGACGTAAAAGCCGCTTCAGCTATATCATCACGCTTTACCATAAACTCCTTACCATCTTTATCCACGCCATACACCAGTTTCTTGGTGCGGATAGGGATCTCAACATCACCATACCGCATCACCGGGATGATCATTACATAATTCTTCAGGTCAGATAAATAAATGATGCGTTGCGGCGCATGATCAAAACCCTGCTGCTCCAGTTGAGCACGCGTACCAGGCTTAATATACTCATACCCTATATTGATCTTTTCCTCCAGCTTGTCCAGCAGTTGCGATTTGAATTCTCCATACTTACTGCTATGGATCAGGAAATGATTCTTTTTCTTCAGCAGTTCGATAATGCCTAAAGCTTGTAGCTGATCCACAAGGTACAGGTTATCATCAACTTGCACGAAATACGTGAACCGCAGGTTCAGATCACTCAGTGCATATTCCTTATCATCGAGTATCAGGCGGCCGCCTACAGAATAAAAATCACCTTCCTGTGCCACCGACAATATAATGCGGCCCGGAAGGGGAGAAGCCTGCACAGGAACCACAGAAGTGGCAGTTACATTATCAGATACTTCAGGAGTATGACAATAAAAACGATAGTGCAACGGATTCCTGATGATTGCTTTTAGCGCAGTGAGGTCCGATTGCGACCGTTTAGCGGCAGGATGAGTTTGGAACTTATGAACAGCAGTATAAAACTTCAAACATTCCGGATCATCGGAACTCCACGCAAGTTCCAGTGGTGGCACCGGCGTCATGGGATTTTTGATCTTGCCCTCTTTGGATACAGCAGCACTATACAATTCTATGAGCAGGTGCTTATGATACTTGTGTTGCTTGAATACCACGCATACAGCCTTGCCAGTGGCTTCAGGATCGTCTTTAGGAAGCGTGTCAGGCGCAGGATACAATACCTGCTGCATGGCTTTGAGCGTATCTTGGTTCACGGCCAACAACGCGGATTGTTGCGGAGCAATAGATAACCTGCCATTTTCAAATTGAAGTGTAAAGAACTGGTCCAGATCTGTGAAGGCTGACAACCCATAGTCAACGGCAAACTTCTTCAGCTTCTCATGCCGCTGCTTCGCAAAGAAGAACACTCTAAACTCTTCTTTACGCACAATAGCCGTCAATACCTGCGCCTCATGCTGACATAGTTGCTGCGATTGATGGTCACAGGTGCAGGAAACCAACAGTTGCTGCTCTTGCAGCAAAACCGTCACTGGCGGAAAAAGAGGATTATCATACCGGCTGATAAAAATGCCATGACCAACTTCGAGACTATGAGGAATAATATGCTGATATTCCCGCGCTTCCACATAACCGGCACTATGTTGCGCAATGAGCGTTTCAGTAAGCTCTCCAATCGGAAATCTTTTAAAATGTGTCCCCCCCGAAGAATGTGTTTCCATGCCGGCATGCTGCCCCATAAGCCAGCAAATATCGGGTATTTCAATCAGGTCATATCATCCTGCTCGGTTTTAAGCGAGATCGATCAACCGCATTTTGGGACGCCTGTCTTTTATGCTACTTTGTGATCTGCGTTATTTTAATAGGGATAAACAGCCATTTAACTGCCGGGATAAAGGCAGGATAGAGTATAGCAAGAGTATAGCAAAGGTATAGCAAAGGCATAGATAGAGTATTGAAATAGCGTAGTTGCCTAAAACGTGCAGTTTTCACTAAAAACAGCAGGGCTGCTGGTGTCCCTGCTTCAATGTAAATATAGTTCTTTGAAATAAAACATTTTCTATTCCAGGCAATTTCCTCCGGGAAGAAATCACCTGGAATAGGTTGCCATTTACCTTATCAACTTTTCAACTTGTTAACCTATCAACCAACTCATCAACTATGAGCGAGACCGACCAACAATCCCTGCCAACACCGCAACAACTGCACTGGCAACCAGCACTCCCACCAGTTGCGGAGTGCGTAGCCCACCGATCAAAAGCCCGCCGAGGATCACAGCACCGTAGGCAGAACCGATGAGAAGGGCTTTCAGTATACGCTCCTTACCAGGTTTGCAGTGCTTGATCCAGTAAGAGGCCGCTGCGATAAGCAGGACAGCCACAACAGCGCCAACGATAAGCGGCAATTGACCACTCAGGGCGCCCAGTGCTACGATCAGTATGACCAACAACACGATGGTCAGAAGACGAAGGTTATTACACTTATTACGTTTCTCTTTCCAGTCGCCAGCCGGAGATGCGACAACAATACTGGAATCGCCACCCAATGCATCCACCCTGCTGCCGATAATGTTCACATACCGGTTGAATACAGGATGCCAGCGGTTGTTGATTGGAATAGCCTGCAATATCCAGCGCAGGTTCGAGAGCAATATCTCTTCATGCACCAGCATGTGCTCCTTAATGGTAACAGGCATGGTAAGTTGAAAAGAGCCGAGCACGCGCCGCCCACGGAGCGGTATATTGGCTTCGCCAACATGTGTAAGCGGCTCCGGTGTTCTGGGCACATTGCCGGTTATCTGGTGGATCACGGTGGTAAAAGATTGACCCTTCTTTACGGTCGAAGGCAGGTCGATAGAAATGAGCGAAGCGTAATTAGCGCCTTCTCCGGCGGGAATAGGAATATAAGTGATACCACCAGTTTCACAGCGCAGTGTATGCGCATCGATGCGCACGAGCTCATGACTCCTGTAATGTTTGATAGCCAGCGCCAGTATATCATTGGTGTCGATGCCGGGAATGTACAAAGTGGCTGCACAGCCACCAGGCGTATTGCCCCAGTCGATCATGATCTCATCAGGCAGCTCTTCACTGTCTTGCCTGGCCCGCGTGGGCTTGATCTCGAAAGTATGCGGAATACGGTGCGAAGCAATAGCCCCGGGATTATCAGATTGAACAATAGCCAGGTTTCGTTGCGCCAGCTTATCCGATGTGGAAGGCGATGCATTGGCTGGAACAGGCGTAGGATCGAAAGCAATCTCTGCCACCAGACACTGATGTTCATTGCGAACAAGTTCCTGTATGGTTTTTCGGTCGGCTGCGGCATAAGGCCCATCGATCGGCGATGTGGGATGTAGAGGTAATTGTGGTTGCGTTTGGTTGATATCGAGCCAGCATCCAAAATACCGCACTACTTCAGCACCACCGGCATTGGGAGGAAGGACCTGCACGTTGGCAGGGTCAGATTGATCAGCCATAGAAGCGGTCAACGTATCTACGCGTGGCGCTGCAAAGCAGGGGATAGTTACAGTTTCACCTCCAATAATGCCGAGCAGCGGCCTGGTACTGCCACCTTGCGTGGCACGACGGTAAGTAGTAGCCTGGTTAAACTCCATCGAAGTAGATGACGTTTGGAACAGGCGGAAGAAAACACGCACATTGGTAGCCGAAACAGATAACGCACGGTAACGCACTTTGGCCACGGCAAAGTTATACACGTTCACACCACCTACCGATTGCGAAAGCTCCAGCCGCGAAGTCTGCTGATCAGTAGAGATATTCCCCTCGAAAGTTTGCCCGCCGGTATTGCCGGTATTGAGATTATTGATCACATTGGTAATGAAAGCCGGACCATCTGCTGCCATAGTTGAATTGAACTTCGACTCACCCGTCCTGATCTGGAATACACGGAGGTCAGTACTTAACCACGAAGTGGCACCATCAATTTCATAAGGATTAGGTTGCTTGATCAGGTAGAGCCTGGAAGTACCCATTACTGTGCTGATTGATGCTGACAGGTTTATTTCCGCCAGCTCAGCCACAAACCCTGTAGAACCTGTAAAGCTGATCTGGTATTTCCAGGTAATGCGCTGTGGGCGATTGAACTTGGTAGGGTACTCCAGTCCCAGGTTAGGCATGAGTCCTATTGTCATCTGTGCTACCGGAGAGGCAGGCGTTAAATTGGGATGTATATTCGGTATCCCCGATAATGTGGCTGAGGTAATACCCAGCTCAGCGGGCGTAAAGCCTTCAACCACGACATACAAAGCAGCCTCTATCACAGCAGGATTGCTGGTCAGCAACATGGCATCCACTTCATCCTTTGAAATAGTGCTGCGGTCGATGATGAAAAAGCATTTCTTTACGATCGGGCACGAATAAGGCGAAGGCCCATAGTCGGCACACAATTCATTCAGGTATAACCTGTACGCCTCCATCTGACTGTCTGCTGTTGATTGAGAAGCAGTACCAGTTGCGAGATAAGCATACGCATCCCAGGAAGAAGGAGTAAGCGTAGCAGCAGGATCACTTTGCAGTCCCTTCCAAAAATCTACGGTCACTGGTTCCGTACACAGCGAAGGATCGATCACCATTTTAACATCGGCCCCACCACCTTCAGGAGTTACCATGAGCGTAGGAGCTACATGCCAGTTCCATCTTACCCCACAGTCTGGCACATTGGAAGAAGCAGCGATCAGGCTGAGCGCGCCACTGCCCGATATCCATATCTTTTCAGGAGTTTCCCCTTCAGCGATCAGTTTGTAACACATCAGGTGCGCCCTGATCCAGCAGCCATCCCGTGGGTATTTGAAAGGAATGCAAGGACTGGTAGCCGAACACGGCGTGCAGGTATCGGCATTCATCATGTTGAACAGCTCCACCGCCCTATCCCAGCTAACCGGAGGGTCCGGGACCGGCGGTGGCGGCGGCTCCGGGGGGCCTTCATTACCATAGGACGGAGGCAATGGCCGCACATCGATGATCTCGAAATCCTGGTGTGTGGCTGTCACCAATATTGTTGTATCCGTATCCTTAGCTTGTTGTAAAGCATCCAGCATGTGCGGAAAGTCCGGGTGATGCCGGTTCAGGTAATGAGTAGCGTGGGAAGTGCTAAAAC
The DNA here is from genome assembly GCA_017744515.1 of Niastella sp. Taxonomy (GTDB): domain Bacteria; phylum Bacteroidota; class Bacteroidia; order Chitinophagales; family Chitinophagaceae; genus Paraflavitalea. The sequence continues at coordinate 38,880 of JAGIBF010000045.1, forward strand.
CAACGTACACAACTTGTTCAGTATCCGAAGGCTGGATTTGTATAACATTGGCAGCCCTTGGCATATACAACTTGATAATGAAATTGGTATCAGGATCGATCTCCACATATACAGGCCTGTTATTCACCTGCAGGTAATCGAGCATATCGGCCCATACAGAGGCACGCCGGTGACCCGGGTCCAGCGCAGCTTCCCGGTCATAATCAAATTTAACGGCAACAGGAGAAGGACGTTCTGCCAGTACCGAAGCTCGCATGGCTTGTTTCAGCGGTAAAGCATTCCTGATCTTGCCGAGGTATACAGAAGGTTGAGGCATATAAATATGCTTTAAAGGTTAAGTACAATAAAAGATAGAAGGCCGGCAGGGCCGGATACTTTGCGGCAGGAAAAACAGGCTTAAAAGGTAGGACCGTAAAGGTAGGACAGACATAAGCCGCTACAATACCCTTTTAGTAGTATTCACACTACACGTACTATTTAAATTAATAGTGACGATATGATAACAACAACAAAACAGGATCGGTAAATTAGAGGATATACAAACCTAACGCTTCCATTATGAGATACCTTGCCATAGCTGCTATACTATTGTGTTACACCCCTTTAATGGCACAATCCGGTGCCATAGGCATTTTCCAGCGCAACACCGATATCGGTAATCCTGCCATCAAAGGTTCTGTTACCTGGAACAGCAAGGACCAATCCTATAACCTCAAAGGAGGCGGTTACAACATCTGGTTCAACCGCGACGAATTCCAGTATGCCTGGCGCAAGGTCAATGGTGATTTCATACTCACAGCCCATGTAAAGCTGTTGGGCACTGGAACAGACCCACACCGTAAAATAGGCTGGATGGTGCGCGCCGGTGAGCAGGAAGATGCTGCACACATGAGCGCCGTAGTTCATGGCGATGGGCTCACTGTGTTACAATGGCGCCCGGCAAAGGGAGCATCCATGCGCGATCCGCAGGATCAACGCGCTACCATAAAGAAGCATGCCACTATTCTGCAATTGGAGCGCACAGGCAAAACATTCATCATGCGCATGGCCAATCCCGGCGAGCCATTACAGGAAGTAGGCCGCACCGATAGCATCGATATGCCGGATGAAGCCCTGGCAGGACTATTCATCTGCAGCCACAACGCCAATGTGTTGGAAGAAGGAATGGCCTGGAATGTACGCATCGAGAAAACAGTACCCGATACACACAATGGATACCGCGATGGCATACTGGCCAGCCGCCTCGAACTCTTGAATGTATTCGATGGCAAAAGAACAATTATCCATGAAGACGATGGCAGGCTGGAAGCACCCAACTGGATGCCGGATGGAAAGAAGCTGTTATTCAACAAAGGAGGTTCATTGTACACCATACCAATAGAAGGCGGCACACCTGAGAAGCTGAATACAGGATTTGCCAACCGCAACAACAATGACCATGTTATCTCCTTCGATGGAAAGAAGCTGGGCATCAGCCATCACCGCGATGGAATGTCCGGAGGAGGATCTACAGTATATTATTTACCCCTGACAGGCGGTGAACCAATACTGGTCACCGATAGTACACCCTCTTATTTACATGGATGGAGTGTAGATGGAAAAGATATGGTCTATACAGCTTTGCGTTCAAGCAAAAGCCCGGCCTACAACATTTACAAAAAGCCCATCAACGGAGGACCGGAAGTGGCCCTCACCACCAATCGAACCGGCCTGGCAGACGGCCCGGAGTATTCACCCGATGGAAAGTACATCTATTACAACGCCAACCAGAGCGGCACCATGCAATTGTGGCGCATGAAAACAGACGGCAGTGCACAGGAGCAGATCACCTTTGATGAGTACAACAACTGGTTCCCGCACATATCACCCGATAACAAATGGATCGTATTCCTTTCCTTCCCCACTACGATCAATACCGATGACCATCCATTCTACAAAAGAGTGATGCTGCGCCTGATGCCGGTAAGCGGCGGTGCACCCAAAGTGATCGCTTATTTATACGGAGGCCAGGGCACCATCAACACGCCCTCCTGGAGCCCCGACAGCAAACGTATAGCCTTCATCAGCAACACCGGCTTATTCAAGTAACAGCGAATAGTCAGGCCGCTCAAAGCGGCCAGACCGAACCGTGTTCTGTCGAAGGGTGGGTCGCCCTCAAAGGGCGGCTCACCCTGAACCGTATACTTCAAAATTATTTCTGCTGCGCCTCCAGCGCCCGTATCCCTTGCGCTATGAGCTGGCTGTTTTGCATCGCCCACTTCAGCAAAGCATTGTTGCCCTCTTCAAGCTGCAACTTGCGGCAAATAGTGTGGCGATGATTCTTGATGGTATAAGGGCTGAGAAAAAGAGCATGGGCAATATCCTTGGTGGTCTTTTGCTCACTGATGAGTTGTAGAATATTCAGCTCGGTAGCGTTGAGCTGACTGGCAGCATTGGATATTTTTTCACCGGCAGTAGGGTGCTGTTGTATCCTGTTCATTACGAGCTGCACACCGGCAAAAAGCTGGGCCTCGTCTACCGGCTTGATGATGTAGTTGGCGGGGTTGGTAGCAGAAGCCTGCTCGATGATACCCCGGTTCTGATAAGAAGTGATATAGATAACTTCAAAAGCATATTCACGACGTAGTTCGGTAATGAGGTCAATACCCGATTGGTCGCCTTGCAGGTTGATGTCGCATAACAATAGATGAGGCAGCAATTGCGGCATAGCTGCCTTGGCCTCACTTGTCGATACCGCAATGCGGGTAGTACAGGAAAAGCCCGATACCAATTGTTGCTCAATAAAGCGGGCTATGATGATCTCATCTTCAATGATCAGTACGCGTACCATAATTAAACAGGAATTAAAAACTGATAAGTCAACCCGTGGCCATTTTCCACGGATATTTTTCCATTCATTTGCCGGGTTAGGTCATGGACCAGCGAAATACCCATCGTGGCAGGATTGCCAGATGTTCCTTTTTCCATTCCTCTACCGTTGTCGGCATACATAAATTGCATGGTGCGCAAGTCTATGTGTTGAATGTTTATGTTAATAATAGGATGCTCGTGGTGCTCACCAAAAGCATACTTGAAAGAATTAGTCAATAATTCTGCCAGGATCAGGCCAAACGACAGCGCGTATTTACCCTGCAGCTGTATGCCATGATGTACATCCAGCTGAATATTTACCCTGTGCTGCGTATCGTAAATACGTTGCAGATGATCGGTGATTTCAGACGTAAACTGTTGAATATGCACCGATGACTGTTCGTCGAACCATAATAACTTTTCATTCACCAGCATCATGGCCTTGATCTTGGCCATATTGCCCTTCAGGATTTCCCGCGATGCCTCATCACCCACCATCGGCACCTGCAGGCTGCTGAGGCCATACAACAATTGCAGGTTGTTCTTTACGCGGTGGTTCAGTTCATTGATCAGCGTTTCGATCTTGGTATTCCTGTCGGCCAGCAAAGCCTGTTGCTCAGTAAGATGCTGGTTGGAGACCCGCAGCTCAGAAGTACGGTTTTCCACCTTCTGTTCCAGGATGGCATTCTGGTATAGCTGCAGGCGGTTGAGCTCTTTAAGCGCCGCATGCTTGTCTATTTCATGCTGCCGCAATTCTTCCTTCAGGCCCGTTGCAAAGAGCAGGAAAATAGCCAGCGTGGTAAAGTTGGTGATATAAGGAGCAAACTGTAGCGACCTTTCCCGAAGGAAAGCCGAGCTGAATACAATGATGAGCGCGCCCACAAAAAACAGCAACAAGCCATAAGCCATGTATCGTTGCGCACGGGTGAGCCGGTGCCAGCACAGCCACAAAGAAGCGATGATGAAACTGAAAGGAATGGCAAAAGACCACAAGTTGATATTGTTGGCCAAGTTGAAATTGCCGGTGAAATAGTCGATGCAAAGTCCCGTAATGGTGAGCAAAATCAGTTCCACGATCAATATCCTGCCGATCTTATACAGTCTGGGATTATGCTGCTTCATCTGCCAGAAATCGATCAACAACATATAAATACCAAAGCTGCCAAGGTGAACAAAAGTGACGTTGAACAACCAGCCCATAAAAGGGTTTTCAGGGAAGAACCATTCTATGAGATAGCCACCCGTTGCAATCCCGTATAAGCCGATACCGGTCATATAACACAACAGCCAGAGATAAGGCCGGAAGCGGCTCACCAGCCAGGACAAGATGGTATAAATGAGAAACACCGCTACTGCCCCTTGCGACCAGGCATCGATCAGTTGCATAGTATGCAGTTGACTTATGAAAGCATCCTTCTGTTGCAGGTAAAAATTGAACGACGGCGAGTAATGCTTGGTATGGTGCACCTTTAGCAGCAGTTCATAAGATTGGCCTGACTGCAAAGACAATAAAGTATAAAGCCTGCCATCCTGGGCAGCAAGCCGGCTGCGCTTCTGGAAAGCGCCTGCCTGCCGGTACAGGACACAGCGGTTCCCCTGGTACAGATATACATCTACAAAAGTGAGGCTTCTGAAAGAAAGCATCATATCAGCAGTAGCACCGGTTGCATTACTGACAGGAATACGAAGCCAGTAAAAGCTAACAGCCGATTGCTGAACAAGACTGTCAAGGGAAACAAACCGGGTAAAGTGTTGGCGGGCAGTGGCAGTATCGGATGAATTGGTAGGATCTTCCCAGATGGTAGCGTAACGATCGAGCGAGGATTTTTGAGCTGCCTGTTCAGCCGTTCGAAGCGTCAAGGTGTCCGCCTTGCAGGGAATAGCTGCAATGAGGAACAACATCAACCACAGTGTGTGTTGGCGGGCTAAAGGGGCGATCATGTATCAAATAAAAAAGCAATATACAATATCCTGCATCAGATGCCAAAAAGCGCCCTGTTACGGGGTGTTTTTTAATTTCAGAAGAGTAGGGGCTAAAAAAATGGCCTGCAAGAGCAGGCCATCCCTAAAAACACTATTAAAAACACAATCTTAATTCCAGCCACCGCCTAATGCCTGGTAGATGTTCACCATGGCATTCATCTGCTGCTTCCTGGTTTCGATCAGTTCAAACTTCGATTCAAGTGCATCACGTTGTGTCATCAACACCTCCATATAATCAGCACGGGCCGATTTGAACAGGTCGTTCGAAATGTTGATAGATTGCGTAAGCGCCTCCACCTGCTTGGACTTCAGATCGTAACTGTTTTTCAGGTTACCGATCTTCGCCAGCTGATTAGCCACTTCCACGTATGCCTTCAGGATAACACGCTCGTAGTTATACACCGCCTGTATCTGCTTTGCATTGGCATTGTAATAAGTAGCCTTGATCGCATTCTTATTGACCAATGGCGCCATTAATTCGCCGGCCAGTGAATACAATATCGACTCAGGTGTTCTTACGAGGTAAGCCGGATTGAAGGCCTGGTAGCCGATACCGGCAGAAATACCCAACGAAGGATAGAACTGCGCTTTGGCAACCTGGATATCTATTTTAGCGGCTGCCAGCTCCAATTCTGCCTGCTTGATATCAGGTCTGTTGGCCAACAGCTGTGATGGCAGACCAGCATGGATATCACCGGGCAATGCCGTATCGAAGCTCTGTGCATTCCGTACGATGGGTTGCGGTGCGCGCGCCAGCAGGAAGTTGATCCTGTTCTCGGCTTCCGTGATCTGTTGCAGGATATCATACTGAAGACTACGCGTCTTGAATACTTCCGCCTCAAACTTTTTCACGGCGAGCTCCGTAACGCGGGTAGCTTCCTTCTGTGCCTTCACGATTTCCAACGCATTGGTTTGGATGTCGATGTTCTGCTTCACGATGGCCAGCTGGTTGTCGAGCGCCAGCAGTTCGTAATAAGAGTTGGCGATCTCGGCGATCAGCGTAGTGATCACGAAGTTCCTGCCCTCTACCGTAGCGAGGTACCTGGTCACAGCTGCTTTCTTGGCGTTGCGCAGTTTATGCCAGATATCTACTTCCCACGTTGCATACACACCCACCATAAAGTCGGGGAGGGGGTCAGGCGTTTCTTTACCCGGCTTGATCTCGATGTTCTTCTCAGTAGCCCCCTGCATGGTATACCGGCCTGGTTTTTCAAGACCAGCTCCGCCCCGTACACTCACGAAAGGTAAATACTCCCCTTTACGCGCCTGTATCTCATTCCGGGCGATCTCGATCTCCTGCAAGGTGATGTTGAGCTCCTGGTTATTCTTCAAAGCCGTATCGATCAGGGTAGCGAGATTGGGATCGGTGAAGTAAGCACGCCATTGGATCGATGCCGGGTTGGTGGTGTCCTGCGAGTTGCCGTAAGCCGCAGGAAGCGACTTGTTCTCCGATTTCCCGGTTAAAACGGGCACCTTACAAGCTGCATACGCGAGCGCAATACAGCCTATCCCTAAATAAGTATATAATTTGTTTCTAAACATTGTGATCGATTTCTTCTGTTAAGGGATTTTCTTCCTCGTCTTTAATCAGCTTCCGCTTTTCTGCCAGTTTGCCAAACACATAGTACAATCCCGGAATGACGATCACCCCGAATACTGTACCGAGCAACATGCCACCTGCAGAAGACGCACCGATGGTACGGTTACCAATGGCGCCCGGACCTGTGGCAAACAACAGCGGTATCAAACCGGCAATAAAGGCCAGCGAGGTCATCAGGATCGGACGGAAACGTACTTTAGCGCCTTCAATGGCTGCCTCCAGTACGGTAGAGCCAGCCCGGTGTTTCTGCACGGCAAACTCCACGATCAACACCGCGTTCTTACCCAATAAACCTACCAGCATTACAAGACCCACCTGCGCATAGATATCGTTGGCCAATCCCATTGCTTTGATCAGCAGGAACGAACCAAACACACCCGCAGGCAGCGAAAGGATCACGGCAAATGGCAACAGGAAGCTTTCATATTGAGCCGCAAGGATCAGGTATACGAACCCTAACACGATCAGGAAGATGATCACCGCTTCATTACCACGTCCCACCTCATCTTTGGAAAGACCTTCCCAGTCGATGGCATAACCACGGGGCAATGTTTTCTCTGCTACTTCCTGGATGATCTTGATGGCTTCACCACTACTGTAGCCGGGAGCGGGCTCACCCCTGATCGCCGAAGAGTTGTACATATTGTAGCGGGTGATCTCATTCAGACCATGCGACTTTTTGATCTTCATGAACGCCGAGTAAGGAACCATCTCATCATGATCATTCTTTACATACAATTTCATCAGGTCATCAGGCAGCGCCCTGTATTCAGGAGAAGCCTGTACGAATACTTTGAAATAAGTACCAAACCGGATAAAGCCCAGCTCATAACTACTACCGATCAATACCGACAGGTTGTCCATCGCTTTACCAATGGAAACACCCTTTTGCATCGCAGCCTGGTTGTCGATCTCCAGGTCGTACTGAGGATAGTTGGCACTGAAGAAGGTAAATAGACCGGTCAACTCCTTGCGCTGCTTCAATGCAGCCATGAAGTCATCGTTCACTTTCTCCATACTCGTGAAGTCATCACTGTTTGTTTTATCCAGTAAGCGCAGCGCGAAACCACCAGCAGCACCATAACCGGGTACGGCGGGAGGTCCGAAGAACTCAATGGTGGCGCCGGGAATTTCGTGTGTCTTTTCTTCCAGCTCATGGATGATCTCATTTACGGAGTGTTTACGTTCTGACCAGTTTTTCAGGTTGATCAAACAGGTACCCGCGTTGGAACCGCGGCCTTCCGTCAACACCTCATAACCTGCCAGCGCCGAAACAGACTGAATACCTTCCACATGCTCTGCGATCTCCTGCACTTCATGCGCCAGGTGGTTGGTCCTTTCCAGCGTAGAGCCCGGAGGCGTTTGGATGATGGCGTAGATCATACCCTGGTCTTCGTTGGGAATGAAGCCCGCAGGCAATCCTTTACCAATACCGAATATGCCGAAGGCAAAGCCAAACAACATCAGGAAGGTGATCAGGCGGCGGTTGGCAATCAGCTTCAACAACCCTGCATACCGGCCGGTGAGTTTCTCAAAACCCCTGTTGAAAGCATCGAGGAACTTATCGATCGGAGATTTCTTCTTGGGCTTGCCATGATTATTCTTCAACAGGATGGCGCAGAGTACCGGTGTAAGCGTCAACGCCACTACACCCGATAGTACGATGGCCGTGGCCATGGTGATGGAGAACTGCCGGTAGAAGATACCCACCGGGCCCGACATGAAGGCGACGGGAATGAACACCGCAGTCATTACAAACGTAATGGCCACGATGGCGCCGCTGATCTCATGCACCACCCTGTACGTAGCCTGGTAAGGAGAAAGATTTTCCTCATGCATCTTGGCGTGCACCGCCTCGATAACCACGATCGCGTTGTCTACCACGATACCGATGGCCAGTACGAGGGCAAACAAGGTGATGAGGTTGATGTTCAACCCAAAGAGCTGCATAAAGAAGAAAGAACCCACCAGCGATACAGGCACCGCCAGGGTAGGGATGAGGGTAGAGCGCCAGTCGCCTAAGAACAGGAATACCACGATGGCCACCAATATGAAGGCCTCACCCAATGTATGCAACACCTTTTCGATAGAGGCATCGAGGAAGGTAGAAACGTCATAACTGATCTCGTAGTCCATGCCCGGAGGGAAAGAGCTGGACTTGATCTCATTCAGCTTTTCCTTGATGGCCTTGATTACATCACTGGCATTACTACCATACGTCTGCTTCAATACGATCGCCGCAGAAGGGTGACCGTTCAGGTTGGAATAGATATCATAGTACTCACTACCCAGCTCTACATCGGCTACATCTTTCAGGTGCAGCAATTCACCATTCGAGTTGGCGCGGATAATAACATCCTTGTATTGTTCCGGCTGATTGTACCGGCCTTTATAAGTCAACACATATTCCAACGCTTCGGAACGCTTGCCGTCACTTCGGCCCAAACGGCCGGGAGAACCGATGATGCTCTGGCTGCCCAGGGCTTCCATCACTTCTTCAGTAGAAACGTTGTAAGCGCGCATCCGGTCAGGCTTCAGCCACACACGCATCGCGTATTGACGGCTGCCGAGGATCTGCGCGTTACCTACACCCGTTACGCGTTTTAACTCATTTAAGATATTAACGTTGGCATAGTTGTACAGGAACTTTTCATCAGCCTTGGGGTCTTTACTGTACACGTTCACATACATCAACATGTTTGGCTGCAGGATGTTAACGATGATACCTTCCCGCTGTACCAGGATAGGCAACCTGTTGGTCACCTGCTCGATACGGTTCTTAACGTTCACCACCGCCTGGTTGGGATCGGTACCGAGATCGAATACTACTTGAATGTTGGCCTCACCCGCACTGGTGGCATCGGAAGTCATGTACTTCATGCCCGGCACACCATTCACGGCTTTTTCCATGGGGATGAGTACGGATTTTACCAACACGTCGGCACTGGCGCCGGGGTAAGATACACTAACGATTACCCGGGGCGGCGCAATAGAAGGAAACTGCGAGGTCGGCAGGGTATTGATGGCCAGTACGCCCATGAAGATAATCATAACAGATATGACTATCGCGAAGACTGGCCGCTTCATGAATATATTAAACATCTCTTGTTTTTTTGGGTACTTGCATTATTCCGTTGGCAACTTCAAATGAGCGACTACTGTCTTGGGCTCTGCATATTCGAAGGCGATCTTTTCGTTGTCCTTCACTTTGCGGATACCTTCCAGCATAACCTTGTCGCCATCGGCAATGCCTTCTTTGATCACATAGAGATCGGGCATTTCAGCGGCTATAGTAATGGGCGTTAAGTGAGCTACATTGTTTTTATCTACGATGTACACATACTTTTTGTCCATGATCTCCAGCGTTGCTTTTTGGGGGATGATCAACGCATCTTTCAGGTGCTCTTTCATGAGAATACTACCGGTTTCGCCGTGCCTCAGCAGTCCCTCATGGTTGGGGAAAGTAGCCCTGAAAGCGATATTACCAGTTTCATTGTTGAACTCACTCTCGATGGTTTCTACTACACCGGGGTGTTTGAACAATTCGTTATTGGCCATACGCAGGCTTACAGTCAACTTGCCTTTGGCTTTAGCCTGGGAAGCAAAATTCAGGTACTCGGGTTCCGATACGTTGAAGTAAACCCACATCTCGCTGTTGTCGCTCAGGCTGGTGAGCAGTTCGCCTTCCTCTACGAGGCTACCCAGCTTTAAATGCAGGCGGTCGATCAGGCCGTCGAAGGGAGCCCTGATCTGTGTAAATTCGAGGTGAACTTTAGCCAGCTGCAGTTCGGCTTTTGCTTTGCCGAGCTTTGCCTGCGCCATGGCCAGTTCGTTTTTAGATACGATATTCTTTTCAACAAGCGGCTGCGTATTCTGCACTTCAATTTCAGTAGCATTCACTTCCGCCTGTGCTTTTTGTAGTTCAGCTTCATAGATCTTGGGCATGATCCTGAACAGAAGCTGACCTTTTCTTACAAACTGGCCTTCATCTACCAGGATCTCTTCGAGGTAACCTTTTTCCTGCGCCCGCAGCTCGATGTTACGTATGGAACGTATCTGGCATACATACTCATTGGTTACCGTGGTATCCATTTTCAGCGGGCTGGTAACGAGGAACTTTGTTTCTTCTTCCTTTTTTTCTTCCTTGTGTTTGCAGCTTGTGTAAGTCAATGCACCACACAAACTCATGAAAATAAAAATTCGCTTCATAAAATTAACAGGGGCTTATCCAGCTTTGCTCGATAATTCTTTTTTAGTTGAATATGAAATCACCCGGCCCAACAGCTAATAAGCCATGGAAAACGAGCCTTACATAACGATGGTGGAAAGGTGGTGGCAGGATTAGTTGCCTGGCGGATGCAGGATCATATCCTGATCACACGGTGGAGGATAAATTTATTGGAAGAATGGTAAGAAAAATGTTCACAAAGGGGGAGCGGAGCATTAAGATATTGAAGGCTGCTGCTGGCTGTCAGCCCATTAAGAAAGGAGATCGGGCCATTGCCGCCTGACGAACGTTTTTTGAAAGATTCGGATTCCTCGTCCTCTTCTTCAATTTCTTTGGCCTCGGGAAAATCTCCTGTGCTGTTATTATCTGATGGATAGTTCTTACTTACCCGCACCCTGCCATCATGCTCACCGCAGGAACTGGCTTGTGCAGGTCTTTCAATGTATTGCTGATGGAGATCATATAGACGCTGCTGATGTGCATGACTATACCCTCCCCACAGGAGTAAACACAGCGATATGATAAATCTGATTAAAACCCTCATCGTCTGGTCTCAGAAAAGATAACAGTCATTCAAGATGGCTGAAAAAAATAAAGCCTTTCTATGGAATATGGAAAGGCATCGTTTTCTCTTGCCACATTAGTTGTAACAGTCGTTAATGATCTGTATTTCTATAGCAAGCGAGGTAAAATTAATAGTAATGCGCAAAAAGTCGGGGCATACCTTTGTAAATGACTTGTTAACGGGGTTATTAAAAAGCCCCGTTAACAGCCTGAAACACTTACCGGACGTGTATTTCAACGGCAATGCCGCCAGTTATCTTTTTGGTTTTAATATGTCTTTGCACAATATGTGTTTTAAAGACCTCTCCTTTCTTCGCATTGGGCGGAACATCCACCTTCAGTCCGGCCACGGTTTGATTGTGTACAGGCAGTGAGATGGTCAGCGTAGCCTTCTTGCCTTTGGGCATAATGGCCTGTAAGGCATAGGGATACCTTTTCCTGATAAGTTCAGGATTATCAGAAGTGAGCATCTTGGTTTTGTACGCTGTGCCCTTATCCTGAAGATGAGCACCACATTCCAGCTGTGCATCATCTGCATGAAGATGATTATGTGTATTATTTTCTATGCTTAAGGGAACCAGCTTCACGCCTTTGTGGTGACTGAAGAAATCCTTGGAAGGGTGCACAATACTAACAGGGTAATCAGTAACCCTGCTATCCCGCCATATCTCCAGCTCATGCCTGTCTTCCTGTCCCAATAATACATTGATCAGTACAAAGGGAATGATGATGAACATATCAGGCTGCAGGTTTACGATCGTTAGGTTTTTTTGCGCCAGGTTATTGTGCTCCCAGGCATGCAACCCGGATGCAGGATGATCGTTGCGACTGATCACGGAAGCCAGCAGGCAGGAATGGGTACCGGCCGGTGGCACTTTGGAACGTGGCCAGCGTGCCTTCACGATCCTTGTTTCACCGGGGCCGAGGTCAAACTCCGCTTTGGCTGCTATGCAGGGGAGGAAATCACCGGGGTATACGAACTCAGTACCGGCAAATGATTTGGCATTGAAGGTAACCACAAAGTGCCGGGCAGTGCCCGTGGCAGCCTTGTTGCGCACGCGTGCATAAAACCAGTTGTCTTGTCCATATTCCGGCGCCTGGTGAGTGGTAAGCCCATCATCCTGATTGCGTATCCACAGATCAGGAGAATCCCAGAAAGCGCCATCGGTAAAGTTGCCGCCGGGATCAGGTGCATTGTCTTTTATCCACAGATCAGGAGCAGGCGAAGGATTGGGCAGGTTGTACACAAAGCGGTGAAAGGCATCTACCAACTGATCATTGTTGTGTTGTGTGAGCAGAAACTCTTCCAGCATGGCAGTAGAGGCCGGGTTGCCTTTGTAGTATTTGTAAAACTCACGCAGGCTATTGTTCAGCGCACTGGTGCCGAGCAGAGAAGCCATACCTTGCCAAAACCTGTTGCCATCCGAATAAGAGTTATTAGGTGTTCTGCGTTGGAAAGGATCGCGCGTGCACAGCAGGATGGGAGGATCGGTAAAGTCAAAAGGAAGCGCGTCATCAGCGCCATCATCATGGAAGGACGTATACGCTTCATCCCACCAGCCATCTGCCTGCCCTGCAGGTTTCACACCGCGGGCAAACCAGCTATGAAAAGTTTCATGCAGCAGGGCGCCGCTGCTGGTAGTGGTACCACCTTCATACTCCATGCCGCCAACGCCGTTGAAGAAAGCCACAAAGCGGTTACCATGCACATAAGCACCATAGTTATTCTCATTGTCCTGCAGAAAGCTTTTGATGTTGTTGATCTCAGTAGTAAGATTGGTGGCACTGCCGCTGGGTTTCCACGCTTCAATCGTTACCACCGTACCAGATACTGGCAAAGCAACCGTATCGGTTTGCAACTGCAGCGTGTCTGATGCTCTTATTTCCAGCATGGGCGATAAAGCGGTAAAACGGGCGGGAAATGTCAGGCTCCAATGATTGCTGCCAAGGTTGGTGACCTGGGCATTCGTAATAACAGCATGAGCAGCCAGCGTATTGGTGATCTGGACAGTGAGCTGTATGGTAAACTGGTCGAAGATAAGGTTGGCGGGCAGCCATGCTTCGAGGTAACGGCCAGCATTAAGGTCCGACAAGCCAAATACGAACCGTAGCTTGGGGCCGGGTTGCCATTCGATGACTGGCGGATAGCCGCCGGTCAATTGTGATTGTGGTAATGCGAGGTTGTACACCACACGCAAGGTGTGCACAGAACCTGCAGCCTGCACCGATTCAATAATGCGCAGGCCGGTATTGGCGCCACCGCCAAAATCATGCAAGGCAATCTGTGCAGGAGCGAATACCGCTCCATCCAGCCATGCCTGTGAGATCGTTTGCCGCAGGTCGAAGAAGGGATTGCCTGCTGTGGGGCCTACTGTATATTCAATAGTGGCATCGACTGAAGTAGTAGAAGTGCTACCATCAAAAATGATGGTAGCACTGAGATGCTGGATGTCGATGGGCACTGCGGGTAAGCCGTCTACCGTTTTTGCCGGAGGGGCTATATGGAAGTTGGTTGCCATGCATTAACATTTACAATCGTTATTCAACTCGATGTCCAGTGATATCTTCTTTACACATACCTTCTTCACTTCGGCATCACCGAGGTGCAGGCACTTCAACAACTCCTGTGCTTTGTCGTTGCACTTGTTGTCGCCTTTGGTGCCGCCGGGTATGTAGCCAGGTACTTTCTTATCGGGGTCGAGCCGGTAAACCATACCACCGAGTGATATATCGTTGCCCAGCAGTTCTACGGTGATATCCTTGTTTTCCGCATTCCTTACCTGGTCTGCAGTAAAGTCCTTACCGGGTATCAGGTTGATCACGATCTCTCGCTTCTCTCCGGGCTTCAGCACAAACTTATTTCCGCTGATACCTTCAAATGCTATCTTCCAGCCTGCATCTGAGAGGAACTTCGGCAGTTCCGTTTTCAGCTCCATGGTAGCACGCTTGCGGAAGGAGTTGCCGGCATAGAAGATATGACGATTCAATCCAAGCATCAGGCCATTCTCACCACCGCCACCAGGCAGGATGTTCACGTTGCGCTGACCCACGTTGTTGTCATTGGGCACCAGGCGCCATTCTTCGATGGTTTCACCACCGGTGAAGTTGTCGATATTGCTGGGGTCGCCGGGTGCTGATACGATCATCAGTACACAGTCGTGACCGTAAGCGTTCACGTTAGGTATCCATTCAAATGGACCTACAGTGATCTCTGCGGCGTTGTTGGCAGCGATGCTGGCGATAGGTAAGCCGGGAGCTGCGGGCATTTCAGTAAAGTCGTTGGGCCAGGTGAGGCCCGCGCCGGGTAAGCTGTGGAAGGCACGTACGTTTACATTGGTAGCCGCTTGCGTGCCCCTGTTCTTTACTTTGCCATACATGTAGTTGGTAACGCCGGGCAATGCATCTTCATGACCAGGCATTCCGTCGGGGTTGTTGCGGTTCCACATCGACATATTGCCCCAATGCACTGCCTGGAATTGGTATTCACCATTACGGCCATCGTTGATGTACACATCCACTTGTGGCGGAGCGCCTGCCGTAGTGATGGGTGGAAGTGTGCCAGCAGGCTGGTAACAACCCTGTTTTTCAAAAGCCCAACGGATCACCTTGTTGTAAGCACCACCTGAAATGCCTTCGCTGGTCCAGTTCTCCAGGTCCGCATCCTGCATTTCTTCACACCATTGTTGTGCATTGCCCGGATTGGTGCCGGGGGTAAGGTTACCAATGGTGCGGAGTATAAGATAAGTAGCCGCACGGGAAGCAAATTTTCTGCGTCCTACGTTACTGTGATCGCCACCGATGGAACGGTATATCTGAAAATGACAAGTCGCCAGAATTTGTTCACTGCCATAGCCGTTGTCGTCACCACTTACCAGTGCCCCCGAACCATCATATACGGTAGGGCCGTCCCACGCCCAGGTTGCTACAGGGCGGTCGAACCGGCGTTCATAACTACCGGCAGGTATAGGGCGGAACGGCGCGTACTTGAAGCGTTCAGGTAAAGTGCGTAAAGCCGATTCCGGGTCCATTTGAATGGCAGCAAGGCCATCGCCTGCGCTGTGTGCAAAGCCAAGGAGGCCAGAGTTCACATGATCACCCAATGTACCGTGACCACCCATCTCATGCCAGTGTACCCAGGGATCAACTGCACGGCCCAAAGGATTGGTGGTGTCGGAGAGATCACAGAGCGCAAAGCACATATGGCCTGTGCCACCACTGCCATTGGGCGACCAGTGTGCATTGATGGTAGTACCCATGCCACGATGGTCAACGGGGATCGGGAAAGTGGTGCCATCAAAATAAGTAGCGATGGGGAAGCCAAGACTTTCTATCGTTCGGAACAATTCTGTTTCGTGGTAGTAAGCATTAACCGCTGCAAAATCATTGGTACGTGGGCTATAGTCGAAGTCAGTTCCGGAAGGTTTGGTAGGAGGCGTTACGGAAGGACTTTCTACATCCTGGATCACTACATAAGTGCCGCTGAGGCTTTGTGTGCCGGCCACTGGTGCAGCAAGATTGTTGAGCGGCTGGCTGCTGTCGTGCATGGCCAGCGTAGCGCCGGTTGAGGAAGCCACAACAGTGAGGTCGCCGGAAGATACCATCGGGTCCTGCTTAAATACAAGGCCGTTTACGCCACAGGTCATGCATTCGATGTACAGGATGGAATTGGTGGCTACCTCTACGAGTATCAGCCAGGTGATGCTGCCATGATCCGCTTCGTATTGTTCGAAGATGATCTCAGCTACCAGGTAAGTTTGCCCGTTGTTGATACTTTCATCTACAGCAGGCAGCTGTGGAAAGTTATGTTCATGAAATTCTTCTGACACTGCGGAATTGTCTGTTCGCTTTTTAGGCGGTGCAGGTTTGCCACCATAGCGTTTCTCTACATCATATTTGTAAGCAAAGAAGCGGCCGTTCAGGTAGCGTGTTCTTTCTGTGGCAGCCGCTGTTGCATTCTTCTTGACAGGAGTCTTTGGGGCCGCTTTGCCCAATGCTTTCATCATAAAAATATCAGCTTCAGAGGCAGCATCCTCATTCACTACATCGTTGCCCGCCAGCTTCATCACACTCATGGTCCGGAATAGCTGTTTATACCGTTCAATGTGTTTCAGATCGGGCAGTTTACCTTTCAGCCCATTCTCGCTATTGTTGGTAGAGCCTACTACCCGGTAAGGGTTCTGCTTTATTTTCACAGCGAAACCCTTGCGCCATACAGGTACGTTAAGAAATGTTTGTGCGTAGGCTACCGTATGACCATCAAAAAGATGTTTATCTTCTGCGAACTGGTATTCGATGTCCTGTTCACGCGGATCAAAGTGGGAGACCTTCTGGTGCAGGTTCTTCAACTGAGCTTCGGGTATCTGGTACACTTCAGACCATTGTTGCAGGTACTCGGCAGCGATAGGTCTGGGTGCTGCTTCCTCACTGAACCAATATTCCTGGCTGTGACGGATATGCTTTACTTGCTCGTTGTCATCAACAGACACGTGTGCCTTCAACGAAGGCCGGTAGGTGGTTTTCATTGTAATTTTCAATGTTGGTTATATAATTCCCGTTGTAAGTATGGGCAATACGAACATGCCTGGCAAAACCCAGGAAGGCTAATAATCAGATAATGATAATAATTGGTTGGATCGTTAATACTCCTTAAGATCTCCTTTGGCAGGGATAAGAGAGACTGCTTAAGAAAGCAATATGTGTGAACGGCAGGGATAAAAAATTACAGACCAAAGCTACGTGCTCTGTATACGAAAGTCAATAGCCTGTTAGTAGTATTTTATGTGTATGTCACCCTGAGCCCGTCGAAGGGCTTTCAGTGAAGGACAACAACCTTGAAGAGGCTTCGACAAGCTCAGTCCCGCCGGGCGGGATAAACTCTGATATTGTGTAATAGGTTTTGGCTATTGAAGTATAGAATTAATTGATGTTGTTTATGTGCCCAAAATCCTAATTTTACCTGCCTGCGTAAATATCCACAAGCAGGCAAGTGTTCATTCAATATCAAAATCTTACAACAATGGGAAAAGAATCTAACGACATCAGCAAATGCCCGTTTCATAATGGCAGCATGAAAAGCAATACTGGCGGTGGCGGAACCAGGAACCGTGACTGGTGGCCCAACCAATTAAAGTTAACGATCCTGCGTCAGCATGCTGACAGATCAAACCCAATGGGGGAGGATTTTAACTATGCCGAAGCTTTCAAAAGCCTCGACCTGGAGGCGGTGAAGAAAGACCTGCATGCGCTCATGACCGATTCTCAGGAATGGTGGCCGGCAGACTTTGGCCATTATGGTCCCTTGTTCATTCGCATGGCATGGCACAGCGCCGGTACCTACCGCGTAACCGATGGTCGTGGTGGTGGTGGTGCAGGTCAGCAACGTTTTGCTCCCCTCAATAGCTGGCCCGACAACGTAAGCCTCGATAAAGCACGCAGATTGCTGTGGCCCATCAAACAAAAATATGGCAACAAGATCTCATGGGCCGATCTGATGATCCTTACCGGCAATATAGCGTTGGAGTCGATGGGCTTCAAAACATTTGGTTTCGCCGGTGGACGTCCCGATGTATGGGAGCCCGATGAAGATGTGTACTGGGGTTCTGAAACTACCTGGCTGGGTGGCGACATTCGCTATGCACATGGTTCTCCCGGTGTGGTGGAAGGACATGGTGTGGTAGTATCTGATGACGATGCAGATGGCAAGATACATTCCCGCAACCTGGAGAAGCCGCTGGCTGCTGTACAGATGGGCTTGATCTATGTAAATCCCGAAGGGCCTGATGGTAACCCTGATCCCGTCGCTGCTGCTAAAGATATTCGTGATACGTTTGGCCGCATGGCTATGAATGATGAAGAAACCGTGGCGTTGATAGCCGGTGGTCACAGCTTTGGTAAAACGCACGGCGCTGCTCCTGCTACGCATGTGGGCAAAGAGCCCGAAGCAGTTGACCTTGAATTGCAGGGCCTGGGCTGGAGCAATAGCTATGGATCAGGTAAAGGCGCCGATACCATTACCAGCGGCCTTGAAGTAATATGGACAAAGACGCCTACCAAATGGAGCAATAACTTCTTTGAGAACCTGTTTGGTTTCGAATGGGAACTTACGAAGAGCCCTGCCGGTGCACACCAATGGGTGGCTAAAGATGCAGAAGGCATTATTCCCGATGCATACGATGGATCAAAGAAGCATAAGCCTACCATGCTTACTACCGATCTTTCTTTACGGTTTGATCCGGAATATGAAAAAATATCGAGGCGCTTTCTGGAAAACCCCGATGCTTTTGCTGATGCATTTGCGCGGGCATGGTTTAAATTAACACACCGTGATATGGGACCACGTGCACGCTACCTCGGTCCCGATGTGCCGGAAGAAGTACTGCTTTGGCAAGATCCTATTCCTGCGGTTGATCACAAGTTGATTGATGAAAAGGATATTGAAACCCTGCGGTCAAAAATATTGGCTTCCGGATTGAGCGTGTCAGAGTTGGTTTCTACCGCCTGGGCTTCTGCTTCTACCTTCCGTGGCTCCGATAAGCGTGGTGGCGCCAACGGTGCGCGTATCCGCCTGGCTCCTCAAAAGGACTGGCCTGTTAACAATCCTGCGCAGTTGCAAAAAGTGTTGAGCAAACTGGAAGGCATTGCTAAGGAGTTTAATAACGCACAGAAGGATGGTAAAAAGATTTCCCTGGCCGACCTGATCGTGTTGGCCGGATGTGTTGGTGTTGCAAAAGCAGCGAAAGATGCAGGACATGACGTTACCGTTCCTTTCACGCCCGGCCGTATGGATGCCTCACAGGAGCAAACCGATGTCGAGTCTGTTGGCTACCTGGAGCCACTGGCTGATGGTTTCCGTAATTACCGTCGTTCACGGTCAAGGGCATCAACTGAAGAGTTGCTGATCGATAAGGCGCATTTGCTTACGCTTACTGCTCCTGAGCTGACTGTGTTGGTAGGTGGCATGCGTGTATTGGATACCAACTTCGATGGCTCCAAACATGGTGTGTTTACAGCTCGTCCCGGCAAGCTCACCAACGACTTCTTCGTAAACCTGCTCGATATGAATACGGCCTGGAAGGCTGGCGGTGAAGACCGTGAATTGTATATAGGCAGCGATCGCACTACTGGTCAACCCAAGTGGACTGCTACCCGTGCAGACCTGGTGTTTGGTTCTAACTCAGAGCTGCGTGCTGTTGCAGAAGTATACGGAAGCTCCGATGCACAAGGCAAGTTTGTAAAAGACTTTATAGCCGCCTGGAGTAAAGTGATGAACCTCGATAGGTTTGATATATAGATTGATCGTAAAGTTTAGCTTCTAATACGCAAAGCCTCCGTTATAGGGGGCTTTGCTTTTTTATGTATATTAACGGGACATTGTTATGAAAAAAGCGGCTTCACCTGTTTTCAAGATCCTGAAAAGAATAGCCATCGTTCTGTTGGGCATTCTTGTAATTGCTGTTGTTGTGGTGTGGTACATGAGCCCGGGAAAAACATCACCTATCCTCGATATCAATGGGAACGTAAAACCCAACAGCATTGCCACTATTGAGCAGCCTGTTATTGGAGGCTTAGCACAAACGCTTATCATACGGGGAGAGAATATCGATAATCCTGTTTTGTTGTTTGTTCACGGCGGGCCCGGCATGTCTACATACCCATTTATCAGGGAGCAGTTTAAAGGGATGGAAAAATTGTTTACCGTTTGCTACTGGGATCAACGCGGCGCCGGTAAATCATATTCCAAAAATATCCCTGCTGAAAGCATGACGCTGGGTCAGCTAACAGCCGATGGAGTTGAAGTAACCCGGTATCTGACGCAAAAGTTTCATCAACAAAAGATTTATATACTCGGCCATTCATGGGGGACATTTCTTGGTTCCTTTATAGTTCACAAGCATCCTGAATTGTATGCTGCTTACATTGGGGTAGGGCAGGTGGGCGATACTTATTTATCGGAACAGCGCTCCCTGCAATTTGTTATTGCTGAGGCGCAAAAACGAAATGATAAAAATACATTGGCAGAGTTGCAGCAATTGAAGCTTCCCTCACCGGATGCATCCAGCCAGGAATGGTATGACTATCTCTGGGTGGAGAGGCAAAAAGTATTCAGCTTCGGTGGCGCCCGGTATGGAGTTGACAGAAAGGTAAGTGACCTGGCAGTACCTTTAATTACCTGCCGTGAGTATACAATAGGGGATAAGATCAACTATCAAACGGGCCTTACGTATTCCATGCACCATTTGTGGAAGTATATGATGAAGAACAGCTTGCCGGTTGTGCTGCCTCAACAACAAGTGCCTGTTTATATTTTTCAAGGCATCCATGATCACCAGACTGATTTTGGATTGGCCAAAGATTACTTTGACAGTCTGCAAGCTCCCGTAAAGAAATTTTATGCATTTGAACATTCGGCCCATTCTCCGCATGTAGAAGAGTATGCTGCTTTTGAAAAGATCATCCGCACCGACATACTGGGTAAAAAGGAGTAAGTAGTATACCCTGGATACACCCGAGGTAAAAATGTATCAATCTTCCCCACTTCTGTATAAATCGCTCTGCGCAGTCCATTCTAAGTTTGCCTTATCATTTTAAAACAATAATAATGGCAAAGACAATTTTCATTACCGGTGCTTCAAGGGGCTTCGGTAAATTATGGGCCGAGGCGCTGTTGCAACGAGGCGATAAAGTAGTAGCTACTGTGCGTGACCTGCGTACACTGGATGACCTGGTAAAAAAATATGGCAACAATATTTTACCACTCCAATTGGATGTTAACGACCGTAGTGCGGGTTTTGCAGCTATCCAAAAAGCAAAAGCTCATTTCGGCAGTATCGATGTGCTGATCAATAATGCGGGTTATGGCTTATTTGGAAGCATAGAGGAGACTTCCGAGCAGGAAGCCCGCGAACAAATGGAAACCAATTTCTTCGGCTTGTTGTGGTTGACGCAGGCGGCATTACCTGTTATGCGTGCACAGGGGCATGGCCATATCATCCAGGTATCAAGCATATTGGGCCTCATCACTTTACCGGTACTGGGATTATACAATGCTTCTAAATTTGCAGTAGAGGGTTTAAGCGAGACATTGGCTACTGAAGTAAAAGGTTTTGGTATCAATGTTACGCTGATCGAACCCAATGGTTATGCCACCGACTGGTCAGGCGCTTCCGCTGTGCAGACCACTGCAATGACTGAGTATGATGGGGTGAAGGCTGCTTTTCAGGAAGGTTTGGGTGATGATATATGGGGCGTTCCGGAAGCTACTACAGCTGCTGTGCTCAAACTGATTGATAGTGAGAATCCTCCCTTGCGCTTATTCCTTGGTAAACATGGGCTTCCATGGGTTAAACAGGCTTACGAAGGTCGCCTGGCCGAGTGGAACAGCTGGAACGAGGTGGCCTCAGCCGCTCACGGTAAATAGTTTTAATGGGTTGTTAATAACATAATCTACGCCGGATGCGGCGTAGATTTGTATAATTTTTAGATCATGCTGCATTTTAAGAGTCTGTCAGAGATACACCGGTTTAATGGTTTTCCGATGCCTGAGAATCCGCTTTTCAGTGCTTACAGGTGTTTACGTACCTGCGATTTTGGCAACAGGGAGTTTACTTCCGATTATTATATGATCGGATTCAAGAAGCTCAAAGCGGGTGTGATCATGTATGGTCGTACTAAATATGATCATGATAATGGCAGCATGATGTTCATCAGGCCCCGGCAGGTCATCGAGTTTAAAAGCGTGGAGTATGAAGAGGACGCGTTTATCATGTTTATTCATGAAGACTTTCTGCATGGCCACCCACTGCACACTGCCATCAACAAATATGCTTTCTTTGATTATGAAGCCAACGAAGCGCTGCATCTCTCTCCATCGGAAGAAAAGATCATATGGGACCTGTTCCATAAAATAGAAGGTGAATACCACAATAACACGGATGAATACAGCCGGGATATCATACTTGCGCATATCGACTCGATGCTGAAATATTCACAACGGTTTTACAAGCGTCAGTTTATTAACCGCACTGAGATCTCTGGTAAAACAGTATCGAAGTTCAATGATGCTTTGGCTGCTTATTTTAAAAATGGATTATTGCTTGAGCAGGGATTGCCTACTGTCAATGCACTGGCATCGCAGCTAAACTTATCTCCCCGTTACCTCAGTGATCTGCTGAAGCAGGAAACCGGTAAGACAGCCATCGTGCTGATCCATATTTACCTGATCAATGAAGCCAAGAACCGGCTTAAGACGGATGACCAGCGCATCTCAGAAATAGCGTATGAGCTTGGTTTTGAAAACCTGCCTTATTTCTCCAGGCTTTTCAAGAAGGAAACTGGTGTTAGCCCCAACCAGTATAAAAAGCGGTTGATCAACTAAAGCTCAAAGGCAGGCTTCGTCATGCTCCAGAAGTTGTCAAGGGCTATAATGCGGGGTTTCAGGAATGAAATGATAGCTGCCCAATCAGATGGGTTAAGGACATTCACTCCTTTGAGTGTTTTGCTGATCGTGCTATTGTTTTTACCGGCAATTTCTCTATCTGCCTGTTGCCATATCCAATCCTGTTCTTCCAACGAATCTTCCAGCATCCCTTTCAACTGTAAAAACTGATCGTAGTGTGCTTGCTGTATAGTGGCATTGCTATTCGATAGCAGGATCATGATTACAGCGTGGTCACGATCTGCATCCATTTTAAAGCTGATGCCGGGCACGCCGGTTTTATAGTTGAGCCAGCTTACCGGCAATCCATCGGCCGATAGTACCGGGCGCATGTACTTGCCAAACGCTGTCCAGAAAGCTTGTTTTTGTTTGGAAATCTCCTCTCGGGTATACATATAAACTAAATGAATGGATATTTGGCAATATTCGCAAATTGCCTTCATATTGACGCAAATGCCCCGGACATGAGTAGGCCGCCCGGTTTACCTTTGTTCCATCACTAACAGTAAACGAACATGAGTAATATCAACAACACCATCGCCGGACTTGAATTTGCACAGATCGGCTGGGTGGTCCCGGACATTCACGCGGCTGTAAAATTCCTCTCGAAGGCCCTGGGCATTGCTGGCTTTCCCGAGCCGCAGCATGTGCGGGCGCAGGATTTGAATATGACGTATCATGGCAAGGTGGTGCCCGCTGAATGGCTGACCACGCAGACTTATAATGGAGGCAGTTTCATCGAGCTTGTACAGCCTTTATCCGGCCAGAGCATGTTTCATGACTACCTCGCAAAGTATCCTGCGGGTGGCACACAGCACCTGGCATTTCGTTTGCCGGTCAGCGATTTCGAACGTATCACCAGCGAGCTTCGTGAGCAAGGTTATGCAGTGGTCAGTGAAGTAGATCATCCCATTGCACGCATGGCTTTCTTCGATACTTATCAAACGCTGGGCGTTGTGACCGAGATCATGGGCATCACACCGGAAGGGTGGGCAGCCATCAAGCAAATGGAACAAGCTGGACAGAAGTAATCAGTCACTCAAAAATCAAGAATATGAAAGCGAAAATGATATGGGCTAATTTCAGTGTAAAGGATGCAAAGCGTACCCATCAATTCTATACACATTTGGGTTTTACTCCCAATAAGTCCAACGATCCTAAACTGGCCAGTTTTCTTTTTGGGGATAATAATTTTGTGATCCACTTTTTTGAACAGGGTTCACAAATAGATGAGTATTTATCATCCGGATCAAAAGTCAGCGAGATTATATTTACCCTTTCTGCACAAACAGAGGCAGAAGTGAAGGAGTGGGTAGATAAAGTGAAAGAAGCTGGTGGTACCGTTTTTAATGAAGCAGCCAGAGACGCAACCAATCATTATGGTTTTGCCTTTGCCGATCCTGATGGTCACAAATTCAACATATTATTGATGGAGAAAGGAATGTGAGGCCGGTCGTCTATCATTGAAAAGTCTCCCCGGCGAAGCGCGCGCAGCAAACGGCGGTTCATGCGTACTTTGAAATGAGTGATCACTTGTTCTTCTGTTTCTGAGACTTTCGCAATCGCTCGTTCTTCTTCTAAACGCCGGCAGAAGATATTGATCTCTTGTGGCGTGTAGCGTTGCTGTAGCCATTCCAGCACATCTGTTTCTTTCCATCCAAACTTCAGCCAGGTCATGGCTTCTCCGGTTAGTTTACGGTATAACGCATGTTGCTTTTGATGGCTTGGTATGCCTGCATATACCGTTGAACCAATGCGGGATGCTTTCGCCAGCAGGGTAGCATACTCCATCGTCTTACGGAAAGCGGCATCCTTCTTCACCCGCTCACTGGTCAATGAACTGCGGCTGCGCATAAAATAGCGTCCATGCATCTTGTAGATGCATACGGGGCCAATAGTGCCTGTAACAGGTGGTATGCCTTCAAACCGTGCGATAGAATGAGTGTTTTATGCAAAGTTAGCGTGGCCAAACGGCCTTTGGGAATTTATGTCGTGAAATGCATAAATGTCGGGGTGGACTCCGATAATGGTTGGGGTAAAAGCAAGCGTTTAGATGACGTCAAGGAGGCCTTTGGAGGTAGGATTTGCTACTTCTGCTGCCGTCTGGTCCTGACCCCATCCATGTGTCAGCCTTGCCAGTTAAAGCGCACTTTGAGCTGGATTACCCGTACCTGGAGCATGGATGAGACAGGGATTGGCGTGATTGACCCCTCAGATCGTCGCATTTTCCACCCGCGGGTTCAGAAAGGGCGCGATACATTTGGGAAACCAATCTTTAACCGGTAATCTATATTTTACATGAGCGTACAGCAACAAATCAAAGAATATATTACCAGTCAACCTGAAGCCAAGCGTAACGACATGCAGGCGTTGCACCGCGCTATTCTGCAAATAATGCCAAAGTGTAAATTGTGGTTCCTGGATGGTAAAAACGAAGAAGGCAAAATTGTTTCTAATCCTAATATCGGATATGGCTCCCGCATCATGGAATATGCCGGTGGAAAGACAAGGGAGTTTTACCAAATTGGTATGAGTGCCAACACCACCGGCATCTCTGTCTATATACTTGGCATAGAAGATAAGACCTACTTAGCTCAAACGTATGGAAAGAAACTCGGCAAGGCAAGCGTGACCGGCTATTGCATTAAGTTCAAAGCGCTGAAGGATATAAATATCGATGTACTTGAAGAGGCAATACGATTTGGGGTTAGTACGAAATAAAAGGGTGAGTTGATGATACGTTATGCCGGCTGGTTACTTAGATTTTTTTCTGTATTTGCCAATAATGTCCAAACGGGTCTTTGAACATTGCTTGTCTGTAACCGTACTCATGGTCGGTAACAGGATTGATTTCTGTTGCGCCTGCTAAAAGGCCGCGGTCAAAGACTTCCTGAACATCGCTCACAAACAAACCAATAATGGTTGTTACGCCTTTAGCGCTGATAGGTTCCAGCGCCTCAAGCCAACGCATAGTTTCATGAAGGTGAAAGATGGCGCCGTCTATTTCCAACTCCGCAACATGAATACTGCCATCATCATTTCTCAACACAAAATGTTCTATGGCACCAAATTTTGTATAAAAATCAATGTTGACTGTACCGTTGGGAATGTGTAGTTCAGGAGCAAAATGTGGTTTATCATTTTTTGTTTCTATGGCTGTCATAAAATATGCATTAATTCAGGTTATCAGTTGCATTAGGTTTGCCCGGCCCTTGAAAATTCACCGATAGCTTATAATTATTAGGATAGAGTAGCCGTCTAATGTTGCTGGCAATACTTAAATATATGCAATAGTATTTAGTGTAGGGTGTTTTTTCAACCTGATGTCCTTGTTCTGTTTGGTTCATTGGCGTGCTAAACAGCAGGCATAAAAAAAGAGGTTACCATTTCTGATAACCTCTCTCCGTGACCCCCCTGGGACTCGAACCCAGGACCTACTGATTAAGAGTCAGTAGCTCTAACCAACTGAGCTAGGGAGTCTAATCTTTCCTTTAAAAAAGCACTGCAAGCAGTATAATTCGTAAAAGGGATTGCAAAAGTAAGAAAAGACAACGATAT
>JAGIBF010000046.1 GCA_017744515.1 Niastella sp.
GCATATGGGTATTGTTATTGATACTTAATACGCTTTTCAACAAAGAGGTTAGGGGCTTCGAAGGAGAATTCCGCCATATTCATACCCTCCTTTATCTGGGCGAATATTTTGGGGGTGGAGTTGTATTCTATTTATACAGAGATAAGATACCGGTGCGGTGGTGGATATGGCTATTATTGTTGGGAACATGGCTGCTGGTATGGAAATTCAATCCGGCTTATCTGCAGCTCCCTGCAGCTTTCTTTTTCATTTATACCATTATAGGAATCGGCACAAGTAGCATTCGGGTTCCATTTCCCCAGGCAGATATTTCCTATGGTTTCTATTTGTATGCTTACCCGGTTCAGGCCAGCGTACAATATGCCTGGGGTACGCAGCTCAATCTTTGGCAATACTTTTTAATTACGCTTTCAATCACTACCGCACTTGCCACAGCATCCTGGTTCTTAGTAGAGAAAAAAGCGTTAGCATTAAAAGAACGTAAACGAATTCTTCCCGCGAAATAACTTGTTACTCCCCCAGAAGATAAGACACACGAGTATAAACAGCAGACATAGTATAATAATAGAGAACTTGGCAGCGGCCATATCATAAGCAAGCGTTACATTCCAACGGGAAACAACACTAAGAAGGCTTCTGGTCATAGCCACGTTTTCAATAACATCGCAAACAGCTGCAACGATTAGCAACCACGGAGCAACCTTACCTGTCCGGATAAGTATTTCATGCCCTGTAAGTCTTGACAAATAAACACATGCCACAGACAAGCCAGTAGTATATAGAATAATAAAAAGGTAATCGATATAAATACTTTGAACCGCCTTATCAAATTTACCAGCATGCTTCCATTCCTGTATGATATGCTCCGCTACACTGGTTTCTTTTGCCACTTCAAAACGAACGATCTCACCCGAAGTAAGCGGATGAAAATAAAAGCGGGCACCAATAATAAACAGGATATTCACCAGCAATAACCACCAGAACAAGCGTTGCAAGGCAGGTGTAGGAGCTGCGTAAGTAATCTTCATGGTAAGATGAATTAATGGCAAGCAGTTACTACTGCAGGACATACCTTTGTTAAAAGTAATCAATTTTCATGAAAAAGGTCCTCCAATGGCTGTTCAGAAAACCGGTTGCCTGGCTGGCAGAAAAGGTTTCTTCATCGCCGGATAAAAAGGCTGTATTCGACTCCCTTTCGAAGCTGCAACAGGACATCGTGAATAAAAAAGGCACCAATGGAGTTGTACTGCCCTTCGATATGGGAAGCGCCAGGTTTATTATATTTTCTGATCAGCACAAAGGCTGCAGGGACCACGCCGACGACTTTGCACCGGCGGAAGTAAACTACAGAAAGGCACTTCAATACTACTACGATCAGGAGTTCACCTTTATCAATATTGGCGACTGTGAAGAACTATGGGAAAATACACCCAAAGCTGTAATAGAAACGAACAGACTTACAATGCTGGAAGAAGCCAGATTCCTGCAAGAGAACCGCTATTACCGCGTGTTCGGGAATCATGACCTGGAGTGGAACTATCTTATCCAGCAAAACCAATACTTAAAACCCATTTTTGGCGACCAACTCAAAGTATACGAAGGCGTTTTATTGAAAACAAAACACAATGAACAAGAGTATTCAATTTTCCTGACACATGGACACCAGGGTGATAAGAAAAGTGATGGCAACCCATTCAGCAAATGGGTAGTGGCAGCTATCTGGACTCCTATCCAACGCTTTCTCGAAATCAGTATTAACACAACTGCTGATTCTTTTGAGCTGGTAGATCGTCATAACATTATGATGTATGAATGGAGTGCTACGCAAAACAATCTTATTTTCATTTCCGGGCATACACATAAACCTGTTTTTGCCTCCCTCGACCATATAGACCGGCTTACCAAACAACTGGAAAAAGCTGTTGCAGCAGGAGATGAAGAGCAGGCAAAACGGATCTCAGCAGAAATAGAAAAAAGAAAACTGGAATACGCCGGTAAGAAGTTTGTCAAAACCATGGCGCATCCCAGTTATTTTAACAGCGGTTGCTGTTGCTTTAGTGATGGTGATATAACCGGCATCGAAATAGCAGAAGGATTTATCCGCCTTATCAAATGGGAAACAGATGACAAAGGCCCGGTACGTAAAGTGTTGGAAGAATCACCGCTTTACTACATCTTTGATTCACTTGTGTAATTATTCTCCCATTACTTCTCCGCCTTTTTTCATCCATGGCCTGGGTGCTGCACCATCCATTTTCACGATCTTAGGATAAAACAGACCTACAGTATCTACAAGATGTTGCTGGGCATTCATCACTGTATAGATATCCTTATAGGCATGTGGGGCCTCATCCAATCCACCTCCCAGCAGTTTCACGCCATGCTTTGTAAGCATTTCCTGTAAAGCGTTCTTTGTGATGGCATTCAAGGCAGCCGTTCTGCTCATTTTACGTCCCGCTCCATGCGAAGCGGAATTGATCGACGCCAGTTCACCCTTACCTTTTACGATAAAGCCAGGCGCCGTCATGGAACCAGGAATGATACCCAGCACATTCTTACCGGCAGGTGTAGCACCTTTTCTATGCACGATCACTTCCCGCCCTTCGTACATTTCCCGCCAGGCAAAGTTATGGTGGTTCTCTACCATTTTCAACGGCTGCCGACCCAATTGCTGCGCAATCTTGGCATGGATCACATGATGACAGGCGCTTGCATAATCCCCCGCCAGGTTCATAGCCATCCAGTATTCTATTCCTTCATGTTCATCCATTGCCAGCCACGCCAGGTTATTGGCTTCACCCGGCAAACGCCTTTTCTGTTTAGCCACTTTGGTATAGTGATTGGCAATATTCGCACCCAATGCACGTGATCCTGAATGCGATAACAGTCCGAGGTAATTTCCCGGCGCCACACCCAACTGCTCATCCTTCTCTTTTACCTCAACAATCCCAAACTCTACAAAGTGGTTTCCTGAGCCGGAAGACCCCAATTGCCTGGCAGCCTTTCCCTGTAATCCTTTCAACAGAGGCAGCTGATCAAACTCCGGACGATCTATCACCGGATGCGCTGTGGATTGTTCAAACTGTCTTCCTCCACCAAACAAAGTAGCCTCATTCAACTCACGGGTAAAATACTGCTCACGCTGTGTCAACTCTTTTGGATCTATATCGAATATGGATAAGCACATCCGGCATCCGATGTCAACGCCTACACCATATGGTATCACGGCGTTTTCTGTAGCCAATACTCCTCCGATCGGCAACCCATATCCTGCATGCGCATCCGGCATCAAAGCGCCTGCTATAGACACTGGCAGCTTAGCTGCCTGATACATCTGGTCCATAGCCCCGGGCTCGATGTACTCTCCTCCAAATACATTGAACTGGATACCAGTTGAATTCAGCGATATTTCCACACCTTCCGGTACCGGCTTAGGCAATAATTGTTGCGCCACGGGCGCCAGTATAGCATCCTCCACATACTCAGCCGGAGTAGCCAATACGTTCTTTAATATTTCTATTGCCTGTTCGGTAGTATGATGCTTGTAATTACGCTCCATCACATTCATGGCAATACTGATCACGGGTCCTTCCGGAAAACCTATTGCCCTTAATTCTTTTCCTTTCAATTTTAACTTAGCCATATTACTTAATTTTCAATAACAGCTCTCCTGAATCCAATTACCTGCACTTGTTGTTGCTGGCTTACCGGCTCACCCGGATTGGTGATCTCAGCAATGGTCATGGGCTGTTTTATTAATGTATCGAATCCCAGTTGATTGCTCAGTCTTTGCGCTTTTGGAATACTCAATTTACCAAATTCGTATCGTGCAATCAACCTGCCCTTCCGCATCAGCGCACTATCTATCATCGTCAATGAGCTATTAAATGTACAGATCAATTGCACATTCAAAAAGTCAGCCAGTAGCCCATCAGAAATATTCAGCAGATTGGATACTGAGGAATGAGGATTGTTTCTCCTGTCCATGATCACATTTTCTGCATCTTCGATGATCACCACACTATTGGGGTTATCGATGAGCAAATCAATGAAATCAGGATCAGTGAGGCTTCCTGCGATATTGGGAGACAAAAACATTACTTTCTTTTTGATCCGCCCAATTAAGTGACGCAGATAGGTAGTCTTACCCGATCCCGGCACTCCATGCAGTAATACGATCCCTTTATCATCCTTTTGGTTCAACCGTTTCCTGATATGTGCATCTACCTCTTGGAAATCATCTTCGTAGTAGAGGTCGAGGTCCAGTTTTGTACGCTTGATCTCCATTGCTTTCAATTCGAGATAGTTGCCACTCTTAACGATCAGGTTGATCTCCAACGGCTTTCTGCGCTGCCTTTCTTTGAATTGACGCAGGAAGCCAATCAGTTCTCCGATCAGCAGTTCGTTGGCGCTATCATGCAGAAGCTCACAATAGCCTTCAGAAAACTCCAGCACACAACGGTCTTTCAGGATCACGATCGTGTCGTTAAAATCAACTTTTTTATCGCCCCGTTTGAATTTACGGTACGTATGTACCGACTCAACGAGCGCTTTATATTTTTCCTGGAAAGCTGTATATGCCTTTTCACCCTCGATATCGTCTACAAAACTGATACAGGGAACAGCAGCAAAACAGTACATGTATAAAGCTTTGCTATCTATATAATAATTATCAAAAATGCTATTGGCATTAATGATACGCTGGTCTAAAGTGTTGTCCATTGTTTTAATTTGAAATAGTTAAGAAGTCTTTACCCTGTCAGGCAGCTGAGCTGCTGAGTTTCAAAAACAGTTCGCTATTTCATTACACGAGTGCGCATAAAATGTGGTTTTAAGCGGGAACAGGATGATTCGAACATCCGTCCATCCGTTAACAGCGGAGCGTTCTGCCATTGAACTATATTCCCAATAACAGGGTAATGAGTCGAAAAGTGCACATATGTCCATTGCTCTGCCAACTGAGCTACCGGCCCATTGCATGTTCCGGGCTGGACTCGAACCAGCGACACATGGGTTATCCGAAGTAACACTTCTCTACGACACCTGTTGACGGCTTAAGAAGACTCGAACTTCTATCTGTACGTTCGTAGCGTACTATTCTTCCTTTAAACTATAAGCCGATGGTTGTCTTTGGGCCTCGAACCCTGTTCTCCTCATTCACAGTGAGGTATTTTACCTGTTAAACTAAAGACAACATACTGATACCGGGCTCAGATTCGAACTGAGAACATCACAGTCAAAGTGTGATATGTTGGCCGGTTACACTACCCGGTATTGTTGGCCCGGTGAGAGTCGAACTCACAACCCAGGGAGTAAAAGTCCCTTACTCTGCCTGCTTGAGCTACGAGCCAATGTTTATTCTGTTGACCTGCCGGGGCTCGAACCCGGAGCTTTCTGCGTATAAGGCAGCTACTCTTACCATTGAGTTACAGGTCAGGCGTTGCGACCTTCAGATTCGAACTGAGATCTTCACCTTATGAGGGTGATATGCTACCCTTACACCAGGTCACAATAAGTATAGCGGCAACAGGTTAACAGTGTTTAGCTTTGATCCTCAGTCGAAGTATCACTGTTTTACGACACGCTATGTATAGCAGGCAGGACTCGAACCTGCACCCTCTTCGTTCCAGGCGAAGTATCCAACCAATTGGAATGCTGCTATAAGTTGAATGAGCTATAAGATGCACAGCGACTATGATCTCTGAGCTATCCTGCCCAAAAGACAGGAGCAGGAGTTGAACCCGCGACCTTTCCGACACAAGTACCGGAACGCTCTAACCGAAGTAACGCTATGCTACGGCATCATTCAATATGTTAGTCCATTACTGTTTTTTGTATCTGCACAAGATGTCTTTGCGCATGTTGCACCAGAAAATAGATATAATGATATACATCTATTTTACCAAGACTATTGACTGTCATCGTTGTTTTATACAACACCCCCTGCCCATCCTTCATTTGATCAAGCAGATCAAGGCACTCCTGCACCTGTAATTGCATCGTTCTTTTAATGTCATTCATTGATACTGTCCCGGAAGGCTCCATATGATCAGGTCTATGCCATCTGAAAGCATCGGGCTGCCCGATCAATTCCAGTTTTGACCAGTCGAGGTCATAATCAGTTAGCATGTCCCGATAACTTTGAGTTCTTGAGCGCTCTAACGCCTTGATCGTTCCCTTCCGGATCAGTATCAACAGATACTTATTGGTCAGGGATATATGTTCCAGTATTTTAGCGACACTCCAACCACCATTTTCAGGCGCATGGTAGAGTTTATCATCATTCACATCGAACCACCTCAACACTTCATCAAAAGTGCCGGTGAGTTCTGTCCTTATCTTGCTCATAAAATCCTCCTTCATGCATTTAACTTTTTGGAAAAGTAGCCTCCCGCAGCATCGCGGAAGAGCTACTATATCCTCCTTTCTGCACCTAATATATTTACAGCTCGATGCTGTTGATCATCTTCAAGGCATCACTTCCCTGATCCACGGCATTCAACACATCAAACACTTTATCACTCCATCCGGCGATCAGGTATACATCGTTCCGTTGAACGTTCAATGGCGCCATACCGTAACCGATCAGGTCGAACAGGTACAGCTTTGCCTGCGGCGCTATGCGCTTATACTGGCTCCACAAGTTGCCGATGTTTTCCGCACCACTGTGGCTGTTCCACAACTGACAGTCGGTAAAGACCATTACTTTATCCACGCGCTGTCTCCGGTCCAACAGATCTTTGATTACCAGGTAACCGTTGGTACTGTATCCCACTTCTCCTTCACGACGATGAAACTCATCTACATTGGCAAGTACCTGGTTGCGTGGCAGGTTGATCACTTTCCACTTATCGCCAAACATACCCGTGATCACGTTGCCACAACGGTGCTGCAGCAACATCGCCAGCATAAGGCCGATATCATAGTTCTGCACCTTGCTCTTTGCACTGATCGCCCTTTGCATACTGCCGCTTACGTCAGTAGCGATTACCACACGGGTATCTTCGTCATAGCCGGCAATGTTTGCCGCACTGTGCAGTACCGCTTTTTCCAATGCTTCGAGCACTTTACTGACCAATCCATGTTGCACACTCTTCAGTTCACGATAAGCGCTCAGAAAACGGAATGGCAGTTGCCGGCTCTTTGCCACAGCTTTTGCATCAGACAAGTATTCACACACAGCATCGATGGCTTCCCGGCTAACACCTGCCTCCAGCATGTTGCGTAGGTTACGCAGAGTGGCCATATATCCCAGCCGCTTGCTGAAGATCAGCTCTTCCCACTTTTCTGTAAATGCAGAGTGCTTCACCTCTTCACTCACGTACCGCAGCTGTCCCAGAGCGCTCAGTTCAGTTTCCCAGGTATAAGGAGTAGCCAGCTCATCCTGTGCGATCTTATCGAACAAAGCTTGCTGTGCTTCATCCTTTGCCATAGGGTGCACCAGGAACAATGCGTCCTTCAAAGTAACCTGTGCAGCCCGGTTGTATTTGGCAAACTGGTATTCATCAAACATGTTAAAGGATATAGCCAGCCCTTTCTGCACTTGCTTGCTTAGTCTGTTCAACTGTTTGAAGCCAGTCCGGCTGTTGGCTTGCCCATACAGCGCCAGCAATTCTGTGATCTCATCCGCGCGTTGCACCACCCGGCTTGTCAACCTGCTTATCAGGTTATCTCCCTGGTGCAGCTTTGCCAGTTCCACCACCAACACCAGCGGTACGCTGCGCAGGTTCATTACTTCCCGTGCATACACCGCCAGCCTGGCTACAAAAATGGCATCACATTGTCCGATCAACGTGCAGATACGGTCCAGACGCTTATCGCTCTTTTCGTAGAACTGATCACTCAATGCAGTAGTTACTACTGCTGTGTACAACTCCATTTCAGGGGTCAACGCAAAGGCCTTTTCTCCTTCATAGTTGATCACCAGTTTTGTTTTACGTATACTGATGTTGAATCTCATGGCTATACTTTTACACTTTTATCATTGCTGCAGTATTACTGCAGTTGTCTTGTTTGTTTACCGCAATGCATACTCAGCCGGATGCTGCGTTTTGTCGACGACTGTATTGTCGGTTGTCTTTTTGTTGCCGGTCTGCTTCTTCGTTACCAGTTCCATGATGAACTTTATTGCCAGCACGATCAATATCAATTTCATACATACCTCCTTCATTGTTGCTTATACGGGCCAACAAAAAACCCGGTCAGTGTATTGACCGGGTTTGTATTTTTCGCAATACAGGATCACTCCTGTATCGGTATACTCTCCGGTCGTTTTCTTATTTCTTGCTGATCGTTACGTTTGCCAATACTGCCAGGTATGGTTATCGCATAACAAGGCCTGTTGGTCAGTTCACAATGATCTCCCAGTACCATAAATCGTATGGTTGTTGTGTTTTTCTGCATAATGAAAAAACAAAAAACCCCGCGTGGAGCGGGGCTTTCGTTGTATCTCGGTTTCGTAGTTCTCTACAAATTACCTGGTAACATAACATGCCCCGCATAGCTGGTAAAATCCTCGCCGGGATTAAACCATTTCGCTGTTTCAATATGCATCTGTATGCGTAGCATGATCTGTGTTTTTAATTTTTTGTCACTGCAAAGGTGTAATTATTTTTTTATTCCTACCAACTTTTTGTAAAAAATATTTTCAGGAATATAAATTTCAGCCCGTATTACCCTATGCCCTACCGGGCTTGTACAAGTGATGCCGGATAGCGTAAATAATGATGCCAGCTGTATTTTTCACATCCATCTTTTCCATGATCTTCATGCGCAATCCTTCTACAGTACGTACGCTCAGGAATATCTTCTCGGCAATTTCTTTACTGGTGAGTCCATTACAGATGTAAGTAATAATATCTAATTCACGCTCGCTGAATTCTGGTTTGTTCTGCAGCTTATGGGGATTGAACTTACTCTTGGCTACCATCTGCGCCAGCTTGTTGGAAGTATGGCGACAATAATAAGGCTGCTGGTTATATACCGATTTGATGGCTTCCACTATCTCATACTTATCTGCATTTTTCAGCAGGTAGCCTTTAGCACCAGCTTCCAACATGTCAATGATAAGATCTTCTTCATCAAACATGGTCAGCGCTATAATGCCAACATCGGGGTGATGTTCTGCCAGGTGGCGGGTAGCAGTAGCTCCATCCATGTTAGGCATCTTCACATCACTGATCACAATATCGGGATGCAGGGCCTTTACCTGATCTATCAGTTCTTTACCATCGGCGGCTTCACCTATCAGCTCTATATCAGGCTGCTTCGTAATCACCATGCGTAAGCCGTCGCGGTATATTTCATGATCATCAGCAATAATCACTTTAATATTGCCGTGTACTTTCATACGAATAAGTTAGTTTCAAACAGGAATTTCAAATGTGTACATCGTCCCTTTGCCCGGTTCCGACTGACAACTCAATTCTCCACCCATCACCTCTGCCCGGCTTTGCAAGTTACGAAGTCCAAGGCCCGGATTGTCCTTTACCTTTGTAAAATAATTGAATCCTTTTCCATTATCTGCTGTCATCAGTAAAAGATGGTCCGCTTCGATCACTATTTTTATCATTAGCCAGGTAGCTTCTGCATGTTTTACGGTATTATGAAGCACCTCCTGGATAATCCTGTATATATTGATCTCTTTGTGCTGGTCGAGGTGCAGCTCCTGCTCACAAAGAAACTTGATCTGCAGCCCATACACCTGCTGGTTGTTATTGACCAATTCTTCTATAGCCTTCTGCAACCCCTTTCTGACAAGTGTATTCGGCATCAGATTATTGGAAATCTCCCTGAGCTTACCAATAATAGTATCGATATGCGTGCTGGATTTGCCAATTACTGCCTGGTCACCAGGATCATTGGTATCAAGACTATTGATCTGTAGCTTAACAGCTGATAACAGGGGGCCCAACTCATCGTGTAGGTCAGAAGCGATACGTTTACGCTCCTTTTCCAGGGTATCGATCTCGGCCTGGATCTTTTCCTTGTGCATGCGAAGACTTCTTCGTTGATAGCGGATAATGGTAATGATATAGTACAGGAGAATGGTACCTACCACCGCTACTACGATCAGAAGGGAGTCGTAAAGTTTTGCTTCCGAGGAATCCATAATATCGCCACTGCGTAAAGAATATTAACCAATAGGTTCGAATATACGTTTATTTCCTGCAGGTTAGCGCGAAATAATCTGGTTACACTCTGTTTTACTACTGACAGACTTGTGACACACACCATTACAAAAAAAGTATAGAATATAATTATTCCGAGACAAATGAGGAACTTGGGATTGCGGAAAATATTCCCCCGTTCATGCACTACTACTTTATTGAAGGTGTTCACGCTAAAGAATATCAGCGCGAATGAGTATACGATGAGGAAGTAGAAATTGGGCTCTTTGATTCCATGAATGAATATTGAACTGACCAGCCACAAAACAAAAAAAGTACCTACTATGGCATAGAAGACATTTTTCCGCCTGTCGAAAAGGCCCCAGTTGTGAAACAGCCAGGTAAAGAGGTAGAATTCTACGAAGGAATAGATATGCAGAGAAAGAACGTGCGCAGTAACCAGGTCGTTGACCGTAAGAATACGCACGATCACTTCCATCGCAAACGAAAGGAATGTATAATAGAGGAAGGGATAGTAAGCCGGGTCTATTTTCCGGAACCTTACTATCCCGATTATTACTGCAACAATAATGCTCTGACTCAGTATAAAGCGAACAGTATTATCCATTAGTAAAATATCACGGGGTATTAATTAATGAGTAACTGACATGACAAGCCGGATTAGGGCGCAGAAGAATCTTTGTAGCACGGAGGCGTACACTGGCCGTATTCGAAGCCACCTTCGCCGTCGTCACCATCTTTCACACCAAGGATAGAGCTACGTTTAACATACAGGTCTCCGCCTTTTTTGTCCACGCCTACAAGGATCAGTCTTACATCCTGTTGACCATTTTTCTCCATACCGGTAGAACCATAGTAAACCCGGATACCGATACAATTGGAATCTTTCAACAGGTCGATAATACTTTTCTTGTTGAAAGCCTCGGCAAGCGGAATAAACAGGTAAGGTACTTTACTCTTGACAGTGTCCCTGTCCTGAACAAAACGTTTCCTGTAGACTTCGATGGAATCCTTGGGGATGTAATGATCCCTCATCCCAAGTTCAGTCGTGTCTTTGGGAACAGGGATCCATACGCCATCCCCTTTAGGGCCGCCGCAGGAAACGAAAAATAAGGTTAAACAAACGGCCCCGGTAAAAAAAAGGGCTAAAGGGATCGATCTTCTGAGGTTAGTTGTCATAAAAACTGAATTTTGAGGTTTAAACAGTCAAACAGTGGCTAAAGATATTCGTAAACACACTGCAACCCCTCACGTAGAACTACTTATTTTACCTACACGCAATACGATGCAGATCCGGTACTTCATCGCTTGACCCGCTTGGTTATTTATAACAACTTTGGTAACCTGAACTTTTTGACCCCCGCTAACCTTATACAACCTTGCATCCTAAACCGTACTTTTTCTTAACTGTGTGATTGTCTAAACCACTTAAAACTGTGTACCATGAAACGCGAATACCCGGCAACTACACAAGACGCTCCTATCCTTACTTTCATTGAAAACAGCACACCCTCCGTTGTGATCAGGATGAGCAACTCCTGGGAGGTATTACAAGGCTATTACCTGGAGAAGATTCAGGAGCTCAACAACCGGCTCCGGGAATTGAATATAATGGAAAATGCCCGGGAGATCTCGGGGGTTTGTCATGAGATCATCCGGGCAAAAAAAACATTACAAAAGCTCAATACAAAGACCGGCTACCTGGCCTGACCAGCACTGTTTACACAAAATTAAAATAGCCTCCCTTGTTCACCGGGCCGCCTGAACTGTGAACAATCCAGTTCCAGCCGTTCGTGGTTCAACCCATACTTGTTGGTATACTTCCTGTATTGCATACTCACCATTTCTGCAATATTCCCCTCGCCGCGCATACGCACGCCAAAGCGGCTGTCATTCACTTTCCCGTCGTGGCTGGCCTCGATCATATGCCAAACCTTGTCGGCCCGGTCGGGAAAATTCTTATACAACCAATCGTGAAAGAGCAGCTTGATGGCGCCATTCAACCTGATAAAGGTATAGGCAGAGAAAGTGGCGCCGCTCTCACTGGCCTTTTTGATGATGTTGTGCATGTCATGCTCATTAAGCCCCGGTATCATTGGCCCCAGCATTACCCCCATGCGCACCCCTGCATCGCTGAGCTCTTTAATTACCCGGAATCGCTGGGAAGCAGTGGTAGTACGGGGTTCCATCACCCGGCGCAGGTCTTCATCGAGTGAGGTAATGGATATCAATGCAGTCACGAGGTTCTTTTTAGCCATTTCCTGCAATAAGTCTTTATCCCGCAGTATCCCTGCATTTTTGGTAATAATGCCTACCGGCTGGTTAAATTCGAGGCATACCTGCAGGCACTGTCGGGTAAGCTCAAACTTCCTTTCCGCAGGCTGGTAGCAATCGGTATTTCCGCTAAGGCTCAGCGGAACACATTGCCATTTTGGATTCATGAGGAACTTGCGCAATAGCTCAGGCGCGTTTTTCTTCACGATGATCTTCCGCTCAAAGTCGAGCCCCGCACTATAGCCCCAATACTCAAAGGAGTTGCGCGCATAACAGTAGATGCAGCCATGTTCGCATCCCTGATAAGGGTTCATGCTATAGTACATGCCTACGTCAGGACTGTCTACTTTATTGACAAAGCTTTTGGACTGCTCTTCGAGGAATTGGGTAGCTACGTTGGGATCACTCCAGTCGTCGATGGATTCTATATGCTCTCTTACCCGTTCATTTTTCAGAAATTTGTTCTTGGTATTGATCTGCGCACCGCGTCCTTTAAAATAGGCATCCGGTCTCTCTTCTTGTGGCGTTTCCATAGTCTTAATCTTATTTAATGGTCACAAAAAACAACACACCCTCCTGTCCCGCAGACGCCTGTGGAAACAGGTACCATAAAGGGACAGGAATCAGGTGGGTGTGCATGCTGCTGAAAAAGCTCAGACAAACAACTCCCCTTGTTTGGTACTTACAGGCAGATTCATAAACTCAAATCGCTGTGCGATCTGCCATGATTTATCCCCTGCCCGTCTTTTCAGCAATAACATGCTATCCGCAATGAACCGGCCCGTAAAATGCCGGTGAGAGTACTCAAGCCATCCCTTTTCATATTGCCACGGCAATAGCTTGCGGGCAATATGGATATGCGGATCATCGATAAAATAAGGTTTATGCTCATTGTCCAGCTTCATGAGGCGTTGGGACGTTTTGATCTCCCGTACAAGGTTTTGGACGGGCTCTTTAGTAGTAACATTGATGAATAGCGTATGACTGGGGAAGCTGCCATAATCCTTTAGCTCCACCTTGAAAGGGTGATAGCCCATGGCTACTGTTTTGAGGCGGTTAACGATCCTTTCTTCCAGCATTTCCAGCTGGGTGAAGGAAGCCAGCGTAAGGTGCACTTTGGCGCCTAACGCTGAAGTGGCCTGGTAAGTTTCGTAAAAATCCTTCCGCACCTGCAGCACCCGGTTGCGTAGCTCCTCATGCGGCAGTAGCACCAGCATGTATTCGCTCAACCTCAGCTGACTGGTATAGTCGTCATAAAAAGCCCTGGGTGTCCCATGAACTTTTTTACCGGGTAGTACTTGCATATTCTTTTTCATACTTATTTTTTTTAATGATGTTGATCAGGCCACTTCCGACCAGGGTTGCCCGCTGGGAGAAAATGGAAACACATTGACTGTTTTACAGCTGTCGAACTGATGAGCCCTTCTTAATAAACGGAGCTCATTGACCATGAAGGTTTCATGGAAAGTTTTCTGCGAATAGTTGAACATAGCCTTGGTATAAACAGGCTCCGGCAGGCGGCGGGCAATGCTAAGATGAGGCTTGGCAATAAGCCTTACCGGCGGGCAGGAAGAAGAACGCACCAGGTCGTCCACGGCCTTCAGCTGGTGGCTGAGTTGCAAAAAGGGCAGCGGGTCCTGCACCCTTAAATAAATAGTATGCGGCGGAAAACCACTGTAGTTATTAAGCGTCACCTTGAAAGGCTGTTGCAGGTCGCAGATACGCTGTATCCAGCGTATGAGCGTTCCTTCCATGGCTTCCCGGGCAAGGAAGCTGGCCACTATAATATGGTGCCCCGTTTTGATGGCCGCCTTCTCCCGGTACTCCTCATAAAATTCCTGCTGCTGCGCCAACACTTTATGCTGCACCGCCACATCCGGGTCCACCACCAGCAGGTACTCGTAGAGCCCATGTTCAGTCCATCCGGAATGTGTATTATTTTTTGCCGCTTCCATAAATAAAATTTTACCTGATCATTATTTTAGCATAAATTTACTAAATAATTTAGTAGATCAAAATTAATTTTATGGAGGAGGATGTTTATTACAACCCGGCCTACCGAGGCTCGAAGCAATACAACCAGTGGGAAGTGAAGACGGCCGATGCTACCGGGTTTGGTGCCGCAGCAGATGATTACATGGAAAGAGGTATTGACCTCAATGAACAACTGATCCATAATAAACCTGCTACTTTTTTCATGCGTGTGGGGGGCAATGCGATGGTAGATGCAGGCATACATGATGGAGATATTGTAATTGTAGACCGCAGCATCAAAGCGGTAAGTGGTAAAGTGATCATTGCAGTGTTGAATGGCGAAATGTTGATCCGCCGCATGGAAAAAACATTCAACAAATTGCGACTGGTGCCAGATACACCCAAGCTGGCCCCTATAGAAATAGATGCATCCTGCGATTCTTTTGAAGTATGGGGCGTAGTAACCTGGGTTATCCATGCCCCATAAATAAACATACTGTCCATGCCATTAAACCTATCCTGAGGGCAGGGGCCGGTCGAAAACGTGAAGGATCATAACAGATAAGTGTAGCAGAAAAGCATCACTCTTAATTACCCGGAGGAAGAAACTGTTTATCCGGATACCTGACCGGCCCATTTTTTATCTTAATAAAGTATGGCATGAAAGCAATCGTCGACTGTAATAGCTTTTATTGTTCCTGCGAAAGACTCTTCAGGCCCGACCTCATAAAGAAGCCGGTGATAGTGCTTAGCAATAATGATGGCTGCATCGTATCCCGGAGTGATGAAGCTAAAAACCTGGGCGTACAAATGGCAGGACCTTATTTCCAGGCACGTCCTATAATCCAACAACACAACATTGCCGTTTTTTCTTCCAACTATAATCTTTACGGCGACCTGAGCTGGCGGGTAATGGAAACATTACGCACTCTTTCGCCCATGGTGGAAGTATATTCAGTAGATGAAGCTTTCCTGGACCTTAGCCAGGTACCAGCCGATGAACTGGAGGCAACAGCCCTCCACATCCGCCAAACTGTTGAGCAATGGACAGGCATCTCCGTTTCCATTGGTGTAGCTCCTACAAAAACGCTGGCCAAGCTGGCCAATTACCTCGCCAAGAAAAACAAAGAGGCTACCAATTGTATTAAGGTACTCGCCACGCCCGAGCAGATAGCACCTGCACTTCAGAGCACGCGGGTAAACAATGTGTGGGGCGTTGGCCGCGCCTTTGCCAATAAGCTGATCAACCAGGGCATCACCAGTGCCTGGGAACTCAGTAACATGCCCGAAGAATGGGGCCACCGGCACATGGGCGGCATCACCGGCGTACGTCTGTTAAGAGAGTTGAAAGGTATCCCGGCCATCGACCTCGAAGAACCCTTGAAGGTGAAAAAGATGATCGCCACTACCCGCATGTTTGGAGAACCGGTAGGTGATATCGAATCCATCAAAGAAGCAGTAGCCACTTATACTACCCGCGCAGCCGAGAAACTACGCCGCCAGCACAGCGCCGCCAAAGTAGTCAGCGTATTCATCGTAAGCAAGGAACAGGATCACCTGATCGATTTTAATTACGGCCCCTCCATCAGTTCACATACCACCCTGCCTTCCGCCACCTCTATCACACAAGAGCTGATCAAACCCGCCGTAGGGCTCGTAGATCAATTGTACACGCGCGGCAAGGAATACAAAAAAGCAGGGGTGATGCTCAGTGGACTGGTTCCTGACAACTCCATACAAGGCAACTTGTTTGTTGCGCCGGAAAAGAACAACAACCGCTTCCTGATGGAAGTATTGGACAACGTAAACTTCAGTATGCGCAACGATATTTTAAAGTTTGGCGCCGTAGGCAGCGACCGAAACTGGAAGATGCGCCAGGAGTTGCACAGCTCACGATATACTACCCGGTGGGATGAATTATTTGAAGTAAGGTAGTTTTTAATCAAAGAAACTGATCTGTGTTCCACCAGCTGGTTTACCCGGTTGTATAAACTGTGGCTTTTGAAGATGCAGATCGCAAGCAGGGTTGAGCTTATCGATCAAATAAGCGATCAATTCAGGGCAATACATTTCATCAGGCATGTGTACAAACATATATAACTCCTCCAACCCATCATTGATCCAATGAGTGATACGTTCTACCCAGGCATCACTACGGGTATAATCGGTAGGATGTAACAAATTGCATACAAACCGTACAAATGTTTTGGGAACAGTCAGGTGCATATGAGCGCAATCTCTTCTGCCAGACGTATCAGTGATGACGGCCCCTATTTTCAACGTGCGCAGCGTATCAAACAATTCTTTCTTAATAACAGGATCGGAGAACCACTGCGGGTGCCTCACTTCGAGGAAGAAGGTGAGGTCAGTTGGCAAAGAGGCCAGGTATTTGAAGAGGGGCTCCCTACGGTTGGGTGCATAGCTTTCGCTCACCTGCAAAAAAATAGGCCCCAGATGCTCTTCGAACGCCAGCACGCCTTCAAGAAAAGCAGACGTTTGGTCAAAGACATTGGAAAAGTTGCTGTAGTGACTGATGAGTTGCGGCACTTTGGGGCAAAACTTAAATTCCCGGCCTTCGGCCCTCGCTGCCCATTTACCGATTTCCGCAGGGCTGTATATCTTATAATGGGTAGCGTTGAGCTCGATGCAGTTGAAGTGCTTCACGTATTGTTCCATGAAGCCCGCTTCTTTGGTGCCTTTGGGATACACCCTTCCTATCCAGGATTTGTCGCCCGAACGGGGCACGCCCAGGTAAACTTGCGGCTTACCAGCTCTCTTGCCGGTCAACACGAGGCGGTTATCTACCGGTTCGGCGGGGAGAGTAAAATCAACGTTGTTCAACTGTTCCTGTGGTAACTTCCCAAAATCCATGGCAATATTTTAAGGCTTCAAATCTAAATCATAATGTTTTAGCGTACAATTGTTTAGACAATGTTTCCGTGTGACAGACAATGTTCAAACAATCAATTCGTTAGCATTTTTTTCGCATCTTTAAAATATACAGGGCAGCTGCGCGTCTACCTACTTATACAATGCAGAAGACCCTGACGATAACACCGGGCATGGCTGGAGAAACGAAACGTAATATCACCCAGGTCATCAATGACTACAGCAAAAGGCTGATGGGCTTTATTCGTAAGCGGGTATCCAATGAAGCTGACGCAGAGGACGTGCTACAGGATGTGTTTTACCAGTTTATCGGTAATACGCAACCCATCGAGCAGATGAGTGCCTGGTTGTTTACAGTGGCCCGCAACAAGATCACCGACCGGCAGCGGAAGCACAAGCCGGAAGCACTGGAAGATGTATTCAAGGATGAAGAAGGCGAGGACTCGATCAACTGGAGCGAACTGCTGTTCGACGCCAGCAATAACCCCGAGAAAGAATACCTGCGGGCTTTATTCTGGGAAGAGTTGAACGCCGCGCTGGCAGAGTTGCCGGCCGAACAAAGAGAAGTATTCATTCGCCACGAACTGGAGGGCGTTTCCTTTAAAGAGATGGCAGAAAAAACCGGCGAAACGGTGAATACGTTGATCAGCCGCAAACGATATGCGGTACTGCATTTGCGCGAACGTCTTAGTGTATTGAAAGATGAATTATTAAATTATTAACCCTATAAATGAGTGTTATGAGAGGTAGAAGATCAAAACCGGCCAAGGCATTGATTATCCTTGTGTGTGTTTCAGGTTTCATTTCGTTGTTCAGCTTCATTGTGATGAAGTTGTGGAATGCTGTCTTACCAGATGTTTTGCATGTAAGTGTGATCAACTTCTGGCAGGCGATGGGCATCCTGGTACTGTCCAAAATATTGTTTGGCGGCTTTGGCCCCTGGGGAGGAAAGAAACATGAATGGAAGAAGCGGATGCAGGACAAATGGCAACACATGACACCTGAAGAAAGGAGCCGTTTTAAGGAGACACTCGAAAAGCGTTTTGAAGGCCGTTTTGGCCGCCGCTGGTGTGTACCGGATTTTGACAAGGAAGAGAAACGCAAAGAT
Organism: Niastella sp.; assembly: GCA_017744515.1. Taxonomy (GTDB): domain Bacteria; phylum Bacteroidota; class Bacteroidia; order Chitinophagales; family Chitinophagaceae; genus Paraflavitalea. The sequence continues at coordinate 18,376 of JAGIBF010000046.1, forward strand.
GAGGCCGCCAACAACCAGGCCGGCGCCGAGTAATGCTATTCCTGATCCAACTGCTAAATATGGACATCCTCGTTTTTAAAACCAATTTGCGCTACCGGAAGAACATCAATCACATTGGTGCGCACCTGGATAACCTGCAAGGTATTATACGATGGAATGTAGACCTGCACGACAAGGACAAGATATTACGCATTGAAGCTAAAGACCTGAGCCCGCGGGTGGTTGAAAACACCCTGAGCCATGCGGGCTACTCTTGTGAGGAACTGGAATAGCTTTTCCAACTCCGGCATCTTTAGCAACCGTGTTGCTTTCATTTTAACTGCATAAGAAACGCCAGTTTGTCATTTATTTTGTACCTTTTGTTATGATCTTACGCTCCTTTCGTATATCTCTTTCTTTGTGCCGGGAGGCACTTTTACAAATGGCCTTAAGCCAGGGTTAATGCCCGTCCGCTTACTTGCGGTTTACTTTCAGTTTACTTGCGGTTTACTTGCGCTTTACTTCTGACCATCTTTATCCTTTCTTTAAACAGGGAGTATGTAGGGAGTATCCGAGGAATAAACTCCGCTGGCCGCTCATCCAACATGAGCTATTATCCCTGATAAGGGAAAAGCAAAAGCCGCCAAACTGACAGGCATCTTGTTTATCTGATCTGCGGGAAAGTGATACCCGTTACTTTGCGGAAAATATCTACCGCATAGAGATCCGTCATCCCGGCAATAAAATCCACTACAGACTGCGTATCCTCGTAAAGCCTTTCCGGCTGGCCGGTGACAACGAATTGTTTGGAGATGAGCTGTAATAGCTTCTTCGACTTAGGTGAACCAGGGGTTATAACGGCGGTGAAAAATTCCTTCAACAATTCTCCTATCACATTATAACCTGCGATCTCTATCTCCACTACCGAGCGGTGATTATAGATGTGCTGCACTGAAAAGTCGTCGATCTTTTTAATAAGTTCCAGCTCCCGCGCCGGCAGGTAATCGATCAATGATTTGTTGAGTGTACCAGCCAGCAATTCAGTCTCCTTTTCCATAAATACGGCGCACACGCGGTTGATCAGCAAATTGATCAATCTTGCGCGTAAAAATTCCACTTTTTTGTTGGCATCATTGATCTTATTGAATGTTTCTTCCACACGCTGGCGGGAATCGTAATCTTTCCCATCATCAAAGAATGCCAGAAAAAGGTCTCTGATCGTATCGATAGAGATGATATTGAGCCGGTGAGCGTCTTCAAAATCTATTACCCGGTAGCAGATATCATCAGCCGCTTCCACGAGGTACACAAATGGATGGCGCACAAATACATTTCGCTGAGTATCCGGTTGCAGAATGCCCAGCTCTTTCGCAATGTGTTTGTAGGTATCTATCTCCGAGTCAAAGAATCCGGATTTTTTAGTAATGAGCTGCCCTTTAGTAAACCCGCTCAATGAATCTGCGGGGTATTTGACAATGGATGCCAGGGTGGAGTAGGTGAGCCTGAAACCACCGAGGGCATCTTCTCCGAACCTGTGAGTGAGTGTACGAAAAGCATTGGCATTACCCTCGAAATACAGGAAATCCCGTTGTTGGTTAGGCGTAAGTTTTTCTTCAAACAACTTTTTGGCGTCACCTGTAAGCTCCCGGAAAAATGTACGGATAGCTTCTTCACCGGAATGGCCAAAGGGTGGGTTGCCAATGTCATGCGCCAAGCAACCAGCTGCTATGACAGCGGGCAATTCATATTTATAAAACTCTGTAAAGTCTTCCTTTTCATCCCTGTACTTTTCAACGATCTTGTCTCCCACAGCTTTCCCAAGGGAACGGCCAACAGAAGCTACTTCAAGACTATGCGTAAGCCGGTTGTGCACGAAAACGTGACCCGGCAGCGGGAAAACCTGTGTCTTATTCTGCAGCCTGCGAAACGCAGAAGAGAATATAATACGGTCATAATCCCGTTGAAAGGAAGTCCGGATGGCATCCGTGTAAGTAGCCGATGAATTTTCGGAACCTGTGCGGCGGGCACTGTAAAGTTGTTGCCAGTTCATGCGCGTAAAGATAAGGGAGGTACAGACGTGAAAAGTGCAGTGTTAGCACCACGTTGATAACCGTCTTATTGATACTTTTTCATTAATTGGTACAAGACCTTGTCATCAGGAGCGCTGAGGGTGCGGCCGAGGGTATCCTGCAGGAAATGCCTTCTGAATGCGCGGATGGCGGCCGTCGTATCGGCCATGTCGTACCCTACCAGGCGCAATGCGGTCAGGTGGTCAAAGGACGATGGCATGATCACATTAGTAGTATCGTCGTACCACATGCCAAAGCCTCGCTGCGCCAGGCGCTGCCAGGGGAAGAACACATTGGGGTCAACCTTGCGCTTGGGAGCAATATCACTGTGGCCGATAAAATTAGCCGCAGGGATGGTATATTTTCTTTTAAGCGTATCCAGCAATTTGAGCAGGCTCGTGATCTGCGGTTCGGAAAAATATTCATACCCGTCATTATCGAGCTCTATACCGATAGATGAAGAATTGATGTCAGTATTGTTGCCCCATTTACTTACACCTGCCTGCCACGCGCGCAGGTAATCGTTGAGCATGTGATGCACAGTGCCATCGTCACAAATCACATAATGCGCGCTCACTTTGGAACGCTCAACAGTAAATGTCTTCAGCGTTTGCTCGCAAGACTTCTGTGCTGTATGGTGTATAATGACAAAGTTGGGCTTCCGCAGATCGAAGTTGACGGTACCCACGGCATAAGGTGGTGATACAATGGAATCCAATGCCATAGGAGATGGCAGGGGCTGCAAACTTTTAGACAGGCTTTTGGATTGCTTTTTATAATTCCTGTTAGTTGCTATGTAGGGATTACGTGAGCAGCTATGAATGGCTGCTGCAAGAGATAAGCAGATGGCGACAACCGGGATTAATCGGGTAAAGGCTTGCATAGAACGATTTGATTGTATGAGCCTTCGACGGGCTCAGGCTGACAACTATTTCCTCCGTTGTTGCGGAGGCCCGTATCTTCTCTTTTTCTTTTGTGCCGATCTGCCCGGATGTTGAGCGCGATAATCGGGCACCGGTCCCAGCTCCTGGGGCACCATGGCCTTTTTAACCGGCTTACCCAGCAGCGCTTCGATATCCGCAAAACGACGTTGTTCTTTTTCACTTACGAAGGTGATGGCCATTCCATCCGATTCGGCGCGTGCTGTACGGCCAATGCGGTGAATATAGTCGGCCCCGTCATGCGGCACGTCATAGTTGATCACCAGGTCGATATTGTCGATATCGATACCCCGTGAAAGAATGTCCGTAGCCACCAGGATAGGCACCTTGCCACTTTTAAAATTCAGCAGCACATCTTCACGCTCTGCCTGTTCAAGGTCAGAATGTATCTCTGCTATTTTGAAGCGCGCCCTTTGCAGCTCGCGGTTGAGTTGCTTTACGTTCTGCTTACGCGAGCAGAAGATGAGCACCATTTTGAAGTGGGTATTCTTCAGTATGTATTGTACCAGGGGCAGCTTCTGTGGCTCATATACGACGAAGGCTTCCTGTACGATCTTTTCCGGTGGACGGGAGATAGCGATGTTTACTTCATCAGGTTCGTGCAGGATCTTCCTGGCCAATCCACGGATCTTCTCAGCCATGGTGGCGGAGAAAAGCAGGTTTTGACGTTTGGCCGGCAGGTGAGAGATGATCTTCATGATGTCGTCATGAAAACCCATGTCCAGCATGCGGTCAGCTTCGTCAAGCACCAGGAATTGCAGGCCTGATAGCTTTGCATAGCCCATATTGAGGTGGGCGATGAGACGGCCTGGAGTGGCAACCACAAAATCCACACCTTTGGAAAGAGCATTCTTTTCGGTGGCAAAGTTCATCCCGTCATTACCCCCATACACGGCAATCGAGCTGATGGAAGTAAAGTACGACAACCCTTCCAGGTTCTGGGAGATCTGGATGGCCAGCTCCCGGGTAGGAACGAGCACGATGCAGTTTACCTGTCCGTCATTACTATGTTGGAGAAGCCGGTGGATGATGGGGAGCAGAAAAGCGGCAGTTTTACCGGTTCCTGTCTGGGCACATGCGATGATATCCCGGCCCTGTAAGATCTTAGGGATTACCTGTTCCTGAATGGGGGTAGCAACCTCATACCCAGTCGATTCTATACTTTCCATCAAGGCAGGATCGAGTCCAAATTCTGTGAAATTCATTGAATAATTACGATGTTATCTAAAAAGCCAATTCCTGTAAAGATAACATAAAAAATCCCCCTTTGTGAAAAAGGGGGATTTAAGGTAAAATGCGACAGGTATTATGTCTTTGTCCGGGCTTCGACAAGCTCAGCCTGACAAAGCTTGCTAATTATCTGATTAGTTACCGCCGAGGCCGCCGCCACCGCTGTTAACACGCTTATTCTCGTCTTCGAGACCAGTATTGCGCTGGCGGGCTGCTTTCACCTCATTGCTGCCAAAGCGGTACGTAAAGTTGATCTTGAACTGGCGGCTTTCCCAGTTTCCGTTTGCCCTGGTGTACTGAATACCATAATCACTGGTACCTTTCCAACGCATGGTCTTGAAGATATCACTCACCGCCACTTTCACGGTTCCTTTGTTCTTCAACACGGTCTTCGACAAACCGCCATCGATGCCACCCAGGCCGGCACTCTTGAAAGTACCCTGCCAGATGGAGGGGGCAGTATAGAATCCGCTGATCTCACCGATCCAGCCCTTGCCGAAGCGGAAAGTCTGCTGAGCATACACGTTGAAAGAGAATACGTCCAGGTCAATAGCTCCCAGCGGACCTTCATCCGATTGGTACTTGGAATAATAAGTATTGATGTTGGCAAACACCCCATACCATTTATACTGGAAAGGATAGCTGATGTTAAGGCTCACAATATCCTGTTTAGCCAGGTTTTCAGTTGTAATGTAGCCTTTAGACTTTTCGGTCACACCCAGCACCTGTGAAAAGATGTCCTGAACGTGGCTATAGTTCAAAGTAGTGGTCAGGGTATACTTCCACACGTGTGTCAACCCGAAGCTATTGGTATATTGGGGAGTCAGCAAGGTATTACCCTTCTGGTAAGTGTACTCATCCAGTCTGAACTCAAAGGGGTTCAGGTTCTGGTAGGCCGGACGGTCGATACGACGGCTGTAAGTCACTGTCCACTGGCTCATCGGGTTCTTGTTGAAAGTCACCGCTGCACTTGGGAAGAAGTCCGTGTAATTACGCTTGAAAGTAGAGTCGTAGTTTACATAGTTGTTGTTATTATCCAACTTGAGACCGGTAGAGTAACCCTTGGCATTTGTATTCTCGCTACGCACACCCACCTGGATCATAAACCCTTTGAATCCCTTGCTATAATTTACATACAAGGCATTGATGTTTTCCTTGTAATCGAAATCATTACTGCGGTCTTTATCCAGTTCCTTGCCACTGTTCAACACGTTATAAGTTGCAAAGTCATTAGTAGTTTGGACGTAGGAGAACTTACCACCAACGCCAAGCTTACCACCTTTTAGGTTCTGCTCGTAATCTGCTTTGAACGAATAAATATCGATGTCAGTAGGAGCCACCATATTATACACGCGGTTGGCAATGATAGCCGTTTCAGTGGCATTGTAATAAGTGTTGGGCTGCAGTTGATCATTCTTGATCCTGTACAGGCCGTAATCACCATCCAGCGATAATGACCTGCCGGAGGTATCAGTATAGCGATAGTTCAGGTTGAAGTTGGCATTATCTCTTTTGGAATCACTGGTATTGTTGGCCACCAGCACCCTGTCAATAGTCTTGGTAGGTATGTAGCTGATGGGCGTACGGCTGAAGTTGTCGAAACCATTCTTGGAAAAGTTACCATTCACCATCGCACCGAGCGTACTTCTTTTAGAGAGCGTCATATCAGCACCTACTTTAAATACATGACTCTCGCTAAACATGTTCATTTTGGTAGCTCCGTCAAACAGCGTGTCCTTGATGCCGTCACCAGGCGCCACATCCACTTCACGATACAGCCACATGTTGTTCCTGTTGTCGCTGTGATTGTAGTTGTAATTACCATACACGTTCAGCACCTTGTTGCGGTTGTTCAAAGAAATACCACCATTGTATTTAGGAAATACGCCGATGGCATAACCGCCATTGATAGATCCATTGGTTCCGTACGACTTATTTTTCTTGAGCCTGATGTTGATGATACCACCATTACCTGCTGCTTCGTACTTGGCAGAAGGGTTGGTGATGATCTCGATGGCTTCAATAGAAGAAGACTGCATGGTTTTGAGATAATCAGACAGGTCCTTACCAGATAAAGGAGTCGGACGACCGTCGATGAATACCTGTACACCATTCTTACCGCTCAGACTGAGGTTGTCATCTTTGTCTACCAATACACCAGGAGATTTACGCAGCAGCTCCAGGGCATCCTGGCCTACCGCATTCACACTACCTTCTACGTTGAGAATAGTTTTATCGGCTTTCACTTCGATCACTGGTTTGCGATAAGCAACAGTTACTTCTTTCAGGTTGCCGGTTGCTTTGATCAAACCAAAATCGGGACCTTTCAGATCGCCGCTGCCGCTGTAATCGAACGAAGGAGAATTTTTACCCTCATGACCCACGAAGGAGGCATATACAAAATACTGTCCTGCGGCAATACCTGTGAAACTGTATTGACCAGCAGTGTTTGTAACGCCCAATTTAACAGTGGAGGAATCTTTTACTTTTTTAAGTGCTACAGAAGCACCGGATAGGTTTTTACCCTGATCATCCTTTACGTTCCCCGTTATATTTTGTGCCTGGGTCACGGCAACACATACGGATAACAGTAAAGTCAATAGGCTCAACTTTCTCATGGCTATTTTTATTTTAAAATTTGGTCGGCAAAACTATCAGGACGTTACAGTTTTATGACAATCTATACATCAGCGGCAAATAACGTCCATCAACGGCAAAGGGTGTTTCACCATTGTTCGCTACTAACTGAATTTATTGACTATTAATGGGTTAAGCGGGCTAAATGCGACGTGGGAGACATCTGGTTCGATCGGGGTAAAATACATCAGCCAATCCATTGCGTGGATTGGCTGATATGAAAAGGTCTGATTATGCAGGCTGGTTCAGTTGTTTTTCCAGTTGGTTCACCCGTTGTACCAAGGTATCCAGGTTACGGAAGTGGATAAAGGCCTTTCGATACTTGTTGGCATCGAAGGCCGGAGAACCCATATAGGTTTCCCCTGCTTTTGTAATGCTTTTGGAAATACCGGATTGAGCCGTGATGATAGTATTATCAGCCACTTGCAGGTGACCAACGATGCCCACTTGTCCGCTAAACATACAGTTCTTACCGATCTTGGTAGAACCAGCTACCACACCGTGCGCAGCAAAGTAAGTATTCTCGCCTACTTCTACATTATGCGCAATATGGATCAGGTTATCAAACTTCACACCTTTGCGCAAAATGGTAGAGCCCAGGGTAGCACGATCGATGGCGCAGTTGGCGCCAATCTCCACATCATCCTCAATGATCACGTTACCGATCTGCGGCACTTTCTGGTGATCATTCTGCGGATTGAAACGGAAACCATCGCTTCCTATCACGGTGCCCGAGTGAATGATACAGTTTTGACCAATAACAGTCTCAGAATAGATCTTCACACCCGCAAACAAAGTGGTATTATCGCCGATCACGGCATTGTCACCTATATATACCTGTGGGTATATCTTTACATTGTTGCCTATTTTTGCGTTTTCTCCCACAAAGGAAAACTCACCGGCATAAATATCTTTCCCAACAGTGGCGCTTTCTGCAATAAAAGCCATTTTGGAAATACCTTTTTTATTCAGCTTTACCTGGTTGTACATTTCCAGCAGTTTGGTAAACGCAGCGCCGGGGTCAGCTACTCGTACCAGGGTAGTGGAGATGGGTGCCGTTGCCACAAAATCCTTGCTAACGATTACCAGCGAAGCATTGGTTTTGTAAAGATGCGGCGTGTACAGCGGATTAGCCAGGAAGGAGATAGAACCGGGTTCGCCTTCTTCAATTTTGGATAATTTACTGATCAGAACGTTCTCATCGCCTTCTATTTGCCCTTGTAGAAGGTCAGCTATTTGCCGGGCCGTAAATTTCATGTAATGTGTTTAGGTTGTTAAAGAAGTAGCATAAAAGGAGTATCCCGGCTAAAGATAACAGAATTAAATGGTGTGGAACACCTTTCCCGGTGGTACCGTTTTTGAAACACCTTTCTCAACAAACACGATTGTATCACTTTAAAATATTATTGTATGGCAACGTTAACCGGAAAAAGAGTAGCCATTCTGACCGAAAACGGCTTCGAAGAAGTAGAGCTCACCAGCCCTAAGAAAGCGCTGGAAGAGGCAGGCGCAAAGGTAGATATCGTATCACCACAAGCGGAAAAAGTGAAAGCCTGGGACCACGACCACTGGTCTATCGACGTGCCGGTAGATATACAAGTGGAGAAAGCGAAAGTGGAAGATTACGATGCATTGGTAATTCCGGGTGGGGTCATCAATCCTGACCAGATGCGTATCAATAAACACTGTGTGGAGTTCGCACAACAATTCCTCGAAGCAGGCAAACCAGTCGCAGCCATCTGCCACGGACCTCAATTACTGATCGAAACCGGCATGATCGATGGCCGTAATATGACATCCTATCCGTCCATTAAGTCGGACCTCCAAAATGCAGGTGTGATCTGGGTCGATAAGGAAGTCGTAACCGACAATGGTCTCGTGACCAGCCGCAGCCCCAAAGACCTGCCGGCATTCAACAAAAAGATGATTGAAGAAATAAAAGAAGGAGTGCATTCACCTGCAGCCTATACACCAGGCCCTGCACACTAAGATCTTCGGCATGAACAGAAAGGACAAGCCATGGTTAGCAATAACCGTGGCTTTCCTTTTTATAATTCAAGTCGAACATCATCATAAAAAGGCTTTATCTGCCTGTTGACAAAAGTACCGGAAGAACCACCCGCCCTGATGGTCGTTCTGAGGTCTTCCCACACCTCTGGCTTAACGTGCAGGTAATGGTATACTTTACCACCTGTAAATTCTACCTCCAACACTTCTGAAACAGGAGAATAGTTGACATAAGTAGTCGTTTCTGAGGAAGGCGTATGTATCCCATTCCTGTTGGTCAATCTTTTGCGTCTCATGTAAATCATGGCCTTGGCGTTTAATGCTTTTATAATAATTCATTTTAGTATCCATCCCCGCGTATCATCTGCACTTACATAGTAATAGTCGTTAAATACGCCCAATACCTGTAACGTTTTCTCTTTGGTAATAATGGCTTTGGAAGCAGCGAGCATATCAGGCTTATCCAATAATCTTTGCGTTGAATCTGGCTTATAAGTGCGTAAAGGAGTTGTTATGGAGTTTACCGCATTGCCAACAACAAACCCCTCCCGTCCGTCGGGCAGTTTCACTTTATACCAGTCGCCGGTGGCAGATTGCAACTGCAATAAGGTGCCTGCCGGTGGACTTACCAGCCTGGCCGACTGTTTATCAGGCGAAGTATGTACTGCAGCATTGCGCTCACTGCGCCTGTATGTTTTCAGGTCATTGGCGGCCACCTGTACAGCAACGGGCTCAGAACGCTTAATATCGACAAAAGGCAGCGGATCGATAGCACCACCTGCTGCATAAATGCCAAAGTGCAGGTGCGGCGGCGTGGTACGTGCATTACCGGTATTCCCCATCAAACCAATAGTATCGCCCGGCAGCACACGCTGTCCTGCTGAAACCATTTGTGAATCGAGGTGAGCATAATACAGTACGAAGTCTTTTCCTTTCGGCCGCATGAACACTACTTTACCACCAAGGTTGTTGTTGGTAACCGACGTGATCGTTCCCTCTGCTGCTGCTAATAAAGGAGTGCGGAAAGCACTGAAGATATCGATGCCTTCATGACTGCGGGCCCCTCCATCGCGGGCAGCACCCCAAAAGCTGCTGATGCGTGGACGATCGATGGCTGCCACCGGAAAATCAAGGCTGGGACCAGTTCGAATCTCTAACGTATACTCACCACCAGCCAGCAATTCAGGTTGCAGACGCAGGAGATATTCTCCATCTTTTGTAACCTCATAATTCAGTCCTGCTGCTGCAGTGTCTGCTGCTGCCATCAATTTGGGTTGTTCATTCGCTACAGGTTGCCACAGGTCGAGAAAAAGCACAAAACCGGCAGTCGGTTTTTTTGTAAGTAATATGAGAATCTTATCACCCCGTCGGGCAGTGAACCGGTAGCCTGCTGCTTCCGGCTCTGCCGCATCAAAATAGCCGACTTCCTTATAAGGTAGTTTGATAGCAAGTGGTTGAGTTAATCCTTTGCCGGCAGCGGTAAACCAATTCTGTCCCAGGGAAGTTTCTTTGAGGCCGGCATTGCTGATCTTATCAGCATAACGTTCGTGGGCAGTTTTCCCCGCAAATAAACCGCGATTAGGCGCCGAACAAGCTATGAAAACAAGGCATGCCAGCATGGATACCAGTACGGTAGCGGGGAGCCAGCTTTTTATTGGATGGGATACCATGTACGTTCTTTTACCTGATAATAGCTATAAAATTCCTGTGCCGCAGTGCCCAAAACATGATTTAGTAGATTTTTAAGAATTAAGAAGTATGACTATCTCCCGCCCTGGTTCCTGTCCTCACGAACCCGATAGAAGCCATCAACCTGTGGCTGCTGTTTTGCAGTTACGTATTAAACATTCGAAACATGCCTGAAGGTCCCAGCATTGTGATCTTAAAAGAAGAGTTACAGGCTTTTAAAGGCAAAAAGATCCTCGACGCGGGCGGTTATGGCCGGATCGACGCAGAGAAACTGATCAACCAAACGGTGGTGGACCTTAAAACCTGGGGTAAGCATTTACTGATCTGTTTGCCCAAACTCACCCTGCGCGTGCACCTGCTGTTATTCGGCAAGTACACGATCGATAAGCCGAAGAAAGCCAACCCTACTTTATTCCTGAAGTTTAGAAATGGTACACTGTACTTCTATACCGTGGCGGTGAAAATGATTGAGGAAGATCTCGACGAAGTATACGACTGGTCTGCCGACGTGATGAACAAACATTGGGACGCCGCAGCCGCCCGCAAGAAGTTAAAAGCAAAGCCAGATATGCTGATCTGCGACGCCCTGCTGGATCAGGACATCTTTGCTGGTGCCGGCAATATTTTCAAAAATGAGGTCTTGTTCCGTACGCGCGTACATCCTAAAAGCAAAGTTGGAAAGATACCTCCGCGCAAGTTGAGCGCGATCATTAAAGAAATGCCTGTCTATGCTTTCGACTTCCTGAAATGGAAAAAAGCTTTTGTACTTCAAAAACATTGGGAAGCACATACGAAGAAGATATGCCCGCGCTGCGATATCCCGCTCGTTAAAGAATATACCGGCAAGACAAAGCGCAGGAGCTTTTATTGCAGGAACTGCCAGGTGCTGTATAAATGAACGCAGAAAATTGGATATCACAATTTGTGATATCCAATTACAAACTGGCACGACTTTTATGACTTCTTTCCCAAACCTTTTACTTATGGATGGGAAACAAATATGCGCCGCCTACGCAGAAGAAATGAAAGCAGAATCTGTAGCCACCCGGAAATGTCTTGAACGCATACCCGAAAGTGTATACAAATTCAAGCCACATGAAAAATCTATGGAAATGGGCTACCTCACCTTGCTGGTGGCCGAGATCCCCAAATGGATCAGGGATATGATCGAAGGAGGTGTTATCAACTTCCAGTCGTATAGCCACTTCCAGTTAAGCACCACGGAGCAACTGCTGGCCCATTACGATGAAAATATCGAAGGAGCCATCAAATCACTGTCGAATATTACCGATGAAAAGTTAGCTAAACCTTTCGAGCTTAAGAATGGCGATCAACTGCTGTGGACTTCTCCCATGGCAGAAGCACTTGGCAATACCATCAACCATTGGGTTCACCACCGTGGACAGCTCACGGTATACATGCGCCTCAATGACATTGCAGTACCCTCTATTTATGGACCCTCAGCAGATGACAAGGGCTTTTAGGCGTCTGAACACTACATATTCCTCCGGTACTGCCCTCCTACCTGGTAAAGCGCATTGGTAATCTGGCCAAGCGAGCAGTATTTCACGGTTTCCATTAATTCAGTAAAGAGATTACCGTTATTGATGGCCACATTTTTGAGCCTGTTCAACATCTCTGCACACTGTTGTTCATTCCGCTTCTGGAATGCTTGCAGATTTTGTATTTGTTGTTCTTTCTCTTCGGTAGTACTGCGTATTACTTCCTGTGGTATGATAGTAGGACTTCCTTTCTTATTGAGGAAGGTATTTACGCCTACAATGGGCAACTCTCCACTATGCTTGAGACTTTCATAGTAGAGACTCTCCTCCTGTATCTTATTACGCTGGTACATTCGCTCCATAGCCCCCAATACACCACCGCGGTCAGTCAGGCGATCGAACTCCGCCAGCACAGCCTCTTCCACCAGGTCAGTCAATTCCTCGATGAGGAAAGAGCCCTGTATGAAGTTCTCCGTTTTGGCAGTACCCAGCTCGCGGTTGATGATGAGCTGGATGGCCATCGCACGACGCACACTTTCTTCAGTAGGAGTAGTGATGGCCTCATCGTACGCGTTTGTGTGCAGGCTGTTGCAGTTGTCGTAAATAGCATACAGCGCCTGCAATGTGGTACGTATATCGTTGAAGTCGATTTCCTGAGCATGGAGGCTTCTGCCTGACGTCTGAATATGGTATTTCAGCTTCTGTGACCTGTCATTGCCTTTGTATTTATCCTTCATGGCCTTGGCCCAGATGCGGCGGGCCACCCGGCCAATCACACTATACTCTGCATCCATACCGTTGCTGAAGAAGAAAGACAGGTTAGGCGCAAAGTCATCGATGTTCATACCCCGGCTCAGATAATACTCTACATACGTAAACCCATTGGCCAGCGTAAAGGCCAGCTGAGTAATCGGGTTGGCGCCGGCTTCGGCAATATGATAACCACTGATGCTCACACTATAAAAGTTACGCACCTTCTGATCAATGAAATACTCCTGCACATCGCCCATCAGCTTTAGCGCAAATTCGGTACTGAAGATGCAGGTGTTCTGCGCCTGGTCTTCTTTCAGAATGTCCGCCTGCACAGTACCCCTCACTTGCGACAGTGCTTCAGCTTTCAGTTTTGCATACACATCAGCAGGCAGTACTTCATCACCACTCATGCCCAATAGCTTCAATCCAAGCCCACTATTGCCTTCAGGCAACCGTTCAGGAGCAGAAGGATTGTAATAAGCAGGCTTGGGCAGGTGTTTGAACTTATCGGCCATCTTTTTATTGATCGCATCCCATTGTCCATTCGCTTCTATCCATTTCTCACACAGCTGATCGATGGCAGCATTCATGAAAAAAGCCAGCAGGATAGGAGCAGGGCCATTGATGGTCATGCTTACCGATGTTTTAGGATCGCAGAGATCGAAACCACTATATAGTTTCTTGGCGTCATCAACAGTGGCAATGCTTACGCCGCTGTTGCCAACCTTGCCATAGATGTCCGGACGATGTGCCGGATCCTCCCCATACAGCGTTACACTATCGAAAGCGGTTGAGAGACGCTTGGCCGGCTGATCCACCGACACATAGTGAAAGCGTTTGTTGGTACGCTCAGGACCACCTTCTCCCGCAAACATACGGGTAGGGTCTTCGCCCTGGCGCTTCAATTCAAATACACCAGCTGTGTAAGGAAATTCACCGGGCAGGTTTTCCTGCAATAGCCAGCGCAGGATATCACCCCAGTCTTTGAATTTGGGTAACACTACTTTTGGAATGCGGGTGCCGCTTAGCGTTTTAGTGGTAAGCGGTTGCCTGATCACTTTGTCCCGCACCTGGTATTCAAAAAAGTCAGCCTTGTATTTCTTTACGATGGCCGGCCACTGATCGATCAGATGTTTACAGGCAGGATTGAGCTTTGCTTCAAAGTTCTTTTGCAATTGCTGAAGATCGGTGATGTAAGAAGCATTCGTACCGGCAGCTTCTATTACACCATTGAGTTGATACAGCTTTGAGGCGATGGTACATTGCTCCTGCACCCACGCATCATAACCACGGCTCGCTTCAGCAATCTCAGCAAGGTAGCGCACCCGCTTGGGCGGTATGATCTGGCTCTTGGTACTGGTATCTTTAGTATGAGGATGCAGGTCGATGGTTCCAAACTCAACGCCGGTCTTTTTCTTCAGCACGATCATGAGCTTTTCAAACAGCTCATTCACACCGGCATCGTTGAACTGTGCAGCGATGGTTCCTATTACGGGTATCTCTTCATCCTTTGCCATGAAGAGATTGTGGTTGCGCTTATATTGCTTGCGCACATCATGCAACGCATCAAGCGCTCCCGCTTTATCAAATTTGTTGATGCAGATAACATCTGCATAATCGAGCATATTGATCTTCTCCAGCTGAGACGCGGCGCCATATTCCGGCGTCATCACATAGAGACTTACGTCACAATAATCGAGGATGCTCACATCACTTTGCCCCACACCGGCACTTTCAAGAATAATGAAATCGAACCCGGCAGCTTTGCAGATGTTAACAGCATCCTGTACATATTTACTCAGCGCCACATCACTTTCGCGGGTAGCAAGCGAACGCATATAAGCACGCGGCGAATGAATACTGTTCATGCGAATACGGTCGCCCAATAGCGCGCCGCCCGTCTTTTTCCGGGAAGGATCTACCGAAACAACAGCAATGGTCTTATCGGCAAATGCATTGAGGTAGCGGCGCACGATCTCATCGGTAACAGATGATTTACCAGCGCCGCCGGTGCCGGTAATTCCTAATACAGGCGGCTGCGTAGTAGTCGTAGCGGTCGTTTCCTCATTACCATTCCTGTTATTCTCTGCATTGGAAATGCTACGCGCTATACGGCGGATATCTTTCCACTCGCCGAGCTTCATGGCCGTTTTAAAATTGGCGGGATCACCATTCACGGGAAAGTCACACATCTTCACCACTTCTTCGATCATGCCTTCCAGACCAAGTTTACGGCCATCATCCGGACTATATATTTTGGTGATGCCATAACGGTGCAGCTCTTCTATTTCCTGCGGCAGGATGGTGCCGCCGCCACCGCCGAATATTTTTATATGCCCGCAGCCATTCTCGTCGAGCAGGTCCTTCATGTATTTGAAAAACTCGACGTGGCCGCCTTGATAGCTGGTAATAGCAATACCCTGCGCATCCTCTTCAATAGCACATTCCACTATTTCAGCAACAGAACGGTTATGGCCAAGGTGGATGATCTCAGCACCTTTGGCCTGCATGATGCGGCGCATGATGTTGATAGCAGCATCATGCCCATCAAAGAGAGACGCCGCCGTTACAATGCGAACAGTATTATTAGTGAAACTCATATCAAGTAGTAATTACGATCCGGAAGCGAAGTTAGTTCAAAAAACTAATGAGTGTTAGCCATTTCGTAATTTGGTTCCCTAAACGATTAAAATGGAGTAGCTTAGACGTATAAAACGATACGCTCCATGGTCATTGATGCACACGTACACTTTTGGAAATTCGACAAGAAAAGAGATGCCTGGATCACGAACGATATGAAGATCCTGCAACAGGATTACCTGCCCGAACACCTGGCGCCTACCCTCAAAAGAAATGGCGTGGATGGAGTGGTAGCGGTTCAGGCCAGCCAGGAAGAAGTAGAAACGAGATTCTTGTCCGAGTTGGCTGTTACTCACCCGATCATCAAAGGCGTGGTAGGTTGGATCGACCTCCAGGCAGATAACATTACTGAGCGACTGGAACATTTCACCCGGTACAGCAGCATCAGGGGTTACCGCCATGTGGTACAGGCCGAGCCAGACGATTTTTTATTACGCCCCAATTTTCAACGTGGTGTACGGGCGCTGAAACCTTACAACTATACCTATGATGTGCTGATCTATCATAACCAGCTGAAGCCGGCCATTGAGTTTGTATCCCAATTCCCCGATCAAAAGCTGATCATCGACCATTGCGCCAAGCCAGATATCAGGCATAAGAAGATAGACGAGTGGAAAGTGTTGATGAAAGAGATCGCACAACAGCCGAACGTGTATTGTAAGCTGTCGGGCCTCTTTACAGAAGCAGCCTGGAAAACCTGGAGCTCCGCCGAGTTCTACCCCTACCTCGATGTAGTGTTCGAAGCATTTGGAACCGACCGATTGGTATTTGGCAGCGACTGGCCGGTGATGCTGTTAAGCGGCATCTATGTACAGTGGAAGAGCCTGCTGGAAAAGTACATGGAAAACTTCGAAGCGGAGGAAAAAGAGAAAGTGTTTGGACTGAATGCAAAGGCATTCTACAATTTGTAAGCGAAGTGAGTTAGAAATGCAGGTAGCCGGCTCTGCGAGGCTTGCAGCCCTATTACAGGGCCTGGGCCCTAACAACGACAGGGAAAATCATTCAACATGTCGATACGATTGCTTTGTTGCCATTGCCTGCTATGTATTGTATTGATCCTTCCCAAATACACGCCAGCCCAGGCCCCCTGGAAAGTACGCGCCACTACCATCAACCCCGCAGACTATTATGGCATCACTGTTGCCAACGGCATGATCGGTGTGGTATCATCACCCGAACCATTTAAAGTAAAAGATGTAGTGCTCGCCGGCGCCTACGACCTGTACGGTCGCGGCAGGGTAAGCAACTTCCTGCGCAGCTTCAACCTGCTGAACATGTACCTCGATATCGATGGGCAGCGGATAAGCAGCAAAGGTGTCAGCAATATGCAGCAGGAGCTCGACTTGCGGCATGCGAGCTTTACCACCTCATTCGATTATGGCGATAAAGCAACTGTCTCTTATTCTTATTATTCCTTAAGGCATTTGCCTTTTACCGTATTGATGGACATTACCATTACGGCGAAGAAGAACATCAATATAAGCGCCGCCAGCGTAATGGAAGCACCAGACGCTTTAAAAGAAGTACAAAACTATTACAATGAAATAGACAGGCCGCATGTTGTACTCAGCCTGCTCACTTCCACAGCACTAAGTCCCACCGGCAAATTGCAGCTATGCGCCTCCAATACCTTCCTGTTTGCCGAGCCACACGGACAGGAGCCGCGCGTCATTCATGAGATGTGGGACAACAACATGCACCTCATGAAATTCAGTCGCACATTGCAGGCCGGGCAAACATACCGGTTCTCTATCGCGGGTAGTTCTATCACGTCCGCCCACCACGATGACCCGTTGAATGAAGCAGAACGTCTCACCATTTTTGCCCGCCTCGAAGGCAGGGACCGCCTGCTCCGGTTTCACAACAAAGCCTGGGATGAACTTTGGAAAAGCGACATCACCATCGAGGGCGATGCACAAAGCCAGCAGGATATTCATAGCATGTTATATCACCTGTACTCCTTTAGCCGCGAAGGCACAGCACTCTCCCCTTCACCGATGGGGCTGAGTGGACTGGGATACAATGGTCACGTATTCTGGGATACGGAATTGTGGATGTATCCGGCCCTGCTGGTACTGCATCCGGAAATCGCGAAGTCGATGGTAGAATACCGGTTTCAACGGTTGGAAGCAGCCAAACGTAATGCTTTTGCCCATGGCTACAAAGGCGCCATGTTTCCCTGGGAAAGCGCGGGTACAGGTGTCGAAGAAACACCGGTATGGGCATTGAGCGGTCCCTTCGAACACCACATTACTGCCGACGTTGCCTTTGCCGCCTGGAATTACTACGCAGTAACACAGGATAAGAATTGGCTGCGTACTACAGGCTGGCCATTACTCTCAGCCACTGCCGACTTCTGGGCCAGCCGGGTAGAACGCAATGGCCCCGGCAAATACGATATTAAGAATGTAGTAGCAGCTGATGAATGGGCCGAAAATGTAGACAACAACGCTTTCACCAACGCCGCTGCCAAAGCCAATCTGCAATACGCTACCGAAGCAGCCAAACTGCTGGGTATAACACCCGATCCGGATTGGATTCACGTAGCCAATAACATTCCCATTCTCAAAATGGAAGATGGTGTCACCCGCGAACACGCCAGCTACAACGGTGAAGGCATCAAGCAAGCCGATGTAAACCTGCTGGCCTATCCCCTTAAAGAGATCACCGATCCCAAACAAATACGCAAAGACCTCAACTATTATGAGACCCGCGTGCCCAACGAAGGTACACCGGCCATGACACACGCTGTTTTTGCACTATTGTATGCACGCCTGGGTGAAGGAGAAAAAGCCTACCAGGTATTTAAAGAAGCCTACCAGCCCAACCTCAATCCACCTTTCCGGGTAATCGCAGAAACCAAAGGCGGCACCAACCCCTATTTTACCACCGGCGCCGGAGGCATGATACAAAGCATCCTGATGGGCTTCGGCGGATTGGACATTACCCCCAAAGGCATTGTACAGGTAAAGTCAAAATTACCAGCTCTATGGAAGAGCCTTACTATCACCGGAATAGGCGTGGAAAAGAAAACCGTTGTGGTGAAATAAGAAGCACCCGGAAGTAAGCATTGTGCCAAACGGTGCTCCAAATGCAGGTCCAGCCTTTAAAATATTTATACTTTTAATATAATTTCTTATATTGTGTATGGTTCACACTAACGACTGCTTTGAAAAAACTTGCTGCCATACTACTAATGGGAATGCTATTCTTCAACTGGTTCGGCTACCGCATCCTCGCAGATATTCTACAACAACAAGCAGATACACAACTGGAAGCACGTCTCGATCAAAATGATTACGACGAATCGCAACTGATCGAATTACGCGTAACACTTGATTTACCCTATCAGACCAATTGGACCGGTTTCGAACGCGTAGATGGCGAAATAGAGATCAACGGTATTCACTATAAATATGTAAAACGCAAAGTGCAGGACGGACAACTCGTATTGATGTGCCTGCCCAATGAAGAAAAGATGCGTCTGCAAACAGCCCGCGACGATTTCTTCAAGCTGGTCAATGACCTGCAACACCCCTCACAAAGTAAAAAGTCAGACAACCATTCGCTATCCTTTAATAGTTTCTCTACGGAGTATTGGTCGCAAAAGAACGATTGGCAACTTGCCAGCTTTTCGGCAGAACCATTGCAATACCGCAATGCCAATGCCATCCTGAAAACAAACAACTACACCTCCACACCGGAACAGCCCCCGGAAGCCTGAGTCATTGCCTTTTCCCTTGCAACACGCCCGGCATTTATCAGCCCGGTCACTATCTGTTATCATTTAACTGACGTTATTATCGACACGCTGGTATATCCCCAGCCATTCACCAACATCCGTTTCTATTCATGCGCAAGATTGTTCATGCCATTATAGTATTGGCTATAGCCACATCCTGTAACCGTGCCAGTGATTATGAAAAGGTCATTCACGATCCCACTCTCTACAGCCATCTCACCGGGCAGCTGACAGAGGTGATGACCTTCAACATCTTTACGCCGCCGGTAGCCAGCCGGGTATATGCTTACTCACACCTCGCCGCCTACGAAGTAATGGCGAAAGGCGATAGCAATTATATATCACTGGCTGGTCAGCTGAAAGGTTTTGACGAAATCCCTGCACCGGCAGCCGGCGCACAGATCGACTATCCCTATGCATCTATGATCGCTTTCATGGAAGTAGGTAAAACACTCACTTTTTCCAATGCCACGATGGACAGCATTGTCAACTCCCTTCAACTGCTGGCAGAAGATCATGGCATGTCCGATTCGATGCAAGCACATTCCAAAGCATATGGCCTTAGCGTAGCCAAAGCCATATTGGCCTGGAGCAAAAAAGACAATTACGCACAAACCCGTTCTGCGGCTAAATACACGGTACCCGAAGAAGAAGGCAAATGGATACCTACGCCACCTGCTTATATACAGGCTGTGGAGCCGCACTGGCGTACGATCCGGACCATTGCGATGGACAGTGCCAACCAGTTTGCCCCACCGCCACCCCCGCTATTT
Source organism: Niastella sp. (assembly GCA_017744515.1). Lineage (GTDB taxonomy): Bacteria > Bacteroidota > Bacteroidia > Chitinophagales > Chitinophagaceae > Paraflavitalea. The sequence goes on from JAGIBF010000046.1 coordinate 38,338, forward strand.
AAAAAAGATTCTACCAGTGAATTTTATCACTGGGCAAAACAGGTATGTGATACCGTAAACAACCTTACCGATGAACAAAAAGCCATTGCAAGCTTTTGGGATTGCAATGGATTCAAAGTAAATGTTGTTGGCCATGCCATGTTTGCCACCAAGGCCATGACGCCCGGTGGCCATTGGATGGGCATCGTAGGCATCATCTGCAAAGACAAAAAAGTTGATTTCTCTAAAACCATACATACCTACGCCAATGTATCCTTCGCATTGATGGATGCATTCATTTCCTGCTGGGATGCTAAATACACCTGGAACCTGATACGGCCCGAATCAGCCATCAACCAATACATCGATCCCAACTGGAAACCTTTCCTGCAAACACCACCCTTTCCTGAATATACCAGTGGCCACTCCGAAATATCCAGCGCTGTTGCTACTGTGCTGGAACACCTATACGGCACAGAAGTAGCTTTCCGGGATTCTACCGAACGAGGCTGGGGCTGGCCCGATCGTAATTTTCAATCCGTACGCCAGGCCGCCGACGAAGCAGGCATCAGCCGGTTTTATGGAGGCATCCATTACAGACAATCCATAGTCGTTGCCAAAGACCAGGGCATTCGCCTCGGCAATCACGTAATGACCAAACTGCAAACTACCAGGCAGCAAACAAAACTGGCTGCCACTAACCAATAACTAAACCAATACTGCCAAAATGAGAAAACGTCTTTTCATCGCCGCAAGCTGTCTGGCACTACTGCATGCCACTGCCAGTGCCCAAACTGATATTGACGGCATCATGATGACGAAAAACAATTTCTGCTCCGGGGTAATGTACAGTCACAGCAGCTGGACCAACTACTGGGAAGGAAAATTAAAACGCAACAATGAAAACCTTGGCCGCGTATCTACCCGGATGATAGGGGTAATGGGCAACTATGGCATTACCGACAAGCTGAACGTCCTGTTTAGCGCCCCTTATGTATCCACCAAAGCATCCGCTGGCACGCTGCATGGAATGAAAGGCGTGCAGGACCTGAGCCTCTTTGTAAAGTGGATGCCCATCGAAGTGAAAGTAGGCAAGGGCGACTTCTCAGCCTACGCTATCGGCGGTTATTCATTTCCCTTAACGAATTACGCCGCAGATTTCCTGCCCTTGTCCATTGGCCTGCGCAGTCGCAATATTTCCTTGCGCGCCATGGCCGATTATCAACTGGGCCGCGTATTTGTAACCGGCTCCGGCACCTGGGTGCAGCGCAGCAACATCACCATCGACCGCACTTCCTACTACACCACCGAAATGCACATCACCAATAAAGTCGACATGCCCGATGCCGCATCATTCAACGTGCGGGCTGGCTACCGGTATGGCGGCATCATCGCCGAAGCAGTGCTGGACAATTGGACTACGCTGGGCGGTTTTGATATAACACGCAACAACATGCCCTTTCCCAGCAATGAAATGAACGCCACCCGGCTCGGCGCCAATTTCAAATATGAAATGAATAAAGCCATACCCGGCTTGTCACTCATTGGCGGCGGCAACTACGCCATCGCCGGCAGGAACATGGGACAAGCCACTACCGTATATGGCGGCATTTTCTATATCGTCAACTTCAAGGGTAAAAAATCATCTGTTCAACCATCATCCTCCAAAACAAACTGACATGAAAAAGCTATTGATCATCTCCGCTGTTGTAGTAGCTGCAGTTATCGCCCTGCCCATTGCCTGTTCCAAGGATGTAAAAGGCAGAACAGATGACCTGGCGCCATTACAACCAGCCAAAACAGATATCGACGGCGGCACCTGGAAACCGGTGTTGCTGACATCCCCAACCGAGTTTGCAGTACCAGCTCCCGCAGCCACCAATACACCAGACTATATCGCACAGATCAATGAGATCAAGACCTGGCAGGCCGACCTGACAGCACAGGAAAAAGCCATTGTGAAATACTGGAGCGCAGGCGCGATATTACGCTGGAATGAGATCCTGCGTGAACTGGTGGCCAAACACAACCTGCCGCCCTACCAGAATCCGGACAACACTTATCCGATACCCAATGCCAATAATCCATTGGCCTATCCACAATTTCCTTTTGCCAATCCGCCATACGCATCCCGCGCCTATGCATATGTGAGCGCCGCACAATACGATGCACTGGTAGCCGCCTGGCATTATAAAAAATTGTACAACCGCGCGGCGCCTTATAAAGCCGATGCTACATTACAGGTATTGGTTCCACAAACCGACCTGCCATCCTATCCATCAGAAGATGCGGTAGTAGCAGGCGCAGCGGCGGAAATGATGAAACTGTTGTTTCCCGGTGACCAGGATTTTATACAACAAAAAGTAGAAGAACATAAGCGCGCCCGCATCATTGCAGGCGCCAATGTACGCAGTGATATAGAAGCAGGCGAAGCACTCGGCAAAGCCGTAGCACAGAAATTTGTGACACGCGCCCGGGGCGACAGGGCCGGCGCTGCGGTAGGCACTCCTGCACAATGGGCACAGCTGGAAACAGATTGCAAAGCCCGTGGTGAAGACCCCTGGTCCAGCCTCGAATCACCCAAACGCCCCCCGATGCTGCCCATTTTCGGAAAAGTGAGAGCCTTCCTCTTCGATTCACTTACAGCCATCTCTTTGCGCCCTGGTCCACCACCATTAACTGCCAGCCCCAAGATGAAACAGGAAACCAATGAGATCTATGAATATGTAAACAATCCTACCCGCGAACGTTTGCGCATCGTGCATTTCTGGGCCGACGGGGTAGGCACCTACACACCACCCGGCCACTGGGATGCCATCGCTGCAGAAGATTTCATCACCAAAAACTACAGCGAAATACGTTGGGCCCGCAATATGGCCTTGCTGAACATGGCGTTGATGGATGCCGCTATCGTATGCTGGGATACCAAGTACTTCTATTTTAATCCACGTCCCACGCAAATGGACCCACGTATTAAAACACTTACTGGTATTCCCAACTTCCCGGCCTACATATCCGGCCACTCCACTTTCAGCGGAGCAGCCGCGGCTGTTTTGTCGCACATCATTCCGGAGAAAGCAACCGTTTACAATGCCATGGCAAGCGAAGCATCACTCTCCCGCATGTATGGCGGTATACATTTCCGGGCCGATTGTGAAATAGGATTACAGGTAGGGAAAAACGTAGGTAATTATGCAGTAGAACGCGCCAAAACAGACGGTGCAGGCAATTAATCTTTTAAAGATTCACCTTGAAACGTTCCATTAACCATAGCGCCATTAAGCACCTGCTGGCAACAGCAGGCTGCTTATTTGGTCTTACCCTATCCGCCCAGCAAACACAACCCAACTCGCTGAAAGCAAAAATGCTGGATAGTATTACCATCATCGCCAACCTGAAGCAGGTGGTGATGCAATCCATGTCCTCCATCAGGGGCACTTACATGTATGCCGCTAAGAAAACAGAAGTAGTGCAATTGGATAAACTGGATGCTAATCGTACCGACAACAACCCACGGCAGATATTTGCCAAAGTACCCGGTGTATTTGTATATGAGAACGACGGCACCGGCAACCAGGTCAACATCGCCACCCGTGGCTTGACAGCACACCGCTCCTGGGAAATGAATGTGCGGCACAATGATATCATGACCAACTCCGATCTGTATGGTTATCCCGCCAGCCATTTCAATGCCCCCACAGAATCTATCGAACGCATCGAGATCGTACGCGGCAGCGGCGCCCTGCAATACGGCGCTCAGTTTGGCGGCATGATCAACTACATCACCAAAGAAGCAGACAGCAGCAAAAAGATTTCCTTCGAAACACAGAATGCTGCCGGCTCTTATGGACTGCTCAGCACCTATAATGCAGTAGGCGGCAAAACCGGCAAGCTGCAGTATTACGCCTACATCAACTACCGCAAGTCAGATGGATACCGGGAGAACAGCGAATACCGTTACCTCGCTACCCATGCCCATCTTTCTTACCAGCTCAGCAAACAATTAAAGCTCCGTGCAGAATACAACTACATGGATTACCGCAACCATGTGAATGGCGGCCTCACAGATGCACAGTTCTATGAAAACCCGCGGCAATCGACCCGCAAACGCAATTTCTACAGCCCTGCCATTCATGTGCCCTCTGTTCAACTGGATTATGCGATCGGTAAAAACACCAGCCTTAATTTTGCCAGTTCTGCCATCCTTGGTTCCCGCAACAGTGTACAGTTCATTGCATTGAGCACAGTAAAAGACACTTTCAATACCACACTGGGATCTTACAACCCACGCCAGGTAGACATTGACAAATACAACAGCTACTCCAATGAGGTCAGGCTGCGCCATCATTATAGCTTCCTGGGCAAGCCCGGTACGCTGGTAACTGGCGTACGATACATCAACAATGATCTGCACCGCATGCAATTGGGTAAAGGCACTACAGGTAGTGATTATGACCTCACCCTCACCGATCAGGAATGGGGCCGCAACCTGCACCTTAAAACGCAGAATGTATCTGTATTTGCAGAAAACCTGCTGCAACTCTCTTCTAAACTTTTGCTGACTGCTGGTATCCGCTATGAGAATGGAGAAACGAAAATGAGCGGCACCATCAAAAATTATACAGCAGGAGAAATACCACTCAACATCCCACACCGCTTCGCTTTACTGGGTGCGGGACTCCAATACAACCTGCAGGAAAACATTTCCCTGTTTGCCAACTGGGCACAGGCATACCGCCCGGTGATCTTTGCAGACATTATCCCTACTACCAACCTCAATAAGATCGATCACAATATAGAAGATGCCAAAGGCAGCAATGCAGAACTGGGCATCCGCGGCAGGGTAAATCAATACCTGCACTTCGATATCACGGTCTTCAACATGATCTATCGCAACCGTACCGGCAGTATTGCACTGGTAGAGAATAACCAGACCTACCTATACAGAACAAATGTTGGTGATGCAAGTACACAAGGCGCAGAAGTATACCTGGAGTTCCAGCCACTACAATGGCTCACGCATTACCGGTCACCCTTCCTGCTCTCCGTATTTACATCTACCGCCTATATCCATGCCACTTATTCAAAAGGCCGCATAGGAGTGAATGGCTCCAATATCGACGTGAAAGGCAACTGGATTGAAACCACCCCACGGTGGATCAGCCGCAACGGCGTGCAAATGGCCTGGAAAGGATTGTCCTCTACAATTCAGTACAGCATTACCGGCAAATCATACGCCGATGCACTGAACACGGCAACACCCAATGCGAGCGGTACGATCGGGCTGGTACCTGGCTATCAATTGGTAGACTGGAACTTTACCTTTCGCTTTGCAAAACATTACAATGTAAAACTGGCAATGAACAACCTGTTCAACAAACAATATTTCACGGAGCGTCCGCCATTCTTCCCCGGCCCCGGAGGTTTATACCCTTCCGATGGCAGGTCGGTGATCTTCTCCATCGGCGCAACGCTTTAAAAGATAGTTATTTCTTTAGTCTATTAGTTAGTTATAAATGGCGCCACCCCCGTTTCCACGGGGGTGCATTTTTATGTGGCAGATATAATGCTTAATTTAGAAGAATCCAAACCGGTCGGCGTATGAAAAAAACGATATGGCTTTTTTCGTTGATAGGGTATGTCCTTACGGCAGCAGCCCAATTGCCCGCAACTCCCGATAAGATATATGGCGAGCTGTTTCACCAGGTGCAGATGAGCAAAATATTCCCGGATGGAAAAACATTTGTGGACTGCACACCCAGGCGCGCCCCCAAAGACATAATGTACGATTATGGCCTGCGCAAAGGGCCACAATTCGACCTGAAGAAATTCGTAGAAGAGAACTTCGACCTGCCCCATACACCCCAGATCAATTACATAACCCGCGAGAAAGATGTAGTAGCCCACATCAAAAATCTGTGGGGAGTATTACGCCGCGAACCGGATATCACACCTAACTCATCCACTACGGGCGTCACCATAAAAGAAGGCACCTCTTTATTGCCGCTGCCCTATCCCTATATCGTACCAGGCGGCCGCTTCCGCGAAATATACTATTGGGATTCTTATTTCACCATGCTGGGACTAAAAGAGAGTGGCGAAACAGCCATGATCGAAAACATGGTGAAGAATTTTGCTTACCTCATCGACACCTATGGCCATATTCCCAATGGCAACAGGACCTATTACCTCAGCCGCTCACAACCACCCTTCTTTGCATTGATGGTAGAGCTGTTGGCAGAGATAAAAGGAGATTCCATTTATGCCAACTTCCTCCCCGCATTGGAAAAAGAACATCGCTACTGGATGGAAGGAGCAGATAAGCTGGCGCCGGGACAGTTTACTAAACGCGTGGTAAAGCTGCGCGATGGCACGGTGATGAACCGCTACTGGGACGACAATGCAGCACCCCGTCAGGAAAGCTACCGCGAAGACATAGAGACAGCCGAAAAGTCAAAACGCAATAAAGCAGAGATGTACGTACACCTGCGTGCAGGCGCAGAAAGCGGTATCGATTTCAGCAGCCGTTGGTTTGCCGATGGAAAAAAGATTACCTCCATTCAAACAACTCATTACATTCCTGTTGACCTGAATGCCCTGCTATACAAACTGGAAATGGTGATCGTAAAAGGCAATATGGTAAAACACCAGGATAGCATAGCCGCCCTGTTTCGCAAGAAAGCAGAGAAACGCGTATTGGCCATCGACAAATATTGCTGGAGCAAGACCCTCAATTTTTATACAGATTACAACTACCGCACCCGTAAGCAATCAGACATTGTATCACCGGCAGGCATGTACCCCTTCTGTTTCTTTTTAGGTAAGCCAGATTATATGAGCCTGCTGGCGCGCAGGGTAGGAGAAGTGGTGCGTGAAAAACTCCTGAAAGATGGCGGCATACAAACTACGGCCAATGCCACCGGCGAACAATGGGATGCACCCAACGGATGGGCCCCATTGAATTGGATGGTGATCTGGGGCCTCGACCGCTGCGGCCAGCGTGAACTGGCACGCGACATTGCCGACCGCTGGATGAAGCTCAACATAGAAGTATTTCAACGCACCGGCAAGCTGATGGAAAAATACAATGTGGCAGATACCAAACTGGAAGCCGGTGGAGGTGAGTATGCCGGACAGGACGGTTTTGGCTGGACCAACGGGGTACTGCTGAAACTCATTGGCAAATATGGCATGCCGAAACAGTAATTGTCACCGTTCAACCGAAACAGCTTGCATCATCCTTCTTTAAACAGTAGGTTGCCATTTAAAACGGCAACATGAAGCAACTTTTGGTGATCATTGGCATTTTGCTCACCGGCACTACAACGATAGCGCAGGACTCCGCTAAATTCCCCGCCAGCTTTATCGGCCATTGGCAGGGCACCCTCAACTGGTACACAGAAGGAACTGACGAGCCCAAACTCATCAATATGGAATTGCACATACAGCCTTCCAAAGACACTTCAGGCCAATACACCTGGCACATCATCTACGGCAAAGCCACCGAAGACAACCGGCCCTACCTGCTCAAAGCGATCGATAGCGCCAAAGGACATTGGATCATCGATGAAGTAAACGGCATTCTACTCAATCAATACTGGAAAGGAGGAAAATTTGCCGGCGCCTTCACCGTAGGCGGCACCACCATCATCAATAGTTACTGGCTGGAAAAAGGGCAACTCCACCTGGAGTTCTTTTCCCATCCAGCAAAACCCCTCGCCACCACTGGTCTGGGCACAGAAGATTCACCCAAAGTAGACAGCTACCATATCCGCTCGTACCAGAAGGCAGTCCTCAACAAAAAATAATAGCAACAATTGAGATACCTTCGCACAAATTTTTACCATGACCCGTTGGATAGCCGGAGCCCTGTTGCCCCTCCTCTTTGTTGCCTGTTCGCCCAATAATGTAACTGTAGACAATGACCTGAAGAAGTATTTCGACCAGCATAAAGTAGATGGCACATTCGGACTATTCGATAACGGTCAGGGGCACTTTAGCGTTTACAACCTGTCCCGCTTTACAGATAGCGCGTATTCCCCTGCCTCTACCTTCAAGATCGTCAACTCCCTCATCGGACTGGAAACAGGCGCCGTACTCGACAGCAGCACAGTCATCACCTGGGACAGCGTTAACCGCGGCCGCACCGAGTGCAATAGAAGCATGAGCATGCAGGAAGCTTTCCGCCTCAGCTGCCCACCATGGTACCAGCAAATGGCCCGCCGCATAGGCAAACCTGCCATGCAGAAATGGCTCGACACCCTTGGATATGCACAACGCTATGGCAAGTTTACCATCGGCGACAACATCGATACCTTCTGGCTCGACAATTCAGCCAAAGTAACAGCCGACGAAGAACTGGGCATCGTGAAGAAACTCTACTTCGATCAGCTGCCCTTTCAAAAACGCTCCCAGCGCATCGTACGCGATATGATGCAGTGGGAAAAGAATGATAAATATTCCCTGTACTACAAAACCGGCTGGGGTTTCACAGAGAAAAACCACGCATTGGGTTGGATCGTAGGCTGGATTGAAGAAAATAACCACCCTTACTTCTTCGTATTACAATTGGAATCAGCCGACCACAATTACGACATGAAACCCGCACGCATTGCAATATTGAAAGATATATTGAAGCAATACGGATTCATGGAAGGGAAGAGATAATTTGAAAATGTGCTGATGTGAAGATTTGATAGTGGCCGATGTCTTAAATTGTTGATAAATAGCACATTTGCATTACCTCAAATGGGGAAATAGTATTATTTTACCAGTCTGGTTTGATTATTGATCTGACTCAAAGGTCTCATTCTCAAATCAGCACATCATCAAATTGGATTTGCGTTTTCAATACATAGAATACCTCATTGGGCTGGCGGCCATTCCGCTGGTCGTTTTTTTGTTTTGGTGGACGCTCCGCTGGAAAAAGAAGACCATCAAAAAAATTGGCGATGAAAAGCTGGTACGCCAGCTGATCAGCAACTATTCACCCTTCCATTTCCAGCTCAAATTCCTGCTCCTGGCCGTAGGCCTGGCAGCCATCATTGTGGCCGCCGCCAATCTGCAAAAGCCGGGCGAAATGGAACAGGTACAACGCAAAGGAGTGGATGTGGTAATTGCCATGGATGTGAGCAAGAGCATGCTGGCAGATGACATCAAACCCAACCGCCTCGAAAGAGCCCGCCAGATGGTGTACAAACTGATGGACCAGTTGCCCGATGACCGCATTGCCCTCGTATTGTTTGCCGGCAGAGCCTACATGCAAATGCCACTCACTACCGACCACAGCGCCGCCCGCATGTTTGTACAGCAGGCCGGTCCGGATGTAGTGCCTGCACAAGGCACGGTGATCACCGACGCACTGCGCATGAGCAATACCGCCTTCAACAGCAAAGAAAGAAAGTTCAAATCCATTATACTTATTACCGATGGTGAAGACCATGATCCCAATGCTGTGCAATTGGCCCAACAACTGGCCGAGGATGGCGTCATGATCAACGCGGTGGGCATAGGCTCTCCCGATGGAGCGCCCATCATGGACCCGGTGACCAATGACTATAAAAAAGACCAGGCCGGAAATACCGTAATTTCAAAGCTGAACGAACAGGAGCTGCAACAGCTGGCCGCAGCTACCAAAGGCGTATATATAAGGCTGGCTGACACAGAAGCCGCCGTTACCGCCATGAAAAAGCAACTGGGCACCATCGAACAAACGTCTATGGAAGACAGCGCCTTCAAGAACTTTAAGAATTACTTCCCCTGGTTCCTTGGTCTGGCTATCTTTCTTTTAGTGTTGGAATTCTTTTTTCCTGAACGCAACTGGAAAACCAAATGATCAGGCAATTTATCATAGCAACATGTATAAGTACCCTTGCGGTTGCAGCACAGGCGCAAACGGAAAACAAGTCCATCCGTAGTGGCAATAAATTATACAAAGAAGGAAAGTACGACCAGGCCCAACCCGAATACGAAAAAGCCATAACCCAGAACCCCAACAATCCCGTTGGCCGCTTCAACCTTGGCAATGCACAGTTCCGGAAAGAAGACTTTGCAGCATCCGAAAAGAACTACGACGAAGCAGCCACTGCATCCAAAACCGACGACATCAAACAAAAGTCGCTCTACAATAAAGGCGTGTCCCTCTCCAAACAAAAGAAACTCCAGGAAAGCATCGACACCTACAAAAAATCATTGCGCCTGAATCCCCAGGATCAGGATACCCGCTACAACCTGGAAAAGGCATTGGCAGAACTGAAAAAGCAAAACGAAGCCGAAGACAAGAAGAAACAGCAACAACAGCAACAGCAGGACCAGAAAAAGCAGCAGCAAAAACAGCCGCCCAAGCCACAACCCAGGAACAACCTCGACAAGAAAAAAATAGAGCAATTCCTCAAATCCCTCGAACAAAAAGAGCAGGAAGTACAGCGCAAAATGCAGCAAAGCCGCACTCCCGCCGCCGGCCAGCAGGAAAAAGACTGGTAAGAAAAACAGCCGCAAGCGATGAGCTGCGAGCCACGAGCTTACTAAATACAGAATTAGCTTTAAGTATTGATTTTCAACCTTTCACTCGGCAATTGCAGGTCAGGCCTGCAACTGTTTTCTCTCGCAGCTCGTAGTTCGAAGCTCGCAGCTAATAACTACCTTTGCCCCTCAATCAAACAAGAACATGCAGCTTTACTGCGAATCACTGACCGAATATAAGCGCCTCCCGACCCGTGAAGTAAAGATTGGAAACCTGCTCCTGGGCAATTTCCACCCTATCCGGACGCAGACGATGACGACTACCGACACGATGAACACCATCGCTACCGTGGAACAGTCCATCCGTTGTATCGAGGCCGGTGCAGAGTTGGTACGCATCACAGCCCCCAGTAAAAAAGAAGCAGAGAACCTGCTCGTCATAAAAAACGAACTACACAAAAGAGGATATCATACACCACTGGTAGCCGACATTCACTTTACCCCCAACGCAGCTGAGATAGCAGCCCGCATCGTGGAAAAAGTACGCGTGAATCCCGGAAACTATGTAGACAAGAAGAAATTTGAACAGATCGACTATACCGACGCAGAATATGCCGAAGAAATAGAACGCATCCGCGAAAGGTTTACCCCCCTCGTAAAGATCTGTAAGGAATACGGCACGGCCATGCGCATTGGCACCAACCACGGTTCACTGAGCGATCGCATCATGAGCCGCTATGGCGATTCACCCATCGGTATGGTAGAAAGCGCGATGGAATTCCTCCGTATTGCACGCGACGAGAACTATCACCAGATCATCCTCAGCATGAAAGCCAGCAACCCACAGGTAATGGTACAAGCCTACCGCCTGCTGGTACAAAGCATGACAACCGAGTTCAACGAATGCTATCCCCTGCACCTCGGCGTTACAGAAGCCGGAGATGGAGAAGATGGTCGTATCAAATCGGCCATCGGCATTGGCACCCTGCTGGAAGACGGTATTGGCGATACGATCCGCGTATCATTGACCGAAGATCCGGAGTTTGAAATACCGGTGTGCCAGGACCTGTTGAAAAGATACAGCCTTGGATACACAAGCAGCACAACACCCAAAGTGCCTGCCATGGAAAAGATCACTTATAGTCCGTTTGAATACCAAAGAAGAGAAACCTTTGCAGTAGACAACGTTGGCGGTAAGCAGGTACCGGTAGTCATTGCCGACCTGAGCAAGCAGGATACCATCACTCCGGAAAGTTTGCAGAGCGTAGGCTACGCATACGATGAACCCTCCGATAAATGGAACATCAGCGATGCAGCAGCCGACTACATCTTCACTGGCAATAAGATTGTTCCCTTCGCTTTACCCGGCACCCTGAAAGTGATCACGTATCCCGCTGCCTGGGAAGAAGCCGAAGACAAAACAAAGTACTTCCCCATCTTTGGCGATAGCGGATATGTAGAAGCAGCAACGAAAAGCAATCACCTGAACTTTGTAATGATAGATTGCTTCAACGACGAAACCCCGATCAACAACTATACCCACCTCGATACACTGGCCAACGATCCAACAGTAGTACTTTGCCTCAGCAGCACCAACCAAAATGCGATGCAATCCGTTCGTCGCATGATCGTGGAACTGCAAAGCAGGAAGATCAAAAACCCGGTTGTATTGATCACCGATAGCAACTGGCAAACACCCGATGAACACCTCATCCATTTTGCTACCGAAACCGGTGCACTATTACTCGAAGGATTCGGCGATGGCATCTGCCTCGGCTATGGCAGCAAAGCCCAAATGGAAAACATACAGGTCACAGGTCGCACGTATTTGCCACTGAAAGACATTTACCAGTTTACCAATAACACGGCCTTCTCTATACTGCAGGCCACCCGTACCCGCATCTCAAAAACAGAATACATATCCTGCCCCTCCTGCGGCCGCACCCTGTTCGACCTGCAGGAAACCACCGCTAAGATCCGCTCCGTTACCAACCACCTCAAAGGCGTCAAGATCGCTATCATGGGATGTATCGTAAATGGCCCCGGCGAAATGGCCGATGCCGACTTTGGTTACGTAGGCAGCGGCCCCGGAAAGATCACCCTGTACAAAGGAAAAGAAGTGGTGAAGCGGAATGTAGACAGTAATATTGCTGTAGAAGAACTGATCAACCTGCTCAAAGACAACGAAGCCTGGATAGAACCGTAAGAAGAAGTTAAGAGTCGGGAGTACAGAGTTCAGCGCCATAATTTAGAAGTGCAGTGTAAGCAGGAAGTATGATTAGGCTATTAATACAATAGAGAAACGAAATAGTACTCAGACTCCAAAACTCAGCCACAACACGAAACTCAAAACACGAAACACGAAACTTTATCGCTTTGAACCGCATAGACCGATTGCACGCAATCCTTACGCACCTGCAAAGTAAAAAGCTGGTGACAGCACAGGAAATTGCCGACCGCTTCAACATCAGCCTGCGCACCGTATACCGCGATGTAAAAGCCCTGGACGAAAGCGGGGTACCGGTGATCGGTGAAGCCGGCAACGGCTATACCATTATGGAAGGGTACCGCCTTCCACCTGTCATGTTTACCCAGGAAGAAGCAGCCGCCCTGTTACTCGGTGGCAAGCTGGCCGCCCACATGACAGACGACTCCGTTAAAAAACACTTCGAAACAGCCCTCTTCAAGATCAAGGCAGTACTCCGTAGCACTGATAAAGAACAGATGGACATACTGGCCGATCACATCGAAATATTGCGCTCCCGTGTACCCGAAGAAGACGCTCCCAGCCAGCACCTCACCGCTTTGCAAAAAGCCATTGCCGGTAAACGCGCCATCTTCATGCTGTACTATTCCAGCTACAATGAACAGGTAAGCGAACGCATCATCGAACCCATTGGCCTTTGCCACTACAGTGGCAACTGGCATCTTATCGGTTGGTGCCGCCTCCGCAATGGCTACCGCGATTTCAGGGTCAACCGCATCAAACGCCTGCAGGTAAAAGACGAACAATTCGATATTTCAGTCCACCCCTCCCTGAAAGATTATATCGATACCATGACCAAGGGTCACGAACTGCAGGAAGTGGTGCTGCGCTTCGATAAAGACGTAGTGAGGTACCTCGAAAACCAGAAATACTGGTACGGCTTTGTCCGGGAAGAAGAAGACGGCGATCATGTACGCATGTACTTCGTGACCGGCTCCCTGAGCGGCTTTGGCCGCTGGCTCCTGACCTATACCAACGGCGTTCATGTAGAGTCGCCCGCCACCCTCAAAACCCAGATGCAGCAATTCGCCGCCGAAATAAAAGACCATTACCAGTAGCATCCTTGTCAACCTGAGCCTGTCGAAGGCCACTTAAAAACTCAATCTTACAATATTTTTTGCCCCCTGCTGACATAGGGCTGTCACTACCCGGTAGTTGCTTTGTGCAAACAAAACGATACCGATATGCACATTAAAACACATCCCCCGGTCACCGTACTGTACAGCACGCACCAGACCACCATACCACAACTCAGTCAGTTTGTGGGAGTTGTAGTGAAAGACCTGTATGCGGAAGCAGTGCAGAACAATGTCCTGATCAGTGGCGCGCCCATATGGATCTACCATGGTGCCGATGGCAAACCAGATACGGTTTTCACCCTCGATATTGCCATCCCGATCCAGGGCCATGTAGAATCCTCCCGCTTTGCTGTCAAAGAGTTGCCAGCCTTCAAAGCCCTTACCACCACCCACGAAGGAGCCTGGAATACCCTGTCGAGGACTTATCAGGACATCATGCAACACATCGATAAGAACAAAATACCCATGAACGAAGAATGCCGGGAAGTATACCTCAATATCGACTTTGAAGAACCCGAATACAATGTGACCCAGGTACAAATGGGTGTGATCTAAATTAAAGAGCCATGAAAAAACAATTCTATAAGTGGTCAGGCATAGCATTGGTGATCGTACTCTTCGGCACACAGTGCAAACAAGACGAGTCAAAAACACAACCGCCCGCCACCACATCAAAAACCGACACTATTAAAAAACATCGTATGAAACTGAATGCAGGAGTGATCACTACCAAACTCGCCGAAAGTAAAGAATTCTATCAACGCGTACTCAACTTCGGCGTCACCTTCGAAAACGACTTCTACCTGTTGATGCACACACCCGATCAACAAACCTCCTTTGCATTCCTCTTGCCGGACCATCCATCCCAACAGCCTATATTTCAAACAGCCTTTAACGGAAAAGGGATGTTCCTCACCATTGAAGTAGACGATGCAGACGCCGAATACAAGCGCATCAAAGACCTGGGCGTAACCATTGCGGTTCCTATCCGCGATGAGCCCTGGGGCGATCGCCACTTCGCCTTCTACGACCCCAATGGAATTGGGATCGATATCGTGAAATACTCAGCGCCACAATAACTCAGAACCAACTGCGAAAGCAGTAAAACTATAGCCATGAAAAAAGGGAGCGGTTACGCTCCCTTTCCCTATATCCTGTAAAGAAGATCGAAAATCTACGTTGCCTTCATTCTGAATTCTGTCTCCTTTATTCTTTTCTAAATCGCCTTCGCCCCGTCCTCGATCTGCGTCACATACACATGCGGCACCACCTTGAACAGCTGGTTGAAAGACGCCTGGATCTTATTCGTGAAATTCTCTACAGCTTCCTTCTTCACGATATTGATGGTACAGCCACCAAAACCACCACCCATCATACGTGAGCCAACCACACCCTCGATAAAACCGGCACGTTCAGCCAGGAAATCCAATTCCGTACAGCTCACACTATATTGCTTGCTGAGACCCTGATGTGTGGCATTCATCATCAGCCCAAAAGTAGCAAGGTCACCTTGCTGCAGCGCTGCACAACCTTTGGTAAGACGCTCTTTCTCACTCACTACATACCAGCAGCGGTCATACACGATGGCAGACAACTCCTGTTGATGCAGGTTCAACACGTCCAGGTTCACATCACGCAGCGAGTTGATATCGGGGTAATGCTTTTTTAGAATAGCTACGCCCTCTTCACATTGCTGCCTGCGTACATTGTACTCAGACCCTGCCAGCGAATGACTCACCATACTATTCACCAACACAATATTGTAATCAGGAAAATCGAAAGGAATGTATTCATACTCCAGGCTTCGACAGTCCAGCTTCATCACATGGCCGTTCTTACCATGCAAGCTGGCAAACTGGTCCATGATCCCACACATCACCCCCACGAAAGTATGTTCCGTTTTCTGGCCAATGAACGCCAGGTCCATCCGGCTGAAACCAAGCTTGAAAATTTCATTGAGCGCAAAACCATAGGCAGAAGTAAGTGCAGCAGAAGAACTCATACCAGCACCTACCGGCACATCACCATCGATGATCACATTCACACCACGGATCGTTTTACCACGGTCCTGAACATGATACGTTACCCCCAACAGGTAATTCATCCAGCCATCCACCGGCTGAATACCAGTGAGCCCAAAAGAATAAGTTTCCTTAAACTGGTTGGCATATACGTTGATCGTATCCGTATTATTTTCAGCCATGGCCACATACATCTTCTTATCAACAGCACCCGGCAACACAAAACCCTCATTATAATCCGTATGCTCACCTATCAGGTTCACGCGGCCAGGAGCGGCAATGATCACGGGGTCACTATGGTACATTTCCCGGAACTGCCGGCGTAATTGTTCTGCGATCATAACTTCAAAAAAATTAATTTTAATCCCCTATAAACAACAGTATGAGTTTTGCAATTGACAGGTACCAGATTAACGGCTTATCGTTATTGCGGCTGCAAGATAATGCAACAGGAGCAATGGTAGCCATTTTACCCGATTATGGAGCATTATTACATGCCTTCGAAATTCCCCTGGCGGGAAAAAGTTTCAACATCATCGACAGCTACGCCAGCAAAGAAGAAGCAGACCAATATATCACGACCTGGTACAAAAGCGCCAAACTGTCGCCCTTCGTGTGCCGTATCGCCGGAGGCAGGTACGAGTTTGAAGAACAGGAATATACCTTCAACCATAAATTTATGGACGGCACCGCCATACATGGGTTGCTGGCCAATAAGCCCTTCAGACTATTAAGTCGATTTGCCGACGATAAACTGGCCTCGGTCACATTGCGCTACCACTACGACCGCGACGACCCGGGCTATCCCTTTGAATACAATTGCGAAGTACGCTATACCCTGCACCCCAACGCCGTATTGCAGGTAGAGACGATCCTGCTGAACCTCGACGACCGCACCATACCAATTGCCGATGGCTGGCACCCGTATTTCACACTCGGCGGCACCATCGATGACTGCGAACTACAATTTACTTCCCGCACCATGCTGGAGTTCAGTGAACAGCTGATCCCTACAGGCCAGCTCCTCCACAACGACACATTCGTGGAGCCCGCCAGCTTGAAAGGACACACACTCGACAACTGCTTTGCACTGGAAATACAGGAAGGCTCACCCTGCTGTCAGCTACACAACCCGCAAAATGGACTCACACTCACCATCTATACCAACTCACAGTACCCTTACCTCCAGGTCTACACCCCAGATCATCGTAAAAGCATTGCCATCGAAAACCTGAGCAGTGCGCCCGACTGCTTCAACAACGGCATGGGACTCACGCTGCTGGAGCCGCGCCAGACAACCAGTTTTAACGTATGGTACCAGTTGAGTGTGGAATAAAACGACTATTTTGCCCCTCAAATACCGAGTATGAAGATCCTGAGATATGCCCTTGTCCTTGTGTTTTTAGGGTTCCTGGCCAGTTGCTACGAAGTCAACGAAGAGATCACGATCAACGAAGACGGTACCGGCACCTTTGTTACCAAAATGGACATGGGCCAGCTCATCGAGATGATGCAATCGTTTGCGGGAGAAGAAGAGCTGAGCAAAGAAGGACTCGACAGAGCCATCGATACCACCATACAAATGGTCGACATGCTCGACCCGTCCAAAGGCTCCACACAAGAACAAAAAGCATTACTGGAAAAAGGAACCCTGAAGATGCAAATGAACATCAAGGACAGGCTGTTCAAGATGGACATGAATATCCCCTATACCGGATACAACAACCTGCAAAAGCTGATGGAAGGAAAAGGCAATAGCGGAGCAGGACTTACCGATGCATTCAAAGGGATCTTCGGCGATAATAAAACACCCGAACGCGATACCACTAAGATCATCGATGAAGCAAGAGAACCCGACATGCAGGACATTGCCGGCATTTATGATGTAACAGTGAAGAACGGCCTCATCAGCAAAAAGACCAACACCGAAAAATACAAAGCCCTCCTGGCCCGGCCGGAAATGGACCAGGTAAAAAAACTGGCCAGCTCAGGCATGGAAATACAATACACCACTACGATCAAACTACCACGCCCGGTTAAGAAATCCGACAACACCATCATTAAACTCTCAGAAGACAAGAAAACCGTTACCATGCGCTACAACCTCCTCGAACTCCTCGAGAACCCGGAGAAATTTGCTTACACTCTCGAATATTAGAAAACCCGGTTTGTCATTTAACACCCTCTTTGTTGTCATTCCGAACGAAGCCATTCGGGACTTAAAAGTACGTAAAGCTGCGGCGTAGAGAGAAATCTGCTATCGAAGCAAAAGGCTGCCAAGGCAAAAGGCTGTCAAAGCAAACGCCCCCCTCACTTTTCACGTCTCACTTCTCACGTTTTCCATAATTTTGGCGATTCTAACCGCACAATATGCAAACAGACTTCTTAGTAATAGGCTCTGGCATTGCCGGACTCACTTTTGCGCTGAAAGCAGCCCAGCAGTTTCCGGATAAAAAAGTATTGATCGTCACCAAAACACAGGCCGACGAAACCAATACCAAATATGCACAGGGAGGCATTGCCGGCGTTACGGATTTTGAAAAAGACAGTTTCGACAAACATATTGAAGACACCCTCATTGCAGGCGACGGATTGTGCAACAAAGCTGTAGTAGAGATCGTGGTCAAAGAAGGTGTCGACCGCATCCGCGAGATCATAGAGTGGGGCGCCCGTTTCGACAAAGAAGCCGATGGAGATTACAAACTCGGTAAAGAAGGCGGCCACAGTGAGTTTCGCATCCTGCACCACAAAGACGTTACCGGCCGCGAAATGGAGCGCGCTCTATTAGACGCACTCAATACCTACAAGAACATCGAGATCATAAAACATTGCTTCGTTGTAGACCTCATCACCCAGCACCACCTTGGATTCCTCGTTACCAAATCTACCCCCGACATTGAATGCTATGGTGTGTATGTGCTGAACCGCGAAACGAACCAGATCGAAAAGATACTGGCCAACATTACCCTGCTGGCGACAGGTGGCAATGGACAGGTTTACCGCTCTACCACCAACCCTTATATAGCTACGGGCGACGGCGTGGCGATGGTATACCGCGCCAAAGGCCGCATCGAGAACATGGAATTTATTCAGTTCCACCCCACAGCATTATATGAACCTGGCGTACGCGGACAGTCGTTCCTGATCACCGAAGCAGTGCGTGGCGACGGCGGTATCCTCCGCAACAAGAATGGCGAAGCCTTCATGGAACGGTACGACAGCCGGAAAGACCTGGCCCCCCGCGACATCGTAGCACGCGCCATCGATAGCGAAATGAAGATCACAGGTACCGAACATGTGTACCTCGATGTTCGGCATATACCACTCGAAAAGTTCACAGAACACTTCCCCAACATCTATGATAAATGCAGGTCCATTGGCATAGATGTTACCAAACACCTGATACCGGTAGCACCTGCAGCCCATTACAGCTGCGGCGGTATCAAGACCGATGAGTGGGGCCGTACCTCCATCAACAACCTCTACGCAGCCGGCGAGTGCGCCAGCACAGGCTTGCACGGCGCCAACCGCCTCGCCAGCAACTCCCTGCTCGAAGCAATGGTATTTTCCCATCGCAGCTTCATGGATGCCACACAGAAAATACAGACCAGGAGCCTGTCCCCTGTCACGCCAACCATTCCCGACTGGAATGCCACCGGCACCACCCAGCCCAAAGAAATGATCCTCATCACCCAAAGCCTCAAAGAAGTACAGCAGATCATGAGCGACTACGTGGGTATCGTGCGCACCAATACCCGTTTGGCCCGCGCCCTCAAAAGATTGGATCTCCTGTGGGAAGAAACAGAATCACTGTACCAAACCACCACCTTATCACCACAGCTTTGTGAGCTGCGCAATATGATCACCACGAGCTACCTCATCGTAAAATGCGCCAACTTCCGCGAGGAAAGCCGGGGTCTGCACTTTAACACCGATTACCCCCAAAAGAGCGAGCTGGTACAAAATATTGTGCTATAGAAATACGTATTAGTACAAACCATTTAAGAACAAGTGTCAGGCTGAGCTTGTCGAAGCCGTCGAAAACGATAATACCGAATGAGTACCATCAAGCAAGCTATGATCTTCGCGGCAGGATTGGGCACGCGGTTCAAACCATGGACCGACAAGCATCCAAAAGCCCTGGCCGTCATCCATGGCAAAAGCCTCCTGCAACGCAACATCGAATACTTACAACAATACGGCATCTACCAGGTGGTAGTGAACGTCCACCACTTTGCAGAGCAGATCACCGACGCCCTCCACCACAACAAAGGCTGGGGTAGCGAGATCACGATCAGCGATGAAACAGACGTTGTACTGGAAACCGGTGGCGGCCTCAAAAAAGCAGCCCCCTTATTCGAGCCATCACCCATCGTGATCATCAACGTAGATATCCTTACCGACCTCGACCTGGGCGCCATGATGCGCTTCCACCAACTGGAAACACCGCTGGCCACATTAGCCATCACCAACCGCGTTACCTCCCGCTATTTCTTATTCGATGAGAACAATACCCTTTGCGGATGGCAGAATACCAAAACCGGGGAGCAAAAGATCAGCCGTACAGTAACACCCATGATACCCAAAGCCTTTAGTGGAGTACACATTGTGGAACCTGCCTTGTTCCCCCTGATCACACAAGAGGGAAAATTTTCTATGGTAGACGTTTACCTGCAACTGGCAAAACAACACACCATCAAGGGATACGACCATAGCTATTCCAAATTCATTGACGTTGGAAAACCCGAAGCAGTAGCAACAGCCGAAAGCATGTTTCCACAGTGACCATATTTTTGATATCGCCCTGCTTCCATTATATTTACTGACTATACCATCCACATGCAATCCATCATAGAATCGATAAAAGAACTGTATAACACCTGGAGCGGCAAACCCTGTGAACAGGTAGAAGTATTGCCACAGTCAGGCTCCGACAGGCGTTATTTCCGCGTCCATGAAGGCGGCAAAACATTCATCGCCACCTTCGGCAACAATATCCCGGAAAACGAAACCTTCATCTACTTCTCCGACCACTTCAAGGAAAGAGACCTGCCGGTTCCGGCTATCCTTGCACTCAGCGAAGACAAGACAATATACCTGCAGGAAGATTTTGGCGATGTGTCCCTGTTGAACCGGCTTGAAGCAGAAGGCTTGTGCGACGCTGTATACGCCCTCTTCCGCGATAGCCTTCATCAACTGGCTACATTGCAGGTGAAAGGACACGAAGGGCTCGACTACACCCGTTGCCTCACCAACCAGGAATTTGGCAAGCAGGCAATCCTGGCCGACCTGCTCTACTTTAAATACTATTTCCTCGATGCTTTGCGCAAACCCTACGACAAGCAAAAACTCATCGACGACTTTGAAGCACTGAGCACCTACCTCACCTTCACGGAATACAAATACTTTATGTTCCGCGACTTCCAGAGCCGCAACATCCTGGTGAAGCCAGATAACACCGTACACTTTATCGACTACCAGGGCGGCATGAGAGGAGCGCCACAATACGACGCCGCCAGTATGATCTGGCAGGCACGCGCTAATTTGCCAGATGACTGGAAAGCAGGCCTGCTCGAAGATTACATGGATTCATTCGAATCCATTATTGGACAACCATTAGATAGAGGCATTTTCAAAAGCCAGTACAATGGCTATGTGCTCATCCGCCTGTTACAAGTGTTAGGCGCCTATGGCTTCCGTGGATTGTTCGAGCGCAAAGCCCAGTTTCTCACCAGCATTCCACAGGCATTGTACAACCTCAAATGGTTTATTGAAAACCAAAGCCTGGGCATCGCCGTACCCGAGTTCAAAAAAGTACTGGAGATCTGCGTGGGCGATGATATCATAGAACGGTTCACCCCGCTTACAGCTACCGATGAAACACCCCTCGTAGTAAACATCAGCAGCTTCTCCTACAAGAAGGGCGGCATACCAACCGACACCAGCGACAATGGTGGAGGATTCGTATTTGACTGCAGAGGCATCCTCAACCCCGGCAGGCTTGAAGAGTTCAAAACACAAACCGGGCGCGACAAAGGAGTAAAAGATTTTCTGGAACAGCAAACCCGCATGCCCGAATACCTCAACAGCGTATTCGATATCGTCGATATCTCCGTAGAAGATTATATCCGCCGTGGATTCCAGAGCCTCATGATCAGCTTTGGCTGTACAGGAGGCCAGCACCGCAGCGTGTACGCCGCAGATGCCCTGGCCCGCCACCTGCGCAACAAGTTCAAAGTTAAGATCCAGCTCAGGCACCACGTACAAGACGAAAAGAACTGGATCAATACGTGAGCAGTGAGTAGTCGGTAGTGAGCAGTAAAGCACTGAAAAGTAGCTGCTTGTAGATTTTTTGCTCACAACTCACCACTGACAACTCACAAATGCAACCATTTGTAGCTTTACGTGTTTATTAAGAGAATCAGTGAGTTAAACATGTATTACCTCGTCTACATTCCGTTATACCTGATGTCCCTGCTGCCATTGCGGGTACTATACCTGCTGTCTGATTTTCTGGCAGCCCTTACCTGGCATGTCATCGGCTACCGGAAAAAAGTAGTACTGGATAATTTACGGATAGCCTTTCCCGAAAAAACAGAACAGGAACGCAGGACTATAGGCAAAAAGTTTTACCGGAATTTTGTAGATAATTTTATAGAAACTATTAAGCTGCTTTCCGCAAGCCGTAAATTCATTACTAACCACTTTGTATTAGACAGCGATCCCTTCAAGCCCTTCTTCGAAGCAGGCCGCAAATGCCAGCTTCACCTCGGACATAATTTCAACTGGGAAATCGCCAATGTTGTCATGCCCTTTTATACATCCTACTCTTTTATAGTGGTGTACATGCCCATTAAGAACAAAGCGATGGATAGGCTATTCATGCACCTGCGCACACGCACAGGATCCATCATGCTGCCCGCAACAGACATGCGCAATGCAATAGTTCCTTATCGTAATACACAATACATGCTGGCGCTGGTTGCCGATCAGGCGCCATCCGATCCGGCCAGAGCTTATTGGCTCAACTTCCTGGGCAGGCCCACAGCCTTTGTACGTGGTCCCGAAAGCGGTGCACGCGTGGGAAACATACCAGTAGTTTTTGTACAGATATATAAAGTGAAACGCGGCTACTACCGCGCCTACCTCGAAATAGGTGCCGAAAACCCACACGAGCTGCCAGAAGGCGAACTCACCCGCCGTTATATTACCTTCCTTGAAAAAGCCATCCGCCAGCACCCCGACATGTGGCTGTGGAGCCATAGAAGATGGAAGCATAACTGGAAGGAAGAGTATGCAAAAATGTGGATCGGCGAAGATAAAGCGACAGCATAATTTACCCGCCATAACAACTCCATTAACAATATAACAGTGCGTCTTTCAGCCTATTATGAGCAAGGTGTTTTCCTCGTATTTCCAACAAGAAAACACGGTATTTATATGACATAGGTCAAACCACGAGCCCAATTCAGTAAATTACACTACACATCTTTCGTATCAAATGAAAAGAAATGGGGATCATACATGAACATGAGATAATTAAAACGAAACTTGAAATACAGGAGCAGGCACTGAAAAATACCGTACAGGAAATACATGATAATATCGGCCAGATACTAAGCCTGGCAAAATTACATTTAGGTACCCTCGATTTTTCAAAGCCTGAAGAAGTAGCTCAAAAAACGTTAAACAGCAACCAACTGATAGGCAAAGCGATTAAAGATTTGCGCAAACTGGCAAAACACCTCGACGCCAACTACATCTGCCAGGGAGGGCTACTGAAATCAATTGGCTATGAGCTTGGTCTTATGCCCAGAGACAGGGCAGCGGACCCGCTATTGACTATAAAAGGCAAAATAGCAGCATTGCGCAAAGAAGAAGAACTAATGCTGTTCCGCATCGTACAGGAAAGCGTTCAGTACTTTCTCGACAATAGCAGTACATCACGGATTTCACTGCAGATCGATTGCCAGGAAGAAACGATAGAAATCGATATACACAATAGGGAAATACAAAAGAATGAAGAACACACAGATAATATACCCGACAAATACATATCCATGATCCATAGCCGGTCGGTCATGATTGGCGCCCGGCTGAAGGTAAGCAACACGCAAAAAAACGAAACTACAATAAACATTACCTTTCCATATACAAACCACTAAACTAACTATGATAAAAGTCAAAACAACCCGCGTAGCACTTATCGACGACCATGTACTATTGCGCAATGGGTTGGCCAGCATGGTAAAAAACTTCGATGGATATACAGTACTGCTGGAAGCCAACAACGGTAAGCACTTCATTGAGCAACTCAAAACCAATTCAGCACCCGACCTGGTATTGATGGACATCAATATGCCCGACATGGATGGCTTTGAAACCACCCTGTGGTTGAAACAAAACCATCCAGACGTACGGGTACTGGCCCTTTCTATGTACGACAATGAACAATCCATCATTCGTATGTTGAAAAATGGCGCAAGAGGATATATATTGAAAGAAACAGAACCCAAAGAATTCAAGTGTGCGCTGGACTCGGTAATAGACAAAGGCTATTACTATTCCGAAATGGTGACCGGCAAAATGATCCATGCACTCAACAACCTCGAAGGCGACAACAACAGCATTAAACCCCTGATCTCATTAAACGACCGGGAAATAGAATTTCTGAAACTGGCCTGCACAGAACTCACCTACCGGGAAATAGCCGATAAAATGCACCTGAGCCCGCGCACCATCGATGGCTACCGGGATGCGCTGTTCGAAAAACTAAGCGCCAAAACAAGAGTAGGATTGGTGGTCTATGCAATACGCAACGGGATATTCCAGATCTAAGATTTGGATAAGACAATCAGCGTTCCCTTACCGGGGGCAGTGTTGATCACGATACTGTACCTGATCTGTTGAGCCCTGAATTGCAGGTTGTTTAATCCGTTCCCACGTTGTACAGACGCCAGATCGAAACCAACCCCGTTATCCTGGATAGCAATACAGCATTTATCGTGTGAAGACTTATAGATACGGAGTTGCAGCGTTGAAGCGCTGGAATATTTTATACTATTATTAAGCGCCTCTTTGATAATGAGGTAGAGGTTACGCTTTTCTTCTTTTCGCAACATTCTATCAGCAAGTGTGGCATCTACAGATTTTTCAAAAACAATATGCTGAGCAGTAGCCAGCGGATTAATAAAAAGCTCGATCCGGCCCACCAGGTGATCAACCGTATCCTGCTTGTCATCCAGCACCCACACCATATCACGCACACCCACAATAGCGCCTTGCACTCCTTCTTTCAACTGTTCCAGATAGGATATATTATTCTCAGGCTTCATAATGGCAAGATTGGTAAACACCTTTACACTATTGAGCGTGCTCCCAATATCATCATGCAGATCACTGGCAATACGCTGACGTATCTGCTGCTCCTTTCTGATTTGCGATAACCGTAAACGATAAAGACCATACAATATGCCCATCAACAGTAAAGCTACCATAGACCTGAACCACCACGTTTGGTACCACTTGGGAAGAAAAATGAGCGTAAGTACAATAGGCCGCGACTTATCCATGTTCTCATTATAAGCCACGATTTCTATATCGTAAGTGCCGGGATACAAACCTATCAGATCAACGAAAGTCTTATTCTTCACATCGATCCAGCCAGATTCTATATTTTTTATACGATACCTAAAAGACAATTTTTCCGGTCCGGAGAGATACAACCCTGTAAAATGAATAGACACCTGAACAACATCATTGGGAACCTCTAAAGATCTTAGAAAAAGGTTAGTCGTGTCCAACACAACCCCATCACTTCTTTTAAGCCTGATGCCATTAAAATAACAAACAGGCACCTCATAATGAAACAGTAATTTATCGAGGTTTACCCGTGTAAACCCATGAATTCCACCCACAAATAAATAAGATCCGAAAATAGCACCGCTGGTTTCTTCAAAATTAGCAGAATGAAGTCCATCCTCACTGGCATACCGGAAAAGCTTTCGCTGATTTTCGTTGTAAATAAATAACCCATCGTTTGAAGTAGCAATAAGCAGCGAGTCGGAAACATTAAATACTTTATACAATCCAAGGTTTGTTATACCATCCCGTGAAGAGATCAACCTTTTGAAATTACCATCATTATCAATCTCAACAATGCCAACACCATACACAGCCAGCCATTTCCTGTTTCCAGTACCAGCTATATCCATCAAAATATGCAAATTGGCAGTTGAGCCAGGCATGCGGATATCAAAATGAGACACCTTGTTGGTAGTTAGATCCCATTTGGATAAAATATCATCACAAACGATCCACAAAACATTGTCCTGGTCCAAGAATAATCGATTAATGCGCAAATCCTTAAGCCGTACAGGCGATGAAGAATCGTTGATCACACTAAGCACCTTTTCTTTGATACGCCACACATATATACCCTTCTTATTTTGACTGGCAAGAAAAACCACAGAATCCCCATACTGGGCTGAGC
>JAGIBF010000047.1 GCA_017744515.1 Niastella sp.
GGGTGAGCCGTCCCGTCAACGGACGGGAAGGGCGGCCCACCCTTCTATATCCATAAACTTAATATCAGTACTCCTATCAGTCCGGCAACGGAAACGATTGTTTCCATTACGGACCAGGTTTTTAGGGTATCTTTTATGCTCAGGTTGAAATATTCCTTGAACATCCAGAACCCGGCATCGTTGACATGTGAAAACATCAGGCTGCCCGCTCCTACTGACAATACCATCAGGTTTGGGTTGACGTTTGTTTGTACTACCAGTGGAGCTATGATACCTGCTGTGGTGAGCCCTGCAATGGTAGCCGAGCCTACGCAAACACGAATGATGGCCGCCATCAGCCAACCCAGCACCAGGGGGTGCAGTGGCCATGTTTGGAGAACAGCGCCAATTTCCTTGCTTACGCCGCTATCCGACAGCACTTCTTTCAAAGCGCCTGCACCAGCAATGATCAGCAGGATCATGGCAATGTCTTTCACCGAATCTGCATACATATCCATCACTTCTTTAACCGATCGGCCCGTGCCTGTTCCCAATGTAAAGGTAGCGACCAGCAACGCCACCAACATCACGACTGCCGGTTCGCCTGCAAAGGCGATGGCCGCTTTTACAGCCGGCTCACCGGTTGCAAAGTAAGCCAGGGCTGTGGTGAGCATCAGCAGGAATACCGGCAGCAGTGCGATCGCAAAGCTGATCGCCGTGCCCGGCATCTTCGATGGCTCGATATCTTTTGGCCGGAAAGTTTGCAAAGGTACGGATGGTATTTTTTTCAGGAGCTGTGAAAACAACGGTCCGGCAATGATGATGGCTGGTATAGCCACCATGAATCCATACAATAGAGTCAATCCCATGCTGGCCTGTAGCTGTCCTACCAACGCTACCGGTGAGGGGTGTGGCGGCAGGAACCCGTGTGTAACCGACAATGCTGCCAGCATTGGCAAGCCTACATACACTGCCGGTAGTTTGTACTCATATACTACCGAGAAGATCAGGGGTACCATGAGCACAAAACCCACACCGTAATAAAGAGGAATACCGATGATAAAGCCTGTCAGCATTAATGCCCACTGCACGTAGCGCGGGCCAAAGGCTTTCATCAGTACAGCCGAAATCTGTTGGGCAGCGCCGCTTTCCGCCACCAGCTTACCCAACATGGCGCCCAATACAATGATGATGACCAGGGAACCAAGTGTATCGCCCATGCCTTTTTGTACGGCCGTCATTACTTTGTTTAATGGCAGTTGCAACAAAACACCCGCTACTACCGATACCAGCAGGAAGGCCAGGAAGGTGTTCATCCGTCCCCAGGTAGTGAGGAGGATGAGTAGCAGAATGCATCCTATTACGATGAGAAAAGACATTGTTTATTATTTAGCTTCGAGCTGTGAGCCGCGAGCTACGAGCCGCTTGCTTCGACAGCTTTCGTTTTTATAGACACTCCTTAGGCCCTTCGACAAGCTCAGGGTGACAGAGGTTCTATCAATTAACTATTATTTCATCGATCATCAGGAGGGCTTTGCCACCTGCGCCGTATTCACCGACAGGAATTATGCCTTTGTTGACTCCTGTTACTTTCACGTATCTGGCTTTCACTCCTTTGACAGATGTACGTATTTTATTGATACCGTTGACCGGGAAATTCTTTTGGGTATATACTTTCTTATACTGCTCTCCATCTTCCGACACTTCAATGTTCAATACTACCGGCGCCCATATCCGCTGCCAGTGGTAGTTGAGCAGGTTGAGGCCAATCGTATTGATAGCTTGTGATGTGCCCAGATCAATCACTGCTTCGAGGTTATCGCCACTGAAGCCAAGCCACTGTGCATCGTTATAACGGTGGTGGCCAGCGATGCCATTGACCAACACTTCTTTGCCGGGATTCCAGCGTGGCAGAGGCTGATTCTTTAGTGTCACCTGCGCTCCTACTGCTTTGTGAATCGTAACCACTTGTTGATACATCCTACCTAATGGCTGGTTGTGCCGCCCCTCGATAACCTGTGCTTTGAGAACACCGCTTTTTTTCATGATTACCGGAGCTTCATACCAGTTGCTTTGCCAATCAGGAGTACTGTTGTCGGTGGTATAATGAATGGTAGCATAAGGATGATTGGTACGCAAGGTCAGTTCAACGCTTCCATTTTTTGCAATGATGTTATTGCACTCTACTCCATTATACAAATAGTAGTAAGGTGCTTTCAACCTGGACAATACTACTGTTTGCCAATTCAAGCGTTTAATGAATTGCTCATAATTGCGCAGGGCTGCAGGTGTCCAGGCCAATTCTGCGAGGGCCAATGCCCGCGGAAAGATCATGTAACCTGCCTGATCCTCGCTGGTGTAGTATTCGCTCCAGGCCTGTCCTTCTACTCCTTTTATATAGGGCAACAAACTATCGGGCAAGGTAGCGGCTGGCTGGTAACTGTATACTTTGCTGAGTGGCGTATAATTTCCTGCGGCCACCGGCTCGTCGTTGTGGAGTGATTGGTAATAATCGAAGTAGAGGTGGCTTTCGGGCGTCATGATCACGGCATGTTTTTGCCGGGCGGCTTCCAGTCCTCCTTCTTCTCCGCGCCAGCTCATCACCGTAGCATTGGGAGCGAGCCCACCTTCCAGTATCTCATCCCATCCAATGATGGCCCGTCCCTTGCTATTGAGGTGTTTTTCTATCCGCTGTATGAAATAGGATTGTAGTTCGTGTTCGTCTTTCAAAGCCAGCGCCTTTATGCGTTGCTGGCATTTGGGGCATGCCTGCCATTTTGTTTTGAGGCACTCATCGCCACCAATGTGTATGTAGCGTGATGGAAAAAGTTCCACCACTTCATCGAGTACGTTTTGCAGGAAAGTGAACGTGCTGTCGTTGCCTGCACAGTATACATCATCGAATATGCCCCAGAAGGTGGCTGTAGCATATGGACCACCGGTACAGCCCAATTCGGGATAAGCCGCCAGCGCCGCCAATGCATGGCCCGGCATTTCAATTTCCGGTATGATCGTGATGCCCCGCGCTGTAGCATACCGGATTACTTCTTTTATTTCTTCCTGTGTGTAATAGCCGCCATAGCGTTTGCCATCAAACCGGTGGGGTGTTTCTTTCTTATGTCCTATCAATGTCTGCTTTCTCCAGGCGGCTACTGATTGCAGCCGCGGATATTTTTTGATCTCTATGCGCCATCCCTGGTCATCGGTGAGGTGCCAGTGGAAGGTGTTGAATTTATACAGGGAGAGCAGGTCGATGTACTTTTTGATAAAGTCTACGGAGAACATGTGGCGACTTACATCCAGTGCCATACCACGGTAGGCAAAGCGTGGGTAGTCGGCAATCGTATAACCCGGTACCTGCAAGGTTTTTTTAAGTGTGGTAATCCACAGTTGCCGCAGGGTTTGTATGCCATGGATCACACCGGCTACATCGTGACCTGTAAGCTCTATATGATCTTTGTCAATTTGTAACCTGTAGCCTTCCTGTTGTGGTACAATTGTGGAATCTACTTGCAGGGAGATGTAATTAGTGGAAGGTTGTTTTGCTTCCACTTTGCGTTGCCGGCTATCATCAGCCTGCAGATAATCCTGCAACAAGCGCGCCGATGGCATCACGGTTTCCTGTAAACAGTAGATCAAAGTAGCATCATCTATAGTAAAGGGCTGTCCTGTATTTTTCAGGGACACCGGCTGGGGCACAACGAATGGCTGTGTGCTGTCGACAGGCTCCTGTGCCAACAGCTTAACGGGCAGCAATCCTATTATTAGTATCCAGGCTATTCTCATTGTTGCCATACTTTTTCATCTCCGTTGAATGTAATCCTATTGTATTCAACCACTGCTTTGTACTCGTATTTTTGTCCTTTCTTTAACTTCTCTACTGTTGTTGTAAAGCTACCATCTGCTGCCGGTTTTGCAAGTGTTGTTTTTATCCAGGGTCCGGCATAGAGGTCTTCTGTTTGCCCGTTGTAGGCCCGGTACCAGAAACCCGCTTTCATAGTCGTAACGCCCTTGCCTTGCAACACTTTTCCCTGCAGTTTTACTGTAGCTGCGATGGCCACAGCAGCCCCGGTTTGCACCTGCACCGGCTCAATGGCAGGCTCCACTTGTTCCAGTTTGACCACTACTGCATTGGGCCAGCGATGATCGTCATAGAGGCGTTGGGCTTTGACCACACTCACCACCAACCCCGTATCTGTTTGCTGAAATTTACAACTTACATTTTTGCCGGGCCTGTATTCCTGTATCAGGCTGTTTTGCCCCAGTACACTTACCCGTGTAGTGGGTGTGCTCTTAATGGAATGAAAGACCAGTGACCGCCGGTCGCCTTCTTTCCAGGCGGCTGCATCTGTTACCAATGCATAGACTGTTCTTTTATCAAGGCTTTTCGTAAACCAGTAATTATTTTCATGGGTAATGACCCAGGGGCGCACGCTGTCTACCGCTTCTTTGTTCACAAAATACCAGGCTGCCATTTCACGCAAGCGGTCTTCCTGCTCCTGAGCCATCGCTCCATTGGGCTTGGGACCTATATTCAGCAACAATGAACCTCCTTTGCTTCTCGCTTCGATCAGCAGTTCTATCAATTGTGTGCCTGTTTTATAGCGGTCGTTGGTGGGCTGGTATTGCCAGGCCGTGCCCATTGTAATGCAGGACAACCAGGGATCTGTGATAGTAACACCGGGCAGCATCTGCTCCGGTGTTTTCAGCGCTCCGCGTGTGATCAAAATATCGGGCTGCAGTTTCCAGCAGGTTTCCTTTACGATCTCTTTGGGCTCACCGTCTATGAACAGCAGGTCGATCTTTCCATAGTTGGTCATCAATTCTTCGCACTGGCGGCGTGTAAACCCGGTGAATGTCTTCCTGACTTCTTCATTCATCACCACGTTATCCCGGCTAATCGGCAAATGATTTCTGTAAAGGAAATTGAAATCTTCCGGTGAAAAGTAAAACCCTACCTGGAGGCCCGCCCTACGGGTAGCTTCCACAAATTCTTTCAGGAGGTCTTTGTGGTAAGGGGTGTTCATGATGTTGAAGTCTGTTGTCTTCGTATCCCACATGCAAAATCCTGAGTGGTGCTTTGTGGTGAACATGATGTACTTCATGCCTGCCAGCCTGGCGAGGGTGGCTATTTCATCGGGATCGAAGTGCGATGGGTTGAAGATCTTTGGCAGCTCATTAAAATAGCGGTTAACAAAATCATCAGAGGCGCCTACCAGGGAGTGGCTGATCACAATGCCGAGGGGTGCATCTACGCTGAAGTGGATGAACATGCCATTGCTGGTATTGCGCAGCCATTCTTCCCGCTCGGGCTTGTTGAGGTTGTAGCTGCTGGATTCATCGTCGTTGACAACATCCTGGGCGGAAAGCGAGGTGCCTCCAAGAACGAGTATCAGTATTAGCCAAAGATGCTTCTTCATGTGAATATTTAATTGGGCTAAAAATCAGAGGGCATAGACATGCCCTCTCTCACTTAAAATCTCTGATGCATGCAAAAAAACTATCGTTATTGTTTATCCCACCACACTCTCGTCATCAGGTCATCAGCGCCCTGTCTTCCAATCGCTTCGTTGTAGGATGCTCTATTGAGGGTTTGTTCCAACACGGGATACAGGCAACGGCGGAATATCCTGCCACCCGTAGCGTTGCCGGGATAATTATTGGGTACCAATGCAGGATAGCCTGTTCGTCTGTAGTTGTTGTACACTTCCTGCGCATCAGGGAAGATGCCTACCCAGAACTGGTTATATATCTGCTCCAGCTGTACCGCCTGTGAAGCACTGGTGCGCAATGCATGGGCTGCAACGTAACTGTTGATCCTGCCTGCATCGATTGTTCCCGTAGTACCGCTGATCAGGTCCCACTGTTGCATGGACAAACGAATTCCCTTTTCATACAAAGCAGTAGCAGTTTCGGCTGAGTACCAATTCCTCAATGCGGCTTCTGCCAACAGGAAGTTGGATTCTGCCGCCGTGAACAGCAACAGGGGTGCATCTATTTTCAGCACCGTAGTTTGTTTGGGCTCTGAGTAGGTAACAAAATCAGCCGGTTTGGTTCCGTTGATATTAGAGGCCATTCCTTTTTGGATGGCTTCTGTGGAATTGGCCGCACCGCCAACATATACAACAGCCAGCACACTCAACCTTGGATCATTGTTTATTTTGAGCGAGTCTATGAATGCTTTCTGGTATTTGCCTCCTTCGGTATTGTTGTTGCCATCGGCCCGGAGGTAGTTGTCTTTGAGTAATTGCCAGGCAACGGGATTACGGTTGATCTCCTGTCCGGAACCAACATAGCTTACTTTGGCAATGTCTGCATGTTCCTTGATGACGCCGCCTGCAATGGCCTTGGTGACCCAGCTTTGTGCTGCCGCTGCGTCTACTTTCGTGAGCCGCATGCCCAGGCGCAGCATTAATGAATAGGCCAGCTTTTTCCATTGCGCCGTATTACCCTGGTATATCAGGTCGGCAACGCCGAAAGTAGTGGCATTGGCAGGACTGAGTGCTGCAGCTGCTTCTTCCAGCTCTTTCAACATATCGGCATAGATGGCGCTTTGCGGATCGTACTTTGGTTGAAAGAGGGACAGGTTATAGCCTTGCGCCGCCTGTGAATAGGGAATATCGCCATATAAATCGGTAAGCCGGCTGAAGCAGTATGCCTTCCAAATACGCGCTACCGCATACATGTTTATTTTGGTGGGATCATCTTTCACTGCCTTGATCACTTCTCCGATCTCATTGATCTGGGCGGGATAGGCCAGGGTGAAAAACTCCGACGTTCTGTTTACCTGTGAGGCCACGTATTTGGAACCGAAACCTTCCACATCGTTGTAGCTGGTGGTATACTGCATAGCGCCAAACAGGAGCTTACCCGTGTTGCCGCTGTAGGCCGCGCCATCGTATAAGGCTTTGCTGAAAAGATATTGTGGCGTGGGGACCGATACGGCATTGGGATTAGTATTGATCTCCTCAAAATCCTTATCGCAGGACTGCAGAAGCGTAGTGCAAAGTGCCAGCGACAGCAGGCCCGTATATTTATATTTTGTTATTGTCTGTTTCATCACAATTTCTTTTAGTGATTAGAATTTAAGAACAAGGTTCAATCCGTAAGAGCGCGTGCGCGGTAAGCCAATGGACTCTATACCTTGTGCTGCTCCGTTCGTCAAGCTTTGTTCGGGATCGAAGTTGTCTGTTTTCTTGTACAGGATCAGCAGGTTGCGACCTACCAGTGATACGTTGGCCGACTGCACGCCCAATCCTTTCAGGAAGTTGTTGGGCAAGCGGTACGAGATGATCACCTGGCGGAGCTTCACGAAGCTTGCATCGTGCACAAACAGCTCTGTGTACCTGTTGAGGTTGTTGTACCAGGCAGCGCGCAGGTTGGCTACAGGCACCGTGTAGGTGTATTTAGCACCGGCTTGCGTTACACCTTCCAACAGTAATCCGTTCTCACGACCGGGCAATGTTGATTTCATCAATCCTAAGCGGGTGGCATATACTTCCATTACGGAGAAGATGCTGTTGCCGAACTTTCCATCGACCAATACATCGAGTGAGAAGTTCTTGTAGCGGAAGGTATTGGTGAAACCTGCTGTAATGGGTGGCACGCCTTTGCCCAGTTCCTGGTTGATGTTGGTTTGTACCGGCAGGTTGGAGTTGGGATCGTATATAATGGTGCCTGATGCATCGCGTAGTTTGCGGAAACCATAGATAGCGCCGTAGGTACTGCCGACCTGGTTATTGATAAAGGCGTTTCCGTTGGCAGAATTACCGAGGGAGAATGTGCTGATGCCATCTGCCAGTTTCAGTACTTCGCTTTTGTTGTACGCAAAGTTGAAGCTCGTGTTCCAGCTGAAGTCTTTTTGTTTTATTGGTGTGGCATCGATCAACAGTTCTATTCCTTTATTGCTCAACTCGCCCGAGTTGAGGATAGCGTTCGTGTAACCGGATGCTGTAGAGATCGGCACGCTCACAATATCATCGGAAGACTTACGATCATATACTGCAAAGTCCACTGCAAGGCGGCCACCAAAGAGCTGCGTATTGAAACCCGCTTCTATTGTAGTAGATGTAAAGGGCTTCAGGTTGGCATTGGTAATGGAAGGGGAGCTTACATTTTGCAGGGGCACTGAACTCGCGCTGGGCACGCTGGCATAGGCCAGGTTGATCGTATAGGGATCGGGACCGCCACCACCTACCTGTGCCCAGGATGCACGCAGCTTCACCTGGTCGAAGAAGGATGGCATATTCACCACATCCGACAGGATGAAGCTGGTACCCACGCTTGGGTAGAAGATGCTGTTATTGGCAGGGCTCAGGGTAGAGAACCAATCCTGGCGGCCAGATGCCGTTAAGAACAACAGTCCTTTATAATCCAGGTCGACCGAACCGAAGAGCGAATTCGTCTTGATATCACTCGCGGCTGGTGTAGCTGACGAAGTGGACAGGTTGGAGAAGCTATAGAAATAAGGTGTTGTGAAACCCTGTCCAAAGAAAGTGAACTCATCCAGTTTGAAGCGACGGGTATTGGCACCTGCCAGCACCGTGATGCCCAATTGCTCATTGGCAACAGATGTTTTATAGGTACCTGTGAGCATACTGTTCGTCTCTGACGCATCGGATTTGATACCATCGTATTGACCTTGTGGCACGTATTGCGTGCCCGTGGGCATGATGCTGGTGAAGTTGTAATTGTAAAAGTCGCGGGTCACCGTTCCTTTCAGGGTCAGGTTCTTGAGGATATCGTAAGAAATAGACGCCTGGCCAATAAAACGGTTCTTGGTATCGGTTTGCTTGAACTTATTGATCACGAAATAGCTGTTGGTTACGATACCAGCATCGTTCCATACTATTTCATTTCCATTGGCATCATAGCCAGGGCTCAACCAACGTGCATCTACCGTGTTGGCCACTTCATAGGGTGTCCAGTTGGGATTGCCGAGGGCATCGCCTGCAATTGGCCTGTTGTTGCCTTTTTCAAGGTTGTATTGTGCCACTGCTTCTGCCCTGAGCTTTTCGCTGAGTTTGGCAGAGATGTTCAGGTTGACCGTTTTGCGGTTGTAGGTATTGGTGGGCAAAATGCTCTTTGCATTGAGATCGGATAAAGAAAGGCGGTATACAACATTTTCATTGCCTCCTGAAAGGGCCACTGTATTCGTGAACGTGGTGCCTGTCTGGTAGAAGTTTTTCAGGTTGTCTTTCTGTGCCGTGTAGGGATGGTTCTTGCCGTCGGCGGCCATATAATCCGTGGAGCCATCGATCTTCGATCCGAAGGAACGCCGGCCGGTGGCTTGTGCCTGGGCCAGTGTGGTGGGCTTAACGCCGCCATCTCCTTGTCCATATTCGTATTGGAAATCGGGGAACACTGCCACGTTTTCCATAGTGAGGGTACCGTTGTATTCTACGCCAATGCCTTTTTGCACCTTACCCTTCTTGGTGGTAATCAGTATAACACCGTTGGCGCCCCGTGAACCGTAGAGGGCTGCAGCGGCTCCTCCTTTCAATACGCTGATCGACTCGATATCATCGGGGTTGATCGCTCCAATGCCATCGCCACGGTCGGTACTTTGTTTAAGGCCCAACCCGTTGGGCAGTGGTGCGCCGCCAGGCGTGCTGTTGTCGATAGGCATACCGTTGATCACATAGAGTGGCTGGCTATTGCCGGTGAGGGAACCATTGCCCCTGATAACTACGCGGCTGGAACCACCGGGGCCAGTAGAAAGGCCCGTGGCATTTACACCCGCGATCTTACCTGTAAGCGCGTTGGCCACGTTGTTTTCGCGGGCCTGGGTAAATTCACTGCCGCTCACTTCTGTCATAGCATAGGTAACCGACTTTCTTGACTTGCGGATGCCCAGGGCAGTTACTACTACATCGGCCATCGTTGCGCCGGAGTCTTTTTGTAATTGAATTTCCATGGATGTTTGCCCGGCAGAAACGGCAATTGTTCGGGTAGCAAATCCGATAGAGCTGACGACCAGTTCTATGTTGCCCTGCCTGTTGGCTGCAGGGATGCGGAGGGAGAAGTAACCGGTATTATCGGTTGTGGTGACCACTCTTTTGTTGGTGGCCAAAGTGATGGTAGCGCCCGGCACGGGGTCGTTACCGCTTTTTACAGTACCAGTCAGGGGCACTGGTTCGTTGGCAACCTGTCCGTAGCCAGTCATAGCGACGGCAAGGTGCAGGATGCCGCACAAGAGCAGCAGTTTAGTTGATGGAATTTTCTTCATACGCATTAGTTGTGGAGAGCATTAAAAATTTGCAAAGTCTAACCAAACCTAATGCAAATTTTACAAATACTGCAAATAATACGCAGAATTTATTGCATTTATTTGCAAATATTGCCAATTTAAGGTCTATAATTAACCGGGTAAATGTTGTATAATTGCAAAAATTGCAACTTACCCGGGGACGCAGAGAGACTTTTCCGGGATCAGTTTATCCTGCGACACCCTTCAACAAGCTCAGGGTGACAAGAAGGATTAGGTTACAGTTTGCTAATAACTTTGCCGCATGTCAGACAACCAACAACAGGCGCCTCTTCCGGTGGCCCTGCAAAAGAAGGAACGGAAGCAATTGATCATCAAACAGGTGAATATTCACACGCGCCTGATGTTTACCGACCTGGTGAAGTTGATCGATGTGTCGGAAGACACCATCCGGAGGGACGTGAATGAGCTGGCGGAAGAGGGTTTGCTGATCCGCATTAAAGGCGGGGCTATGTCGGCCGCTTATCATATTGGCGATGACTCCAAGACTTACTCCCGCAACAACAAACTCGTCATTGCCGACAAAACGCTGAGCCTGCTGAAAGAGGACATGATCGTACTGATCGGTGGCGGCACTACCATACGCGAGTTTGTAAAAAAGATCCCTAATACGCTTCGCGCTACTTTTCTTACTGTGAATGTGATGACTGCAGTGGAGCTGCTGGACAAGCCCATGATCAAAACCATCATGATCGGCGGGCAGATCTCTGCTTACAGCCAGATGACCGTGAGTGGTGAAGTGTTTCAATATCTCTCCAACATCAAGGCTGATCTCTGCATCATCGGTATCAATGCCATCGATGCGGAAGGTGGTCTTACCGACTCCGACTGGGAAACCATCCAGGCCAAGAAGGCGATGATCAAAGCAGCCGATAAGATAGCTGTGCTGACTATTTCGGAAAAGCTCAACTCGGTGATGCAAATGAAGATCGCCGATGTAGATGAGGTGGACTACCTGATCACGGAGTTGTCGCCTGAGGATGCTGCATTGAGTTCGTACAGGGCGAAGGAGTTGACGATACTTTAGTTAAGCGTAGCGTCATCTCGCAGAGCGGGACAGGCTCTACGGCGCCGCATTGAACAACGTATTATATTGCTACAAGCTATAGCCCCTAAAGGGGCACAAAACCTTTTACTACGTTTCTCCTACAAAGCTGCTGCACCTAACGGTGCAAGAATACCCTTTAAGCGTTAATATCTTTGACCGCTATATCTAACTATACATTGATTGTTTACTTTCGTTGTTATATAGTAATCTTTCTGGTATGAGAACTTCTTTCCTTTTGGTTGTTTTCTTTTTGTGTATCGGCCTGTTTGCGTTTTCTCAAAATACATTGCCTTATAAAGATGCGCGTCTGCCCGTGGATGTACGGGTGAAAGACCTTTTGGGCAGGATGACACCGGAAGAGAAGTTCTGGCAATTGTTCATGATCCCCGGCGACCTCGATAAAGCTGCTCCACAACAATATCGCAATGGCCTGTTCGGTTTCCAGGTAAGTGCTGCTGCGCAAGGTGATGCCAGTGGTCAACTGCTGCGTTACAATACCCGGGAGAACGCGCTAACGCTGGCGCAGAAGATCAACCGTATTCAAAAATACTTCGTCGATAGCAGCAGGCTTGGTATTCCCATTATTGCTTTTGATGAAGCGCTGCATGGCCTTGTGCGTGATGGCGCCACCTCTTTTCCGCAGGCTATCGGACTGGCCGCTACCTGGGATACTGCGTTGATGCGACAGGTATCGACCGCCATCGCTATCGAAACAAAAGTGCGTGGCATACGGCAGATATTGACGCCCGTAGTAAATATTGCCAGTGATGTGCGCTGGGGAAGAACGGAAGAAACATATGGTGAAGATCCTTTTCTATCATCGGAGATGGGCGTAGCTTTTGTATCGCCGTTTGAACAGATGGGTATTATTACTACGCCCAAACATTTCCTGGCCAATGTAGGTGATGGCGGTCGCGACAGTTATCCTATTCATTATAATGAGCGATTGCTGGAAGAAATATACCTGCCCCCTTTTAGGGCTTGTTTTGAACGGGGCGGTTCCCGCTCGGTGATGACGGCTTATAATTCACTGGACGGCCGCGCGTGTTCTGCCAACAGCTGGCTGTTGCAGGAGAAGCTGAAAAAGCAATGGGGCTTTACTGGTTTTGTGATCTCCGATGCCAGTGCGGTGGGTGGCGGCATCGTGTTGCATTACACCAACGCTGATTATGCCGACGCCGGAAAGGATGCTATCAACAACGGGCTGGATGTGATCTTTCAAACCAGTTATGATCATTACAAGTTGTTCATACCTTCTTTTCTCGATGGACGTGCTGATAGTAACCGGGTGAATGAGGCCGTGGCAAGGGTACTGAAAGCCAAGTTTGAACTGGGGCTGTTTGAGCATCCTTATGTAACTGAAGATTCCGCAGTAGCGTTGCTTAAGAATACAACGCATAAAATGCTGGCCCGGAAGGCGGCGCGGGAATCTATTGTGTTGCTGAAGAATAACAAAGGAGTTTTACCACTTGCTTCCACCGTACGTACTATAGCTGTAATCGGTGAAGAAGCTACTGCCGGCAGGCTGGGCGGGTATAGTGGTCCGGGTAATAAAAAGATCAATATCCTCGATGGCATCCGTGAGCGCGCCGGGAAAGGTATTAAGGTATTATACGCCACAGGTGCTGGTATCAAGGCTGATGCGTATGTAGTAATACCTGCTTCCTTCCTTTCGCATAGTAATAATCAGCCTGGACTGCAGGCCGAATATTTCAACAACCTTACTTTAAGTGGCAACCCCGTAGTAACGCGGACTGACAAGGATATCAATTTCCGCTGGACATTGTATCCGCCTGACCCCAAGGTGAATCTTGATTTTTACTCCGCCCGCTGGACCGGCTTTATTCAATCTCCGCAGACCGGCAACATCAAGCTGGGCCTGGAGGGTAATGATGGCTACCGGCTATATGTAAATAATAAACTGATCGTAGACAATTGGGTGAAGCAATCTTACCAGACCATCACCGGTAATGTATATTTCGAAAAGGGAAAGCGGTATGCCATCCGCATCGAATTTTATGAACCCGTTGGTAATGCGCACCTTAAACTCGTTTGGAATGCAGGCGTGATAGATGATCGCGTAAAAAAGATACAGGAGGCCGTGGCTGCAGCAAAGCAGGCTGATGTGGCAGTGATTGCAGCTGGTATTCATGAGGGTGAGTTCCAGGACAGGGCGCTACTCGGCTTACCGGGTTTCCAGGAGGAACTGATCAATGCCGTAGCCGCCACCGGTAAACCTGTTGTAGTAGTATTGGTTGGCGGCAGCGCCATCACCATGAGCAACTGGATGCATCGCGTGCAGGGCATTGCTGATGTGTGGTATCCCGGTGAAGAGGGTGGCCGGGCTGTGGCCGATGTATTGTTTGGTGATTATAATCCTGCCGGGCGCCTCCCCGTCACTTTTCCCGTGCATGAGGCACAACTACCGCTCGTATACAACCACAAGCCTACCGGCCGGGGTGATGATTATCATAACCTGAGTGGTGAGCCATTGTTTCCATTTGGCTATGGCTTGAGTTATGCTCAATTTGAATACAGTAACCTGCAACTCGATAATAAGATCATAGGTGTTAACGAATCGACCACGGTACGCTGCACCATCAAAAACATCAGCAAACTGGCCGGTGATGAAGTGGTGCAATTGTATATCCGGGATATGCTGGCTTCTGTAGCGCGGCCCGTGCTGGAGCTGAAGGGGTTTCAGCGTATTCACCTGCAACCCGGCGAGAGCAAAGAAGTGTCTTTTACCATCTCTCCCACCCTGTTGCAAATGCTGAACATCGACATGCAAACCGTGGTAGAGCCGGGAGATTTCAGGATCATGGTGGGGGCTTCTTCGAAGGACCTGCGGTTGAAGCAGGTGCTGAGCGTGCGATAACCTTATAATATGAATTAGGGCGAATTACACGAATTGAAAGACAACAAGTACCCTTCGACAAGCTCAGGATGACATTGGCTATTTGCAACATATTTTGTTTCTCTGCATCTTTATAGTATGGTAGAGATCTACGAT
The DNA here is from genome assembly GCA_017744515.1 of Niastella sp. Lineage (GTDB taxonomy): Bacteria > Bacteroidota > Bacteroidia > Chitinophagales > Chitinophagaceae > Paraflavitalea. The sequence continues at coordinate 14,308 of JAGIBF010000047.1, forward strand.
AATATCAGGAAGTTGTACCAGTTCAAAGCCCCATGTGCTGAACTGGCTTCTTATATCGAGTTCTTTTCCGAGACCTCGCCTGAGGCTATGCAGCATTATATTGGTGAAGCTGCTTTTACCGTTAAAATGTTCCCCAGCTTTACGCCTACTATCTGGCTCAACCTTGGTACTCCTTACTTATTAAAGAACGGAGCGCAACTGCACCGGGTGGATGAACATACTGATGTATTATTACTGAGAAGTGATATTGTAGAAAGGCGTAATCTGCCTACTGATAATATTTTTACTATCAAGTTCAACGCGGGTGGTTTTGAAGCGGTGTTCGGTATTGCGCAAACAAGGATCGGCCATGAGGTGATCGATGTAAACGAAGTTATTCCTGCTACCATTCTCCGAAAACTGAAAAGGCTGGATGGGTTTGACGATAGGATGCAGCTTATCGAAGGGTTTCTGCTGGATAAACTTACGCAACATCAGCAACAGACCCATTACCTGCACCATGTACAGGAAAGCATCGATGCTTTTTGTGCCTCGGGCATGCAATTGAATAATCAACAACTGGCCAGCCGGCAGCATCTTTCCGATAAAACTTTTTATCGTTATTTCTCACAAGTGACCGGGGCCAGCCCCAAGCTCTTTTTTGGCACCATGCGGGCGCGTGCTGCGCTCACCGCCTACATTACTGACCAGGCGGCTTTTGAACATACCAGCTTTGGATATTATGACCTCAGTCACTTTTATAAGGATGTGATCCGGTTTACCGGTCAGCGGCTGAAGACCGGCCGGTTGTAAATCTTTCGACAGCCCTTCGACAGGCTCAGGGTGACATGACATTAGCTATAGAATGTCCGTTTTTTACCTTTCGTGCTTCTCCCCTCCCCGCTATCTTGCATACTTGAAAAAGTATTGACATGAAAAAAATTATAATGCTTGCCGGATTATTGACCGGCATATGTACCGTTTCCTTAGCGCAAGGTTATACACCAAAAATAGAATATGGCGACTGCCAGATCAAGATCGCTGCCGGATTGGTTGCACGCTGCGGTTACCTCGTGGTGCCGGAAAACCGGCAAAAGCCAAACGGACGAACTATCAAGATACCCTTTGTCTTTGCACGGAAGCCGGATATGGATTCTACCAGGGACGTATTCCTGTACACTACCGGCGGGCCGGGTTATAGTACCATCGCCAACTTCGACAGCCTGCGCTATAATTCCGACTTCTTCCAGTTTGGTCCTTTCCTTGTTTTTGACCAACGGGGCACTAAAAGATCACTGCCCTGCCTGGATTGTCCTGAAGTTAGTGAGGCTGCTAAAAAGTCTTACCGGGAAAGTTTATCGTTCGACAGCCTGCAATTACTGGCCGTGCAGCAATGCCGCAAAAGGCTGGTGGCACAGGGCATCGATCTTTCCGCTTACACTACCATCGAAAGCGCCGCCGATATCAATGACCTGCGCAAAGCGCTGAAGCTCGATTCGCTCAGGCTGTTTGGCATCTCCTACAGTGGCGGATTGATGCTTACGGTGGCAAGGAACCATCCTGAGGCGGCAAAAGCAATGTTCCTTAATTCTCCTTTGCCTGGTTTTGTGAATTATGAAGAGCATGCTTTGTTCAATTTCAATGGGGCGCTGGACCGGGTGCTTGCCAATTGTGCAGCAGACTCCACGCACGATGCGCAATACAATGGTTTGCGTGAGCGGTTCCATGCATATTTCTCTTCTATCACCGGCAAACGTTTTCCTATTCGATATGCAATAAAAGGCTCAAAGGATTCTTTCACTGTTCAATATGGCAAGAACGAGTTGATCAATGCCGTGATCGACCGGCTCAATATCTGGCAGGTGCAATCTGTACCTTTTGTGATGAATGAACTTATCAATGGTAATCATGCGACTTACGTGCGGGAACAACTTGATGGGATTTTCAATGATAACCATTCGCTTTCTGCCGGCATGCGTTACAGCATCTATTGTTCTGAGCAAATTGTCTATTCCAATAAAGTGTTGGTAAAAAAACAGGACACGTTATTACCGTGGCTGGCAGGCATTCGTTTCAATAATGTGAATCATGCTGTTTGTGATTGCTGGCAGGTGAAACCTGAACCTGCTATTGCCAAAACGCCTGTGTATTCCAATGTACCTGCACTGCTGGCAGCCGGGGATATCGATCCGTGGTGCCCGCCTTTCTACAACCGGCTTATCCAACGCACTATGCCCAATGCTCAAATCCTTATTGTGCGTGATAATGGGCATATCGCCCGGGTGGGCATGAAAGGTGTCGACTTTGTAAAGCTGTTCCTTACCGCACCGTACAAGAAGCTCGTGTCGCCGCTTAAAGAAGTGACTGTTGAATAAAAGAAAACGTCCCGGTAAGAAATGCTTACCGGGACGTTTTTCAAATTCTTTCTTAGAATGTATAACGCAGGGTAACACCGTATGTACGGGGATCACCCAACACGGAAGCGTATTGTCCTGCATTACCTCCGGCTATCAGCAACTGCTCATGGTAATCTTTATTGAACAAATTGCGTGACCAGATGAATGCTGATAAGCCATTGGTTGCCTTAAATCCCGTGCGGGCATTCACCAGCGTATAAGCATCCACATTCAGATAAGCTGAAGGTGAAGCGCTGGAAGAGAAATCAGACCGGTAAAATCCTTCCAGGGCCAGAAAAAACCTGCTGGCGTTTCCTATAAATGAGGCAGGTGTTGAAAACTCACCTCCGAGTGACCCTGCCCAATCGGAAATCCCAGGCAACTTTCCACCCGATATATCTTTGAAAGCAAGTTGTTGTCCGTTTTGCGTCAACCCTGTTTCTTCAAGGGGTAAAGGAGCATTTGTGAATTTCACATACTTGCAATCGGTATATGCCAAAGCACCAAAGAAGGAAAAGCTTTTGCCGGCACGATAATTCGCATCCACCTCAAATCCACGAACCCTTACTTTTTCTGCATTTGCCAGGTAACCACGATTCACCCCTATTTCCGGTGACTGCACATTGGTCTGGTAATCTTTAATGTCGGAGTTATGGAATGTAACGTTGAGGGTAAGATCGTCTGTAAAGTTTGTCTTAACGCCAATTTCGTAGTGTTTTACATCTTCGGGCCTGATCACTGCGAGATCAGTTGCAGGCTTGTTGTTAACGGTCGGAAGCCCTGAAACGTTTACGCCAACAGGCTTAAAGCTCGTTGAATAAGTAGCAAAGGCATTGATCTTGCGATTTGGTCTGTATGCTACAGTTATCTGATAGGTTAAATTGTTTTCGTCAGCATCTGCCACGTATGATTGATTGGTGTATACCAATGCTTTCAAAGCGAGCAGATCCGGGTCAGTAGTCTGTAAACCTCCATAGGTAGTTCTATCGTAGACAACGTCTTTTTTATCATAGTTGAATCTCAAACCTGGTAAAATGTGCAATCCTTTGATAACTTCCCAATCAACGTTTGCAAATGCGGCAGCGCTAATTGATTTAATAGAGAACCTGTTTCTTATACCAAATCCCTCAAACAAACCCGGTGTTTTCCATTTATCACTGGTGGTACTTTGTGAAAATCTCCATGTTGCAGTACCAGCTTCCTCAATTGCTACAGGGTCTGTTTGCACCTCCTGATCGGTAAAGTACAGACCAATAACTCCGCTCAGGTTAGAAGAGAACTCTCCTGCATAGCGGATCTCCTGCGACCAGTTGGAATGTTTGGAATAGTTGCTTGACCTTGCCAAAGACTGTAATCCTGTGAAATCCCTGTCATTTGAAGGGTCCCATTTCCAGAATCGCCAGGCTGTAGTTGAAGTAAGGGTACCAGGTCCAATTTTCGTATCGACCGTTACAGAAGCTCCTCCCACATCATTTCCCGAGTTCCAGGGGGTATCGTGGTCAACCAACCTGTCGAATGCATTCTGGCTTGGCAGCTTATAATTGAGGTCAGCAATGATGGCATTGAACTGGCGGTAGGCTGCACGTTTTGTTGTTACCACGCCGGCAACAACTTGTGCATATCCATTGGGGCGCTGGCGCGAAAAGTCGCCGGATAGCAGGATCGAGGTGTTATCGGATACCTTATATAAAAACTGTCCTTTCAGACCAAGGTTATTGATATCATTGATGTACTTAAGTGTACGTTGGTTATAAATAGTTCCATCACGTTGGGTACCCGAAAACGAAAACCTTGCTGCTATTTTTTTAGTCAGGGGACCTGTAATGGATGCTTTTGCCTGTACAAATCCGTAATTGCCATAGCTGACTTCGAAGGCGCCGCCTGGTTTGAAACCGGGCTTTCTGGTTGTGATATTCAAAGCGCCGGATGTTGTGTTTTTACCAAATAGAGTTCCTTGTGGACCGCGCAGCACTTCGATTTGTTCAATGTCTATAAAGTCCAATGTTGCTGAAGCCGGACGGGCAAAATACACACCATCGACATATATACCTACACCTGGGTCCAGTCCATCATTGGTAAGACCAAATGGCGAACCCAATCCGCGAATGTTCAATCCCGTGTTACGAGGATTAGATGAATATAATTGTACCGATGGAATCAACTCTTTTACACGGTTGACATTGAAGGCGCCTGCGGCATCCACTTGTGCACCACTAACAACGCTCACAGGAATGGGCACATCCTGCAATAATTCTCTGCGCCTGCGGGAAGTGATGACAATGGTATCACTTTGAAATAAGGACTGCAAGCGTATAACAACATCACTGGTAGCCTCCCGGATGGTGCGCTCTTCGGAGTCGAACCCGGCAAAACTTACGACCAATGTAACAGGGAATTTTTCAATACCTGTCACTGTGAAATATCCCAATGAATCAGCTGTTGCCGCAATTCTCGTGTTTTTAACAAGGACAGTTGCGAAAGGAATGCCCTGGTTGGTTCCGCTCACCACACGACCGGAAACCTGCGACAAAGCCAGGAAAGGTGTTAAAACAATTGCCAATAGAATAATGCGTTTCATTATTTGCTTTTTGAATTTGTATACAGTAGTCTATGTATCAGTAGACTGATAGAATTAAAAAAAATAAATGCGGAAACAGGCTTTTTCGATCAACAACATCGATGCGCGGCGGGAAATGGCCACCTGGCCGTGTGTAGATAAGTAATCAGTTTTGGTAAAACCTTTTCAGTCATAACGCTCGTATGCATTTACAATGTTGGTTGATAGCGCTTTGCAGCGATTTAGATAAAGTACACCGTTTTCATGGTGGGGATACGACCGGCAGTTTATAACACAGATGGGAAAATAGCACTACTCACATATAGTCTACCCATTCAGTGGACAATAATAGGTAATTATTTTCAGAAATCGAATAAAGTCTACTAATTTTATAGATATATACCGTCGATGGTTCCCTGCATACCATATTTCTTAGTGGTTTCTTATCCTGCCGGGGTTTGGCTGATGGGAATAGCACTCTTATTTATCTTTCTCAACTATGCGATCAGGAGGATCAGGAAGAGGATGCTATGGCTGAAGGCACAGGCGTTGTTGCTGGAAGAGGATTTTATTCCCTGAATGAACAGCTGTTGGGCACACGCTTAACCCAAACAGCATGAAAGAAACTCCTGTACTCCTACAAGTATTTGGTTGACAATCATTTATTACTTCGCAAAAGGTTGCCTCTCCGTTGTCATTTTCCGGGTTGCGTAAACGGTTTTTCCGGGTTGCAAACGCCTGCCCCTATGGGCTGTTCTAATTTTGCAGCCGAAATAAACTCTGATTATGCACATGAGACGTTACGCTGCATCATTACTGGCCAGTTTTTTTATGTTGTCTTTCCTGCCCGTATGGGCTCAACAGCAACAGGGTGGCACTATCAAAGGCCGTATCATCACCAGCGATGACAGACCCGCCGCCTGGGTTACTGTACTATTGAAAGGTTCGAAGAAGACGGTTACTACTGACGAGCAAGGTCATTTTACAATCAAGAATATCAAAGCAGGCAGCTACGAACTGGAAGTAAGCCTCGTGGGTTATGAAAGTGCCGTAAAAAGCGTGGTGGTGGATGACAACCAGACTACCACTGTAGAGATACCCATGAAAGTATCTAACAAGCAACTGGAAGAAGTGATCATCCGCTCCAGCAAAGGGGCCTATAATGTGAAGCAAGGTTCTGCTTCTCTTCGCCTGAACGAGCCCTTGCTGGAAGCGCCTCAAAATATACAAGTTGTAACCAGCGCCAACCTGGCCGATCAACAGGTTATCAGTATGAGCGATGGTGTGATCCGCAATATCAGCGGCGCTGTACGTCTTGAACACTGGGGCGACCTTTATACGAATATCCACATGCGCGGCACACAGATACAGGCTTTCCGCAATGGCTTCAACGTGGTGAGTTCTTACTGGGGACCACTCACTGAAGACATGAGCATCGTGGATCATATCGAGTTTGTAAAGGGTCCCGCCGGTTTCATGCTGGCCAATGGCGATCCCAGCGGTTTATATAACGTAGTGACCAAGAAGCCTACGGGACAAACGAGGGGTGAAGCTTCTTTCACTGTCGGTAGCTGGGACTTGTACCGTACTTCGCTGGACCTCGATGGCAAACTGAGCAAGGATGGCAAATTATTGTATCGCCTGAACTTAGCTGCTCAAAACAAAAAGTCTTTCCGTGATTTCGAGTATAATAACCGCTACACTTTTGCCCCGGTTATTTCTTACCAGGTAGATGATAAGACAAAGCTCACGCTGGAATACAATCTGCAGAATGCCCGCATGGCCGATGTAGGTTCTTTTTATGTATTCAGCCCCAAGGGATATGCCAGCCTGCCCCGCAACTTTACACAGATGCAACCGGGACTGGAGCCTACTAAGATCAATGACCATAGTGTAACTGTAAACCTGCAGCATGCGCTGAATGACGACTGGAAACTGACCGCCCAGGCTGCTTATTATAATTATCAGCAACAGGGTACGAGTTTGTGGCCTGCTTCCGTAAATCCTGATGGTAAAATGATCAGGCAGGTGGGGCTATGGGATGCCAAAAGTGAAATGAAGCTGGCGCAGTTCTTCATGAATGGCTCTGTTACTACCGGCGCTATTCAGCACCGCATTCTGGTGGGTGTTGATATGGGCACCAAAGAATATTTTGCCGACTGGTCGCAATACCACCCGCTGGATTCTGCAGGTGCAGCGTTTGACCCGCTGAATCCTAATTATGGTCCTCCGGTGAATGGTTTCCCTAAGTGGGACCGTAGCCTTGACATTGAAACAAGATCCAGATTGGCTGGTGGCGATATCAATCAAAGTTATACAGGTCTGTATGCTTCGGATGAGTTGGGTTTCTTTGACAATACTGTACGCCTTACGCTTGCCGGACGTTACACACAAGTGAAACAATCCGCCTGGGGTGGTGCTGCCGATGAAGCGAAGCGTGTTACACCGCGGATCGGTTTGAGCGTATCTGTGGACAGGAACACAGCCGTGTATGCTTTGTACGATGAAGCTTTCGTACCGCAAGGTGGCCGCATCAAGAATGGCGACAAGGTGCGCCCTATCACCGGCAGCAATATTGAATTTGGTATCAAGCGTGACTGGTTCAATGGCCGCTGGAATACCACTGCTTCTATTTATCGCATCACCAAGCGGAATGAGCTGGCTTCTGACCCCAACGAACCTCCCACATCAGGCTTTAGTGTAGTAGTTGGAGAGAAACGGTCTGAAGGTTTTGAGTTCGATGTAAGGGGTACGATTGTGAAAGGACTTAATGTGGTAGCCAACTATGCCTACACCGATGCCAGGTTCACCGAAGTGGCTTCCGGTGTTAATTTTAAAGTGGGTGATGTAGTGCCCGGCTTTTCCAAGCATACTGTAAATAGCTGGGTAAACTATAAATTCTCCGGTGGCGCGCTGAAAGGTATTGGTATCTCCGGTGGTTTTACCTGGCTGATGGACAGGGCTACTTCTGAATGGAGTGCTGTGCAGACCAACCAGGAACTGCCTGACTATTTCAAGCTGGATGGTGGTCTCTTCTGGGAGAAGGACAGGATCAAGCTGACGTTGAATGTATTCAACATCACAGACAGATACATCTATACCGGTAGTCATTATGACTGGCTGAATGCTTACTACTGGCAAGCTGAATCGCCCAGGAATGTACGGTTTGGTATCTCTTATAAGTTCTAAGATATTAGCTGTTAGCTTTAGGGATTAGCAGCTGGCTAATCGCCATTAACCAATAACCTCGCACTATGAACAAAGGTCGCGCTTCCAATGTGGGGCGCGACTTTTTTTGGGGGGGCATTAAGTACCCTTCGACAGGCTCAGGGTGACAATGAAGTACTGTTACGCAGGGTGACAGTGACATTCAAGGTGACAGTCATCAGTGTTGCGTTTTCAGGCGCTCCATGGTATTGATGACCATCTGCTGGTAGCTGAGTGTAGGATCGCGGTCATACTTCTCCAACTCCTCGATCACCAATGGCAGGTAGACGAATTTACGGTCCTCTATGTATTGCTTTTGTAATTGTTCTGCCGCTTCGCGCTTTCCCAATTTCCGGGCCACCACTACTTCCCCGGCCCGCACAAAGTATTCGAACACACATGATCGCCAGTTATTGTATCCCTGGTTTTCCATCGCCTCTTTTACCGGGTCGAAGATATGTGCTGTTTCTTTGATCAGTTGTTGCGGTATGCGGGCCACCGCCGGATTGGAGAATGAATGTCCAAACTCATGGGTGCTGAGCTCACGTATATGGTCTTCGTCAGCAAACCCCATGTTCAAGGTAACCGTATCCGCCAGTCGCTGAAGGGCAAAGGGTCCAAACAGGTTAATGATGGTGGTTTTGCCGGCGGTGGTATAGTTTACACCAAAGCCCATGCCCGCAGGAATCGTGAGGCTGGGAATCAACATATACCGGTGAAACTGTTGGCGGTAGAATTTTTCCATCGTTGTCACTAACCTCGCTTCCGGCAATACGGACCTGATCTCTTTGAGTGCCTGCTCATAAAAGCGCGTGCTTTCACGGAAATAAGCATCAAAGTTTACTGCTATGTAAAACCTGTTGCATGCTTCGATGAATTGCACTACTTCCTTTCTGGCGATAGCAGTATCCTTCTTCCCTTGCAAAAAAGGTTGCAGGAATTGAGCATCTGTGTTATTCTTAATAGCTGCACGGGGAAATTCTTCGAGGTGGATGAGCAGATGGCCAAGGCTACTGCCTTCGTGTTGTTCGGCAAAACGGGCAATTATTGCCAGGTCGGGATTGGCAGTGAACGACCGGTATTTATGATACAGGGCAAAGTCGTAGGCAAACCAATCCTGCTTTTTGGCGCCGTGGGGCATAGGGACCGTGTCGTGCTCATACTGTGGCCCCAGGTAGCCCATGAAGAAGGTAAACCCCAGGAACTCGATGTTCTTATAGAATTGGATGCCGATCCCTTGTTTGTGGGTAGCTGGCCTGAAGGGTTGTGCAAGGGAAAAGTGACAGATCAGAACGGAACAGAGGCAGGTTAACAGAGCATGTTTCATGGCTGTGATTTTTGCCTGCAAAGAACGTTTTTGGGCCAACAGCCAGCGCAGAAGCGAGGTTTGTACAAGTCCAATGATCGGTTTTCCGGACTAATTCAGGAGAAATATTGGGAGGGCGACTTGCCGGTGTGGTCTTTAAAGACCTGGTTGAAGGAGGATTTGGAACTGAAGCCCGATTCCAGCGCGAGGGCCAGCAGGGTCTTATGCCGCTCTCCAGGGTCGTTTATTTTTCGGATCACCTCCTGTACCCGCCAGGTATTTATGTACTGGTGAAAGTTGGCTGCGTGGTAGGTATTGATGAGGTAAGAAACATATCGTACCGGCAGGTCAAGTTCTCCGGCCAGTTCTTCGAGGGTGAGCTTTGGTTTCCTGTACAATCCTTTTTGTTCGAAAGCGCCTTGTAGTTTAGTTAGTTCTAATGTGTCATTATACGCCCCAAAGATCGGTGATACAGATAACCTGCTCTTTGTTGCTCGTACTACCACATCAAAGAAAGCGCCCTGGGTGTAAGACAGATAACTAAGTGTAAAGAGCAACAGGATCAGCACCAATTCAACTGCCGGGAACACCGGTAATTGTAATACGGCATCAGCTACCCACAGCAGGGTCAACAGGCTTAACAGGATAAATACAGATAACAGCTTAGCAGGATGCAGCCCCGTGAATGAGACGGGCGAAGCATTGCTGCGGGCCAACTGCCTGAGTTGTTGACCTCCCCATAGCAGCACTCCTATCAACCACAAAACCGGGCATATCTCTGTGAAGAACCACCAGGCAGTTATGTGCATGAGGTTAGCTTGTTGTGTGCTGAAGCAGTTGTATAGGTATTGGGCAAATTCCGCTACTATCTCGATGGCTGCCGGTGTATAATAAAGCAGGTCTTTTTTGCTGAACTTATAGGTGGGGTCGATATTAGAACGGATGAAGTAATAGCAGGAAGGCGGTATCAACAGGTAAGACCCTATTACCCAGAAGGGGAATGCGTTTTTAAGTTGGTGGTATCCTATTTGTATACCCCAATCATTGAGTAGCTCTATTGCAAAGACCAGCAGCACCAGCCCGAGGAAGTATCTCGACGCATGTTTGTTTTTGCCGGGGCCCATCAGTGCAAGGCTCAGGAGCAGCCCCTGCACCGCAGCAACGAATAATATACCTGTTTGCCAATCTTTCATGAGTAGTATAATGACCTAAAAATAATAAATAGAACCGAAAAAGGGAGATCACCACCGTGATACTCCCTTTTGTTTCATAGCCTGTAACTGCTAATGAAACCACCCTTACCTTAAGACTTTGAAGTCAGTTTCTTTTATGTTGTAACGTTCCATTACTTCTTCGAGGGAAAGTGTTCTTACATCCGCAGAACGACTACCTATTATAACTTCACCGGAGGCAATAACGATGATCTTTACGCCGGATGCATCGTATGATGGTGGCGTTGCAGCAGTGGGACTTGCCTGCGCAATATCGCCGGTGATACGCACTGCGAGGTAATCATTATTACCCGATTGATCACGGTAATTCTGATGGGCTGTGTATTCCTCCGATCCTGCTGCCATATTGCCACTGAGGTGTGGCATAGCAAACCAGACAGCCTCTTGCGTACTGTTTTTCTTTTTCATTTTCACATAAACAAGTACTATCCCATCCGGTATAACGCCTTCACGGTCTTCTACATAAAATGCTAAATCATAATTATAATCGCTGCCGGAATTATCCTTACGGCCAAGTGTATAGCTACTGGCGACAGATCCGTTCTTTACCCAGCCAAATATATTGGCAGGATCAGTGGTGTAAGCAATCACTGCTCCACTGCCTGTGCTACCGCTGTTACCGGGAGGACCAGGATTACCGGCAGGACCTTCCGGTCCTTCAGGGCCATCAGGTCCCTGCTTTTCGCAAGATGTTAGTAGTGCGATCAACAAAAAGAATATGGTATTGTAATAAAGTATCTTTTTCATGATTGTATTTTTTTTGTGTGTCAACTATCTATCCCCATTCTATAGTACCGGTGCCTGTTTGCGGAATGATCAGAAACTTCAGCGCGGCAAATTTCATAGGTGTTTTGTAAGGTGTTCCATAATCCTGCATATCTGCCAGAACTGTGATGACATACCGGCCGGCTATTTTTTCGAGTTGATAGATATATGTCGAAAGGGGGTAAAATTCTGCGGGCGCGTAAGCCAACTGCAATATTCTGTTATCGCGAAGTTCGTCTGAACCATCCTCGATGACATATACCAATAACGCGCCATTATCGATGCGGGCAGTAAGCGAATCAGGTAACCTAAACGTAGTGCCTTCTGTGGCGCCGACTTTCCATTTAAGCCGGTAAACTGCATTGTCCGTATACCGGGAAATCCTTTCCCAGCTAAAAATTACCTGGTTGGGTGTCATTACCGAGATGATGTTGGTAGCTGTTCCACCACCGCCTGCGCCAAGCGCACCGGCCTCTCCTTCGGGGCCTTCAGGCCCCTGAGGACCGGGTAAGCCTTCTTTGGTGCAGGAGAATAAAAAGCTGCAGCTTATTAAAACAAACAGGTATCGTTTCATAATGATTTTTTTAAGGAATGGTGATCAATTGGTCAATGAGAGTGTATATACTTTAGAGGCAGGTGCAATGACGACTTTTACTTTATTGACACTGACAGGGTCATTGTCTGCGCCATTGGGATCATCTTTGATCTTTGCGTATATGACAACTTCGGTGCCTTCAAAATAGCAGTCGTATATATGGTCTTTTTTCTCTCCCCAGGTCCAGGGCAGTTTGTACCAATCATTCTCCGGTCCCCCGATGTACACTACCGCCAACCCTTCTTCGATGAACTTTTTATATTCTTCAGGTATTCCAAAGCCGTAATTCTTCAGTTCGTATACTCCATAACCATCCCATCCATCAATACCTTGCCATTGGAGGCTGGCACTTGGAGGTGTAACAAAAGTTGTGATGTTGCTGTCACCGCCGCTGCCATCTTCGCCGGGCGGGCCATCGGGGCCTTGTGGTCCTTCGGCCCCCATCGGGCCTTCGCGCTCGCAGGATATAACAAGGAGCGCCATGAGTATGAACAGTAGGCCTGTCATACGCTGGTTGAATGTTTTCATTGATCGTGTTTTTATGGTTAATATTTTATATTGTCACCCTGAGCTTGTCGAAGGGCTTCGACAGGCTCAGCCTGACATTGATTAATATCTTATACTTGCTTCATTACTCTTGTCGCTCTCTGTTTTATCAGGAGAGATAGAGCGAATGAAGTAGAAGTATTGTTTTCCTTTGGTGGCTGTTTTATCGGTAAACTGATCTGTATCGCCTGCAACAGTTCCTGCTTTCACCGGCTCCTTGCCGCGCTCATAGCGGTAGATATTGTATTGCAGTGAAGCATTTTCGGCAGGTACTTCCCAGTTGAGCTGCACGCCTGTTTGAGCAAGATTGGCTGTTAAAGAAGCGGGTGCAGCCGGTTTTTCACCTTTTACATTTACTGAGGCCCAGGTAGCGGGTACGCTCTGTACGCCCAACACCGATTGTGTGATGACACTGTATCGATAAGTTTCATTAGGCTTTACCAGTGTATCCACAAATCCATTGGTATTGCGCAGGATCGTATCAGTGGTAAAGTTGCTGGCGCCGGCTGCTTTTTTACTGCGCAGCAGTTTGTAGCCCGATACTGTTTCATCGTAGGATACGGCATCCCAGTCCACATATATGCGTCCATCCTCAGCATAGGCTGTTACGCGCATGGGTGGTTTGGGAACCGGGATATTTTTAAGCGGCCTTGCCATTACCGTATCGGAGAAGGGGCTTTCAATATGACTGGTAGAGAAAGACTTGAGTGCATACTGGTAAAATCGGTCTCCTCTCAATAGGCTATCGGTATCTGTCCAGGTGTATCGTTGTACTGTATCCAGCGCTGGTATCATGGTAGTGATCAACTGCAATGGCTTACCACGCTCTGCACGGTAGAGCCAGAAGCCGGTGGTGCTACTACCCTGGTAATCCCAGGTAAGCTCAACACCTTGTTTGTTGCCGGTGGCAATGATGTTGCGTGGCAGGGATGGAGGCAACGCATCGATGAAGCTGCCGGCAAAGGAAGTGCTGCGCTTGGGCTTGTACTGTGTTTTATACTCCACTTCAAAGTAATAGAAGTAAGCCGTGGCTGGCTGTACCTGTTGATCAAGAAAGGCGGTATCGGTTGCAGCGAACTCAGCTATCGGTTCAAATCCTTTTACGGAATTGGTGCTGCGGTAAAGTCGCAGCATTTTGATGACCTGCGTTTCCTGTAATTGCCAGGAGATACTGATGGCTCGGGCAGCGCTATCGCTTATTGCCTTCACCTGTTGCGGCATGGGCATCTGCATCATATCGAGCGAAGCGATGGTGATGGTATCGGATATGGGCGCTGCATTGCCGTATACATCATACGCTTTTATAAAATACCTGTACAGACGACCAGCTTTTGCGGAAGTGTCTTTGATCAGGTACTGAGCCGAGTCTTTACCTGCTCTAAGCCCTACAATGGCCGGCACTTTGGTATAAGCGCCGTTATCCTCCCTGCGCCAGGTCTCGATGAAATCCGGATGGTCTTTAAAGGCAGTACCCCAGTAGAGCTGCATGTGGCGTTGTGGTTTGTTGAAAACAGCCTGCTGATACAAAGGAGTGGCGACCGGTAAACGGTTAAAACTGACAGGTGTAGAAAGTGCTGCGTAGGTTCCACCTACAGCAGTTACCCGGTATTGGTAGCTCTTACCAGACTGTACTTTTTCATCCAGCCAGAGCATATTGAACCCAGCCAGCACGGGTGTGCTATGACCCACGGTAGGCAGTTTCGCCAGCGAGCCTGCCGCCTTTCCTTTTATCCATATGGAGTCGAGGTTGAGCAAAGAAAGGTCATGCTGAAAGGGAACCATATTGTCGGCTGCTGCCGCACGCTTTTTGAAATCGTCTATGGTAGTAACAGCCTGCAAAGTGGCTACCACGGTAAAGTCTTTATCATTACCCGCCTTGCGTTCTATCTTATAAGCAGTGACAGGTCCTTTCGAATCGCTGATAGCATCGCCGGTGAGCACGAAGATACCTTTGGCGCCGGGCCGGGCAAGACCGGCCAGCATATCCTGTGCCTGTATGCGCAAGGCTACCAGGAAGGAAAGAACGATGATTGAATACTTTTTCATTTCAGGTTATTTTGGGTGGTTACATTTTCTTTTAAATACCCTTCGACAAGCTCAGGGTGACATGCAGGTGACGGACCATTATTATTTTTTCTTCGGGAAGGTGCTGCTGCCACTCGACAACTCGAGCCGGAAGTCGGAACCATTATTGGTGATGGTACCAACTGCCTTGAAACCGATCTGTCCGTATGCTTCGTCATACACACAAGCCCCATCACATTTGCTGGTACACACCAGGCCACCACCTGCGTATACACGCCCTTCGAGCAATACATAGCCTGTTACCTGCATACTGTAGTTACCATTGGTTGAGTAATTACCATCGGCATCAACTCCTGCCCGAACGCCTACTTCCACACCGGCGCAGGCATGGATGACTGAAACTCCCAGTCTGAAATAAGCGTTCACGAAGATGCCCATACCCATATTGTAGGTAGTATTGTCACCGAAGGCTATGCCTAATCGTACATCGCCTCCTACGGTTACTTCCAGCGCTGCATCTACCAGGCCGAGATCAATATCGAAATTGGGCACACCCGGTACCGGTATTTCCGCACCGGCCTCAAAGAAGAACCCATCAACCTTCTGCATGTTGGTATAGCCCCTGGGGAATTCGTTCAATTGCTGGTAGTAATAGCTATACTCTTTAAGCATGTTTTCAATTGCACTACGGCGATCACTGGATTGGTGGTTGTAGTTACCAAAGAGCATGTAAGCCTGACCTTTTATGGAAGGGTTGCTCATTTCCATGCCGCCGCCTGCCATGAAGTAATAACCATAGCGGTCTACTACTATTTCAGCATCGCCCCTGATCTCCATGCTGCCTGCCTTGTTGTTGAAAGACAGGTTGCCCATGAGGCGGTGGTTCTCCATGTCGTAGGTCATGTTGAGATTGCCGAAGGGGGTTTCCATTTTCTTCAGCTTCACACTTTGGTTGGAGACAGACAATGCTCCGAGCACATCGAAGCGCATGCGTTTGCCATCGGCTGCAAAGCCCATGCTTTCGGGCATATCACCGTTGATGTAGAGGTGATTCCATTGGTTATTGGTCACCCACATGCGGCCTTCTATATTGGAGAGCACAATGGGACTGTTGCCGGAACCGCCTAATCGTACGCTTTGCTTTTGTGGTGTTTCATCCAACACCAGTTTGGTTTCCTGGCTGGTTTTGGTAAGCGTGAAGGCAACATTGCTGAATACGGTGGGGTTTTCATCGCTCACCCTACCTCTGATCTGCATCTGGCCGTTACTGAAACTGATGCTGGTGCTATTGTTGTTGTTGAATGCAAACTCTACTCCATTTACCTTGATGTTGTTCATGCCAAACGGCCGCAGTGTCATACCAGAAATGGTGTTACCTGTCTTTTCGTAGAGCAATGCGGTGGGATATACCGGGAAGGCCGGGATACCAGGATCGAGCTGCCCGCTTAATGTGATCATCGTATTAGACAGCAGCACAGACTGTAAAGTATAATCAACAATGTTGTGCACCTTGTAAGCTGGCTGCTTACTGAGCAGGTTCACCGTTTGTTCATTGTTACTGTAGAACCATATTGATGTAAAAGGTATTACCGCGTTGGCAGCAAGGCCGCTGAGGTGCTGACCACTGATCTCTGCAGCAGCTACCGTACTGCTCTGGCTGGTGATGGCCAGGTACCAGGCCGGCACACTACGGGTGGCATCGTATCCAAAGGTGGCGCCGGTATGTACAGTGACTGGTACCGCATTGAGCAGTTTTACATTGTTGGTTTGCAGTGAGCCTTGCGGTATCCAGAATTCCGTTGGATACAGTTCGGCATCATCTACCGGCATGTTCATGCCAGCCGCAGTGAGCGTACCATCGAACTTCACACCGGTACCGTTGACGTAAATACGCTGCCACAACATACTGAAGGAGCCCAGGGAAGTAGTGTGGTTGATAGCCCTGTTGATATTATCCAGCTCCCTGTTCTTATTGATACGCACTCTACCTATGGGCAGGTTGAGATTGCCCTGCGATACATGCTCCAGGTTGGTTTGTAGCCTGGTATCCAGCGTCAGTGAATCTTTGTATATACGCGAAGTGCCTTTGGCTGCGATGGCTTCAAAATCATAGAGGCGGTAGTTGACGGCATTACCGGCATCATTGCCGACACCCATGCCCTGACTGGCATTGACAAGGGAAGGCCCGTTGGCGGTAAATATCTGGAACAGGGTGGGATTATCGACACTACTGGTGACGAGGTTGATGGATTGTCCCTCGTCGAGCGCAATACTGTTGCTCGTAAAGGAAGTAAGCTCAATTCTTACCTTAGCCTGTGCCACACCTTGCTGTACGTTATTTGCTGTATGATTAGTGAGGGTTACACCTTTTGTATTATCGTACATGGTAGCATCGTAGAAATTGAAGACCCTGATCTTCTGTTCATTCACATCCGTTTGCATGGGCAATGTCTGTGGGCGGCAATACGGTTTCAATGAATCGTTCTTAATAGCATCTGCCACTACCATCAGATCGGAAAACTCAATAGTGCTCAGCCGCTTGCCGTTGGCGCCAGTGCCTCCCATTTTAAATACTGTATTCGCCGAATCGGAAATATTGATGATACCGGAGATCTTGACCGTGGCATTACTATTTCTGCCAACGCCGTTGCCAGCGCCGCTGCCGGCCCCATTGCCTACGCCTCCCTGATTTACTGTACCAGTACCAGGGCGAACAGGCGCCTGCGCATTTTCTGTAAGCGCCGTTACTTCCAGCGGGAAACCCAGCAAACGGCTAAGATCGAGATCCTCATAGATGCGCAACTTGAAGTTGATAGTAGTTGTAATTCCGCTTCCGCCTCCTGGTGGTGTGTAAGCATAGAGCACCAGGCCATAAGCCGTTTGTGCACTGGATTGTCCTTCTGTATATTCCAATCCCTGGTAGCCTACTTTGGAAGCAGTGAAAGTAAGAACCGTATCGGCAGGCACGCCGCTCATCGTGTATTCGCCATTGTTATTGGTAAATACTTCTATTAAAGGAGATGAACCTTTTACCCGCACCCGTGCATTGGCTACCGGCACCTGGCCGAAGGTGACCTTACCTTTTACGATCCTCGCCTGTTTGAGCTGCACATCCACCCGCTTCCATTGCTTGCTGGCTGTGCTGGTGACTTCTTTATCGGTAACCACATAGCTGGTACCGTCGGGCCCGGTGATGCGGAAGGTGAAACGGGTGCCTCCATTTTTGAAAGCGAAATCGACACCGCCACCATTATTGGTGAATTTGGTATAAAGGCCTATAAATTCGGGAACATCATTCGCGACCAGATTATTGCCCACGCCATTATTGAACGGCAGGCCATTGTTATTTTGATTGTTATTGTTGTTCTGATTGCCAATGGGTGGCGTAGGCTGGTTGGAGAAATTACCATCCTGTATCCAGGGGCTGGACAAGCCGTTGTACATTTCTGCGGAGTTGTTATCCAGCAACAGTTCAACCTTGGCCTGGGCAAGAGCGCTCGCCGGCAGCATACCCGTTTTTCCTTTCACGTTGAAGTAAATACGGTGCAATTTGTATTTAATGACCACGTCTTTTACCACATCTTCATTCGAAGGTATAGTAAGCGTGATGGTATCTTTCTCGTATAGCTCATTATTGGAAGGATGGATGGCTATTTTACGGTTGCCACCAGAAGGCAGATCGAGATCAACAGCATGATAGTCGCCGGTAGGATCAGAAACAAGATGAGAATTTACGATCTCTCCCTCCACACCTGTTGCCGGATCATAGTAATGTACTTTGGCGCCTGCCTTCTCTCCTTTTTCATTCTTCAGCCTGAGCGTGAGCTTTCCTTTCGGCTTCAGCCATATTTCACCTGCATTGAAAGCCATGCCCGGTTTGAGGATACCCATGTCACCGCCTTCGGCTTCATTCCAGGTGCTGAGTTTATTGATGGGCACATAGGCGCTTTCAAAACCATTCTTATCCACCTGTAATATGTAGTAATAACCGTAGGGCGAATTGAAAGCACCCTCATATGGCAACAGCTCTTCATTCACTCTTCCATCAGCGCCTGTAAGTCCGGTACGCTCCCAGATCATAGGTACACCATGATTTTCCAACGCAGCCTTGAGGAGGAGAAAGCCAGCTTCCTGTCCTTCCTTGACCAGGTTGCCCCACTTGCCCTGGTAAGCGGTCTGCCGGGCACGTTGCATGCCCGCCTTGCTGATCTTCCACAGGTACCAGCGAGCCCCGGGTTGGTTCTGTCCCAAATTGTCCGTATTACCAGAAACACTATTCTTCACTTGTGCATATATGCGCGGCTTCACGCGGTAAGTGCCTTGTATGTGGTAATACTCTGTTCGTGACCCAAGCCGGCCCGTTTCTGAATATCGTTGAAGTGAGAGGCTGTTCAAACAGTTGCCATGGGCACAATCGGCATCGATATAAACATCAGAGTATTTTAGACAGGAACTACCAGGCTGCCACTGGTTTTTGGTGGCGTATCTCAACTCGAAGTCATAATGCCCGATGGCCTGATCGGTTTGATTGGGGTTTGCAATGCGGCTTATGATGTAATAAGGTGTTTTGCCATATGATCCGGTGCAAGCTTCCAATACAATGTTCTCGATAACGGCTTCTCCGTTGGCGCCGGATGTTGCTTTGCCAATAACCTCATAATCATACAGGCCATCGTGGTAAGTAGAGTTATCACTGAAGATGCCCGGACTTCCTTCATCTTTTGGTATCATGTTATTGCGGGGCGTGCGCCTGCACACCATCACTTCCATACCATCTTTTGTCTGTGAATGGTCCTCATTATCAGCTACCAACACGCGCAACTTAAATGTTCTCACCTGGGCATAGAAAGTACCCATATCCTTATTGCCAGGCACGCCGGTGAGGTATTGGATAGGCTGCGCATAATAGGTCGAGCCCTGCGCCGCCAGCCTCACCATCAATACGGTATGGTGCGCACCAGAGATGCTCCAGTTGCCCGCATCACCGCCGCCACCGTTATTGATGGGCGTATTGCTGAAACCAAAGTTGATATCTTCGAGATCGGGCACATTGAAAGTGTAGCTTCCATCAGCCGTGGTGGTGGCCGTAGCCAATATGGTGGGGGCTGCGTCCACTAATATATTACCCGGTAACAGCGTGGGGGCATTGCCAGAGGGAGACGGATTAACGAAACGGGTGGCCTTGATCAGCTGCACCGTCATGCCAGCCAACGGACTGCTTTGATAGCCCGATAAGCCATCCGCATTACCCAGGTAAGCCGTGTTGCCATTGTTGTTCTGCTGAAAGTTGTATCCGGCATCATTGTAGCTGTTATTGTTATTATTGTTGCCGCCACTGCCACTCTGATTGCCTCCACTATTGGATGAAACAGTATTACCAAAGTTGTTCTTATTAGAAGCATAACCACCCACCAGCCAGTAATAACGCAGCTTTCCTTTCAGGGAAACATTATTGAAAACAGGTCCATTATATTCCCCTAATGGCAAATCATTGCTGGGTGAATATGTTGAATTGCCTACCTGGAAGGTCACGATCTCACTACGCCCCAGGTTGGTCATCAATGTTTTTTCGTTCCGGTCGCGGGCAATGACCTGCATAGCATACGTGGCTCCTTTTTCGAAAGGCAGATCGTAGGGTTGTGTAACATAAGTCTGCGTTAAAGACTTTTTCCTGTTCACTACCGGGTTACCGGCATTGAAATCGCGGGCAGCCGCAATAGCATCATTGGGGTTTTGACCCGGCTGTATTTTCACCACGATCTGGTCATATTCTATGAGTGCGCCTGCAAGGTTGCCCATGGGAGGTGTCCAGCTAAAATTGAGGTTCTTTTGCTCTACTGGGTACGTATGGTTGTTTTGTGGGAAGGTGATCACCGGTGGATCGAGGCGGCTGAGGTTGAAATTGAAGCAGCCTACAGAGGCATCGGAGAGTTGCTTGCCGGTGCGGTAGTCATACGCATTGATACATACCTGGTAGTTGCCCTCCGGCAGCAAGCCCGTTTGTAAAATGTTGGCCAACATCGCGTCATTGGCATTGGTAGCAATGTTGTTCTGGTCAAAGAAGCGCATCACATCCGGGTTGGCTGTGAGCACCACCGTAGCACCAGGTCCGAGGGTAAGCGGCACCGGCGGCATGAAGTCTTTATTGGTGCGGATGTACACGCCACGTGATTCATTGCTGATGCTACCGCCGAGCTTGATATCCAAAGACGTGCGGGTAGTATTGGTGAGCACAATGACTGCTTTATTCTCCAGGCGATAATAATCCTTGATGTAAGCAGAGTAAGGTGGGCGAAGTGTAAACGATATGTTTACCTGCGCCGACGCAGTAATGGATACAAAGGCCAGCAGCAGGAAAAGAATGGCCAGCAATAACCGCTTACTGGTAACGGGTGGTATATTTTTCATGATTACAGTTGCTATGGGTTGAATTGATTCGGATAAGTGTTATCAGAAGGTAATGCCGTAACCGATACGGAATGTTTTTTCATCGAAGCTTTGTACAACAGTCTGGTCTTTGGCTTCATTCTTCAGGTAATTGAAGAGCAGTTGCACCGTATTTCTCTTTATAAGCCTGAAGCTGAGTCCTACATCCGCATTGAGCGTATAACCATTGGAAGTACCGTCAAACTTGTTGCTGTTGTAAGTGGCATTGGTAGTGACGGTCAACTTTTGCTTGAAGACAGGCAACGTAGATCCTGCCCCGGCGCCTATAGAGCCAATGTCGCCACCTGGTAAGCTGGTATTATTATAATTGGCCGAAGCATTGAAGGTGAGGCCCGTTTTCAGAAAAGAATGACTGTATACCAAGGTAGAGAAGAGCGTATGCTGATCGGCCATGGCATTGATGCTTTGCACCGGGCTGTTGAGTGATTGATAGCTGGCTACAAACTGCACATTCTTTACGGTGCTCTCATTGACAAAGTTTAAATAAGGCATCAGCACCACGCTTTGCGATACCTGTTTGAATAATTCATCTGTTGGGGAAGTACGTAAGGGGTTCTGCGTGATGCCGAAGTTGCTGTAGCTGAGGTTAAGACCAAACCACTGCACCGGCATGTAGCTGATGTTGCCGTTGCCGGTAAAGCGCTTGGAGGTAGCCAGCTTTTGCTGGTAAATATTATCTTCCTGCCAACCCAGGTTGCCATTGATGAGCAGCTTGCCTTTGTTGAGCCGCAGTGAAGGAAGCACTGCAAACTGTTGTATATCGCTCTGGAAGAAGTAAGCGCCCATGGATTTGTAATCGGGATCTATGCGCTTGTAACTAACGCCCAATCCAAATATTTTTCCTGCATAGGATAGTTTTGTTTCGCCGGCCGTCAATACTTGTGAGGAGATACGGGAACCAAAGAACTTCGTGAGCTGCCGGAGTATTTTGGGATCGGAAGAATCCAACTCTATTTTATCGCTATGTATGTCGTTGGTGTAATGGCTGAGGCCGATATCGGTTTGCCAGGTGAAATGTTTAAAGAAGGTAAGTCTCCACGACACACCCAATACATGGTTCTCTGCCGGTGGCAGTGAATCCCTGAACTTGGAATCTACAGAACCTTCTTTGTCCCATCCTTTGAGATAAGAGAAGTCGAGGTAGTTCTTTTCAGTTCCTACACCCACTTTAGCTGCATAAGCCATGCGGGTGTAAGCTGCTACCGGGCGGAAGGCCAGCGGGTTAGCCATCTGTGCCGAGTCGATCGAAGCAGAACGGTTGAGCCTGCCATACATGAAGCCGAGCCGCAATCCTTTAGGGTTCAGCTCTACCCCACCGCCCAGCATACGGTAGCCTGCCAGCGTATAGGGAGAGAACTGAACGTTGCGGTAACCGGCATGTACGGTTACCCATTTGTAGCGTGGGCTGATGCCATATTGATTGAAGGGTTGGTAGTACCTGTTCTCAAAGTTGCTCAGAAGAAAAGAGAACGGTATCTGTATGCCAAGTACAGTTAGAGTCGGCGTGCCACTGATCATCCAGGAAGAAGCTTGTTTTCTGTTCTCGATGCCACTGGCGCCATATTGCTCAAACTGGAAGTTGAGCGTGCCGCTGAACTTTACCGGCTTTTTGAAGTTGATGCTTTCAATATCCTGTGCAATAGCCGGCCTCGCAAGAAAGACCAGCAATAGCAGGATGGGTAATTTGTTGGTGTATGGGTGGTAGTGCATGGAGCAGTTGTTTTACCATACAAAATTGATTCATACACAAAGGGATTACAATCGCGAGATAGGGTGAGAAAAGGTGAGTAATGAGTTGTGAGTAGTGAGTAGTGAGTGCTTTTGCTTCGCTGGCAGATTTCTCACTTCGCTATCGCTTCGTTCGAAATGACAAACAAGAAAGAGCTGTTACACCAGTTTATCTCGCAGGGCGCGGGCTACCGCTTCGGTGTTGGAGTTTACCTGCAGTTTGAGGTAAATGTTGCGGATATGCGTTTTGATGGTATCCAGTGATAGTTCCATGGCAGAGGCAATCATCTTATAACTCTTGCCCGTTACGAGGTGTTGCAGTACGGCGGTTTCTTTAGTAGTGAGCTCTACTTTATCTGTATTGTTACGCTCAGGTACATTCGCCCTGAACAATTCCATCACCCGGCGGGCGATGCCCGGCGTCATAGGCGAGCCGCCGCTGCTCACATTCTGCAAGGCTTCTATATAGCCCGCCAGTGTAGTAGTCTTTAATATATAACCTGAAGCGCCTGCACAGATGGCATCGAAGATATAACTGTCCTCGAAGAAGACAGTTTGTATAAGCACGTGTATATTGGGAAAAGTAGTTTTGATAATGCGGGTGGCTTCTATGCCATTCATGCCCGGCATTTCGATATCCATCAGCACAATGTCGGGCCTGTCTTTTTCTATCCGGTGCAGGAGATCGCTGCAGTTGTGGTAAGCGCCCGCACACATGAAGCCGGGCGTACCGTTCAGGACGATCTGCAGGCTTTCACGGAGGTGTTTGCTGTCTTCAAATATGGTGATCCGAATCTCGGGCATAGGTCTTATTACAAAAGAACAATTATTTTACGATATGAGGGATCGCGAATATGGGTGAGAGCCGGAGGTCAGAAGTAGGCGCTCAGAGGTAGGAGGCGAACCGAAAAATTTGAAGTCGTACTTCTTACCTCTTACTTCTTACCTCTTGGCTTCTTACCTCTTGGCTTCTTGTAGCTTCAGACCGGTAATAGAAGCTGTACTTCTGTTCCTATGCCTACTGCAGAGAGAATTTCCAGCTTGCCGCCCAATTCCTTTGCCCTGTTCCGCATGTTATCCAATCCGTTGCCATTGCCGGCCAGTTCCGTATTGAACCCTTTCCCTTTGTCTTTTACCAGCAGGCAAAGGTGACGGTTGTGCATGTCTACCGTAATATCGATCGTATGGCTGCCGCTGTACTTGACAGCATTGTTGAGCGCTTCCTTGAATACCAGGTAAAAGTTCTTGCGCTGCTGCATGGAGAGCTTCAGCTTTTGTAAGGCTTCGGTTCCATCCAGCGTACAGGTAATATTCTGTGGGGCGCACATTTCATACATAAAACGTTCCATGCGCTGGGTAAGGCTGAGTCCTTCACTTTCGCCTGGCTTGATCATCCAAACGATGTCACTCATTTTATCCATGGTCTCGCGGGCATTGGAGCTCACTTTCGACAGGATTTCCGTCTGTCCGTTGCCCGGCCCATGCTGCATGGCAGCCACCTGGCTCAGCATGTGAATACTACTGAGTGAGCTGCCTACTTCATCGTGCAGATCGGCCGCTATGCGGTTGCGCAGCTCCAGCTCTTTCATGCGCTGGCGCAAACGGTGGCGGCTCACCAGCAGGAAAATGCCCGCAATGGCCAGGGCCACCAGCACTACCGAACCGATGAGGTAAAATTGCTGACTGCGCAATTGCTGTCGTTGCAATTCCTTATCCTTGTTCAGCAGGGCTATTTCTTTATCCTTCTGTCCTACTTCAAAGTTCTTTTCCAGCGTAGCGGTCTCCGCATCGTATTGCTGCTTGTAGAGGCTATCGTTCAACTCCAGCGCAATACGCATATTGGCATATGCTTTTTTATGATCGCCCAGTCCGGCATACGCTTCGCTCAACACGGAAGCCGCATCTCTTCTATAGCCAAAATCATTTTCAACCAATGCGTACTGGTATGCAGCTTCACCAGCCTTTGCGGCAGCCGCAAACTCTTTTTGCTGGTTGTACATGTCGGCCATCCGGATGTACACCACGGTATACTGCCGGCTGTTGTCCTGGTCTTTGGCCCAATCCAATGCCTTATCGAGGTAAGGCCTGGCCTGCCGGGGTTGCTTCTGCTGCAGGTACAAGGTGCCGATATCTGAATTATAAGCGGAAAGATTTTTACTATCCCGTGTGCTATCGCCGAGTACCAACGCTTTTTTGAAATATGCCAGCGCAGTATCGTGTTTACGTTGGTCCATGTACATGCCACCGAGATCACTGTATACCTGCCCTGCCATCATGTAGTTGTTATCTTTCAGGTAAAGCTCAAGTGCCTTGGTGAAATACAGCGTAGTGTTTTCATATTGCTTTTGCCCGCCGTATATATCACCGATGATGTGGTAAATGCGGGCCAGCCGGTCATTGTCTTTTGCTTTTTCGGCGTACTGTAGCGCTGTGTCGCAATAGATCAACGCGGCCCGGGGATTGTGCAGGTTCACGTAGTTATCGGCCCTGTTGAGGTAAACCAGCGCCAGCCGGGCAGGATCGGCGGTGAGCCTGGTATAGTAGATCGCCGTGTCGGAGTAAATAATAGAACTGTCGAGCATCCCTGCAAAAGAATAACCGGTAGCAATATTGATATAGCAACGGGCAAGCCCTTTAATGTATTCAAGACGCTTTCCCAATGCTACGCCCTGCTTCCAATAAGCGACTGCCAGTAGTGGGTCCTGGTGTGCGTAGTTGTTGCCGATATCGCGCAGCAACATGACTTTCGCAGTATCGTCTTTAGCCGTGGGTAATTTATTGAGCAGCGAATCCAGTTTGCTGGTTTGACCCCATGCAGCTATGTTACAGACAAGCAGCAACAGTCCGGAAAATAGTCGGTAAAACATGTTGGAGGGTGGTTATGGGGCAAACTACCCAATAGCGCACATAGCGATGAATATGAACGAGTAAACGGTAAACAATAAAGCATCTGGCGCCATCTTATCAAGGTGCATAAACAAGCCGTTAACAAAAATACCTGCCCGGGGCTTTTAACTGAATAATTATTCATTTATCTTTGTGCCGTGAAACCGAAAGACGAAGGTAAAATAGCAGAGATCTACGCTGCCACCCTGACCCTGGTGAAGGAACAGGGCCTCTCAGGCATTACTATGAGCATGATTGCCAGGAAGGCAGGCTTTGCCACCGGCACGGTATACATCTATTTTGCCAACAAGGAAGAACTGATCGTGAAGTTGTTCGATAAATGCATCGACGACTATACCCAACATTACTTTACGGGATACGACCCGTCGGCTCCTTTCAAAGTGGCCTTCCATACCATTTGGATGAATATGCTCAGGCATTCCATTGAGCGTTTCGACGAACTTGTTTTTATTGAACAGTGCTTCCATTCTCCCTTCATTTCAGATGAAACCAGGAAGGCAACGAAAGACCGTATGTTGCCCTGGCGGGAGCTGATCGAGCGGGGGAAAAAGGAAAAGCTGATCAAGCAGTTCGATTATTCGTGGATCATGCTCTTCGTACGGGGTGGCATGCGCGACTTGGTAAAGCATTGTACTTACAACCAGCTAAAGATCACCAACGAGTTCAAGGAAGCCATGTTCGAAATGTGCTGGGATGGCATCAAGGATTAATTTTTTGCCTGAATGATGAATATTTATTCACTCAAGGGTTCTTTTATCATCGTTTGTTTTAACTAAATGTATATGTACCCAACTCAAAAAAGTGGTTTACTGGCACTGTGCTTAGGATTAGCAATAGGCTGTTCCCTTGCCGTGCATGCCCAGGACGCAAAGCCCTTGTCGCTACAGCAGGCTATCGAGCTGAGTTTACAAAACAGCAAGCAGCTGAAAGTAAACAAAGCAAGGATCGACGCTGCTACCGGCCAACTGAAACAGGCACTTGACAGCCGCCTGCCCGATGTGAAGATCAGCGGCGCCTACATGTTTCTCACCTCACCCAACATCGACCTCAAAACCGGCGGCAAAGACAGCAGCGGAAGCGCTTTCCCCAGGCCCAACCAGGCGATGTATGGCATGGTATCTGCGAACCTGCCCCTGTATGCCGGCTTGAAGATCCGCTATGGCATTGAATCGGCGAAGTACCTCGAAAAAGCGGCAGAAGCCGATGCTGAGTACAACAAAGAGCAGGTGACACTCAACACCATCAACGCTTATTGCAATCTCTACAAATCCATTTCGGCCGTGAAGCTGGTGAAAGAGAACCTGAACCAGTCGCAGCAACGCGATAAAGATTTCGGCAACCTTGAAAAGAATGGTTTACTGGCGCGCAACGATCTTTTAAAAGCTCAATTGCAAACGGCCAATATTGAACTGGCGCTGGTGAATGCTGAAAACAACCTGCAGTTGGCAATGGTGAGCCTGAACCTGATGATGGGACTGTCGGAGCAAACCGTCCTGCAGCCTGATACTACCAGCTTTGGTCAGTCATTCACGCCGGGCTCGCTCGACGGCTATGAGCAACAGGCTTTCCTTAATCGCAAAGATGTGGAAGCACTTGGCCTGCGTAAGAAGGCTGTCGGCGCCGGGATCAATGCTGCCAAAGGAGAACTCTATCCCAGCATTGGCCTCACAGGTGGTTACATCGCCGGTTATATTCCCAGGCTCGTAACGGCTACCAATATTGTGAACATCGGCGTAGGTGTTCAATACAACCTCAGCTCTTTATGGAAAGCAAAGTCTTCTGTAGCTATTGCCCAGGCCAATGAACGGGAGATCACCGCCAACCAGGAAATGCTGAACGACAACATCAGGCTGTCGATCAACAGAGCCTATCAGAACTTCCTGTCGGCCCAAAAGCGTATTGAAGTGCAGGGTAAATCGGTGATCAACGCTACCGAGAACTACCGCATCACGAAGAATAAGCACGACAACAACCTCGTGACCACCACCGAACTGCTGGACGCCAACGTGGCGTTGCTGCAATCGAAGATCGCGCTGGAAGAAGCCAAAGCCGACATCGTGGTGGCTTATAATTCACTGCTGGAGCAAGCCGGCGCATTAACCCATGACCAATCAGTAAAATAAAGACCCTTACAGGATAAAACTATTATTATGTCTACTACAAATAATGAACAAGCTGCTCCTAAAAAGCGAAACTATACCTTCCCCATTATCCTCATCCTGCTGGTAGTGGGTGGTGGCTGGTTTGGTATCAGCAAATACATTCACTCGCTTCATCACGAAGAAACAGATGATGCGCAGGTGGAAGCCAATATCAGCCCGGTGATCCCCCGCATATCCGGTTATGTAACCGAAGTGCGCGTGAAGGACAACCAGGTAGTGAAGAAAGGCGATACCCTGCTCATCCTCGACGACCGGGATATGAAGCTTAAACTGGAACAGGCGGAAGCGGCGCTGGCGACTTCCCAATCGAACCTCGAAGCCATGCGCGCGAATGCCGGTGCTGCTCATGCCAATATCGCTACCACACAGGCTTCCGTTTCTACCATCGATGCGCAGATCGAAACAGCGAAGGTGAACGTATGGCGCACCAGCGAAGACTTCAAGCGTTTTGAGAACCTGATCAAAGATCACTCTATTACACAGCAACAATATGAGCAGGCGTTGGCTGCCAAACAAACGGCCGAGAAACAACTGCAGGTGTTGCAGGAACAAAAAGGCCAGGCCTCACGCCAGGTAAATGCCGTGAGCTCGCAAAGCAATGCCACTGCTTCGCAGGTAAGTGTGGCTGCTGCTGCCATCAAAGAAAAACAGGTAGCCGTGGATGATGCAAAGTTGAATCTCTCTTATACAGTAGTCACCGCTTCTTCCGATGGAAAGATATCAAAAGTGAATGTGCGTGAAGGGCAGTTCGTGAATGCCGGTGCGGCGTTGTTCAGCATTGTGCAGGGCGATGATGTGTGGGTGGTAGCCAACTTCAAAGAAACACAGGTTGGAAAGATCCGGGAAGGACAAAAGGTAATTGTGGAAGTGGATGCGTTCCCCGGTCATGAATTTGAAGCGAAAGTGGGCTCTTTCTCCCCTGCTACCGGTGCGCGTTTTGCCCTGCTGCCGCCCGACAATGCCAGCGGCAACTTTGTGAAAGTGGTACAACGTCTTCCGGTACGTATCGAGTTTACGAATGCCAGCGACTCATTGATCCGCCTGCTGCGTGCAGGTCTCAACGTGGACGTGGACATTCATCTCGATGCTGTTAATTAATCCATTTCAAGATGCAACAACAAAATTCCCTGATAGAGTACGGCGCCCGCCGGGTGATCATCACCATTACGGCGGTCGTGTGTGCCCTGTTGGAAATTATCGATACCACGATCGTCAACGTTGCGATCAGCGACATGCGGGGTACGCTCGGCGCCACACTCAATGAGGTGAGCTGGGTGATCACTGCGTATGCCATTGCCAACGTGATCATCGTGCCTATGACGAGCTGGCTATCGCAGCAGTTTGGCCGTACCAATTACTTTGCCGCTTCTGTCATTCTGTTCACCGTATCTTCTTTCCTCTGTGGTAATGCTACCAGCATCAATGAGCTGATCCTTTTCCGCTTTCTACAGGGATTGGGTGGCGGCGCGTTGCTGGTTACTTCGCAAACGATCATCACGGAGATATTCCCGGTAGAAAAGCGTGCCATGGCACAGGCTATTTACATGCTGGGCGTGATCGTGGGCCCTACACTGGGTCCGCCGTTGGGTGGTTACATCATCGAGCATTACGCATGGCCCTATATCTTTTACATCAATATTCCGGTGGGCATCCTCGCTACGCTGCTGACCATCCGGTACATCAAAAGTCCGAAGTATACTGAAAAGCGCAAGCCCAGTGAAGTGGACTGGCTGGGTATCGGCCTGCTGGCATTGGGCGTAGGTTGCTTACAATACATTCTTGAAAAAGGTCAGGAAGAAGACTGGTTCAGCAATTCTACCATCATCCTGCTGACCGTACTGGCAGTGTTGGGTTTCTTCTTCTTCATCTGGCGCGAGCTGACGTTTAAATATCCGATTGTAGAACTGCGGGTGTTGAAGAATAACAACCTGCGCATTGGGGTTATCCTGTCGTTCATCATGGGATTTGGTTTATATGGCTCCACCTTCGTGATTCCCGTATATACGCAATCCATCCTCGGTTGGAATGCCCAGCAAACCGGCATGCTGATGGTGCCCAGTGCTTTGATGATTGCCTTCATGATGCCGATCATCGGCCAGCTGATACAGAAAGGCGTTTCACAAAAACTGTTGATCACAGGAGGCTTTATTATCTTCTTCATTTTCTGTATGGGTTGTTATTATATCATAACCCCTTCTACCGGTGGCGATAATTTCTTCTGGGTGCTGATGATCCGTGGTGTGGGACTTGGGTTCCTGGCGGTGCCTGTTTCTGTGATGTCGCTCTCCACCTTGCGTGGCGTGCAGATCGGTCAGGGTGCGGCCTTCCAGGGCATGATGCGCCAGTTGGGCGGCTCTTTTGGTGTGGCGATGATCTCTACGTTCATTTCCCGGCAAAATATGGTACACCGCAGTACGCTCGTCTCTAAACTGGATATCTATAATCCCGATGTACAGCAGCGTGTGGAGCAGCTGAAGGCTGGCTTTATTGCCAAAGGACAACCGGTTAATATAGCAGAAGGCTCGGCCTATAAATTATTGGAAGGGTCTGTCAATTTACAATCCACTGTATTGTCATATATGGATGTGTTCCTCCACGTAGGCCTTATGTTCCTGATCTGCGTGCCTATTGTCATCCTGTTTGTGCGGCAATCGAAGAACAAGGTCAGCATGGCAGAGGCTGCGCACTAAGCTGATAGTTAACCGTCCCCCATATAAGCCCACGCTGCTATCGCGGCTGGGCTTTTTTATTGATGCGTTCTTGCAACTGCTTACAAAACAGGAGCATAAAACGATAGTAACCGGCAATCCCCTGCTTACAGGCGTCTCAGGAAAATAAAGAACCTGGTCGTTAAGCAGTATAAAGATAAAACTGTCCTAACAAGTGTACCGGATATGTCCGGCAGGAAGCTTTCCCCGAAACAAAAGAAAGTCAATGAACGGATGCAAATGGCCAATACCGCCGCCAGGCATGTCATGGCTGATCCCCGGCTAAAGCAGTGGGCCTGCGAGATGCTACAGGTGGAGCCTAAAAGTTTTCCGGGCCATCGTGAAGCAATTCATGCTTACAGATGGTTATGGGGGCATCTTTGAAGAAACCGAACAGGAGAAACTGGATAAACAAACACTCGCCACCTTAACAACAATCATCACTACGGAAGTCCCCAATGCGGAGTTGATGCTCTTCGGTGACCGTGCCAAAGGGACATACCATGCCAAAAGCGATTGGGATATACTTATTCTCACCACTGCCGATCATCCGCAGTCGCTCAAATGGGAGTTGCAGGAAAAACTGTTTCACATTACTATTCAGCAAGGCACACGTGCCAATATTTTGCTGGTCCAAAAAGCCCAATGGTATACTGCGCCGGAATATGAAATGATAAGGACGCGGATAGAAGATGAGCTGATGCCGATAGAGAAGTTTTAAGGAATGTCGCATAACAATTAGGGTGAAAGTAACGTTAGTTATCCTTGAAATGAGAATACTTATTACAACAGCTATTTTAACTGGCTTGACATCTTGCCAGGTAAGCATTAACAAAGATCATGTAGCTGAAGGGACAAAGCTTATGTCACAAGGCGATTATTTTAACGCAGACTTAGAATTTGATGATGCTTTATTTATTGACAAAAATAATTTAGACGCTTTAAGAGGCTCATCTCGTTGCGCTCTAAATATGGGATATAACAACAAAGCATTAAAGAGGGCAAACAAATTTATTGAGCTAAGACCAGATTCCTCTGTTGGCTATAATGACAGAGGGATAGTATACCAGGTTACAAAAGATTATGAAAAAGCTTTGGCTGACTTTAATAGCGCCATTGAAAAAGGCCCAGACTATCCTACAGTTGCCTACTTCAACAAGGCAGAATCCCTACGGGAATTAAATAGGTTTGAAGAAGCCATACAATCGTACAATATTGTTATTGCGATTGACAATAAAGACGCAAGAGCATACTTCAAAAAAGGAATAACATTTTCAAAAATGGGAGACAAGGATAGTGCTTGTATTTCTTTTAAGATCGCAAAAGACTTAGGCGATCCCGAAGCAGGAAAAGAAATTGACTCCAACTGCAACTAAATATATTTTACAATACTGAGAAGGTCTGAAAATAAAAAAAGCTCCGAAAATTCGGAGCTTTCTACTTATGTGCCCAGGACAAGATTCGAACTTGCACGTCCTTTCGAACACCACCACCTCAAAGTGGCTTGTCTACCAGTTTCAACACCTGGGCAACCTTAAAAATTTCAAACAAGAACTTTTGTACCCCAGACGGGAGTTGAACCCGTACTCGCCTTTCGGCAAATTGGATTTTAAGTCCAACGCGTCTACCAGTTCCGCCACCGGGGTGACGATTGTCGAAAAAAAAAGCAGATAACAATGCTATCTGCTTTTTTCATCTGGAGCGGAAGACCGGGCTCGAACCGGCCACCCCGACCTTGGCAAGGTCGTGCTCTACCAAATGAGCTACTTCCGCTTTTTACCCGTAATTGCCTGAGCAACAACGTGTATTATTTTTAAAAGAACTTATTTCGTGATTTGGGAGTGCAAAGATAGAAAAAGAATAATTCCGACAAAATCTTTTTAAGATTATTTCTGACTAATTATCACTTATTTATAGTCAGGAGTGTACAACGTGCTTGATGGCACATTCACTTCGGGCTTTCCTTTATAACTGTGCTTGTAGAGACTGTAGCAGCCACCCAGTACAAAGGCTACTAAACAAAATACCTGCAGGTAAAACAGGAATACAGAAGAGTTTACCCAGTTATTTTTAAAATCCTTGTTGCGGTAATCTTGCTCTTGTTCGTGCTCTAAATGTTGATCCATAATGAGTTGATTGCGATGCAAAAATAATGGTTCAATTGAAAAAATCAGCTTTTATTTCCAACAATTTCTGCAAAGGTCTTTTTACCTTTTACAAAATGGCTGTACACCACACTTTTGTGAAGGTACCCTTGCAGTCTGGCGCTTTTATCGGCGGGAAAAATACTCTGTTTTCTCTTGAAAAGCAACCATCCTATAAAAGCAATATGTGCTTTGAACACAGCCACGAAATAAGTCCCCTCTCCCGCCAGCAATGACTTCACCGCAGAAATGGCGTCCAGCCAGAACCGGTACAATATTTTCCAGGTGGCCATCCCCGCCGGCATATTCTTGGCCATCATGATGAGGTTGTTGCGGAAGTTCAGGAATACCTTGCGGGAATTGCCTTTGGGCAGCGTTCCTCCCCCTACATGGTACACCACCGACTGTGGACAGGCATACACCTGGTATCCCGCCAGCTGCACCCGCCAGCAGAAGTCGATCTCCTCCTGGTGGGCAAAGAAAAAAGGATCTAACCCACCCAGTTGATGGTATAGCTTAGCGCGTACAAACATAGCTGCTCCACTGGCCCAGAAAATAGGTGCTGCCGTATCGTATTGCCCATGATCTGTTTCGTTCACATCGAATATGCGTCCCTTCGCAAACGGATAGCCCAGGTAGTCGAGCCAGCCACCCGCCGCACCTGCATATTCAAACACAGCCTTGTTATGATACTCCAGCAATTTGGGTTGACAAACACCAATACTGGCATCCGATTCCATCAGCGCCATCACCGGTTCTATCCAGCCCGGCGCTACTTCTACATCCGAATTGAGCAACACATAATAATCACCAGCCACTTCTTTCAGTCCCTCATTGTATCCTTTGGCAAAACCATAATTACCGGCATTGCGCACGATCTGTACCTGGGGATAATGTGTTTGCAGGAAAGCGATAGAATCATCAGTCGACGCGTTGTCGATCACCACGATGGATTTGTTGGTCCAGGTAGACGCCTGTACAGATGGCAGGAACTGTTCCAGGAACTTCCGGCCATTCCAGTTGAGTATTACTATGGATACCAAAGGCTGCGTCATATTACGGGATGCAAAGGAACGCATTTTATAGATTCTTAGTATCTTTCGAAATCAACAAATCCTGTACATGATTCGACCGCTGTTTAATTGGAGAACCGGGTTATCGATTATTGCAATTGCCATCGTCAGCGGTACTATCTTCTACTCGCAGTTCCTGGCCAAACAAATTGCGCTGGAAGAAAGGCAAAAAGTAGCACAATGGGTAGAAGCCGGTAAGTTGCTCATGAACGATACTACCGGAATGAGTGATAAACTGGTGAGCATTATTGTTGCCGAGAACAGGACCATCCCCATTATCGAGACCGACGAAAAGAACAATATTACCCAGTACGTCAACCTCGACTCGGCGAGCATTGCTACCGACAGCAACTATGCCAAGAACAGGCTGCGGGAGTTCAGCAAGCAGAATGACCCCATCGTGTGGGCGGACCCACGCGACAGCACACGCACCAATCATTATTACTATGGACACACCAGTCTGCTGAACCAGGTACGTTATTATCCAATAGTACAGCTGCTGATCGTGAGCCTGTTCATCATCATTACCCTTACGGCGCTTACCACCAGTTTCAAGTCATCCCAAAACCAGGTGTGGGCAGGTATGGCGAAAGAGACAGCCCACCAGTTGGGCACGCCACTCACCTCCTTGCAGGGCTGGGTAGAAATGTTGAAGGATATTCCCGACAATGAGAAGATCGTTGCCGAAATGGAGAAAGATGTAAA
This sequence comes from Niastella sp., assembly GCA_017744515.1. Lineage (GTDB taxonomy): Bacteria > Bacteroidota > Bacteroidia > Chitinophagales > Chitinophagaceae > Paraflavitalea. The sequence continues at coordinate 48,790 of JAGIBF010000047.1, forward strand.
CCGGCTGAAGCTGGTGTCGGACCGTTTTGGCAAGATCGGCAGCACCCCTCATCTGGAAGAGCACAACATCGTGGCGCAGGTTTCCAGCATGATCGATTATATGCGCAAACGCGCTCCGGGTAAAGTACAATTTTCTTTAGACACCGGCGATCAACAGGAAATAGTAGCGAGCATTTCTCCCCCTTTGTTCGATTGGGTCATTGAAAACCTGTTGAAGAATGCCCTCGATGCCATGGAAGGCAAAGGCAGCATTGCCGTACAAATGCGGCAGGATGATAAAGAAGTGCTGATCGATGTAACGGATTCAGGCAAAGGCATTGCCCGTCAGAATATTCATCGCGTGTTTAAACCCGGGTTCACCACCAAGAAAAGAGGATGGGGACTGGGGCTTAGCCTGAGCCGCCGCATCATTGTTCAATACCACAAAGGCCAGCTCTTTGTGAAACAGTCCGAGATCAACAGAGGCACTACTTTCCGGATCGTACTTAAAAAGTAACCAATTATAAAGGTGAGCCTCTCCCGCTTTGCGGGAGAGACCCACCTTACTTTCCATAATATGCTAACTTAAAGTATCTGCCAGTAATAATTAGGCGTAGGCTGGGTAGTCAGGTAAACACTGCTGTATACCCTGCTCCAGTATAAACACAACCAGTTATTGGGATAGTACGTATTTACAAAATAAACTTCGTCCCCATAATTGATCCCCTTGCCCGTACTGGTATCCTTTTTATAAATGGACCAAACCAACTGCGTGTAATTGCCACTATAATAATACAACGTAGGAGTAGACCAGGCACCCAGCATATTGTTTTGTCCGGCAGCACCTTCAGTAGTTACAATCAGCAACTGATCACCATGCTGCACCTGACCAAGGTTGCCACCCTTAGTAGGTTTCAATACAAGGCCAACAGGATGGTTGGTAGTAGCAGTGGGATAATTGTACGGGAACTGACTTACCAATGGTGATATAAACAATCCCTCCTGAGCAAGCATATTAAGTGTAGTCCCATACATCACCGGCTTCGTTACCGGTGTTGGCATGGCGTAAGAAAAACTGACAATGGGTGTAGCCTGTGGATTAGGCGGCCTGTTTACGCCCCAGGAAGGAAACTGGTAATAAGAGGCAGTAATAGGATCGGTAGGATTTTGGCGAACGCTGAAATCAAGGATAGCATAAGCATGATTGTAATACCCTACCCCATTGGGATCCTTGTTGGTGTCCAGCTCCCATTGAGCAGGCGTACCATAATAAGGTATCTGCGGATAATTCTGCGCATAAGGATTGGCAGAAGTCAACTCTTCATAAGCACTGCACCCCACCAGCGCCGAATTCGATAACTGCAACAATCCCGGTTGATACAGTGCGAAATTATGCTCATGCCCCCACAGCCAGGCGGCCACCTTGGTACGCAAATAAGGACCGAACACACTATACAAATAAGGATTGAGATAAGGCAGGTTGCCATAGGTGGAAAGCGACCCATTGAGCTTGGCATTGGTGGAAAAAAGCTGGTGATGCGACAACAGGATAGTAGCACCCTGAAAATTATTGAGTTTGTCATGGTGCCAGGTAATCTCTGATGGTTGAAGCCAGGGACCTGCATAGTTGGGATTGAATTGATTGGTCGGGTTGGCATCATTATAACCGGTATCCATAGCCAGGAACTGATACCCCAGATCAGCAGTCCGCAGACAAAAATAACTGGCAGGCTGTGCCGCATTTTGAATATTGGTATTCAACTGCGTAAGCATCGGAAAATAACCGTAGCCCAATGAATAATACTCATGATTGCCCGGAATGGTAAAGACAGGGATATTACTGGCCCCTGCTGTTGCCAGGGCATTTATAAAATAATTGGTGCACTCGGCAGGCGTTCCGGAATAATAAATATCGCCCAGATGAATGATCGCAGTTGGATTGTGTTGCTGTATGATATTCTGCAACAATTCTATGGCATCATCGAGACCTGTACCCCAATCACCGATAACAGCCACTTTCGCATCATTGGGCAACTGGTATCCGATCACGCCATAATTGATATTGTCATTACCCTGAACGGTCCAATCATTATACAGGAATTGGCCGCCGTACTGGAGTAAATAATTAGCATACGTTGTGGCGCAGGTAAGGAACCCGGGGTCTTTATCACTGAACTGCCGGTAGGTGGTGCCCAACGCATCAGCCAGCGCTACATCTCCATTGATCTCGGCATTCGCCTTTTCATAACACAAATGCGAAAGGTAAACGTTCAACTGGTCGGGGATGAGCAGGTTACGCTCGGCTGTTGGCGGAGTACCCTGGTAAGTAGCAGTAACGTGATCGGCAGCCGCTCTAACCATGGGATGCTGCAGCACCCTGGTTTGAGAAACATTGCCATGTTCTTGTTCCAGCTGTTGCCGCGCATGTTCTGCCACGGCCGTTTGCCAAAGGGACAGGGGGCGGCTTGCCACCCGGTCAAATCGGATCTGCGACATAGTATATGATTTAAGGTTTACAATCGACGATCAGGGCAATACACAGCCGAACCAATTCATTGATAAATAGGCTCAATTGTGTAACAATAGATGCAAATAGGGAAAGGACAGTCACAACTAAAACAGGAACGGACAACAACAATGCGAAGAATCGATAGTAAAAGTAGAAAAGCTTTCAACACAAGAAACAGGGATAAATACCTGTTTCTTACAAACCTGTTGACTTTTATCATTCATTAAATAATCTACTTTAAAAGCCCACACTAAAATGATAATTTAATTATCTTTAGTTCATTCCCTGTTAAGATTGTAATCCACCCGCCCGCTTATCTCTCGCACCGCAGTACCCCAGAGCATTCATCAAAAATGTGGCGATTATGCAACAAACTCTTACCAGCCATGCGGCGGGCAGCTATTCTTTTGTCTCCACTGCCCCAACGCAACAAAAGCGGCTATTGATTATGACAGACTGGTTCTGTCCTGGTTACAAGGCAGGCGGCATGATCAGTTCCTGTTACAACCTCGCTATGCTCCTGAAAGATGAGTTCAGCATTTATATCCTGACAACCGACCGGGACCTGGGCAATGAACGGCCTTATGAAAACATAACCCCTAATGAATGGGTAACCTATTGCAATAATGTAAGCATCTTTTATACAAGCCCTGAAATAACAGGCATCAGGAATGCCCTTACACAGATCCGCCATGTATCACCAGATTACATTTACATGAACAGTATGTACTCACTGCATTTCACACTGCACCCTTTGCTGCTGAAGAAACTTCGCCTCATCAAAACACCGATATTCCTATCGCCAAGCGGCATGTTGAAAAGCAATGCCTTAGAGCAAAAATCCATAAAGAAGAAAGGCTTCCTGAAACTATTCCGGTTATTGAAAATACAGTCCACGTTTACCTTTCACGCTGTCGACGAAACGGAAGCCAATGAAATACGGGCCGTATTTGGCCAGCAGGTACGTATAAGCCAGGTCTACAATGCCCCACCTGAACTGGAAGAAAACATCACATTTCCCGTAAAAGAGAAAGGCAACCTGAAGCTTGTATTTACAGGCAGGATACATCCCATGAAAAACCTGCACTTCCTCATGGAATGCCTGGCACAGGTTGAACAAAGGGTGGAACTAACTGTCGTAGGCCCTATAGAAGACATGACTTATTACAACAAGTGCAAGGAAATATCCGACAAATTACCAGCTAATATCAGCATAACTTTTGCAGGAGGAATGCCTGCCACCCGCTTAAAAGCATATTTGAGAGAACATCATTTCCTGGCACTCCCTTCACTGGGCGAAAACTTTGGTTACTCCATCGTCGAAGCATTGTGCACCGGAAGGCCAGCCCTCATCAGTAACAGAACACCCTGGCAGGATTTAGCAACACAAAAAGCAGGCTGGAACGTACCGATAGACAACTATGATCATTTTGTTGCCATACTTAACAGAGCGGCAGCAATGGGACAAAGCGAATACAACGAATGGGCCTGCGCAGCGCAATCCTATGCCCGTCGTTTATTACAACCTGCGGAATGTAAAACAGCCTATATAAACTTGTTTGATAGTCGCCGGTAACGCTTGTTATTTCTTTTCAGCAGAAAGAGAAAAAGGCTTGTCCAGGCTACCAATGCCTCTGCCTGTATTAGGCTGATTACCCATGGTGAATTCCCATACACCACCATTCATAATGTCGTTGTGTGTAATATAATTTTTGGAATAAGGCGCACCATTGAGCGTAGCCTGTTGTATATATACATTCGAGCCGCTGTTGCCGTTGGCTTTTATCACCAGCTGTTTACCGTTCTCCAGCGTTATGGTCACCTTTTTAAATAAAGGACTGCCCAATACATACTGATCAGTACCGGGACACACGCTGTAAAAGCCAAGCGCACTCAACACATACCAGGAAGAAGTTTGCCCCTGGTCTTCATCACCGGGATAACCATTTTCAGTAGCATTGTACAATCTCCGCATCACTTCACGCGCATGAAACTGCGCTTTCCAGGGCTCTCCGGCATAGTTGTAGAGATAGATCATATGCTGGATGGGCTGATTGCCATGCGCATACTGACCCATATTGGCCATGGCCATTTCCGTCATCTCATGTATGGGTCTGCGATAGGTGCCTACTTTAAAAGTGTTGGGCTGTGTAAAAACAGAATCCAGTTTGGCTACAAATTGCCGGTTGCCACCCAGCAAATCGATCAACCCCTGCACGTCATGAAACACCGACCATACCCAATGCCAGGCGCAGCCTTCGGTATAAGGCCCGCCCCATTCTGTGGGGTCGAAATCAGCCAGCCATTGGCCCTTGCTGTTCCTGCCACGCATGAAGCCGGTAGTAGAATCATACACGTTTCGGTAGTTGTACATCTGTTTGGCAAAGATACCTTCATAGAAAGGCGCCTTTACTGTTTTGGCCAACTGATATCCGCAAAAATCATCGTAAGCATATTCCAGTGTTTTGGCAGTAGCCTCTCCATATTCAGGATAGGGCACATAACCCAGCTGATAATATTCCTTCCAGCCATGCCTTCCATTGGCTGGTCCCCACGGCCCCTTATTGGTAGCCTCGTGCAGGTAAGCAGCCAATGCTTGCTCAGGATCGAAGGTGCGAATGCCTTTCACCCACGCATCGGTAAGCAGGGAGATGGCATGGTTACCGATCATACTGCCACCTTCACCGGGAAACGACCACGCGGGCAGCCAGCCACACTGCTCTTTGGCAGCCAGCAGCGCCTGCATGTAGCGGCCATGCATGGTAGGATGCAGAATGGTATTTAAAGGAAACTGGGCACGGAACGTATCCCAGAAACCAGTATCCGTATACATATAGCCATAATAGATCTTGCCATCGTAAGGACTATAATAATAAGCCTTGCTATCTTTATCATACTCGAAGAACTGCCGTGAGAACAAACTCGCTCTGAAGAAGCAGGAATAGAAAGTAGCCTTGTTCTCTTCCGAATCATCTTCTACCAATACTTTCGACAGGTATTTATTCCAGGTATCCGTAGCCACCTTCTTTGTATCATCGAAACTTTTGAAGACGCCAAGCTCACGCTGCAAATTCAGTTCGGCCTGTTCTGTGCCGATGTAAGATGAGATCACTTTTACCTGCACCTTTTCACCGGGCTTGAATTGAATGTAAGCCCCTACTCCATCCCCCTCTGCTTGTGCCGCTGCTGCCTGCACGGTGTTCTTCCGGTTCTCCCAGGTGCCCCATGCCACAAAAGGTTTATCGAATACCGCTACAAAGTAGTTTTTGAAGTTGGCCGTTTTGTAATGTCCGTTGTTGACGTAACCAATGATCTTCCTTTCTTCAGGAATGATCTTCACCATGCTCATTTTGGTGTAGCCGTCCAATAAAATATAGCTATCCTGTTTTTTAGGAAACGTAAAACGCAGGTGCGCGCCACGCTCTGTGGGTGTCATCTCAGTGGTGATACCATTATCGAGTTGTACTTTATAATAATCGGGTCGGGCGGTTTCGTTGGCATGACTGAATCCGGTAGCCCGTTCATCTTCGTTGACGGTGAGTTTGCCGGTCACGGGCATGAAGGAGAACACGGCATAATCGTTGGTCCAGGAGCTACATTGATGCGCCTGCTGAAAACCACGTATCGTTTTTTTGGTGTACTGGTATTTCCAGCCGTCGCCATTCTTACCGGTTTGCGCCGTCCAGGTATTCATACCAAATGGTAAGGCAGTGGTAGGATAAGTATTCCCACGTGTCAACTCGAAAGAAGAGTTCGTACCCTGTAAAGTGTTTACATATTTTACAAGGTCTGGCTGCTGCGCCAATGTAAACTTGCTATAAAGAAGAGCTCCAACGATCAATTTCCAGTTCATAAGCAAATAGGGTATTTCTTCGCCAACCGGCGAACTATTTCGTTTTAGCAAAAACGGTTAAGGAACAAAAATAGTGTTTTCTCAAAATGATGTAACTTTATTACCAGTTAAAACAGGAAATGGTGTCTTCCTGCTCCCAACCGTGTCGCCCGCTGGTGACGCTGATGGCGCCTACAAATAAACACTGGCACATGCTGCCGGGAATAAACTTTTGTAGGCATGAAGCAAATATCCCCGTCATTCGAACTCTTCCACATTGTCAGGCATCTTATTAAATGGACGCTTATTACCATTCCCGTTGCAGCCGTTACTGGTTCGCTGGTGGCCCTCTTCCTATGGTTGCTGGATGAAGCCACGCACCTGCAATGGCATTATAGCTGGCTGTTGTACCTGCTGCCGGTAGCAGGTATTGCCATTTATTTCCTCTATAAACTATGGGGCAAAGATGCGGAAGCAGGCAACAACCTGATCATCGAAGAGATTCATCAACCCGGCGCAGGCGTACCGGCCAAAATGGCCCCGCTGGTATTGATCACCACGTTGATCACACACTTGTTTGGCGGTTCTGCCGGGCGTGAAGGAACCGCTGTACAGATGGGTGGTAGCATGGCGAACCTCTTAGGTAAATGGGTCAGGCTGTCACGCGAAGATATTCGCATCATCCTGATGACGGGCATCGCGGCAGGCTTTGGCGCTGTATTTGGCACACCACTCACAGGCGCTGTGTTTGCATTGGAAGTATTAGCTATCGGAAGCATTAAATACGATGCATTGATCCCCTGCCTCATGGCATCGGTATTGGCACACATCGTATGCAGCGCCTGGGGCATTCAGCATACAATGTACCACATCACCGCCAGCGCCACTACCCTTTCCCATCCATATAATTTATCGATCGACAATTTTTACCTCCTCGCCAAAGTGATCCTCGCAGGCGTAGCCTTTGGCCTGGTAGGCTATTTGTTTGTGTTGCTATCACACGGTATCAAATCCCAATCCAGACAACTGATCAAAACACACCAGTGGTTGATACCGGTAGCTGGTGGCTGTCTGATCATCGTGCTCACCTCGATGCTGGGCGCACGTGATTACCTGGGGTTGGGCGTATCTTCACCCGATCACTCAGGACCATCTATTCTCAATGCCTTTAATCCACAAGGCGTTACTTATTGGAGCTGGTGGTGGAAGTTGTTGTTTACCGCTATTACGCTGGGCACAGGATTCAAAGGAGGCGAAGTAACCCCCTTGTTCTTTATCGGCGCGGCGCTCGGCAATACCATCGCCACCTTAACAGGCGCACCCATCGATCTTTTTGCAGGGCTTGGTTTCATTGCCGTGTTTGCAGGCGCTACCAATACCCCCATCGCCTGCACCCTCATGGGCGTTGAATTGTTTGGAACAGACCATGCACTCTATTATGCCATCGCCTGTTTCACCGCCTACTACTTCAGCGGCCATACCGGTATCTATACTACGCAACAAACAGCTGTTTCAAAATCCTGGTTTGGGAGAAAATAACCTGATATAGACAATAAAAAAGGGGGCCATGATCCGCCCCCTGAAGTAAGCACCTCTTCCTTTGAATATCGTACGCACCGGCAGCGTCGGCCAGATGCGCAATAACTTATTGATACAAAGCTAAAACAGGAAACATGTCAACCGCCGGCAGATGTGTGGTTAGTATCAAAAACTGAGTAATCAGCACCAAAAGCACAACGCCCGGCTGTTCGAAGACCCGGGTGTAAACATAAAAACAGGGGTCAGGAACCGGGAGTATTAACCCCGCGATCCCTGACCCTTGTATTGAAATCTTAATGCTGTGCTTTGACTCTGAACTCAGAACTCTCGACTCTGAACTCCAAAATCAATCCACCTTATGTAAATATTCATTTAAAAACTTCTTGGGAGGCTGACCGGTGATTTTCTTAAACACCCGGTTGAAAGTAACAGCATTGGTGAAACCCGTTTGATACGCCACCGTAGCGATGCTGTCAAAATCCTGCGATACGATCTTTTTACACGCCTCATTTACCCGCACCTCATTGAGGAAAGTAATATAAGTCTTCCGCGTATGTTTCTTGAAATACCGGCAAAAAGCCTGTGGTGTAAGATGCGCTACCGAAGCAATCTGGTGCAGACTGATGTTCTCCGTATAATGCGTCATGGTATACTGGTATACATCATTCATACGCAGCCCTTCCGACTCACTGATAGAGTACTCACTGCCAGAGTTGGACAGCGTTTTGTACTTCTTGATGGTAGTCATTAACTGCAGCAGCTGAATAAAAGTAGCCAGGCGGCTGCCATTCCGTGCATCCTTCACTTGCAGCATCTTGTCCATGATCTGCGCTTTATAAGCACTGGGGATCTGCATACCCATAGCAGTCACTTCCAGGAACTTCTTCACACTCTTCATTTCAGGCAATTGCAGAATGTGATTGAAAAGTCCGCCCGGGTCCACAAACATGGTCAAGGCGTGAATTTCCTTCTTACTACGCTTCTCGAAATAAGAAGGATCACTCTTAAATAAGTGAGGCTGGTTGGCCCCAATGATATATATATCACCCGGTTTAAAACGCTGCATCGCATTGCCCGCAATTAACGTTCCTTCACCTTTGATTACCCAGGTGATCTGTATCTCATTATGACGGTGCAGGTGATTGTAAAAGTAAGGTAATACGTCTTCCTGCACGATAATTGAATACTCTGTAGCAACAGGTATAGTGAATTGTACAACTTTCATACTTAACCAATATTACCGCTTTTTTTTGGAATTAAATCGCCGCGGGTTAATATCGGTCAATAACTGATTAATAACATACAGATAACATTCACACGAAGGAATACGTACACAACCATCATTCATTGATAAAATGCAGCAGCAGACAGCCTTATAACAGAAAAATATACTGTAATTAACCCGGTTAATTTTTATTCAGAAACCAGAATTCAGCAACCGGAAGTAAGAAGTCGGAAAAAATACAAAAGTACCAGTCACACAGCAGCAGCACTTACTTCTTACTTCTTACCGCAAACCGCTGACTTCTTGTCCCATCCTGCCTGATAATTAGCCAATCTTAACACTTTTACAAATGGTGAACTACGGATCATTATTTTACTGACTTTCGCCTTATTAACGTTGCCAAAGAGTTAACTTGTTAATTCGTCAACAATATCAACCAAATCAACACATCATCTGCTATGAATCAAGCCGTTCGATTAAAGATTTTTCTCATCCTTTGTATCACACTCACCACTGTACAAAGCTGGGCGCAGAACAGTCCCCTTTATCTCAACAACAGTGAGATAAATAATATTATGGTGCAGTACAATGCCGATCGCGGTAGCCTGTCGCGCTTCTATGTGCTGGAAAGCTCCCCTGAACGCCGGCAGCGTTTGCAACAATTGCAAAACGACTATTTGAAACAATTGCAGCAGGTGAAATTCGAATCACTGCCCACCGGCTCCAGAGTAGATTATGTCTTATTTAAAAGAAACCTGGACGAACAGGTTGATCTGCTGAAAGAAGAAGAAACAGAATATGGCCAGATAGCCAAATGGTTCACCTTTTCCGATAAGATCTACGCTATCGAAAAGATACGCCGCAGAGGTACCCAGCAGGATGCACAACAACTGGCAGCGACCTTGAATGCACTGGCTACTGAAATTAACAATACCGCGAAAGCCCTGGGCAAAGAAGGTGCTTTCGATATAGCCCTTAGCCGCCGCGCCGGCAGCGTGATCCGTGGCCTGCAGGCTGCGATCAGGAGTGTTAATGAGTTTTATTCCGGCTACGATCCCGCCTTTACCTGGTGGACCCCGGAACCTTTCAAACGCCTGGAGAGCGCCCTCAGCGATTATGCAAAAGCATGGCAGGCAAAAGAAAAAGCAGCCCCCGCCGCCAAAGATGATGGCAGCGGTATCATAGGCAACCCCATCGGCGAAAAAGAACTGATCCGCCAACTACAGGCTGAAATGATCCCCTATACACCACAGGAACTGGTTGACATCGCCAATAAAGAATTTGCCTGGTGCGACGCAGAAATGCTGAAAGCATCCCGCGAAATGGGCTTTGGCGAAGAGTGGAAGAAAGCCGTTGAAAAAGTAAAGAACAGCTACGTGCCACCGGGCAAACAACCCGAAGCCATGATGAAGCTGTACAATGAATCCATCGACTTCCTGAAGAAAAAGGACCTCGTTACCATTCCCCCCATCGCTGAAGAAACATGGCGCATGACGATGATGTCGCCCGCACGTCAGCTCGTAAGCCCCTTCTTCCTCGGCGGCGAAACGTTCATCATCTCCTACCCTACCAACACCATGGCAGAAGAAGACAAACTGATGAGCATGCGTGGCAACAACCCCCACTTCTCCCGCGCTACGGTACACCATGAACTGATTGCCGGTCACCACCTGCAAGGCTTCATGAACAACCGTTACAAAACATACCGCAGCAACCGCACGCCATTCTGGACTGAAGGTTGGGCACTGTACTGGGAGCTGATCCTGTGGGACATGAAATTCCCCCAATCACCAGAAGACCGCATCGGTATGCTCTTCTGGCGCATGCACCGCTGCGCACGCATCATCTTCTCACTGAATTATCACCTGGGCAAATGGACACCACAACAATGTATCGACTTCCTGGTTGACCGCGTATGCCACGAGCGTGCTAACGCAGAAGGCGAAGTACGCCGCTCTTTCACCGGCGGCTATGGACCATTGTACCAGCTGGCCTACATGATCGGCGGTATGCAATTCTATGCCCTGAAAAAAGAACTGGTAGACGGAGGAAAGATGACCTACAAGCAATACCACGATGCCGTGCTGCACGAAAATGCCATGCCGGTAGAAATGGTGCGCGCCATCCTCACCAACCAGCAATTACCCAAAGACTTTAAAACCAACTGGCGTTTTTACAATACTAAATAACAGTTTATGACACTCAATAAACTCATACGCACATCAGTGCTGCTCATGACTGGGCTTTTACCGGTCATCGCAGCAGCACAGGATGGAGTAGTAAAAACGAGTAGTGGAGCACCTGCGTCCCACTCTCGACTCCCGGTTCAGAACGCTGCACTCCCGGAATACCGCCCATCACACGAAGAGATCATGAAGCGGTACCAGGATGCAGCCAACCTCGACAGTCTTGCCCGCAATTCCGTTTTTAAAACAACGGTGCAGGCATTCTGGCAGCCCGACAACAAAGGCTTCTGGTACAGGAACAATTTGAAAGACAGCGTACAGGAATACATCTATGTAGATGCGATAGCCGGCAAAAAAGGCCCAGCCTTCGATCATGCCCAGCTGGCCACAGCACTTAGTCAGGCTTCAGGCAAGAAAGTGAGCGCCCAAAGACTCGGCATCAACTCACTGATATTCGACAACAAGACTAAGCTGATCACCTTCCGCTACCAGAACGCCTGGTACCAATACGATATCACAAAACAAACCTGTGCCATAGCAACCGCTGTAGACACACAATCCATCAGCGCACCCAATCCACGCCGCCGGCCCCGTTGGGACCGTGATGGCAGAAGAGACAGCTCATCCCCCGATAAGCAATGGGTATCTTACATCAAGGATTACAACGTTTACATCAGGCCCGCCGCTGGCGGAGATGCCATACAGTTCACCTCAGATGGCACAAAAGAAAAACCCTACGGACAATTGGTATGGTCACCCGATAGCAAGTATGCTATTGGTTACAAAATAGACCCGCGCGAACAAAAGGAAGTATATTACATTCTCACCTCGCTACCCAATACCATGCGTGGCCAATTGCGTTCACAACGCTATGCACAGCCCGGCGATGAGTTCACCAGCTACGAAATGTATGTGTTCAGCCTCACCAGCAAAAAAGCAGTGAAGGTCAACACAGACAAGTACGATTTCCTCGGTTCTCCCTACATACGCTGGAGAAAAGAAAGCCGCTACTTCACCTACGAAAAAGCTGATCGCGGCCACCAGCGCTTCCGCATCATAGAAGTGGACAGCGAAACCGGTAATACCCGCAACATCGTAGACGAACAAACCAACACCTTCATTTACGAACAGCGCATCTTCACCCACTACCTGCCCGAAACAAACGAGATCATCTGGAGCAGTGAGAAAGATGGCTACCGTCACCTCTACCTCGTAGATGCAGTAAATGGAACCGTTAAGAATGCGATTACTGCAGGCAATTGGGTAGTACGTGATATAGACAGCATCGATGAAAAGAAACGCGAAGTATGGTTCCGTGGTAGTGGTATGCAGGCTGGCGAAGACCCCTACAATCTCCACTACTACCGCATAGGATTTGATGGCAAGAAAATGGTATCACTCACACCGGCGCCAGGTAATCACAACGTTAGCTTTTCTCCCGACCGTAAATACTTTACCGATACTTATTCATCACCCAATGTAGCCCCCCTCACCAATTTAGTGCGGGCTGCAGATAACAAACAAGTGATGGAGCTGGAAAAAGCAGACATATCCGCCTACCTCGCACTGGGCGTAAAACTGCCGGAAGTATTTGTGGCCAAAGCACGCGATGGCGTTACCGATATCTGGGGCGTTGTATGCAGACCACGCGACTTCGATCCCAACAAACGCTACCCTGTTATCGAGAACATCTATGCAGGTCCGCAGGATGCATTCGTACCCAAGAACTTCATGACACATGGAGAAATGCAAAGCATGGCAGAGCTCGGCTTCATCGTCATACAATGCGATGGCATGGGTACCGCCAACCGCTCCAAGGCATTCCACGATGTATGCTGGAAGAACCTGGCCGATGCAGGACTCCCCGATCGCATCCTTTGGATCAAAGCCCTCGCCGCAAAATATCCTTATGTAGATGATACACGTGTAGGTGTATATGGTACATCAGCAGGTGGACAGAACTCTACCGGCGCCCTGCTCTTCCATCCGGAGTTTTACAAAGCTGCCGTATCAGCCTGTGGCTGCCACGACAACCGCGTAGACAAACAATGGTGGAACGAGCAATGGATGGGATTCCCGATCGCCAAACATTATGACGAACAATCCAACATCACCAACGCCGCCAAATTACAAGGCAAGCTATTGTTGATCGTAGGCGAAGCAGATACCAACGTACCTCCTGAATCTACTTATCGCCTGGCCGACGCACTGATCAAATCCAATAAGATGTTCGACCTCCTCACCGTACCCGGCATGGGCCACAGTGATGGCGGACCTTATGGACGCAAGAAGAAGAGAGACTTCTTTGTAAAGAGCCTCCTCGGCGTTGATCCACCCGACCGCAACAGCGGAGAATTAAATTAGGTTTATAGATAGCAACACAAGCATGATTGGCCCCTTTTGGGGCCTCTGCTTTTTAGAGAAGATATTAGACTATCGAAGCAAACGAATTGCCCGGCCCTTCAGGGCCGGGTTTACAATCCAATATATCTCTGGGCTTTAGCCCAATTGGGTTCACCATTCTACCTTCAATAACACCACACCCTGCCGCTGCAAGTTCAAATTCACAGTCAGCTTCCCATCCTTCACAACTTCTGAAGACTTTCCTGTTTGCGCCAATTGCCCCGCCTTCTCCAACTGAGCGATCTGCTCAGGCGTAGGCTGCTGCGGAGAACCCAGTTGCTTCCACACTTCGTAAGAATTACTATGCTGCTTATCAACTGTAAATTGCGTCAATGTAACCTTCTTCCCAGGCACACCATTCACCACCACCTGCACGCTTTCAGGCGTCCCTTCCAGGTCTTCATCATGATAGTTCCACACCATTACCGTAGCATTCTTTTTATCCTTTGCAGCAAGACCACCGATATCGGTCGTTGCCTTACGCACACCGGAATCACGGACAGCAAACACGGGATACATGCGATCACTGCTCACAGCCACTCGTTTACCACTCATCATGCCAAACATCCGGAAGATGTTCAGTACAGGCTTATCGACACCATTGGTAGCAAGGTCACGAAAACCATAGAACCATGGCTGGTTCTCAAACTCAAACGACCAGGACACAGCACCAAGGAAGTTGACACCAAAGTGATCAGCCAGTAAATACTTGCGGGCAAAAGAAGCCGCGGTATAAGAAGAATACATAGTGCCGTTGCGATAAGCATTCTCAGGGTTGGTAGCCATACCGCAGGCAGCACAAC
>JAGIBF010000048.1 GCA_017744515.1 Niastella sp.
CCTCAGGGCTTTAAAAATTGCTATGGAATATTTAACGGTACAATTATAAAGCCGTATTTTTTCAGTGGAAAAAGGAAGTTTTCAGAGATCGTAGATGAAAATGTCTTCATTCAAAAACCAGTAAATGATATCCGGGCTGTTAAACAAGTTTAATGCTCTCAGAAAGGAAAAGCTCTTTAACGCGCCGCTATATAGATCGCAGCAGGAATATGCTTTTATTGGCGTGGGCATGCACAGTTTGAGCACGCTCTATCCCCTTCTCCAACATTTTGGTGTAAAGCTAAAATACATCTGCACCAAAAATTCAGCACCGCCTCAGCAAATGGCCGTTCAGTTTCCCGGTTGCCGTTTCATTCATGACATCGATATCATCCTGAACGACAACAGCATTACAGGTGTGTTCCTGTGCACAAACGCAGCCGCTCATTTTGGACTTTTATCTCAACTACTCAAAGCCGGCAAAGCCGTTTTTGTAGAGAAGCCACCTTGCGACAACCTCGCGCAGCTTCATCAACTGATCCAGCTTAGCCCGCAGGCTATCTGCAAAGTAGGTTTACAAAGAAGGTACTGGCCTGCCAATAAGCACGTAGCCAGGAAAACGAAAGACGTTAGAAGTTATTTGTATAAATTCCATTTGGGTCCGCTCGTGCAGGGAGATCCCGCCACGGAGCTGTTTATCCATCCACTGGATTATTGCAATTTTCTGTTTGGCCCTTACACCGTCAAATCATTGTCGAGCCACAAAGACAGTAAGGGCATTTCAGTTCAGCTTCATGTAACACACGGTCAACATGTTTCAGGACTTATTGATTTGTCTACTCACTATTCCTGGAACATGCCGGAAGACATTTTACAGATCAATGGTGCTAATGAGTCTTTGACAGTGCAGTATCCTGTACTGGTAGAAGGCATTCAAAAACCAAAGCGGCTTCTGAACATTCCCACAGAACGGCTCCTGCAACAACCTGTAGTAAGGAAGACCTATTTCTCTGCAGGCAATCTGCTGGTCCCGGCCATCGATACGAATACGCTGCAGTTACAAGGATTTTATCACGAATTGGAAGCGTTCATTCAACTGGTGGAAGGAATGCCTGGAGCGGACAAGCAGGTAAAGAACGACCTGCCGGGTCTTGAATCAGTGTATAAAGCAATGGAGGAGATCAGGCGTGGATAGGTTTACTTTACCACCTGCTTATAGGTTAGCTTATCGTCGTCATCCCACTTGTAATAACCGAGCATTTTACCGGTAGCCCACTTCCCAAAATACTTCTCGAAAGTGCGATACAGAATGATATCGTATTTACGGTGATAGCTCACCCAGCATTGATTGCAGTTGTGGGAATAGAATTGTTGTTTTTTGGCATTCTCGGGGCCATTGAATATTTCATCGAGGTTGGACGTGAATATATTGCCCAGCTTTACATCCAGGTTCTGGCAAATGGGTACATCACCATTCGGCAATATCACTACGCTGTCCAATATGCTATGGCACCTTAACCTCAACTGGCCTTTGGTCCAGTTTTGATACAGGTTGATATAATCATAATTCTCTCCAAACTCTTTTATGAGCAAGGGCGGCACACCTGTTTCTCCAGCCACTTCCTTTGTGTCAACCGTTGCCTCACCTGCCGTTCGTTCCCCTTTGTTTTCCTGCAGTTCCTTAGCCTTCCGGTAGGTCAGCAACTCTTTGTTTTTATATTGTCCAAAGCCGGAGTCCTTTGCATCGTCGATCGTATCGAAGAAGGGTATGTTGTTGTAAATGCCTACACGCAGGAAGACGCCATGCTCCCGGCAAAGCTCGGCCACATGTTCAAGGTCTTTAAAGTCGTTGTAGGGCGACAGGGTAAACATCACAAAGACCGGCAACTTATCCTTTAACCGGCTTATTACCTGCAACACATTCTCATACCCATCTTTACCGCGCATATAGAGGTAAGTATCCTTATCGCCATCTAATGAAATATACAAGCGATGGGGTTTGTATTTCTCTACGGCTTGTATAAGTTTCTCCGGCTTCAGGCAATTGGAAAACAGATCGAAATGGGGGTGGTTCTCAGCAAACCAACCCAGAATCTTGTCAGCTTCCGGGTGCAGTAAAAACTCGCCGCCTTCCAGCCCGACCATGGTTGATGGCGTAACGCAGCGGCTCTGCATGATTTCCACGATCTTCTCGAAAGAAAGGTAGGCGGGTGGACGTTTTGCCCAAATAAGGCAATGTTTACAGGCTGAATCGCACAGGTCAGTAGCATATATCATAAGAGACGACAATCGCTTACGCTGTGAGAACAGGTGATTATTGATGAAGTTGTAACCCCGCGTTATATAGTCACTCTTATTAAACATGCCTGGTTTTCTCTTTTATCAGAATAACTTGACCAACTCTCTGTTATTCCAATAGTATATGATATTGTCGTCTTTTTTTACTGTTGCAAGATACTCATTTTGCCCTCCCCTTACCTCAAAGCTACCATTCTGGTTATCAATAAGATAAGTAGCCGGATAAATAAACACCCGGCCGTTCTCTTTGTTTACAGGTATGGTGTCTTTTATAGTCAGGTATTCGGTTCTCTTCAGATAATGACTCACGGTAACGCTGGCTGTATCGACCCCATATACAAGAAGCGAGTTGTAAAAACCATTCCTGAAAACAAACGCTCCTTCCATTTCTTCGGGCAGGTTGATCAGCACTATTTTTTTCCCGTTTGCCTGCTGTATTTTCTCATGCACTTCTTCAACGAGACCGGAAGCCTGTTCCCATCGTTTATTATTGGCTATTGTCAGGTAAATAGCACCTGCACTCAACAATATTATTATGCCCCATCTATAGCTGCTCTTCCTGATCAATACCATCATTAAAAAACCAAGCATCATACACAAAAAGCACGAAGGGAAATAGAGCAGCCGGTCGCCTTCTGTAGTCCTGGTGCTCACCCCAAAAAGAACAGGTATCAGGATAGCAATCAAAAATGCTATGCCCAGTTGAAGGTATCTGTACCCTTCTGTGGTCGCTGCCCGCATTTTTCTGAATAATAGATAATGCACCAACCCGATTGCAACTGTTACAACGGAGAACAATACCACCATACGTTGCGAATTCTCCTGCGGCGGCAACACTGATCTTCCCAATGTTTTTAATCCAAGACTGAGGTATTTGATCAGCTGGTTATTGACTACATGCTCCGAATAATTGTTGTATACAACGCCTGAAATAAGCAACCGCCATACAAGGTATAACAATATGGCAGCCCCCCAGAATACTCCTTCAACCATCAACTTTTTCCATGGCTGCCCCTTTCTCCATTGCCAAGCAATAATGATCAGTGGCAACAGTAATATCGATTCGTACGCATGTAATCCTATAAAGTATACGATGAACGCTACCAGCCTTTTTTTCCAGGGCTGCCAATTGCCCAGCATAACATGTAATGCAATGAGTGCACACAGGCAGGCCAGTGATGACAAGCGGGCCGATAACCACACGATGCTTTCCGAATGAAAAGGATATACCAGGAACAACAATGCAACAATGCCTGCAAAGGTTGCCTGGGTTCTTTTGTCAAATATTTCAAAACGAAGTGCAACGCGGTACAACAGCCATACATTCACTGCATGAATCAGTATGTTGAATATATAAAAGCTGATCGCATTTAAACCTGAAAGGGAATAGTTCAAATAGAAAGACAGGTCGATCAAGGGGCGCAGGAAATCTTTGAACAGGATATCTTTTCTAATGGTGATCCTGTATAAAGAGTCATAATCATCCGACAGGAAGGTGTTGTTCAAAACGGGGTAATACAGCAGCATAGAAAACAATAATGATCCGGTAAAGACCAGTATGTTCTTGCTGGCTGTACCAAGTCTTACCATATATTTTCCATTGTTTCTTTGGTGTACTCCATATTCCGGTCCTTAAAATAGCTCGGACTACCCGGCTTTACCTGGAAAGCATTTTTACGGAACAATTTCGAGGCAGCTGAAAGAGGATAAAGGATAACGAAAAACACAATGCCCAGGAGTATTTTTCCGGTAATAAGTCCCATATAGTGCCCCATCTTATGCCAGGCCCAATGGATCTGATTCGCAAGGAAGGGTACGAATACGCCAATGACTCCCAACACAAAGGCGATGGTCAATAGGTATTTTTTCCCCATCAGCCAGTACAAAACGATACCGGCAAGGACCAATACCAGGATGGTTTCTGTACTTTTCTTTTTATCCATGTTTTAAAATAAGGTATATATGAACGGAGCTATTGCAGACCCTCCACCTATTACCAGCAGGATGCCCAATAACAGCAGTATGATAATGATGGGCGCCAGCCACCATTTTTTCCTTACTTTCAAAAATCCCCAGATGTCTTTTAAAAAGTCCATGGTTTCCGGTTTCAGTTAAAACAAAGGCTTTGTATCTGTCATGCTTTAATCCAGCTCAAATTCATTCTTCCAATCTGCTTTTTCTTTCCACGCAGGCTGGTCTTTTTTGGGTATAATAAAATTTCCCATCACAAGATAGTCCATATCTGTTCGCATAAAGCATCGGTAAGCATCTTCCGGTGTATTTACTATCGGCTCACCGCGTACATTGAAGCTGGTATTTACCATCACTGCATATCCTGTTTGCTGTTTCATCTGTTGCAGCAACTTCCAAAGACGCGGGTTGGTTTCCCGGTGAACTGTCTGTATGCGGGCCGAATAATCAACATGTGTAATAGCCGGCATATCGCTCCGTTGGAAATACAGTTTATCAAGTAATGTTTTACTTTCAAATCCGGGTGGCAGGGGTAGCTGGCGTGTGGCTTTTACCGGCTTCACCAACAACATATAGGGTGATATTCCCTCATGTTCAAAGTAGTTGCTCACCTCTTCGGCCAATACAATAGGGGCAAATGGTCTGAAGCCTTCCCGGTGCTTTATTTTGAGATTGATCTTCTTTTGCATGTCCGGGTTGCGCGCGTCAGCCAGGATACTTCTTGCACCAAGCGCTCTCGGACCAAATTCCATGCGCCCCTGGTGCCATCCTGTTACATTACCTGCTGCTATCAAGGCAGCCACCTGCTGCAGCAATTCTTCTTCTTTTTCAATATGGGTGAAGGCAGCCTGGTATTTTTTGAGCGTCGTTAATATCTGTGTATCGGTAAAAGCTGTTCCCAGAAAAGCTCCTTTCAGGTTATCAGCATCAAACGGTTTGATGGAACGCTCTTTGCCATAATAGATATGATAGGCTGCATACGCAGCTCCTAAAGCACCACCTGCATCTCCTGCAGCAGGCTGTATGAACAGTTGCTTAAACAGCCCCGTTGTATCGAGCTTGCCATTGGCCACGCAATTCAATGCTACGCCGCCTGCCATGCACAGATAATCGGCATTGGTGAGCCTCTTTGCCTCTCTTGCCAGGTTCATCACCGCCTCTTCCAATACCTGCTGTGCTGCCAGCGCCAGATCACAGTGGTGCTGCTCTATGGGAGCTTCGGCTACCCGCTTTGGAAATCCAAACAATGCCTCCCATCTGGCATCATTAACCATACGCAAGCCCACCGCATAATTGAAATATGCCTGGTGCAGGAAAAGCGAGCCATCGGCCTTCAGGTCGATCAGCTTATTTTTTATAATTTCGTTGTATCGTTTTACGCTGTCGCTGTTTTCGTCTCCATACGGGGCAAGCCCCATCAGCTTATATTCACCGGAATTGACTTTAAATCCACAGTAATAAGTAAATGCTGAATAGAATAAGCCCAGTGAATGAGGAAAGTCCAGTTCTTTAAGTACCCTGATCTTATTTCCTTCGCCCACACAAATGGATAATGTAGCCCATTCCCCCACTCCATCGGTGGTCAGTATGGCTGCACGTTCATAAGCCGAAGGAAAGAAAGCACTGGCTGCATGTGAAAGGTGATGTTCGGGGAATAAAAGCTTTATCTTCTTTTTGTCTGCTTTTTCAATGCTGTTCAATCCGTCCCATAGCTGCTTTTTCAGGAATAGTTTCTCTTTCAGCCACACGGGCATCGACAGCATAAATGACTTTATTCCCCGGGGTGCATAAGCATAATACGTTTCCAGCAATCGTTCGAATTTCAACAATGGCTTTTCGTAAAACACCACTGCATCCAGGTCATTGAGCGAACAGCCGGCATATTCGAGGCAAAACCGTATAGCATGTACAGGAAAAGAAGCATCATGCTTTTTACGGGTAAAGCGTTCTTCCTGAGCAGCAGCAATAACTTCTCCATCCTGGATAATTGCTGCTGCTGCATCATGGTAATACGCGGAAATGCCTAAAATTGTCATATCAAAAAAAAGCTGCCTTTTCAGGCAGCTTCAAATATATCATAACTGGTTATAATTACCGCATCAGGTACATTTTTCCATACCCGTTGGTAAAGAACCTGTCGGTCTTGTCATCCTTGTCTCTAAACTTCTCCATGGTTCTTCCATTCAGGCTGGTTACTACCCTGTACAGGTATACACCATTGGCCAGCTTCTGTCCGTATTGATCGGTGCCATCCCACTTGAACTCTGTAATATTTCTACCTATGCGCAATGGCCCCAATTCATTGATGGTTATTTCGCGCACGATCTTACCCGTCACTGTCAATACCTGTATTTTAATATTCTGCGGTATTTCGCTGCCGGTGATGGTAAATACAAAGGCAGTAGAGGTACTGAACGGATTCGGATAGTTCAGCAGGCTAGATATCATAGGCTTATTGATCACCTTGAATGATACCCTGTATTCTGTACCTGCCTTGTTTCCACTCCTGTCGCGTCCTTTCACGATCAGCTCATACAGATCGCCTTCAGGATTTGTCTGGTTGATGAAAGCTGGTGTAAAGTCAAGAATGGCCGAGTTGTCTGTACCGTTGGTAGCCGGCCTAAACCTGAGCGTATCCCCATCAACCTTATACAAACGTGTTGTGTTATTGGGATACCTCACTTCAACTGACGTCTGGCTCGTATCATTGAGCAATAGGTGCTTGGCCTCATCCTTCAGCCTTATCTGGATATGTGGTTTTGCCGAAACGATATCATCGTTAAGGATATGTACACCATCAAATGTCACATCCAGGAACGGATTGGTGTTATCGGCCCGGACATAGAAGTCACGATACAGGAAGTTATTAAAATGATATTGCTCTGGCTGTGTATTATCAGGATTTACCTCTATGTACAGCGTATTGTGTCCTGCATATTCCTTGGAAGGCAGGTCCAGTTTTACCGTAAGCGTATCTCCTGAAACAAGCTTTTTCTGCTTGGGTATGGTAATGTTATGAGGTACGTTGTTGTTGTCGGTTACAACTACCTTTAGATTTAAGCTGTCGAAGTCATACTTGCTGAAGTTCTTGAACGCAATAGCGAACTTGAATGGCTCACCCACTTCCACAGTATCCTTAACGTCCAGGTATATATTGGCAGCCATGGCTCCTTCAGGCACCGGCTTGTAATCCACACGCCAATAATCCAGCTGATAAGGTGTTAGTTTGACCGAGTCGGCATTACGCATCTTCAACTTCATATAAGGGTAATTAGCCACATCCACCGATGACAGGTCAAGCTGCTTGGTACCCTCATCCAGTGTAAACAAAGGAACTTCTGAGAAAGCAGGTGTGATACCGATAACCTGAATATCCATCTGATCAGTGGAAGGGCTTTCGAGTGACTTTCCACTCCACCGTACTTCTTTCCAGGCAGCGGCAGGACCAAACATGGGTGAGGTAACATACCCCACAGTATCTGGCGTATAACAATCTATCGACATGGTTATTTTATCGGTAAGCTTATCGGTGTATTTATAGCGGGGTATAAATTTCTCGTTCTCACCTTTCTTATATACGAGCATCCATGCCCTTGCTCTATTGAGCGAATCAATGTCTACAAAGCCTGCTTCCAATAATTTATGGTATAAGGAATTATCTGAACCATATAGCAGCGTATCTGCACGCCATGTAGCAGAGAGCGAATTGGGAATATTAGCATCAAAGCTCCGTACGATCACATACGATCCTTTGGGGATACTATCCATAAAGTCCATCATCAGCTTACGCTCGGCAGCTGTTAAATACTGGAACTCGAAATTATACCTTCTGGTAGCATAACAATTGGCATCACGGCTACCGAACCGGTGGAGATTATTATTATTCTCATCCACATTCATCCATGGCTTGAAGGTCACACTATCAATTACGTTAAATACAAGAGAATTACCTACACAGGCACTGCGTACGTGGCTGTTATCATCATTGATAGCCACCGAGAACTCAGGCTCCAGGTTACAGTTACCCGCTCCGGTCTGGTAAATACAGTTGCGAACAAAGAGCTGGTTCTTTCTGAGACCGTATACCCACTTGCGTGTATTCTCATCTATATACATCCGTTCTATCTCGCTTTTTTCCTGCTGGAAAATATGCGACTGGTTGAACCCTTCCATATTATTCCTGAACATGAAAGACTGATTGGCCCATTGATAGGTTCCGCCACTTGCGGGCACCGGCGCAATACGCCAATAATAAACGGAGCTGTCTTTGTAATTAAGCTGCGGATCGAACTCGATGACGCCACCTGGCGCAGATATTGTTCTTGTTTTTTTATCAGCAGAGTTGAAACTTTCGGTGGTATCTATCTCAATAACATAATCTTTCGGCGTACTGAACGGGTTAGCCGTGGAAGCATACAATTTTTGTGCAGGGTCTTTCACCACCGAGAAATTGTAGGGGAATGTCGGCCTGGCTTCATCCTGATAGATATTGATCGACTTACTGGCTGTATTATTATCTTCGGCCACCTCATCTATTGCCGACTCTTCATCGACAGTTACTGTAATAATATGCGTTCCTTTATCGCGTGTAGCAACAATGGGAACATTGATTGTGACTGAGTCGGTATAACGTATCGGTTTTATTTTCTGCCGGAACAATACAGCCGAGCTACCGTTGGGGTATTGCTGTTTGATCAATACGACTACAGAATCACCGGTAGACCGGCCGAGGTTCACAAACCGTGCTTTCAACTCAAAATGGCTTTCTGCAATTGAAATAAACGCAGGGTTCACTTTTATCAACGATTCCTCCACTACATAGTCGGGCTTCTGGTGTGCATTGATACGCAAAACAGGGTCACCATGCAGGGTGATCTGCTCCATATGCAAACGCGTATAGAAATCACCGGCACCAGTAGCATTTTGCATCAGTTGGAAGGCGTCTCTTGACGTTTCACCAAGTGTTTTATTGTAATCAATTTTGGATATTGATCCATACAGGTTGGTAAGGAAAAGGTTCAGGTAATTTACAATACCAAAGTGAGTACTTGCCACAAATGCGATACTACCTCTCTGCTTGGCCAGTACGAATTTTTCCGACAGCGTTTCATTCGCTATCAACCGCTGTGGATAGTAGGTAAAGAAGTTGCCGGCATTACAACCATTTACATAGAATACCGGGTATTTACCCTGGTTTTCATAACTCTGCGGATTATCGAGGTTAAATTCAAGGGTAGTAGCGGAGGAGTGGCCAAAATAGTTCAGGACACTGATACCTTCTTTAAACAAGCTGGCGATCTGATCAGAGATAGATTGCTCTGCAGTGCCAGCACTTACTTTACAGAAATTATAGGCTTTACCTCCAAATAAGGTGTCTTCAATAACCTGTTTGTACACACCCATATAGTTACACAATACCGTTCCAAGGTATGCTTCACTGGCACCGGTAACGTGAACTATGTTTTTCATCCATGCACGTCCCGCGAGTGTATTGGGGGAGTTTTTCTGCGCACTTTCATATTCTTTTACTTTTTCAAGATAGTCTTCGATCTCTTTTCCATGAACTACCGACAACCGTCCGATAGGAGTAACAGGAACAGGGCTGCTAACAGTAGCCGAACTGAGCAGGTTGTCTGAAGCAGGTATACCAAACGTAGGGATAATGTTCAGTCTGTCTGCCACTGCTTCGGACTGGTGCAGGCGGTAATCCACATAAGTCATCCCGCGTCCGATGAGAAACACATCTGCGAGAGGAGTAGCGCTCCAGTTTGCCCGCGCATAACGTATGAAGTTTCTTATGGAAAGCGGATGCTTTTTAATTCCGAATGCAAACTGGTCTACCAGTTCGTCGATATCGGCGATCACCACTTTATGCCCCCCTCCTGCCTGTGACTCACGATATGCTTTATAATCGTTGACAGGATTATTGCCGCTTGTGCCAACATAGAGAGATGGGTGGCTGATCACCATGTAATCACCCTGGTTGGCCGTCAGTCCATAATTGATGAATGTTTTAGCTGTCAGTGAAGTAGCGGTGGCTATATTGTCGACATCCTGGCTTACCAATACGAGGTCCCGGGCCACTGCTGAGCCAGGCAATGCGAACAGGATAGAACCAGGTGTAGTAGTAATGTCTCCTACATAGCGCTCTCCCAATGCCATATCATACAATACCGGCGGTGTACTTCCGTAAGTAAACTCTTTGATGGCCAGGAAATAACCTGCCGGCTTTGCAGGCAACGTAAACGCGAAGTTACTGGCGAAACCAAATTTGAACTCCCTTGGATAAGTGAGCTCGAACTCCGATATCACCATGCGGTCCGTAGAAACCGGAGACGCATTGATAAATTGTATAGCAGCAGTACCACCTGCAATCTGACTTACAGGCAGTGTAGCAGTTGTAACGAGGTCATTAAAGTAATCCATCACCGCATCCTTTACAAGGACGCTGTTAATATTAGCTTTCACTGTACGAGGGTTCAGCGCATTGCCCGATGCACCAAATTTAAAGGTAGCATCCGGTCCGGCAGCATAGACTGAAAGACCGGTAAGTGTAGTAATGAATGAGGTAGCAGGATATATTTCCAAACTTGACCAATACTCACCACGATCGTAAGAAGATGAATACAGGTATTCTTTGAGGTCCACTGCAAAGCCCAGGTTGATCCTGCCTTTGTAATAACTGGCAGCCGTATACATAAAATAAGGCTCTACCGGCGGCACAGGGCCTCCTACGTTATTTACCACATCTACATACCTGCTTCCCGACTGATCACTGTTGACACTTAAGAAATAAACGGCTGTATCTGTAAGAAGACTGTATTTATCACTGTGTTGATAAGCCGGGTCGCGGTACATGGGCTTGTCGGGCTTACCGTCATTGGCCTGACCCCAAAACTCCAGGTATCCACCCGCTGGTAATGCACCGGAAGCCACGGAAGAATAGAAAGGGACTTTTACTCCATTGCGCCACAGTTCAAAATTCTGCACCTGGGTATTGCCAAGATTGGCTGCATCCAAAACAGCTTTTGGAATACGCACCAGCCCTTCCCTGGCTATCTTGAATTTATAATAAGTCTGATTAAACCTTATCCATTCGTTGTTGTATGACTGAGCAGCCACGGAAAAAGCAGCCAGCATTAACAACAGTGTAAAAATTCTCTTCATAGTTTGATGTTTCAGGTTTTCGATAGGATCAGGCAGTTATTTTTTCTGTTTTTTCTTCAGGTCAAGCCTAAGTGAGAAAACATGGGTATACAACGGATTGGATTGATTGGCCAGGTTAGTAAAAGCATAATCAATCTGAACATCGGATATTTTAAACCCGGCACCTAGACTCGGCTGGTAAATCCATACTTTTTTCTGGTTGGTAATGTCACCATCATCCAGTCCCTGCTGAAAATTGTTCACACCGCCACGTACAAAGAACACATCTTTCCAGGCCAGCTCAAGTCCTATCTTGGGATCTATGCTCATGACATCGGAACCCCATACAGTGTTGCGTTTGCCATCAAAAGTGAGGTCTACGTTTGCTTCTGCCAGCAGGCCCAGCGTTTTACTGATCTTAAAATTATAAGCACCCGCCAGTATCAGCCTGGGGGCGGTCAGTTCTGTCGATTTAACAGGTATCTCATTCTTGGTTGCAAAGAATACTTCCCTTTCACGTTCATTGAGGTTGAACGTCCAGGCATTGAACGTAGTAGTTACATCCCGCACAGTAGCACCCAACTGGAGGTTTTTGTTTTTATATTGAACACCAAGATCAAATCCAAAACCCCAGCCGGTAGCAAAATCGCCTGCCTTCCGATGGATGACTTTGGCATTGGCACCAACACTTAAGCTTTTATTAGGATCATTCAGCTTTATAGGCTGGGCAAAAGACAACAGAAATGCATAATCTGCCGAAGAAAAGCTGGTGATGTTATTGTAGTTGATGGTGCCGTCTGCTTCTACCAGGAAGATGGTATTGGGGATATCGTCGACAGCAAAGCGGAGTAATGACAGGGCCAGCACACGTTTGTTATCCTTCAGCGGAATGGCCAAGCTGCCGTAGTCGTACTTGCCGATGCCTGCAAAATATTCGGCATGCATCAGGTTGAGCTGGGGCTGATCTTTCACATGCACCAGGCCGGCAGGGTTCCAGTAACCGGCTGTACCATCATGCACACTCGCCACCTGGGCACTACCCATGGCCAATCCACGCGCACCTGCTCCTATATTCAGAAACTCATTCGAGTATTTCCGGAATTGCGCAAAAGATCTTGTTTGTGATGATAGCATCACAAGGGTTACGACAACACATAAAACGCGCTTCATTATTCCAATTTTCGGGATAAGCAATTTCATTTACAAAGGTTATTTCATTAAGATATTGGCTGTACGTAACCTGAGGTCCAGTAGAATAGCTGAAAAATACTTCATTTCCGGCCGCTCTGAAACCCAACTTTGGCTAACGATTTTATAACGAAAATATTGCTTCCGTCCGGGTAAACCTCCCGTAATCCTTACATTTGCACAATTCATTGATTTACGGGTGAATGAGGGGTCAGGTTCCACTCCTAAATACGGGATCGGGGCCGGATTGGTTTGCTCCTGATATTTTCTTGATAAGGCAATACCCTTAGCAGCTCAATGTCAAAGATATATATATTATGAACCTGATAGAAGAATTACGTTGGAGAGGCATGCTCCAGGATATCATGCCCGGCACGGAAGAACAGCTCAAAAAAGAGATGACCACTGCTTATATCGGTTTCGACCCCACGGCCGATAGTCTTCATATTGGCAGCCTGGTACCTATTCTGTTGCTGGTACACCTGCAAAAGGCGGGACATAAGCCCATTGCCCTCGTAGGCGGCGCCACGGGCATGATCGGCGATCCTTCCATGAAAAGTGAAGAACGTAACCTGTTGAGCGAAGAGCAGTTACAGGTAAATGTGAACGGCATCCACAACCAGCTGGCAAGGTTCCTCAACTTTGACCCTTCCCTGCCCAATGCGGCAGAAATGACCAACAACTACGATTGGTTCAAGGAAATATCTTTTATCCATTTCCTGCGCGATGTAGGCAAGCACCTCACCGTGAATTACATGATGGCCAAAGACAGTGTGAAGAAACGCATCGAGGGCGACACCGGTATCAGCTACACAGAATTTGCTTACCAGCTGATGCAGGGCTACGATTTTTACTGGCTCTATACCCACAAGAACTGCAAGCTTCAGATGGGCGGCAGCGACCAGTGGGGCAATATCACCACCGGCACTGAGCTGGTACGTCGGAAAGCCGGTGGTGAAGCATTCGCATTCACCTGCCCGTTGATCACCAAGGCTGATGGCACCAAATTTGGCAAAACCGAGAAAGGAAATGTTTGGCTGGACCCGGCTAAAACCTCACCATACCATTTTTACCAGTTCTGGCTCAATGCCAACGATGCCGATGCGCAAAAGTGGATCAAGATATTTACCTTCTTAACGCCCGAAGTGGTAGAAGAACTGATGGGCAAGCATAGCCAGGACCCCGGCGCCCGCCACCTGCAAAAAGCACTGGCCCGTGAAGTAACCATCTTCGTGCATGGAGAAAAGGGATTGGCCGAAGCATTGGAAACAACGGAGAAGATGTTTGCCAGTCAAAATGCATCTGCCGAATCATTGAGCCTGGAAGACCTCGAAGGCATGGAAGGCCTGGAGAAGTTTGATTACCCTGCCGGCAAGATCAAGGACGGGGTGGATGTAGTTACCTTCCTTGCAGAAGCAGGCATTTTCCCCAGCAAAGGCGAAGCACGTAAAACGGTGCAAGGTGGTGGCGTAAGCATCAACCGGAAGAAGGTAGACAATATTCAACTCACTATTGAAAACAGCCTGCTGCTCCATGGGCAATACTTACTGGTGCAAAAAGGGAAAAAGAATTTTTACCTGGTGAAAGCCAATTAATACATTCGGTAAACAGATTAACAAAAGGAGGGCGTCTCAAAAGTAAGGGACGCCTTTTTTCGTTTTTAGTCTATCTTGTCAGTAGTTTTTAAGAAGCGTTGAAGGTATGGCCAGTTTTCAGGCTGCTTTCTTTCTTAAGTTGTGTGCCAATGCCAGTAAGCCGGTTTCCACCGTTATTTTTTCAATTCCACGGAGCATAAATCTTTTGAACTGGTGATTGTGTTTGATATTGCCAAAGACAGGTTCGGGGAAGGCAAAGAGTAGGAAGCGAGGTGGCAATGGGGAGTTGATCCCTAATTGACGTGATTATAATGACCGTGGGGCTTTCTCTTTTTCTATTTTCACTTTCTCTTTCCGCAATACCCTTGAGTACAGAGAGAGCTTGGGATCTAAAATAAAGTTCAGGAACAGCCTTGTCCATGATTGATGACTCAACAAAGAATCATAATAGGAAGGAGCTTTCGCTTTTATCTGCGGTAATTTATTCCATGGAATGGAGGGGAAATCATGGTGCTCATTATGATAACCCACATTGAAAGCCACTGTATTCAACGGACCATAGTAGCTATAGGTTTCCTGCATAGGATCAAGCGTAAGATAATGTTCCTGTATCCAGCGGGCGCCCAGCGGGTGCAGGCCCACGGAGAAAAAGAAGCTTGCCAGCATGAAAACAAAAGCCTTTGGTCCCAGAAATACGAAAAGCGCTACGTCGAAGGCGATCTGCAGTATCCAGTTCACCAGTACCCACCGATCGAACAGCGAAATATTCAGTCTGGCTGTACGCGTGATCTGGAAAACGGGGAAAAAAAGGAACCAGAGCATTTTGGTAAACGGGTTATTGCTGACCAGCCTGGCCTCCCAGAAATCGGGAAGGTCCGCATCCAGGTCATGCTCTCCCTGGTGGGCGTGGTGCTTCAGGTGATAACGCTGAAAGGATACCGAGCTTGGAAAGATATGCGTAAAATTAGCGACCATGCCGGCCAGCAGGTTGAGTGCTTTGCCTTTGAACAGCAGGCCGTGACTTGTCTCGTGGATCATTACCCACAATGCGTGACTGATAAATGCCCCCACCAAATAAGCCACCAGGATCACCACCCACCAGGGCGAATTACTCACCCCGTATGCGATGGCCGTTTGCAGACCCACCAGCCCGAAAATCAGGAATATGGTATAAGGATTTTTGCCTATCAGTTCTTTTACGTCAGGGTGTTGTTTCATGATCTGCCTTACCCTCACATGATGGGGATTCGGCTCGTTGCTCCAGGTAAAGTCGGTTGGTTTCGTTTGCATATCACAATATATTCCACAATAGTTTATTTTCAGCAACTTGTCATTATTCATGCGAAGATTAATGCTTTGGCATGGCAAAACATCGCTGGAATGCGGACTGTTTTTTGTTCCTACCCCAACCCTCGTTGGCATTCTTTCGTCTTACCGGGTATAAGCGTGAAACGAACCAGTATGAAATTCCTTTATTGTAGCTTGCTCTTTTTGACATCGTGTATTGCAGCCAGTGCACAGCAAACGCAGGACACCCTACTGATCCATTTCGACTACAACCAGTCTTTGATCACACCCCGGTCGGCCACTGTGCTGGACAGTTTTCTACAATCGAATACCAAGGCAACAATAAAGCAAGTAAGTCTCTCCGGCCATTGTGATTTTATCGGCTCTCACGCCTATAATGACTCCTTATCACAACGAAGAGTACTGTCCACCAAAACATACCTGGTCAATAAAGGCCTCTCCTCCACCCTGTTTGGCCAGGAGGAAAGCATGGGGAAACGTGTTCCGTTGTTGACTGCCACCACTGATGAAGCAAGAGCTATCAACCGGCGGGTTGCCATTGTTTTTGTAAAGGAATTACCAGTAGCTGTAACCGTAACAGGTCCGAAAGAAGAAACACCCAAGCCAGGGCCGGTCAGGGATACCAATAAAATCAACTTGTCATCCATCATCAATGACACTGCTACCAAAGTGGGCAGCACACTGGTGTTGCCCGACCTGAATTTTGAACCAGGCCGTCATTATCTCTTGTCAGGGTCTTATGGTATTCTACGGGAATTGTATAGGGTGATGAAAGATAACCCAACCCTCCGGATCGAGATCCAGGGACATATCTGTTGCATTTCTGGAGGTGCTGATGGACCTGATGTGGATACAGGCGCTCCTGACCTGTCGGTGCAGCGTGCCAAAGCCATTTATACTTACCTCACTACCGCCGGCATTGCCGCCAACAGAATGGAATACAAAGGCTTTGGCAGCAGTAAAAAGTTGTATCCCCAGGAACGTTCTACCTGGGAGGAGACCAAAAACCGGCGCGTAGAGATCAAGATCATCAGCAAGTAACCTGCCACTAAAACCCGCCCTTTGCACAAGCCTCTATACCCTTTACCAACACATCGAGGTCCTTAGTGGTGGTATATACATTAGGGGTTATACGCACGCCTTTCAGGTTTTCCCATTCCAATGAGGTGGCGTGTACCTTGAATTTGGAAAACAGGAAGTTATCAAACTCCGCAGGTTTCTTGCCCTCTATATTTACCAATCCGATAGCACAACCAAATCCTTGCTTCATGGAAGTATTCAATTGTACTTTGGGAATATTTTTCACGCGCTCCATCCAATAATTCTTCAGGTAGAACAGGCGCTGCTCTTTGCGTTGAGCACCGATCATATCATAGAAATCGATCGCTTTTCCAATCGCCTGCTCGATAAAGAACGGACGCGTACCCATGTTTTCAAACTTGCGGATGTCTTCACTTTTAGGATCGGGCGCTGCAAAAAGCGGGTAGATATTTTTGATCTTTTCTTTTTTGATGTAAAGCAATCCGCTGCCTATACAGGCGCTTAGCCACTTGTGCAGGCTGGTGCCGAAATAATCGGCGCCGAGATCGGGTATAGTATAAGGAAATTGGGCAAAGCTATGCGCACCATCCACTACTACCTCTATCCCTTTTTGATGCGCTGCATCTGCTATTTTACGTACAGGAAGGATTTGTCCGTTCCAGTTGATGACATGTGTCAGGTGCACCACTTTGGTTTTAGCGGTGAACGCTTTGGTGTATACACTGGTGATGTAATCATTGTCTTCACTGGGCAGGTCAAGGTTTACCCAAACCAGTTTGATACCATCCCGTAGTTCGCGTTGCTTCCAGGCGTTCATCATATTGGGATAGTCCTGCTTGGCCAATACGACTTCATCGCCTGCTTTCAGCGGTATGCCAAATATGATGGTTTCCAAAGCCTCTGAAGCGTTGCGGTGGATGGCTACTTCTTCTGCAGAGCAGCCTGCCAGGAGCGCCAGTTTATTGCGCAGTGGTTCCCTGCCCTGGTCTATGACACGCCACATATAATAGCTGGGGGCCTGATTGCTGAGGTCGTGCAGCTGTTTCATGGTTTCCTGCACCGTTTTGGGTGAGGGGGCTACGCCGCCATTGTTGAGGTTGATGATGGTCGGAGATACCGTATAAGATTGCTGGACATAGTACCAGAAGTCTTCGTCGCTGGCCAGTTTGTCGGGTGGTGTATCGGCGGCCTGTTGCAGGGCGCGGTCGAGCCCGCGGCTCCAGGCGGGCTGAGCGAGTGCTGCCAGCAGGCTGGTAGCAGAAAACAGCCCTGCTTTATGCAGGAAAGAGCGCCGGGTAGAAGGATTTCTCATGTTGTGCAGTTGGGTTGAATGGAAAATTAATCAATAAATCTAATGTGTCCAGCGGTTTATGATTGCTGGTAAAAGAAAGAATATGAGGAGAATAGCTAAAATTTTTCAAAAAGCATTTGGCGCAAATCACCTGAACCCCTATTTTTGCACTCCCAATTGAGAAATTGGCAAGGCTGCCCGATAGTATAATGGTAGTACAACTGATTTTGGTTCAGTTTGTCTTGGTTCGAATCCAGGTCGGGCAACAAAGAAACCCCGAAGCGCATGCTTCGGGGTTTTGCTTTTTATGGCAACCAAGTGGGATATACTAATAAAGATTTTAATTGAGCCTCAGCATTGAAATTAAGTGCGCGCTTTGCCCTGCCCTTTTTTGCAAATTGCATCTGTTTTGGGGTTAGAGGGCATTAGTATGGACTATCTATGGAGTATCCATGGCCTATCCATTCTGTATTCCCTCCTCTTTTTCTCTTACGACTGCTCTTTCCTTCCCTTTTCGGGAATCTTTCGCTCTCCTTTTCTATTGCTCGTCTCAAACAGCAAGCGTCGAATGTACAATACCGATAATGCGGTTTCCAAATTTTTCTTTTTATAATTTATTAGTTTTTCTGACGGTTTCTGATAAATTCATTATGATTTTATCAGAAACCGTCAGAATCCATCAGAAACTAAAATAAAATAAATTTAGAAACAGGTATTGTGATATTGTACGTTTGCCTTGAACTGTTAGTCATGACCAGCTTTGTTCAAACCTTGTTTGTGGCGCCACATTCAGTTGTAGCTCCTGGCCACGGCCAACTCAATGTATCGTTGCTTACAAGCAGTATTAATAGCAGCACCGGCAACGGCAGTACACTGCTACCTCGCTTTACTCCGGCAATCGTTGTTCAGCAGTTGTTTTAAAATAGTAGTCCTTTACAAGGATCAAGCTTTAGACAGCCTTCTGTTCGACAGCCAGCCAAGATGCTTCCTGCAATTTTTGGTGGTTTTGCCGGGGCCCGTTTCAGCAGGAACTCCGTTGCCGGACAAAGCCCTAAAGACGGGAAGTCTGTCCCGATATTCATTGGGAAGTAAGGCTGACAGACGAATCATCATAAAAGACCGGGAGACGGAAAGTAGGAAATGATAAAACCCGGGTTTTATTTTCCTGCTTTCCGCAACCAATCTTTATTTCTACTACTATACTTGTGAACAAAGAATGTAAAAAACGTTCAGTTAGCGCAAGCGGTGAGGTAAATTGAACTTATGATAGCTAACGGCAACATACATATTTTAAGTATATTTACGAAAATGCGCTTACATGCCGAAAGTAAAAAAGAGAGTCTTTGTGTCTGCCAAAGGCGACTTCAACAAGATTGCCATTGCCATCGAAGCACAAGGCATCCCGGTCGCCAAAGTAGGTCAAAATCATATGGGTGACCGCATCATCGAGTTCGAAGATCCTACCGTTAATATCCGCCTTATTATTAAAGGAACCAAAGATGGTGATTACAAAGTAAAATTGACGGCTAATGATGTTACGAAAATTATTACCGGCACGTTAAGCACGGAAGGCATTAACCATATAAGCAAAAACTACGCGCTCAGCGACTTCGACCTTAGCTTAAACTCATAGTGGAGTCACCCCCAATCCTGGCTGACCATTAATCGACATATACCCATCCTTCACATTAAAGCCTCCACTCACGATGTCCCGGGCCAGGTCAAAGCTACCATCGAGATCGAGATAACGGGTGGCAGCAGAAGCATACGCGGCATGCAGCGCCGCGCTGATGCTGATAATACTTTCATCATTGCAACCCCACATGAGCTCGAGACCGGCGTTTTGGGCAATGGTAGCGATCTCCAGTGCGGGTTGAATGCCACCACACTTCATGAGCTTGATATTAAAGATGCCACAGGCACCCGGATAATCGGCCAGGTGAAAAGCATCAGCAGGATTAACGAGCGATTCATCGGCAGCTATCAATCGTTTGATATAGGATGGTAATTGCTTCATGTCATTAACTGCATCGGCCTTCAGCGGTTGTTCTATCAGCTCCAGGTGAAGCGGCACCGTTCTTTCATAAAAGCTGATCAGTTCCTCAGCAGTATATCCCTGATTGGCATCTATGCGAATAATAATATTGTTGCCATGCACTTCGCGCAGCTTCACCAGTCGCTCGATGTCTTCTTCGGGCGATTGACCCAGCTTCACTTTCAATATGCGAAAGCCACGCTCTACATACTCTTTGGCTTCAACCAGCGTCTCGGCCACCGGCTTGATGCCGATGGTAATGGAAGTAGGCAGTTTGTTGATCACCTGGCCAAGGAAACCCGCCAGCGGCACGCCCAGCCATTGTGTAAATGCATCATGCAAAGCAATATCCAGTGCAGCCCGGGCGCCTGCTTCTTTACTGAATAACTGATGCACGTATTGCAACAGCGAATAGAACGCACGGATATCTTTACCTTTCAGCTGGTCCAGGTCTGCCAATTGCAAAGCACGTAAGGTAGCGGCGGTATCACTGCCCACCACATATTTGCTGGGATTGGCAGTGCCCAATCCTACTATACCATTTTCCAGTTCCACTTTCACTACCACATTCTCAACATGTGTCACCGTTTTATAAGCGATCGTATAGGGTCTTGTCAATTGTAGATCCTCGCAGCTGGCAACAACAGATCTGATCTTCATGAATGAGTCGTTTAAATAATGGTACGTATTACCGGTATTAATTTATCTACCCCTTCCTGTATTGGCAGTGCCACAGGAAGCCCCAATTGCTGCTCATACTGATCGCGGAAGCGGTATGCTTCTTCATGGGTACATTCCCTGGTATTGATGGCAAGACCAATCACATCACTGCCATACGCTTTTATGAGCGCGATCTCACTTTCTACAGAAGGCCGAACACCCCAAGTGGGCCTGTCACTGAAGTATTGTCCTTTCGGATTAAACACCAGCACTGTTTTACGGGCATTGCCCGATACAAGGTACTCAGACCCACAAGGTCCGGATGGATTGCGCAATCCTGATTGCCCCTCGATAAAAATGACCTGCGGATTGGTTTCCTTATAGCAAGTGTAGATATGATGCTCCAGTTCACCGGACACAAAATCGTTCACGGTAGTATCCAGTACAAATCCGTACTTACCATCCTGCATCCAACCTGTCTGACCAGTGAATATCATTTGAGCCTGTATGTTATGCTCGCGGCAGCTATCCCGCAACATGTGGGTAGTGGTACGCTTGCCCAGGTTTGTTTCTATTCCCAACACCGCTACGATGGGGCAGGTTACCTCAAAAATGCAGCCCGTCCAGAAATGCAGCTCACTCCTGTCTTTAGGTTTCCGGATATCAGTAATGGTAGCGCCGTGAATGCTGGCCAGCGAAGCCAGTTCAGGCATGTCTGAAATAAAATCGTGCAGGCCATTGATGATAGAAATCTTGTTGCTGAGACTTATTTCAAGTCCTTTATAAAGCGCGGGCGGCAGTTTACCACCCTTAGGAGCAATACCGACGATGCTGTATTGAATAGGTTCAGCACTTTGTGCGATCGCTTCTTCTACCGTAGCCCACACAGGAATATTTCTGTTGCGTCCGTCGATCACTTCACCCGCATCTTTGCCGGCATGTAAAGGATCGATAATGCCTGCAATAGTAAACCTGTCCGAACCACGTATCAAACCATGCGCGGTTTTGGCAGCCGGTTCGGCCAGCATGCCATCTGTCAATACAATTGCATTACTCTTCATACTGTAACTGATATAGCGGTAAAAAAAAGGTAAAAATTAAGCATTGCCGGCAGTAAAAGTGAAGCTGCGCATGTATTTGTTTGAAAAAACAGCCCCGGTTGCAGGTTACAAATGGAGGCAGGGCCAACAGCAGATACATAGGATATACGAGCCTGCAAAAACCTGCATAACAAACAGTTGTTGACCCACCCGGTCTACTGTTCACATATTTATAACATTTTAGCAGAAAATAATTCTGCTAATTTTGTTCCGTCCAATACAACGATTGCGTCTAATCCTGTGTCAAAGCAAATACGACTGTTATTCCTGTCCAACACCCTCCGGACAGATTAACGATTGAATCAAGAATGAATACACCTTCCATTTAAGATTCTCCTATTATTTATTGTTGCCGTAAGGCATAAGTATCGACCATGAATAAGCAACCATCCATGTATCGCCTCACAGCAGGTTACCCTGCCGCATGCCTTACCGGCAGCAAATCGTGGGCTCATAGCTCATGCAACAGGATTACCCTGCTGCCAGCTTTTCCAGGCGCAGTGATCCTGTTGTGCTCCGCCTTGCTTGCCCTCTCCTTTTGCTCGGGATTCAGCCCGGTCATCGACAACATGACCATTGAAAAGAAAGTAACAACAGCTGCCGCACAGCACAACAGCTGTACACCCAGGAAATTTTCTTTTGAATACTCCGGCATCATCCACCTCAAAGTAGTGGTGGAGCGAACACCCAATGAGGGATTACAGTTTTCAACAGATATGGATTTTACCACCATGCCAAAATCATAACCAGCATTATATCATGTACAAGACGAAAGGAAAACCACGCCATGAACGGACAGCATTATGGGCATTATTAGCAGTATTCATGATCCTGCAATCCTGTGGAAAAGACCATGACAAGCCACGCGGTGACAACAACAATCCGCCCGGCAACACCAGCCCGGAGATCACTTCCATTACGCCTGCCCGCGGAACGCCCGGCACCATCATCACCATCCAGGGAAAGAACTTTGGTGCAGGTATCTTACAAAACAGGGTAACGTTTGCAGGGGCAGCCATCGAGGCAGAGCTGACAGCCGCCAACGCTACTGAGATCAAAGCCAAAGTACCGGCAACTGCTGTTACAGGAAAGATCATTGTGAAAGTGGGCAACAAATCAGACACCTCAGCTACAGATTTCATTGTAGTTCCCGAAGTGACAGCCATCACTGACTTTGCGCCCAAACAAGGTCCTTTGGGCACCACAGTGACCATCACCGGAAAGAAGTTTGGCAACAATATAACCGTAAAGCTCAATGGCGTGGAAGCCCAGGTATCGCTACGCAGCGCCACGCAGATCGTGTTTACGATCCCCGTCAATACTTCACTCACTGCACATAAGATTGTCGTCAACTCCGATGCTGATGTACTGGAAACAACCGACGTCTTTACAGTAGAAGCATCAGGGCCCTATGCACGTTGGGAATCCAAAAACGTAGTATTGTTTGGCAACGGCGGCAACGCTTTCCCTTTTGGGACATCGTTTGTTTACAAGAACAAAATATACTGGGGATTCAACAACATTGTAGCCGGTGAAAGCGAATCGCTATACGCCATATACGATCCCGCACAACCAGCCGAAGGATGGCAGGTACAAAATCCTGTGCCGCAGGAGATGGTGCCAGCCAAAGTAATACGTGTAGCAGCCATCGTTCACAATGACCGCGTATTTATGGGCACTGGCTTTGCCAATGCAGGCCGCAAACAATGGTATGAATTCCATCCTGAAACCAATACCGCTACCCGGCTTACCGATTACCCACATGAGGTAGCAGGTACTGTAACATTCACCCTGAACAATAAAATATTTGTAGGTTATGGCAGCGACAATAAAAACCTCTACCAATTCAATCCCGCTGCCAATAACAACCTCGGCAGTTGGACACTCGCCGCAGGCAATGCACCATTCAGTGAATTGAATACCGGCAGTGCAGTTGTATTGGGCAATGAAGTGTTTATGGGCAGGGCATTACCGGCCATGTTGCAACAACGCACAGCGATATATAAGTACACGGAAGCTGGCGGCATCACCAGGGTGACCGATATTCCGGAAGATGTTCAATCACTCACCAATCCTTCTTTTACCATTGGCAGTAAAGCTTATTTCGTAACAGATAAAAACGTGTGGGAATATTTGCCCGATGGCAACGGTGGTACGTGGAGAGCAGTGATCAGGCAAGCCGGCTCACCTTCCATTCTACATGTGGCCGTACTTACCGTCAATGGAGCG
This sequence comes from Niastella sp., assembly GCA_017744515.1. Classification (GTDB taxonomy): domain Bacteria; phylum Bacteroidota; class Bacteroidia; order Chitinophagales; family Chitinophagaceae; genus Paraflavitalea. The sequence continues at coordinate 23,842 of JAGIBF010000048.1, forward strand.
AAAGCTATTTATGGCTGGACTTCTTCCGGCCGGTTATACGAGTTCAAATTTTAATCAGGGACGGTTCATAACAGGCTGCTTCCACACAGGGAGCAGCCTTCTTACCTCTTACTTCTTACCTCTTACTTCTTACTTCCTGCCTTCACATATTCCGGAAACTGTTTCTCCAATACAGGCAACAAATCAGCAGCAAGCAAGGAAGCTACCTTTTCAGCACCGGCATTGGTGAAATGTGAAGCGTCATAAAAATAAACACTGCTCTTGGGCAACAGGCGCGCAAGGTCAATCACCAGTACCTGCTTTTCACGCCCGAGGTTGCGCACCACCTCATTGTATTCTTCCAGCATGCGCCATATCAGTTTACCATTCAATCCCGGTTCTACTTCAAACAATTCAAGATCGGCACCCGTCAAAGGATCTTTGCCTGCACCAAATTGATTGGGCTGGGTCACAAACACAGGCAATATGTGGTTGGCAATGCAGGTATCGGCCAGCTGCAGCAACCTGCTTCTGTAAGCAGTAAGATATGTTTGTTGATCAGCTACCCTTTTGTTGATCACTGAATCAGGAAGCCGCAATAATGTATCATTATTCAACACCACCATATCATGCGTGGTATTGTTAAACTTTTGAGCACGCCAGCCCCGCGACAGGTTCAATAAAAGATTCAGCACCTCGCTGTTTTCAAAAATGTAATGTTTAAAGTCAGACCATGCACCCCTTGTGCTTAAGTTGTCATGAAACGAGGGGCTGGCTGTTTCCACATCGTTGATGCCTGTCAGAAACAATACTACCGATGGATGCAGCTTCTTAACATGATCGTTGAGCATGATGAGATGTCCATACGTGGAGTGACCATCCATCCCCGCATTGTTGAGCCATACATTGTTCAGCGAGTCGCCCAGCTTTTGCCCCAGCAGATAAGGCCAGGTAAATTGATCGTTGAGGAAATGACATTCCGTTGTACTACCACCTACTGTAATAATGCTCAGGTGTTTTTTTCCGTCCTTCGGCCATTCAGGCCCGCGGAATCCCAGTCCGTTCCTGGTATTGACAATCACTGAATCCAGCTTGGGATTGATCGAATTGGTGATGGTTTGATGTTGATTGACCGGGAGTATGATCTTATCGCCCTTCAGCCTTAAATGAAAAGGATTGTAAATACGCAGTATGATTTCAAGGGCAATAAATACGATCACGAAAAGATAAATGCTGTAGAGTGCTATTTTCACAGGCTTCCGGGAACGCCATTTTTTGCCCTTCATGCATACAGGTTTGTACAAAACTATCGTTTATTTCGGGGTAAAATGCCGTAAAAGCGCCTAAAACGTTGTCAATGAAGTACTGGCGGTCAGTTTTATATGTTAAGGATGATTTTAATTATGAAGGATTTCGTAAGTTGTAGCGCCAAACTCTAATCGGGTGACTTCTTGAACGAACAGGAATTAATACTACTTCTCCGGCAGGGTGATGAGCTGGCTTTCAAAACATTGGTAGAGAGTTACCAGGATATGGTGTTTAATACCGCCCTTGGTGTGGTACAGAACGAATCGGATGCGGAAGATGTGGCGCAGGAGGTTTTTATCCAGGTATATAAATCGATCGACCAGTTTAAAGGAGATGCCCGCCTGTCCACCTGGATCTATCGTATTACCACTACGAAAGCCCTGGACCATATCCGGAGTAAGAAACGGAAAAAGCGGTTCGCCTTCCTTACCAGTCTGTTTGGCGCCGATAATGAACTTTTGCACGATCCGGTGGATTTCCACCACCCGGGCGCAGCACTGGACAGGAAGCAGCAGGCCGCCCTGCTCTTCAAAGCGATAGACCAGCTGCCCGAAAACCAAAAAACGGCATTTACCCTCCATAAAACAGAAGAGCTTAGTTATCAAGAGATTGCAGATGTGATGGGGCTCTCGGTATCGGCAGTGGAATCCCTCCTTTTCCGGGCCCGGCAGAATCTGCGGAAAATACTGGAAAAACATTTGCAACAGGGGGGGTGATATTCGCAGGTTTCCTAATCTGAAAACGTCAAATAAATACAGTAGTTTTTACATAAATTACAAGACCATGTCAACCAAGCCGAACAATCCATACGAGATCGACGAGGTGCTCTCCAGCCTGGAGGGTATCCAAAGGGCCAAGGCCCCGGCGTTCTTCTACACCCGTCTCCGGGGCAGGATGGAACGGGAATTGGAAAACACAGGCGGCCCTATCGTACGCCTGCTCGCCAAACCGGCATTAGCCCTCAGTCTGGCAGCCATTATCCTTGTCCTGAATGCTACTACCATCATGAAGATGTGGGAGCAGGAAAAAGTAGTTACCAACGAAAGCAAACAACAACAACAATTATTAGCATCCGACTACTCGATGGGCACGTACCCTGTATACGATGAAACCCCTGTAGCACCATGACGAAATTCCCAAGACAAAAGTGGTTACTGTTGTTAGTAGCGATCTTATTGGTAACCAACATCATTACTTTGTCTATTTACTGGTCCATGAAGCCGGCTGAACAGCCCCGCAACAACGAAAGCGGCGCCGACAGGCAAAGGCGCATGGGACAATTCATGGTCAATGAACTGAAGCTCGACAAAGAGCAGGAAACCGTCTATTGGAAATTAAGAGATACCATGCTTGGCCGGCAGAAGATCCTCATGGACTCTATCCGCAATACCAAAAAGCGATTCTTCGATCTGCTAAAAGAACCTGCTATACAAGACACCATCTTACAGACCAGGGCCGATGAAATTGGCGCCTTGCAAAAACAATTAGATCTCGTTACGTTTCAACACTTCCAGCAGGTACGCGCCCTTTGCAAGCCCGAGCAGGTGTTGAAGTTCGATACCGTTGTCAAGGAGATCGTAAACCGCATGACAAGCGGCTGGCGCGGCCCCGGCAAGCCCGGCAATCCCAAAGACTCTGCGGCAGTAAAGAAATAACACGAATCCCACGAATTTAACGAACCTGGTAGCAGTACCATTGACACCGTTATTTCTCCCCACTACTGGTTAAAGCACACCTACCACAAAGAGGGTATTGTCTTACTTTTCTATACGCTGTTACTTTGCTGTAGCAAAACACCCGTAAAAACAGCTACATGAAAAACAACTGGTTGCTTACACTATTGGCATGCCTGCTCGTCACATCAGGCATGGCCCAGGATTGTAAAGGCTTTTACTACCTGCAAAACAACAAGACCATTGAAATGACCATCTATAATAAGAAGGGCGACGCCAATGGCAAGCAGGTATACAACGTATCCGAAGTAACCAATGGTGGCGGCACCGTTACGGGCCAGCTCAACTCTGAAATGTTCGATAAGAAAGGCAAATCCATCTCCAAAGCCAAAGGCACCATACAGTGTAAAGGCGGCGTGATGATGGTGGATATGAAAATGACATTACCGGCTGCCCAGCAGGAACAATTTGGCACTACCGATGCAAAAGCAGAAAACATTTACATGGAATACCCTGCGTCCATGCAGGTGGGAGATCAACTGAAAGATGCGACCATGGACCTTCAGATAGATAATAAAGGTATGAAGCAGTCGATCAATATGATCGTCAGCAATCGCAAAGTAGAAGGCAAAGAACAGGTCACAACAACTGCCGGTACGTGGGATTGTTTCAAGATCACCTATAAAAGCAAGATCACTATCAAAACGATGGGCATTGGTATACCTGTCAATATAGAAGGAACAGAGTGGTTTGCGCCCGGCTTTGGTATAGTGAAAACAGACAGCAAGCATGGAGGCACAGCCATCACTGCTATAAAATAATCCAATCATCAGGGATCAGGTTTTTCTCCGCCAGGGAGGCAAACGGAATTACGGCACAGGGCCTATTCAATGTACTTTGAGTAGGCCCTCTTTGTGTAGTATTGATACCGGCGCGAATCATAACGTGTACCACAAAAGAGTGAATGGATAAATCCATTCAGTTCTACCTGTTGGGTATGAAATATCTTCCGGTCGGGATTGGTCTTAAGGAAGAATTGAATGCGTGCATCATTACTTTTATATACGATGAGACTATCGTTTCGTACCTGTTTAAAAGAAAAGGCCGACGATAAGTGCTGAAGCATAAGCCGGCTGCGATACCAGGTACCACCGGTTGCCGATACCAGGGGCTTCCCATTATATACTGCAACACTGTCGTTGTAAGCAAATACATTCAGGCAGGTAGTCTTATTACTCTTCAACCACGTGATCAGCTTTTGCGTATACGAAGAATCGTAGCCATAATTGCTGTCCAGGAAACTGATACGCTGCACAAAAGCAGGAATGGTATCTACGCCGTCGAGATAACTGAACAGAAATCTTCCTCCCCCACTATGTCCGTTAAAGTAAACGTTGAATGATGTGGGAGCCAGACTTATTACTGTGTCAGTAATATGCTGTACAAGTTCACGGTAATTGGGATGTTGTGTTTTCCATTGTGGCCAGCTTTTGTAAGTATTTTCAAGGTAGACTACTATTACGTTTTGGCGCTTCCAGGTATTGCGTACAAACCTCGTTTGCGCCCCTATATGCTGAATATCATAATGCCAGTCGTCGCCGGCTTCCAGCTTTTTACCCCTTGTTTGAGCAGTAGTATTACCATTGGGGAGGGCAAAGAAAACGAGTGTTGTCTTCCGATGCTTGTACATAACAGCTGGATAGTCTATGGTCACCATCACATCACCACCTACCTTAAAGGACAGCACACTGTCCCGCTCTTGCGCCACCGCAGAACAAATACAACAAAAGACTATAAAAAATATGAGAAGTCGCTTCATTACTTTGCCAGCTTTCAACTATCACCGACTGCCATCCCTTTTCAACCTATCAACTTATCAACTACTTCTTCCCCTTCTCCAATATCTGCCAAAACTGCTCCACCCGCGCAGTCCAGGTGTTGGAGGCAGCCACGTTCATGCGGGCTTGCTTACGGGCTTCGTTATTCTCCGCAATCGCTTTATCGATGGTTTGCAGGAACTCTTCATGACTGTCTACCACATAAGCCACGTCCCGGAAAGTATAGATATCTTCCGAAAAATGGGTGGCAATTACCGGTTTGCCGGCGGCCAGGTATTCGTTGATCTTGAGCGGGTAAATACTTTTGGTGAGCGTGTTCTTCTTGAAAGGAATGATCACACAGTCGAAATACTGCAGGTAATTGGGCAGTTCGGTGATCTTGCGTGGGCCGGCAAATACCACGTTGGGCATTTTATCGAGTCCTACGTCCTTATGCTCTTCGCCCTGCACGGGGCCAACGAGGAATAATATTTTGTCTTTATGATACTCCGCTATCTTTTTCAGCAGCTCGAAGTCTGAACGGTATTCAATACTACCTGTGTAGCCAATAATAGGCTTCGTAATATTTTGCAGCGCTTCCGGCTTAGGCAGCGTCACAGTAGCCGCTTTTTGAAAAACATCTATATCTGCTGCATTGGGATGGAAATATGTATTGGGAGAAAAAGGCGACTTCAGCCGCGTCAATTCCTTGGAAGTACACAGTGTAAAATCGAAGTTGCGAATGATCTCCTCTTCCAGCCGTGTGCCATGACGGTTGGAATAATCCACCTGTGAAATATCGTCCATCGACTGGTAAACAGTATAGATAGGCTTTATATCGGCAGGCAACTCACGTACGAAATAAGGATCGAAGAAATTGAGGTAGATAAAATCCTTCACCTGGTAATCCTTGATCAGCTGGCGGATCACTTTCAGCACCAGCCTGTCATTGATCTTCGATAAGCGATTGTACAAAGCCCCTGGCGGCAGAAAGTTCACAGGTATAGTAAGCTGAGGCGTTACTACAGTAATGTTGGAAGGCAGCGAAGGAGGATTGCTGTAAATATCCTTTCCTGTCAGCAAAGCCCGCTTGCGCGTTTGAATCTGTTGCGCATTGCGCATACCTGAATAGTCTTTCCAGGAAAAAGGATGCTCCACATAAAATACCCGGTTGTTTTTGGCAAATTCAATAGCCAGCGCCAATGCCGGAGAAGAAATGGCAGAGTCCCATCTTGATAAGGTAAAGCAGATAATATCGCAATGTCTGTTCATGTTATAAACGTTGCAGGCAGCGTTGCAGGCTATCCTTCCAGGCAGGAATGGTCAACCCGTAAGTAGCTCGAATTTTATGCGTATCCAGTAAAGAAAACGAAGGCCTTTTGGCAGGTGTGGGGTACCGGGCAGTAGGAATAGGGTTTACAGCGCAGCTGCTGCCGGAAAGTTCCTTAATAGCCACCGCAAAGTCGTACCAGCTGATGCGCCCCTGATTACTATAATGATAAATCCCCGGAACCCAGCCGGCTGATGACTCCCGACTGATTATCTCCAGCATCGCCTGCGCCAGATCAACCGCATACGTAGGCGCCCCTACCTGGTCACTCACTACATTCAGCTCCGGACGATCCTTCATCAGGCGCAGCATGGTCTTTACAAAATTGTTCCCATACTCGCAGTACACCCAGGCAGTACGAATGATCACCGCGTCGGGGTTATAGTACAAACACAACGCCTCACCCCGCAATTTGGAAACACCATAAACATTGACGGGATTGGTAGGCGTATCTTCTTTATAAGGTTCCGGCGAAGTGCCGTCAAAAACATAATCGGTAGAGATGTGGATGAATTTGGTGCCGTACTTCTTGCAGGCAGAGGCCAGCACACCCACCGCATCACCATTCACCAGAAAAGCAACTTCCTTGTCACTCTCTGCTTTATCTACAGCCGTATAAGCGGCCGCATTAATACAATAAGCAGGTTTCACTACATCGAAATACTGACTCACCAGTTCAAACCGGTCTATGGACAATTCTTCCTTGTCCACAAAAATGAAATCAAAAGCAGGGTAAGAAGCAGACAATAGCTGAAGTGACATGCCTACCTGTCCTTTACCACCCGTAACCAGTATTTTAGGTTTTGCCATGATGTATAATTAACCTACGAAAACGAAATTATTCTTGCAGTCGGCCAGCGTTGGCAACTTGATATCCTTGTCGCTCACGATCGCTTTGTCAGGAGCAATCTTCCAGTCGATATTCAAAGAAGGATCATTGTACAGAATACCACCTTCACTCTCCTTGCTGTAGAAAGCATCGCATTTGTACAGCACTTCCGCCTTTTCACTCAACACTGAAAAACCATGCGCAAAACCGGCAGGTATGTACAATTGCTTTTTATTGTCGGCCGATAATTCCACGGAGAACACTTTACCATAAGTAGGCGAATCCTTGCGGATATCGACAGCTACATCCAGGATGGTGCCATGCAACACGCGCACCAGCTTGGTCTGCGCATGAGGCTGCAATTGATAATGCAGGCCCCTGATCACACCATAGGAAGAACGGGATTGATTGTCCTGTACAAATTGAGTAGTTATTCCCTGTTGGGTATAAGTATTTGCATTATACGCCTCGTAAAAATATCCTCTGCTATCTTCAAATACGATCGGTTCAAAAACCAGTAAGCCGGGTAATCCAGTTTCAATAAAAGGCATAATAATATTTTAATGCAGGTCCGGAAGTCCGCAAGTCGGGAAGTCCGGAAGACTGCTTGCTTATTTACGTTTTTCTTTCGGACTTTCAGACTTTTCTGACCTTCGGTTTATCGCTTTGCGTATAGATCGTCGTAGTAATGTTGGTAGTCGCCGGAAGTAACATGATTGATCCACTCTTCATGCTGCAGGTACCAGTCCACTGTTTTTTCCAGTCCCTCTTCAAACTGCAGAGAAGGTTTCCAGCCCAGTTCTTCATTCAACCTGGTGGCATCGATCGCATAGCGCATATCATGGCCGGGCCTGTCAGTCACATACGTGATCAGTTTAGCCGAATCGCCGGCTGCACGCCCCAGTTTCTTATCCATGATGCTGCACAGCAAGTTGACGATATCGATATTCTTCCATTCGTTGAAACCACCGATATTGTACTTCTCTCCCACTTTACCCTTATGGAAAATGGTGTCGATAGCACGGGCATGATCTTCAACAAACAACCAGTCGCGCACATTCTCACCCTTACCATATACCGGCAGCGGCTTGCTGTTCTTGATGTTGTTGATCATAAGCGGTATCAGCTTCTCGGGAAAGTGGTGTGAGCCATAGTTGTTGGAACAGTTGCTCATGATCACCGGCAGCCCGTAAGTATGATAGTAGGCATTTACAAAATGGTCCGAAGAAGCTTTGGAAGCTGAATAAGGAGAACGGGGATCGTAGGGTGTTTCCTCCGTAAAGAAACCCGTTTCCCCCAGAGAGCCATATACCTCATCGGTAGAAACATGATAAAACAGTTTGCCCTGCTTATCAGTTCCCCAGAACTGACGAGCTATATTCAACAACGTTACCGTGCCCAGCACGTTGGTACGTACAAAAGCCAGCGGGTTGCTGATAGAACGGTCCACATGGCTTTCAGCCGCAAGGTGAATGATGCCATCGAACCGGTATTGTTCAAACAATTCAGTAATCCTTGTTTCGTCCGTAATATCACCCTTCTCGAAAATGTAATTAGGTTTATCCTTTACATCTTCCAGGTTTTCCAGGTTGCCTGCATAAGTCAGGGCATCCAGGTTGACAATACGGTAATCAGGGTATTTGTTTACAAATAACCGTACCACATGAGAACCGATGAAACCGGCCCCGCCTGTGATCATTAAGGTTTTAGTATAGTTAGCCATTATAAACTCCAGTATTTTCTGCTGGTGATAGTATGCTTATAAATTCCTTTCAGGTCTGCGATCAACGCATGCTCACGGGTAATAGCCACAAAATCGGCATCGCTCATCGTAGTATAAGGCCTATGCGGCACCGTCACAATCACCGCATCATAATCCGTAGCGGGTTGCTTTACCAGGTGCAATCCATATTCTTCATGCACTTCTTCATTCTCTGCATAAGGATCTTCCACATCCACCTGTATATTGAAAGCCAGTAATTCTTTTACCGTATCCACGATCTTTGAATTACGGATATCACTTACATTCTCTTTAAACGTAACCCCTTTCACGAGCACCTTAGGATCGTTGGAGTTGCGCAATACATGCGTAATGATCTTGCGTGCCACGTACTTGGCCATATCATCGTTGATATAACGGCTGGCGGTGATCACTTTCGATTCATAACCCAGTGAAGCCGCTTTGTAAGTAAGATAGTAAGGATCTACTCCTATACAGTGCCCACCTACGAGGCCCGGCTGAAACCGCAGGAAATTCCATTTGGTGCCGGCCGCTTCAATTACATCATATGTATTAACCCCCATGCGGTCAAAGATCAGCGACAACTCATTCATCAAAGCAATATTCAGGTCGCGCTGCGTGTTCTCTACGATCTTGGAGGCCTCCGCCACCTTGATAGAAGAAGCGCGGTGTACACCGGCATCCACCACCAGCTCATAAACCTTCGCCACTTCATCCAGCGCTTCCGCATCGCTGCCAGATACAACTTTGATCACCGTACGCAGCGTATGCTTCTTATCGCCCGGGTTGATACGCTCGGGTGAATAACCCAGCTTGAAATCAACCCCCATCCTGAGACCCGAAAACTTTTCCAATACCGGTAAACAATCCTCTTCCGTACATCCGGGATAGGTAGTCGATTCATAGATCACGTAATCACCCTTCTTCAGCACTTTACCCACCGTTTCAGAAGCACTCAGCAAAGGTTTCAGATCGGGCACATTGTATTTATCAACCGGTGTAGGCACAGCAACAATGTAGAAATTGGCCTGCTTCAGTACATCCAGCTGATCGGTAAAAACAATGTTGGTGCCCTTGAATTCTTCAGCCGTTACTTCCTTACTGGGGTCAATACCGTTTTGCATCATTTCGATACGTTTGGCATTGATATCAAATCCGATGACTGGTATTTTACGGGCAAATTCTAATGCTATAGGCAGGCCTACATAGCCCAAACCTATTACAGCTAATTTGGCTTGCTGATCAACTAATTCCTGGTACATTATGGTATTGAATTTATAAACCTGACAAGTTTAAGCAAAAACAGGTCAGGTTTAACAAGATATTGTAGTTATCCGGGTCCAGGGATTAATGAAACCCGTCTGGCTGCTGATAGCAGCCAGACGGGATATAAGTTTTATCTGCTCACAAATTCTTTCGGCTGCTTGAACCATTCTTCCGGTTTCAAAGCTTTGAAATACTCGTAAGTGATTTTCAAACCTTCTTTACGGTTTACTTTCGGTGACCAGCCCAGCAGTTCTTTAGCACGGGTAATATCAGGTCTCCGTTGCTTGGGATCATCTACAGGCAAAGGCTTGTATACGATCTCCTGCTTGGTGCCGGTAAGCGCAATGATCTCTTCTGCAAACTCTTTCAGGGAAATTTCATCGGGGTTACCAATATTTACCGGCATATGATAATCACTCATCAACAAGCGATAAATACCTTCCACCAGGTCATCTACATAGCAGAAACTTCTTGTTTGAGAACCATCGCCAAAAACAGTCAGGTCTTCACCACGCAAAGCCTGGCCGATGAAAGCAGGTAACGCACGACCGTCGTTGAGGCGCATACGCGGACCATACGTATTGAAGATGCGGATGATGCGGGTTTCAAGACCATGGAAAGTATGATAAGCCATCGTCATTGCTTCCTGGAAGCGCTTGGCTTCGTCATACACACCACGGGGACCTACAGGGTTTACATTACCCCAGTATTCTTCATTCTGCGGGTGTACCATCGGGTCACCATAGATCTCAGAAGTAGAAGCTACCAGGATCCGGGCGCCCTTAGCCCTTGCCAAACCAAGACAGTTGTGTGTACCCAATGAACCTACCTTCAAAGTCTGGATAGGTATCTTCAGGTAGTCGATCGGACTGGCCGGAGAAGCAAAGTGCAGGATATAATCCAGGTGGCCCGGCACGTGAATGAAAGTAGAAACGTCGTGATTATAGAACTCAAACTGCTCCAGTTTGAACAAATGCTCGATATTCTTGAGATCACCGGTGATGAGGTTGTCCATGCCTACTACATGAAAACCTTCCTTGATAAAACGGTCGCACAAATGCGAACCCAGGAATCCGGCAGCACCGGTTATCAGAACTCTCTTTTTTGCCATGTTGTGTGTTGTTTGTGGGGGTAAGGGAATGAATACAGCTTATTTACCTGGAACGGCAGTTGCCCTTCCCACACTTTCATAATAGAAACCTAACTCTTTTACAGCACTGCCTTCAAACAGGTTACGACCATCGAAGATCACTTTGTTCTTCAGCGCCGTTACCATTTTCAGGAAGTTGGGCGTGCGAAACTCATTCCACTCAGTAGCAATGATCAGCGCATCGGCACCTTCCAGACAGTCATACTGGTTTTCAGCATACTCTACCTTGTCGCCGATAACACCCTTCACATTAGCCATCGCTTCAGGATCAAACACACTCAGTGTGGCGCCTGCAGCAGTCAGCTCATCGATCATATATAAAGCCGGAGCTTCACGGATGTCATCGGTATTAGGTTTGAAGGCCAGACCCCACATAGCGAATTTCTTACCCTTCAGGTTGTTGTTGAAATACTTGCTGATCTTGGGCATGAGGTGAAGCTTTTGCTTCTCATTCACATCCATCACCGCATTCAATATCTGGAAATCGTAATTCACTTCATTGGATGATTTCACCAATGCCTGAACGTCTTTAGGGAAGCAGCTTCCGCCGTAGCCGATACCGGGAAACAGGAAGCGCTTACCGATACGATCATCACTACCTACACCACGACGCACCATGTCAACATCGGCGCCAAGGCGTTCGCACAGCTGAGCGATCTCGTTCATGAAAGAGATCTTGGTAGCGAGGAAAGAGTTCGCAGCATATTTAGTAAGCTCTGCAGAGCGAACGTCCATATTGATAACAGGGTTACCGGAACGAACGAACGGAGCATACAGGTCACCCATCACTTTCCTGGCCCTGTCGGAAGAAGCACCGATCACAACACGGTCAGGCTTCATGAAGTCGTCTACAGCCACCCCTTCGCGCAAGAACTCGGGGTTAGACACTACGTCGAACTCACCTTTGTAGTTCTTGGCAATAGCCGCATGTACCTTTTCAGCAGTACCTACAGGCACCGTACTTTTATCTACGATTACTTTATAATCTTTCAGGATCTTACCGAGGTGATCGGCAACGCCCAATATGTATTTCAGATCAGCAGAGCCATCTTCACCGGGAGGTGTAGGCAGCGCCAGGAAGATAATAGCGGCATCTTTGATACCATCTTCAAGGCTGGTAGTGAAACGAAGACGTTCCTCTTTCAGGTTGCGGAGGAAAAGCTTTTCCAGACCTGGTTCGTAAATGGTGATCTGCCCGTTCGTCAGCTTATCCACTTTCGATTTGTCGATGTCCACGCATGTAACATCATTTCCTGTCTCAGCGAAACAGGTCCCGGTCACCAATCCTACGTAACCGGTTCCAACAACAGCAATTTTCATATTGAAACGTTTTTTGTGTTAGGGTTCACTAAGCCTTTGTCATCAGGCTAAGGTTTTATGAATGTTTGTTAATAAACTCCAATACGTTGCTGGTAATGAAAAGCAGTTGTTCCTCGTCGAGCTCAGTGTGCATAGGCAACGAGATCACTCTTTCCGTAAGCCAGTCGGTGGTTTCGAGGATAAAGGATGAACCGCCGAAAGCTGCAAACATTTGTTGACGATGGGCGGGTACAGGATAATAGATCATGGAAGGGATACCCTTGTCGGCCAGATACTGATTCAAACCATCACGATCAACGCCTTCAAGCAGGAGGGTATATTGGTGAAACACGTGGTCGCTATACGATGCCCGGGCTGGCGTAGTGATCTTTGGATGACTGGCAAAAGCCTTATCATAAAAATCAGCCGCTGCCTGGCGTGCAGCAATATATTGATCCAGGTGTGGCAATTTCACATTTAGCACAGCAGCCTGTAAAGAATCGAGGCGACTGTTGCAACCAACCACATCATGATAGTAACGCTTGCTTTGTCCGTGGTTGGCAATCTTTTTCATTTGGCTGGCCAGCTCATCATCATTGGTGAATATCGCACCGCCGTCTCCATAACATCCCAGGTTCTTGGATGGGAAGAACGAAGTAGCTCCGATGGTGCCGATAGTACCGGCTTTCTTCACGGTGCCATTCTTCAGCTTAATGTTACAACCAATAGCCTGTGCAGTGTCCTCGATAACATACAACCCGTGGCGGTTGGCTATATCCATGATAGCTTCCATATCGGCTGCCTGTCCGTACAGGTGTACCGGAACAATCGCTTTGGTTTTTGATGTAATGGCTTTCTCTATAGCAGCAGGATCGATGCAGAAAGTTTTGGGATCAACCTCCACGAAGACTGGTTTCAGCTTCAGGAGGGCTACCACCTCTACCGTTGCAATGTAGGTAAAGGACGGTGTGATAACTTCGTCGCCCGGTTGCAAATTCAATGCCATCATTGCTATCTGCAGGGCATCTGTACCATTAGCGCAGGGGATTACGTGTTTTGCCCCCAGGTACTTCGTTAAGGCGGCCGTAAAATCCGTAACTGCTTTTCCATTTATGAACGCCGCAGCATCGATCACTTCATGAATACCTGCATCTACTTCTTTCTTGATCTTTGCATACTGCTGCTTTAAATCCACCATTTGTATCGGCCGCATACTCAACGTTTTCTTTTGAAACGGGCACAAACCTACCACAAAAACTTGGTTTATGCAATGGGGGGATAGTAAGTAATGCAGGCAAATCAGGAATAATCCTATGTATTAGCGTATCCTTACGCAAGCTTTAGCTTAAATTATTGCGTAATATACCCATTCCCCACCGGTTAAAGATCATACCCCTCCTCCATGGTACCTCAGCAGGCAACAAGGCTTCATATTTAATTAATAATTATCCGATCATAAGGCAGCTATCCAAGGCTATCCGGCACCTGCCCTTCCCAGTTCAAGACCTTTATTCCATATTTGGGAATACTACACCCCTGCCTCCACGCTGTCTCCCCCATAGCAACCTAATAGCATCCCTATAGATACTGTATGGTAAAAGCAAGACAATAGTAAGGCAATAGTAAGAGAATAGTAAGGGAATAGTAAGACAACAAGGCTCAAATGCAGGTGGGACGCGGAAATGTGTTTTTGCCAGCTGGCAAATCCGCTACCATGGCGGCTTTGGTCAAAAAGTAAATTTCAAAAAAGTTACTTTGGAGCATAAACCCAACACTTATAGTGCAATATACCAATAACTTCCCGACTTTTGCGAATAATTCGAATAACCCGTGCACCTGTTTTTTTACACCATTTTTTGCCGGCTCTACCTGCTGGGGGTACGCCTGGCCGCTCGTTTTAACCCCAAAGCCAAACTATGGCTGGAAGGAAGGAAAGGACTATTTGAGAAGCTGAAAGCCGCCATCGGAAGCCGCATAACCCATGACTCGAAGATCATCTGGATGCACTGCGCCTCCCTCGGGGAATTTGAGCAAGGCAGGCCCGTATTGGAAGCTTTGCGGGAAGAACATCCGGCAGTTAAGATATTATTAACCTTCTTCTCCCCCTCCGGCTACGAGATACGCAAGAATTATGAAGGAGCCGATTACATCTTTTACCTGCCCATGGATTCAAAGGCCAACGCCCGCCGCTTCCTGGACATTGTACAGCCAGACCTGGTGATCTGGATAAAATACGAGTACTGGTACCATTACCTCACCACACTCAAAAAACGCAGCATCCCTACCCTGCTTGTATCTGGTATCTTTCGCCCCGACCAACCCTTTTTCAAATGGTATGGCCGCCTCCACCAATACATCCTGGAAAGCTTCACCCACCTGTTTGTACAAACACCCGCTTCACAGGAACTGCTGGCCGGCATCGGCTTTACCAAAAATGTAACCGTGAATGGTGACACACGCTTCGACAGGGTGGCAGCCATTGTAGAAAAGTTCACACCTATACCAGCCATTGAAGCATTTTGCGGAGATCATCCTACCGTTGTGGCAGGCAGCACCTGGCCCGATGATGAAGAAGAGCTGGACCACTATGCCAATACCCATCCTGAAATGCGGTTCATCATCGCTCCCCATGAGATCACAGAAGCTCATCTCGTAGAGATCGAAAAACTATTTAAGCATACGATCCGCTATTCCATACTGCAAAAACGTGTTCCAGGCACCGTAAGCCGTGAACAAAAAAACACCAACACACTCATCATCGACAACATCGGCATACTATCGCGTCTGTACAAATATGCCACCATTACGTACATCGGTGGTGGCTTTGGCAGTGATGGCGTACACAATGTGCTGGAAGCAGCCGTATACCACAAGCCCGTGGTGTTTGGACCTGTATATGAGAAGTATGTTGAAGCCACAGAACTGGTAGAGCAAGGCGGCGCCTTCCCTGTCAATACAGCCCTGGAGTTGGAAAAAACACTGGATGATCTGTTATCCGACAAGGCTGCCTACAAAAAAGCCTGCCAACAGGCAGGCCAATATGTTCATGCTAAAACAGGCGCTTCAAAGGCCGTATTACAATTTATTCAGGAGAACCGTCTTTTAACCAACTGATAAAAGTGGCGGGTGGTCTCTTTCGAATCGTCCCAGGCCAGCTTTATCTTCAACTCCCTTTCTATCCAGTACTGCGCTTCGGGATAGATACGGAAGCCATTGATGGTTTTAATACTGCGCTCATACATCACTTCATCCCCACGGAATAGTTCGTTGATGAACACAAAACGATCATTGATACCAATGGCCTTTTTGAGGTCGCGTACAGGCGAATCATTGAGCCGGTGGCCTACCTCTACCCGCTCTTCTTTTAACTTATCATTAAGAGAATCCTGGGCCGTTGCCATCATTTCATTGAGCTCTTTGGCCGAAGATTGATGCGCCAGCGTCGGTATTTCAGTAAGCGGGTTGTATTGATAGCCATTTTGTGTGGCAGCAACAGGCGCATGATGGCCATTACCATTTTTAGCTGGTTTTTCTTCCTGTTTTTCAACAGGTAAGGCCATCTCTTCAGTGGCTTTTTCTTCCAGTACAGGCGCTTCCACCGTCACCGTATTGTACACTGTACGCGCAGCCGGCATTACAACCGCTACCTTGGAAGATCCCTGCGCCACTCGTGAAGCTGCGGACAACCGCATTAGCTCCGCCTCAATGAGTTGAGTGGTCACTAATAGTTGTTTATTATCGGCATTTTGTTCGAATTGTTCGTTTAATTTGCCGATTAATTGTTTTAATCGCTCCATAGTAGATTGGGTGGGTACTTTATGGGTTAGATATTGACTATAAAGTTAACAATTATTATACCTATTTCCGTTAACATGTTCATAGAACCAAATATATCAGGCGAACGGCGCGGCTTTATAGAAGTGATCTGCGGCTCTATGTTTTCCGGTAAAACAGAGGAATTGATCCGGCGTCTGAAGCGTGCCCGCATCGCCAATCTGAATGTAGAGATCTTTAAACCCAAAATAGATGTGCGATACCATGAACAGGATATCGTATCGCACGATTCAACAAGCATTACTTCCACCCCTATAGACAATTCCCAAACAATCCTGTTACTGGCCAGTGGTGTAGATGTAGTAGGTATCGATGAAGCACAATTCTTCGATGATCAGCTGCCGGATGTATGTGATCAATTAGCGTTAAAAGGCGTACGCGTGATCATCGCGGGGCTCGATATGGATTACCTCGGCAAACCATTCGGCCAGATGCCGAACCTGCTGGCTAAAGCAGACTTCATTACCAAGCTGCACGCCATTTGCGTTCGCTGTGGCAACATCGCCAATTACTCCTACCGCAAAGCACCCGATGCATCCCGGATATTGCTGGGCGAGAAAGACAGCTATGAACCCCGCTGCAGGAAGTGTTATTACGAAAAAACCTGAGTCACTAAACAGATCAGGCTATTGCCGCTGTATAATAAAAGTATGCTCACTTTTTTCGTCAGGATTATCCCTTTTCATTACCGAACCTTTCAGCGAACAATGATACAGTAACCCGGTAGACAGGCTGGCAGAAATGGTCCCTTTCAGCATCCCTTGGGCAGACACACTTTCGCTCACATTCGTCAGAACGGAGACTACTGTATTCAGTCCCATCACAACAGTATCGCCTTTTATCTCCTGTACTGTGATCATGTTCATGTGTTTTTCAGGTATCGGGGTATTCAAGGTAAACTCACTCGTCCAGGTATCACCTGCCTTCACCGTACGTGCTGCAGGAATATAAAAAAACAGGCGGGTAAAGAGATTGGTCGTCGCCTGATCAGCTCCATGTACAGCAGATATCCGACCGTATATGTCACAGGTAAACCTTATCGAATCTATTGCCCCTTGTCGTTCGGATACTACCTCGAATAGCAGGTTTCGACCTTCACCATATTCTTTAGCTACGGAGCCGGTTTGCTTCAGCCGGATACCGGTAATGATGGTATCCTGCCTTTCCTGCGATTCATCGGGTACTGTTACTTCCGTAATTACATAACGTACCTCACCGGCAGGGGTCAGCCGCCATTCTTTTTCAGCGGGGCTGCAGGCTGCCAAATGCAACATAAAAAGAGCAAGGGTTAAAAGCAGTATTCTACTATTCATTGAACAGGGTTTAGTGGTTAATATTGATCATTATTGACGGCGTACGGTAAATATATGCCTGCTCGTTATTTCATCGGCATCGGTTTTCGTGACCATCTTATCTTCAAGTGAGAAATGATAAGGCAGCCCGGTATATAAACTGGCAGTAATGGTGCCTTCCTGCGTGCCCTGCGCAAAGATCCTTCCGCCCTCGCCTGTCCAGACCGACACAGCGGCTTTAACAGACATCATCACCGTATCGCCCAGTATCCCTTTTACGGTAATGATATTACTGTACTTCACCGGCGCTTTAGCCTTCAACACATAATTGTTTACCCAGCTGTCGCCCACCTTCACCCTACGAGAGGGAGGAAAGTAAAACAATATACGGGTGAACAGGTCCTGCAATACAGTAGTGCTGAACATATCGCGCAAGCTGCCATACACTTCACGGCCGTCTTTACCAGTAGCCAGCGCTATCTTCTGCACTACTCCATCAGCACCTTTTACCCATACACCCTGCCCGCCCCTATCACAGTAGAATGAAACAGAATCACCAATCACGCCCTGCCGGCAACTGTCGTGCGTAGCCCTCATATCCTGGTATATCTTTTCCATACTGTTGGCCGGCTGGCCAGCTATAGAGAACACCGGAAAGCGTTCAGTACGCTGCAATTGCTCAAACACCGCCTCCATCATCAATAAACTATCCACTACGTTACCTTTGGTCACAGAACCATACTGTCGCAGCCGAAAACCGGTAATAATGGTATCCGGTATTGGCTGCGCTACGTCAGGTATCGCCACTTCTGTAATTACATAGCTGGGCTCGCCGGCAGGCTTCAGCATCCACTTATCACCTTCAGGATTCCGGCAGGTCATGCCCAACAGCATGAAGGCGAATAGAACAAAAGACAATATTCTCATATAAGATTTGGTGAAGGTTTAGCATCTGATGCAACAAAGAGAAAATGGAATAAACGCCGGAACTGTTTATTTTCGCGCTTCCTTTATGGCTCGCACACAAATCAATCATATCTGGGCGTTGGTTAAAAAAGATTTCCTGCTGGAGATCAGGCAGCAATATACCTTTTATGGCATATTGCTGTACATTGCCTCTACGATTTTTGTGCTGTACCTCGCCATGGGCCAGGAGCCGGAAGATAAAGTATGGAATGCCCTGTTCTGGATGATCCAGCTTTTCATCTGTATCAACGCGGTCTCCAAAAGCTTCCTTGCCGAAAGCAAGGGCCGCATGCTCTACTTTTATACCATTGCCGGCGCCCGCGATTTTGTATTGGCCAAGCTGCTATTCAATGTACTATTGATGGTGATCATGAGCCTGGTAAGCCTCATACTCTTCCAGCTGTTGCTGGGCAATCCCGTCCATAATCCTTTAAAATTCGTAGGCATCGTGTGCCTCGGCGGTTGCAGCCTCAGCCTGGTATTTACTTTCCTGGCAGCCATTGCGGCCAGGGCGCAACAGAACGCCGCTCTGATGGCCATCATGGGCTTCCCCCTCATTATACCGCAGGTATTGCTGTTAATGCGTATTGCCAACACTGCCTTTTCCGATGTGATCCAGTCAGACCTGCTTAAGATCGTACTGATGCTGGTGGGGCTGGATATCATGGTAATAGCGCTGGCTGTTATCTTATTCCCCTTTCTTTGGAAAGACTGATCGTTTTCCCCTAATTTTGCCCCCTATTCAGGTAATTGGCACGCCTCACCACCCTGCAAATGCCAATATCTATAACACATAGCCCGGAAATTTATGCGCCAGTACTGGTGGAAAATACTGTGTATCCTTTTACTGCTCTACACATTCATTGCAGGTTTCTTAATCGATGTACCGGATATCGGTAATCTTAATCAAACCATACGCAATCTCTTTTTTCATGTCCCTATGTGGTTCTCTCAGTTGGTACTAATTACGGTATCACTGGTTTACTCCATTCTGTACCTGCGTGATCCCAAACCGAAGTATGACCTGTATGCCTGGCAGTTTACCCAAACAGGTACGGTGCTCGGATGCCTTGGACTGCTCACCGGCATGATCTGGGCCAACTACACCTGGGGAACGCCCTGGAACAATGATCCCAAGCAATTAGGCGTTGCCATCGCCTTATTGATCTACCTCGCGTACTTCGTACTGCGTAATTCAATGACCGATCTCGATAAACGAGGCCGTGTAGCAGCCGTTTACAACATATTTGCATATTTCATCTATATACCGATGATCCTGATCCTGCCCCGCCTCGTAGAGTCACTGCACCCCGGCGGCAAAGGCGTAGAAGGCAACCCCGGACTGAACGGGGGCGATCTGGACCCCACCATGCGTACGGTATTCTGGCCGGCAGTAGTAGGCTGGAGCCTGCTGGGCGTATGGATGACCACACTATACCTGCGTTGGAAAATATTGGAAGAGAAAAAACATCCCCTTTAATTATGCGCATGAAGAAATTACTGATAACCCTTTTTGTTCTGCTGCCAGCCTTATGGGCCAGTGCTCAAAATGATGGCACCTCCGAACAGGCCACCGGTATGCGGTCAGAAGGAAAGATCTATGTAGTAGTGGCAGTAGCCGTCACCATCCTGTTGGGATTGATCATATATATGATCCGGCTCGACCGGAAGCTCACGAAGCTGGAGAAGGGAGCGTAAAACAGGAGGAAGCCCCACCGGTAAGCGGGCACAATTGTAGTAGCAAAGCTTCGTAATAAGTAGCAATCCCGTGACCCGGGATTTTTTTATAAACCAAAAATAGTTTTGGTTGTTCCCAATAATACGCAAGCCGCAATCGTTCAGCATTGCGACTGACAATTGCCTTTTGACGATTCAAGTGTTTAACGATTCACCATAAAAATTGCTTAATCATGTCAGAGTACAGTTTTTTTGGCGCGGTAGAAAAGAGTTTTGATAAAGCCGCGCAGTTTACCAAATGGGACCCGGGTGTCCTGGAGCAGATCAAACAATGTAATGCCGTATACCGGATGCACTTCCCGGTGAAGATCGGTGAGAAGATCGAAGTAATTAAAGCCTACCGGGTTCAGCACTCCCACCACAAGCTTCCTTGTAAAGGAGGTATCCGTTTTGCCATGAGCGTAAACCTCGATGAGGTGATGGCCCTGGCAGCGCTGATGACCTACAAGTGCGCCATCGTAAACGTTCCATTTGCAGGGGCTAAAGGTGGTATCACCATCGACCCCAGGAAATATACACCTTATGAGCTGGAGAAGATAACACGCCGCTATACATCCGAGCTCATCAAGAAAAACTTTATCGGCCCCGGCATCGACGTACCCGCTCCCGACTATGGAACCGGCGAACGTGAGATGGCCTGGATCGTGGATACCTACGCCAGCATGCGCCCCGGCGAGATCGACGCTATGGGTTGCGTTACCGGCAAGCCCGTTACACAAGGTGGTGTACGTGGCCGCCGCGAAGCTACCGGCCTCGGCGTATTCTACGGCCTGCGCGAAGTACTGAGCATGAAAGACCAGATGGACAAGCTGGGCCTCACTACAGGTGTTGAAGGCAAACGCATCGTGGTACAAGGTCTGGGTAACGTAGGTTACCACAGCGCCAAGTTCTTCCAGGAAGCAGGCGCTAAGATCGTTGGCCTCGCAGAATTTGAAGGCTCTATCTGGAGCGATGATGGACTGGATGTAGACGCCGTATTTGAGCACCGCAAGAAAACAGGTTCTATCCTGCATTTCCCCGGCGCCAATAATTTTGCCAAGAATACCGACGCGCTGGAAATGGAGTGCGATGTATTGATCCCTGCCGCTTTGGAAAATGTGATCAATGGCACCAATGCACCCAACGTTAAAGCAAAGATCATTGGCGAAGCTGCCAACGGACCTTTAACACCAGAGGCTGATGAGATATTCACCAAACGTGGTATACTGGTAGTGCCCGATATGTACCTGAATGCAGGCGGTGTTACCGTATCTTACTTCGAGTGGCTGAAAAACCTTAGCCACGTACGTTATGGCCGCATGGAAAAACGCTTTACCGAAAACCTCAACACGCACATCCTGGGACAAATTGAAGGTTTAACCGGTAAAACGGTAGACAGGAAAGAGCGTGAATTCATTATGCATGGCCCCGACGAAGTAGACCTTGTACGCAGTGGTCTGGAAGAAACGATGATCACCGCTACCCGCGAGATCATGGACGCCTGGAAAGCCAATCCCCAGGTACCGGACATGCGCACTGCCGCCTACCTCGTTGCCATCAACAAAGTAGCGACCAGCTACGCCGAGCTCGGTATATTCCCATAGGCCCCTGCCGGACCTATTCTAATATCTTGATCCCATTCGCGTTACAGCGGATGGGATTTTTAATTGCCGGAGCGGGAAAAAACATATAGATTTAGGTACACCATAAAACTGCTTAGCCAAATGGAAAAATCTAAACTTTACCCACAGGCGTACTTCCAGGCTTCTACAATAGAACAAGTACTCAGCAAGCTGGTAAATGCACAGAAGAACGAACAACCAACTACCTTTTACTACCTCACGCGCGGCGACGAATCATGGCGCTTCGACAACGAAAAAGAATACTTTACCGAATACCGCAAAGACCACGACAACTCCTTCCTTAAAAGAACTTACAAGCAGCTGATCTTTAAGATCAGGTATGCTAAAAATAACTACACTGATATTACGGTACAAGCTGCCACCAGCCACGAGATAGACAGCATTTTCGAAGTATTTGAAAAACTGTATCCCGGTTCAAAACAAAAGCCCACTATCGTTACAACTATTTATACCGACCCCAACACTGTTCAATAGTCAGATCGTAACACGATAATATACCGGAAAAAATTACGGAACACCGTGAGTAATCAGGGATAAGAATCAGTAGCTTGTCCCAGGTTGCAAGATCATTATATTGTCCATTAACATCCGCTTAGGATGGCCATGCAAGAGATAAGGTGTATATTCAGGATACCGATAATATATCAACCTTAACAAACTACACGTATGGCAGATCAGGAAATTACCTCACGTATGACAGAGGGAGAAGATCAATTAAAAAAACTACAGGATATCGTTGCTGAGACCATCAAGGAAGAAGAACTGATCATCAACAACCTCCTGCACCCTCCTACGGATACATTAAGGCCCAGTCAGCGCATTGCCGATAAAGTAGCCCGCTTTGGCGGCAGTTGGAAGTTTATCCTCACCTTTCTCGCCATCCTCATTGTATGGATCATTTACAACCTGACCAGCCCACAAAAAGACACTTTTGACCCTTATCCCTTCATCCTGCTCAACCTTGTGCTATCATGTGTAGCAGCCATTCAGGCACCCGTGATCATGATGAGCCAGAACAGGCAGGAGGAGAAAGACCGCAAGCGGGCAGAGAACGACTACCTCGTAAACCTGAAAGCTGAGTTGGAGATCAGAAGCCTGCAACAGAAAGTAGACCTACTGCAGCAACAACAGATCAAAGCTCTGTATGAAATGCAGGTGGAACAATTGGCACAATTGAAAAGAATATGCAACAAACTGAAGATAGAAGGAATATGAGCCCCGAGAAATCGCCTCATATACTCAACACCTCTTCCAATCTGTTGGGGTTTTGCCTGATCGTGTTAACATCCATCAAAGTATCGAAGTCGGGCAACGCTACCGTTATCGATGACATTACCGGCATAGCCGCTATTCTATTAGTGATCAGTTGCCTGCTCTCTTTCCTGTCCATGCGCTCTGCCAGGGCATTGCGATCGGAAAAGCTGGAAAGTGCAGCCGATATTGTTTTCCTGATCGCCCTTATTTGCATTGCACTCACCATCATACTGGTGTCCTTCAACCTGCTTGTGTAAATGCCAATGTCACCCTGAATTGCTGTCACCCTGAGCTTGTCGAAGGGTTGTCGAAAGGCTTTCAAAGAAGGTTTCGACGGGCTCAACCTGACAGTGATGTTACTCATTTGAGCGATTGACGCCGGTAAGTATTTGCGTTACTTTTAACCGGAGTGGTTATCTATCCATTAAACCCATCGCTATGCTCACCGAAGCCGAAAAGACACACATTGAGCTGCAGGAGAAATACCGCGCCGAAGTAGCCGGCAAATTCAAGCCGGCCGCAAAGATTAATTACATAGAAACAGTTACCAAGATATTACAGGGGCTTGCCATAATTATTGGCATCTGGGCAACCTACAATGAGTTCAGGAAATACAACGAAGAAAAGAAAGAGGCTGTAGAAAAAGAGACAAGGCAGGCGGCAAGGGACTTTTCCAGGAACTTCTACCAGAAACAATTCGACTATTACGCCGAAGCTACAGAAGCCACGGCCACCTTGTCTACTGCCCCTAAAGGCTCTGCCGATTACATGACTGCACGTGATAAATTTTACCGTTTATTCTGGGGCCGGCTCTCCCTCGTAGAAGATGCCTGTGTAGAAGCTAAAATGGTTCAGTTCAAAGATCTGCTTGAATACTTTGAACATGATCAACATTGGAGCGGTACACTACCCGATAAATGTGGCGGCCAACCCATTGCCATCACATCTGTTGATCAACATACATTACAACTGGCTTCCCTCCGGCTGGCACATGATGCCCGGCTGTATGTACTGGACACCTGGCTCAGCGAAGAAGAAAGAAAGAAGTATAACAGGTGAGTATCAATAATCATTAATTTTGAGGCTACAAGTGTAGCCTATGTACGATATCCGCCTTATTCCCAAAGACCAGCTTCACACGATTATTCCATTCCTCCGCATCCTGAACGATGCGATCGATGAAACTACGCTGCAGGAACGCCTTGAAGACATGCAACAACGCAATTATGAATGCGCAGGTGTTTATGACCAGGAACGGCTGATCGGCATTTGTGGTTTATGGATATTGAATAAGTATTATGTAGGAAAGCATATCGAGCCCGATAATGTAATGATCCTGCCCGAGTACCGCAATAAAGGAATAGGCGAAGAAATGATGACATGGGTATATGAATATGGCCGCTCCCAGGGATGCATTGCTTCCGAACTCAATTGCTATGTGGTAAACAACAATGGCATCCGGTTCTGGCTCAACCAGGGCTACAAGATCATAGGCTTTCACTGTCAAAAGAAATTACAATGAGCTTCGACACCTCCCACATCGCCTTACAACCTGTACAAGTTACTTTTCTCGAAATGCATGAACAACCGGCCAACACGATCCCGGCTGCCTTTACGATGCATTTTGAATTGCTGCCCAAACCGATTGAAGTAAATGAGTACCGCAACTATTACTATGGCGTGGGCAAACAATGGTACTGGCTCGACCGGATGGTGATGGATGACCAGTTGTTGCACGAAAAGATCAATGCCCCCAATGTTGATATTTACGTATTATACATCGAAGACCAGGTTGGTGGATTCGCAGAATTTGTAAAGGAAAAAGATTATGTGGAAATCCTCTACTTTGGCCTGTTGCCTGACTTTATTGGCAAAGGCTACGGTAATTACTTCCTGCAAACAGTGATACAAACAGCCTGGAGCTACCAGCCGAAGCATATTCAGCTAAACACCTGTACACTGGACCACCCCAATGCGATCAACGTCTATAAGAAAGCAGGCTTTCAGGAAGTAAGAACAGCTACTGAAGAACGGCGGGTTTTGATATAATGAATAACAAGTTGTCAGAGTTTATCCCGCTTCGCGGGACTCAGGGTGACAAGTATCACTACGATCTCACTTCTGTACTATCCTCACCAAACAGTATTTCTTTATATCTATTGTACAGGTACGATACCAGTAGCAATATAGCTCCCAGCGAAATGAAAGAAACTGTTTTGGTGATGGTACCCGCTTCTGCCAGGTCGTACACAAACAATTTGAGGATGGTGATAACAAATAATACAATGGCAGCCAGCCGTATGTACTTTTTCTTTTTGCGTATGCCATAAACAACCAGCGCCAGGGCAAATAATCCCCACACAATGCTAAGCCCTACCCGGTATTGACCGCTTGCACCGGCAATAGTTGTCCAGTTCACATATTCAAAACTCACCGTCCCCAACAGCACTACATACACCATCAGCCACCATGACCTTTGCAACATAGTCTCTGTAACATAATTCCGCACAACACGTGTTCCCATCACCAGCACCAGCGACATGATCGCTATTACTACATAGCGGATCACTACATGCCAAACACCTTTATCACCATCTTGAAAATATCCAATACTTAATTCATTGACCGCGGGCATAGTGGCCATTAGCAGGTTGGCACTTAATATCAATATGCCGGTCAGAGAAGCTGCCGCCAGCAAGCGGTTCCTGATCCATCGTTGATTAATAAACAATACCAACACCCCATATACCGCTGCATAAAGAAAATTGACAGCAACATTGAATACCAGAAAATGCTTCTCCAGCCAGTTTATTTGCAAGTCGCTGATCGTTTCAGTCAATTCCAGGAAAGGAACAAAATAACTGGCAATAAGCAGGAACACAGGTACGATATAATCATAAAACGCATGAAACTGTGTATGCGCTGCAGCCGGCACGCTCCATTTCGGCCTTCTGTTGAGCCAAACGATGTACCCCAGGCATGCTGTTACCAATAGTCCCGTAAAGAAAGTAATGTTAAAGAACGGTTTTTCTGAAGAACGATAATAAGTACGGAGATGGTCTTCTATCATGCTCACAAACGCCAGGATGATCAACCCTGCCGCCAGTTGCTCATAAGCCGGCACACCACGTGTGCGGCCAATGAAAAACAACAATACGGCCTCTGTTATCCACAACAACGTAACCCAGTTTCCATCCAATTGCACAGGCACTGCAATGGTAAGAAAAACCACCACCAGGCCGAGTATCATATAATACATTGGCTTATCGGCCAGTTTGAGCCGCTTGACAACTATGCTCACGCCCAAATGTACAAGCGCATTGACCACAGTAAATAAGCCTGCCCAGTATTGCATTGTGGCATAATTGCTCAGCAAACTGTAGCCAAGTCCATAAAAGATAAAAGCATTGGAAAGCAACAGGAACACATCGCCGATATTGTACTGCTCTTTCCGGATGAGCTTGTAGGCCAGGAAAGTGGCGTAGAATAAAATAAAGTAAGCACAAAGAAAAACAAGCGCCAGGTTAAAATGCTGGTTACTGTAATCGAGCACATACCACGCTGCATAGATAAGCCAGGTGGCTATGTATGCAACATAGAATAGCGATTTCCAATATTTGTAAAACGACAATACAAGAATGCCTGCATTGATGATGAGTATGTAGGTGAACAATACGGCATACTGCCCCGAATTGTTACTCAACAGAAAAGGAATAGCATAGGCACCTACCTGAGCCAGGTGGGCAATGATGACTTTATTGTATAATATAGCCGCATATACAATAGCCGCTGTAAACAACACCATCAGGCCAAAGGCGGCCATCTGTGGCAACATGCTATAAAAGCTCCAGGCTATATAAGTGATGAAGTACAATACACACAAGCCTCCTCCCATCAATACAGCACTGTAATTTTCGTATTTCTTTTTCAGCTTCAGCGCAATACCAACCAACACCAGCCCACTCGCATATCCGTTGATGATACGCACTACCGGGCTTACCATATTGTGCTCGATGGCATAACGCGCGCCAATGAATATACCTACAATCGTTACAAGAATACCTACTTTACTGGCAAGGTTCTTACCGATAAACTCTTCAAAAGAAGTCTTGCTTTTGTTGCCGCGTGCAGCACCAGGTGTAGCACCACGTTGAGATGCTGCGCTTCCCTCATTGCCCGGTTTACGCGAAGGAGCGGTGATGGTTTCTGTGTACTCAATAACTTTTACGGGAACGGGGTCTTTAGCACCTGTAAGATCGGGAGTAGAAGCAGTGGCTTGTTTTTTCAACGCATCCAGCTCATTCATCAGGGCCAGCAATTGTTTACCAAGGTGCGTTTGCTGAGCAGCCAGTTCACTGATCTGACGACTTAACTCATCAATTTTATCTTGCAGTGTAGCCATAAAGGCATAATTGGTTATCTTAAAGAAACAACAAAAAGCGTTAAAAAAAATCTAATTGTCACCCTATACAATGTCATCCTGAGCTTGTCGAAGGACTGTCGAAGGGCACTTACAAGAAATCTAATTCATAAACACAGGCAGCGCCTCAATATGTTGCAACTGTTGGTGGTGCTTTTCAAATCCCGCACAATAGTGCCCGTTGGTAATAACCAGGAAGGGTACCGGAACAGCTATATTATAACGCAATACCTGTTGCAGCACGGTCTCATCGAGGTTTACTTCCATCGCTTTGCATTCCACCATCATCCAGGGCTGGTGTTGCCGGTTGTACACAAGCACGTCGAACCGCTTTTTCAGTTCTCCCAGTTTCAACTCCCTTTCTACAGCAATCAGCGAAGCAGGATACTGCATCACCTGCACCAGGTATTGCAGAAAGTTCTGCCGCACCCACTCCTCCGGGGTCAGGCGTATCCATACCCTGCGCAGCTCATCAAAGATGAGCTCTTTGCCTTCTTCTTCCCGGATGCGGAAAGGAAACGATGGATATTCGATGCGGATCATGCGCCAAAACTACGGTTTGCCGGGCTATATTCATATACAGCAGCTTGCCTCTCTTCACATTAATAAAAACACCCTGTTTTTGAGGAAAATAAGCGAAATTTAACCCTTATATGAAGACAAAAGAAGACATCGTTCAAAACTGGCTGCCCCGTTATACCGGAGAAGCATTGAGCAACTTCGGCAAGTACATCCTGCTGACCAACTTCAGCAACTATGTAAAGATGTTTGCCGAATGGAACAAAGTACCCATTATTGGCCTCGACCGCCCCATGCAATGCGCCACCGCCGAAAACATTACCATCATCAACTTTGGTATGGGTAGTCCCACTGCCGCCACCGTGATGGACCTGCTCACCGCCATCGATCCCGAAGCTGTATTATTCCTGGGCAAATGTGGAGGATTGAAAAAGCGCAACAACATCGGAGATCTGATCTTACCAATTGCAGCTATCCGTGGTGAGGGTACGTCCAACGATTACTTCCCACCCGAGGTACCGGCACTGCCTGCCTTCGCCCTGCAAAAAGCGGTATCCACCACGATACGTGATTATGGCGTCGATTACTGGACAGGCACTGTTTATACCACCAACCGCCGCGTATGGGAGCATGATGAGCAATTCAAGGAATACCTGCAACGCATCCGCAGCTATGCCATCGACATGGAAACAGCTACCATCTTCTCTGTAGGTTTCTACAATAAAATACCTACCGGCGCCCTGCTGCTGGTGAGCGATTCGCCCATGATACCCGAAGGCGTAAAAACAGAAGAGAGCGATAAAGCTGTCACTGCTAATTACGTGGAGCGTCACCTGCGCATCGGCATCGATTCATTGAAACAACTGATCAATAACGGACTTACCGTGCGGCACCTGAAGTTTTAGGACGGACTTCACCGATGATAACCCCAAAGCTGCCATCCGTTTGTATCCATTGCTTCTCGGGCAAATAGGTGCGGGATACAAAGCCGTCCAGGTACAAGGCGTCGAGACAGCCTTGTTGCCTGAAGAAGTCGGCAAAGTCATAGAAGTTCATGGGCTCCTTCGTCATGGCAAACAGGAGTTTGTTGCCCGGCAACACACCAACACCGTTGCGGATATTGACATTGGCAGACCCTTTTTTGAAATCGGCATGAATAGCACCGTTGCTCACTAACATCGGCCCCGATTGTGTAGCGAAGCTGATCTTTTTACTGTACTTATAATCCTGCGTACGGCAAACAACTGCCTTCTTATCGGTAGTAATATAGAAGACCCCGTTAGGTTTCATATAAAAATTACCATACCCCGACGACGTATTAAGTTTTGTTATCAGCCGTCCCTGTTGAATATAAAGCCCCAGCGGTGTACGGTCTTCCATATACATGCCGCCGTTCATAGCAAAGACCAATGTCTGCTGCTTGCCGTTGAGATATTGCCGCAGGCGTTCAATACTGCCCAGGATACTTCCCTGATCATCTTTCCAATACAACTGCAGGTCTTGCTTTTGGAGATCGACAATGTAACTGATTACCTTGTTACTGTCTTTGTTGTTCTGCGCAAGAGACGAACCTGTACTTAGGATAAGAAAAACTACGATGAGCACCCTTGCCGGAAAATGTTTATATCGCATCGCGTGAAAGCTTTTATACCGTAATTTACATCCCATGGCCATACCCTTGCTCCAAATAAATAATTTGCAGGTAGATTTCGTTACGGAGATCGGCACTACCACTGCTGTCAATAACATTTCCCTGGAAGTACAGCGTGGAGAAATCGTGGCCATTGTAGGCGAATCAGGCTCCGGTAAATCGGTTACCTCTCTGTCTATATTGCAACTGCACCCCACTCCACCGGCCAGGTATACCCAGGGCAATATCCTGTTTTCTCCGGACGGGCAAACTTCGGTTAACCTGCTTACACAAACGCCCCAGCAATTGCGGGCCATACGGGGCAACCAGATAGCCATGATCTTCCAGGAACCGATGACTTCCCTCAATCCTGTGTTTACCTGTGGCGATCAGGTGATGGAGGCCATCCGCCTGCACCGGAAATTATCCAAAGAAGCCGCTTCACAGAAAACCATTGAGCTGTTTGAAAAGGTAAAGCTTCCCAACCCGGCACAGCTGTTCCACCGATATCCACACCAGTTAAGCGGCGGACAGAAACAGCGGGTCATGATCGCTATGGCCATGAGTTGCGAGCCCGATCTATTGATCTGTGATGAGCCAACCACCGCCCTGGACGTAACAGTACAAAAAACCATTCTGCAGCTCATCAAATCACTGCAACAAGCTGAGCAGATGGGCGTGATCTTCATTACACACGACCTGAGCGTGGTGGCAGAAGTGGCCGACAGAGCAGTGGTGATGTATAAAGGAAACATTGTAGAGCAAGGTCCTGTTGCCAACCTGTTCAGCAACCCACAACATCCCTATACCAAAGGACTGCTGGCCTGCCGGCCGATACTTCATCCGAAAGGGCAACGGCTTCCGGTAGTGAGTGACTTTTTAGAAAACAAGACCGAAAGTCCGGAAGACCGAAAGTCCGAAAATACAGCGCATCAATATGAACTTTCTTCCGGACTTTCCCGACTTTCCGACTTTACCGACCCTCTGCTTCGCGTCGAACACCTAAGCGTGTGGTTCCCTGCTAAGAAGTCATTCCTTGGCAAGCCATTGGAATATACCAAAGCGGTCAACGATGTGAGCTTTGAAGTATACAAGGGAGAAACACTGGGTCTGGTAGGAGAATCGGGTTGTGGTAAAACAACTTTGGGCAGGACCATCCTGCGGCTGATCGAACCTACCAAGGGAAAGATCATCTACGATGGCATCGACCTGACAGCCAAAAAGAGGGATGAGCTGAAAGCACTCCGCAAAGACATACAGATCGTTTTCCAGGACCCCTACTCTTCTTTGAACCCACGCCTCACCATTGGCGACGCCATTGCAGAACCACTTAAAGTGCATCGCCTGCTGCCTACAGATAAACAACGCAGGGACAAAGTGGTGGAGTTGCTGGAAAA
Organism: Niastella sp.; assembly: GCA_017744515.1. Classification (GTDB taxonomy): domain Bacteria; phylum Bacteroidota; class Bacteroidia; order Chitinophagales; family Chitinophagaceae; genus Paraflavitalea. Next base: position 54,905 of record JAGIBF010000048.1, read on the forward strand.
AGTGAACCTCAATGCCGAACATTTTAACCGCTACCCCCATGAGTTTTCCGGCGGTCAGCGGCAACGCATTGTAATAGCAAGAGCTTTGGCATTGAACCCTTCCTTCATTGTGTGCGATGAATCAGTGTCGGCCCTTGATGTAAGTGTGCAGGCACAGGTATTGAACCTGCTGAATGACCTCAAAAAGGAATTTGGGTTCACCATCATCTTTATCTCCCACGACCTCTCTGTAGTGCGCTATATCAGCGACCGCATCATGGTCATGAACAAAGGCCAGATCGAAGAGATCGGCGAGGCAGAGGAGGTATATTTCAATCCTAAACAAGCTTATACACAGCAATTGATCGCCTCTATTCCGAAAGGAGTACTTAGTTGACTGGTTAAAAAGTTGACAAGAAAATACAGAGCGCGTCTTCCCCTATCAACTTATCAACCTATTAACTTATAACTAATCGCGGTATCTACGACTCTTCACCATGTCCGACATATACCCTTTGTACAGCCTGATGTTACGAGCCTCGTAGAACGACCTTGCACTGCTGCGTTTGGCAGTCAACATCTCTTGCATGATCTTTTCCAGCTGCTCTCTTACAGGTTTATCAGTTTCCAGCTTCCGTTCATCGCGATCAGTAAATTCATCGTTATCTATATCTATCTCCTCCATCTTCTCAGGTTGCATGCCCACTGGCGCCACATACCAGTTGGCATCATCACGCATCCGTTTGTATTTATAGAAATAGACCCAGCCCTTTTTCTTTTCATACGTCACCGGCAGCTTATCCAGAAACACGAGTGTATCCAACCTTGCATACCTGCCTGACTGATTGAGCAGCAAACTGCGGGTAATGTCCAGCTGGTTTTTATACTGAGCCGGGAATTGATCAATCATCTTCAGCTCTTTTAGGTCATCATACAGTTCACTCCGGTACTTGTCCAGTTTAGCATACTTCATAAACAGTGAATCAGCTACCGGCTGCTTATTGTGTAGCAGCATAATGAAAGCATTGTACAGCAGCCGCCTGTCGCCTGTTTTCATCAGCTGCTCAAAAAAGCTCCGTACACCAGGATTCTTATCACGGAAAGGCAACAGCAGTGCCGCGTATTGCTCCAGGTCGTTATTGCCTTCATCCATTTCCTGCTCTTCATCGTCATCATCCAGACCGAGCAACATGGACCTGCGTTGATTCTTTTTGCCTGCCCGTTCTATCTTCTCCTTGTCTTCTGCGGCTACTTGCTTCTTTAATAGCTGCTTGCCATCGAGGTATATCTTACTGAAGTAAGATTCGTAATCCGCGGCCTTCAGGTAGCCACTGTCTACCATTTTCGTCAGCAGTTGCATGATCTGCTCTTCATAATCATCTACCACCATCAGTTGTAATATATCCGGGAAGATGGTTTTGGTGAGTGCCAGCGTATCATACAAGTAATACCAGCTGCCCCTGTCAGCTTCCCTGCCACGGAAATACCCCCTTCCGGAAACACCACTGAATGACATAGAGACGGAACGACCGCCGTACCTATAGAAGCTACCACTTTCTTCAACGATCGGCGGCTCCTGCAGCATCGCGTTTTTAAAGGCAGTAAAAGAAGCTTTGGTCTGTTGTCTGGCCAGGGCATTCAAAATAGCATGTTGCAGATCGGCAGTATCTTTTGCCTTCCAATACAATGCCTGCAGCCAGCCAGTAACAGCAGTATCCTTCGACCTGCCCAGCCTGCCTATGAGGTATCGCTTAACGCGCAAATATTCGGTGATATCCCAGTTGAGGGCGTCGATGGTTTGTTTGATCCGTGGAACATCCGTCGAGTCATAGGTTACCAGCGAAATGGCGCCGGCAGCTCTTCGGGCAGTGATGCTGTCTTTACTGAACAGATCGCGGAGCACCTGGTCGGTTTTACGCACAAATACAGCATTGCCTTTCAATGTATCGGCTGGTGTAAAACTGGTAAAGAAGCTCTGCAGGAAAGGGCTGCGTTGGTTCATCGTATCAGTAAGCGTGGCAAGGTGGAACAAATGCCCATCCTTATACAATGTTTTCACCATCAACAACCGGCTGCTACCGGTATCTGTAAAGTGATTTTCATGGCACCTGAACCCATTGGGTAAGTTGTATTGCTTATCGAAACGGACAATGAATGTGCTGTCGTCATCCCATACCTCCGTAAAATTTTCATTCCAGAATGCTGCACTGTCTTTCCAATAAGCATATTTAGACAAGGGATCATAAGCAACCCGTATTTTTTCACCGGTGGTATCATTGCCAATGACCATGAACTTTTTATCATTGCCCGGAAACAGTCCTTCCTCACCAAGTTCCTCATAAGCCATACGGTACAGGTCATCCATATCTGTTATGTCTTCCTTCTTTTTCTCTTCAGGAAACAAAGGCGATTGTACAGTGAAATGCAGGGAAGTATCCCTACGCAGCTTTGCTTCAGGATAGATGAATGGCTGAACGGTAAAGGATTCCATAAACCGGCGCACATTGGCATTCTCGTTTTTATACCTGGCTATTACGGCATAATATACCGGCCCCCGGATGATGTACTTTACCGAACTATAACTGCCATCCTTATGGCTGTATTTACTTTCCAGCGCCGGGTACCCATTTTGTAAAGTAAGTTTCCTGACCAATTGTTTTTCGATAAAGGAAGAATAACCATAGCTTTCATCCATCAGGTTCAGTTCGAAGCTGTCTTCTTCTATGAAGGAATAATTATGCAGGTCCACTTTCAATACCAGGTAGCAATTGCCATCCTGTTTATCCCAGGCACTGTATTCCAGCCTGTCGGTACCCATGTTATTGTCATGTAACAACGCAGGCGTATGCGGCACCTGAACACTAAAGCCGCCGGTAGCAGGCTGCCAGGTTTGCCATCCGCCTGTTGTGTATTCTTTCAATTGCACCGACTGGAAGAACTTAGTGGCTTCTGTACCGCTGTTGACGTATTCTCCATTGCCGCTCATCTTGAAGATGACCAGCTCAAAAGGTGTAATGAAAATATTGTATCGCTGGTAATCGCCCCGGCGGGTACGGTTTACAATGTCATATCCTTTATACCCATTCTTCATGATGGGCGTTTTCTTCAATATTTTACCCGGCACATTTTCATACAACAGGCTGTCTACTTTCTTGTACACAGTTTCGGCGGAATGCCCAAAAGCCAGGCTATTGGTCTTTACACGCGTCACCATGTAATAAGCGCCATTCACCATATCGGCATACTGTACTACGTCCATCCCATTCCAATCGGTAAACTGGTAAAACTTCTTTCCGGGAATACTTACTTTGTAAAAACCGTCGCCCGCTGTTTGCGTCACGAAGCGATGCTCCATACGCATCTTTTCGATGGCTTCTTTTTGTGTGCTGTTGCGGTCATCCATCATTACGGGCCGTAAGGTATATCCCATCTGCCGCAGCATTTCAATAACGCCCCGTTTGCCAGGCAGGTGGGCAGCACCTACACCTACAAACAGCGATTGCTTTTTAATGATGGAGTCGATCGAGTTGGCCTGTATCTCATTGCGTTTATACAGGAACTTTTCCTGGAAAGCATCGGAAGCTACGGTGAGCGCTTCCAGCGAATCCAGAAGGTCGAGATCACCACGGCGGTAGGCTTCTTCCACCTTTTTAGGATTGGTCATCATGCCTTCCATATCATAACTCTTCCGCTTCCTGTTGCGGTCGCGGATCATATCCTTGTAAGCTTCTACTACGAGCTTTTCACTTTCTTCGAAATTCTCTACACCGCTGAGCCGCTTACCCAGCTTCTTACCCACCTGGAAGATGTACATGTCCAGGAAAGTATCTTCCTCAAAATCGTCTGTCCGGGTGCCATACGTCCGGTACAACATGCCATTGATCATAGAAGGTTCCACCGACAAGGCTGCCTTGATGGCCTCTTCGTAGCTGTCGATGGCAAACGTGGTGATGCGCATATTGTCGGAGATCAAATGGCCTTCATCACGTGCGGCAAACCTGTCGCCACCACGTCCTCTCGCGCCAAAGAAAGAGGAATTGCTGTAATCGTCCTGCCAGCTTTCGGGGTTGGTTTCCAGCGCCACCACTTCCGCGCTCTTGATCGCATTGTAAAAAGTGTCCCCAAGGTGGAAGGCCAGCTTATCGCTTACGTGCATGGTGCCAAACAGGTAGGAAGGTTTCTTCATTCCCTTGCCGGTGATCTCCCACAGGAGGCTGGGATATTTTTTACTGGCATCCCTGATGGCTGGTTTGGCCGCCGCAGACGGCTGTTTGACGGGCGTTTGCCCGCGCTGTTGAGCTGATAAAGACAGGGTAGAAACGGTGAGCAGGGCTGTGAGCGGCAGGACAAATTTTCTCATATACAAGGGTGGGTTTATGAAGGGCTTTACGAAGCAGCCGGACCGTGCCGAAAGGCCGGACCACCCGCCTCCCGGGTCCCCTTTGGAAGATGCTAAAAACAACCGAGATCATAAAATATTTGGTGTTTTTGTTTTCTTAAAACGGGCTGCAGGGCCTACTGCAGGGTTACGGGGCCCAAAACAAGGCAGTTGGGCCAGATTCTTTATTTTTTCATATCCCTATTATTTCCTACCTTCGCCCGCTTGAAATTTATGCCTGACATGCTATCAAACCTGGTGCCGTAAGACCTCGTTTGTCCGGAGCAATCTCCCCGATGTACCCGCTCTTACTCCACCGCTTGGTATCATGTGGCTACCTACCGTAATAAAATTGTTATAATTCACATGAAGCTATCACAGTTCAGGTTTGATTTACCGCTTAATCTCATTGCCCAACACCCTACGAAAAAACGTGAAGATGCCCGCCTGATGGTGGTGCACCGTAAGACCGGCCAGATCGAAAACAAGCACTTCCGCGATATCATGGATTATTTTGACGATAAGGATGTTTTCGTTGTCAACAATACCAAGGTATTCCCCGCCCGGATGTATGGACGCAAAGAAAAAACAGGTGCTAAAATTGAAGTATTCCTCTTAAGAGAATTGAATAAGCCTAACCGCCTCTGGGACGTGATCGTTGATCCTGCCCGTAAGATCCGTGTAGGTAATAAACTCTATTTCGGAGAGAACGACGAGCTGGTAGCCGAAGTAATCGACAATACCACTTCCCGTGGCCGTACCATCCGCTTCCTGTGGGATGGCACCGACGACGAGTTTCGTCAAATGCTGGAATTCCTGGGTGAAACACCCCTGCCTAAATATATCAAGCGCAAGCCCGAAGCTGAAGACAAAGAGCGTTTCCAAACGGTGTATGCCAAGCACGAAGGCGCTGTAGCGGCTCCCACTGCCGGTCTGCACTTCAGCATCGAGCTGATCAAAAGGCTGGAAATTAAAGGTATCCGCTTTGCAGAGGTAACCTTGCACACCGGCCTTGGCACTTTCCGCCCCATCGAGGTGGAAGACCTCAGCAAACACAAGATGGATGCTGAATACTATCGCATAGAAGATACTGCCTGCAAGATCGTGAACAAGGCGATCGAAGGTGGCCACCGCATCTGCTCCGTAGGTACCACTACCATGCGGGCGCTGGAATCTTCTTACACTGCTGAAAAGCTGTTGAAACCTTCCGAAGGCTGGACGAACATTTTCATCCACCCTCCGTACCAGTTCAACATCGCTGATGCACTGGTTACCAACCTGCACCTGCCCAAGACGAGCCTGCTGATCATGACCTGCGCTTTTGCTGGTTATGACCTGGCCATGGAAGCCTATAAAAAGGCCATCAAGGACAAGTACCGCTTCTTCAGCTATGGCGATGCCATGATCGTGATCTAAGCAATCAGTTAATGATCAATTCATACGGAAAGCCTCACTTAAGTGGGGCTTTTTCTTTTGGACAAACGGGTCGGACTTATTGAGATTGCAGTATTGGCACCCTTGTATTACTTTCGCACTCGTTATGACCCATACCAACAAAATACGCATCCTCCAGACCATCCGGCAAGGCCAGATCGGCGGTGGCGAAAGCCATTTATTAAGCCTCGTTGAGAACCTTGATAAGAGCCGCTACGAACCGGTGGTGCTTTCTTTTACCGAAGGACCAATGGTAGACAGGCTGAAGGAAATGGGCATTCAAACGGAAGTGATCTATACCGAAAAGCCCTTCGATTTTAGTAAATGGAAACGGGTAAAGGCTTTTATCGAGGCTAATAATATTCAACTGGTGCATGCCCACGGCACACGCGCCAACTCCAACGTGTTCTGGGCCACCAAGAAGCTGAAACTACCACTGGTATACACCATCCACGGCTGGTCATTCCACGACGACCAAAATCCACTGGTCAAGAAGATCCGGGTGTTTGGCGAAAAGGTGCTTACCCGTAAATCAGATATCAATATCTCCGTGTCGGCCTCCAATCAACAAACCGGCAAGCAATATTTCAGCGGGTTCGAATCGGTAGTGGTGAATAATGGTATCAACCAAACTAAGTTCGACCCCAGCCGTTCCTTCAAAGACGTACGTGGCGAACTGGGTATTCCCTCAGCTGTAACACTGGTATTGTTTGTAGCCCGTTTTATCCATCAGAAACAGCCGCTGAAACTGATCAGTGCATTTGCTCAGGCGGTGAAGCAACTACCTTCCCTCCGCCTGCTGATGGTGGGTGATGGCGACCAGAAGCCGGAAGCACTCGAAATGGTAAAGCAACTGGGTATTGCCGACCAGGTGATCTTCGCACCTTTCCGGCAGGATGTACCTGATGTACTTGCTGCCGCTGATATCTTCGTTTTGCCTTCTTTATGGGAAGGATTGCCCATCGGATTGCTGGAAGCCATGGCTATGGGTAAAGCTATTATCGGCACCAAAGTAGATGGCACCTCCGAAGTGATCCGCCATGACGTAAATGGCTTACTGTTGCCCGTAGAAACGCTTGACAGCACACTGCCTCAAACGATCATCCAACTAACCGATCCTGCCCTGCGTGAGCGTCTTGGACGGGAAGCAAGAGCAACCATCAGTTCCACGTACAGCGCTTCTACCATGACGAGACAGATCGAGGGATTGTACGAGCAGTTGCTGAAGCAGTATGGAAAATAACGATTGGAAAAATATAAGACTACAACACAATTTAATCATCACTCAGGTTTCCGTATTTTATTGACTGGTACAGCAACCCAGTGGTTTGTTATTTCCAACCCAAGAAAACCACGTTGTTTACTATATCGTATTCCGGTGAGTTTATCACCAGGATTGGCATGGCCTTCCTGGACAGCTACCTTGTACACATAGACAGTATCTCCATTACGTTTTTCTATATCAGTCAGAGAAATCTCCACTCCATCAAAATAACTCCATTCAATATCCACTTTCCAGGTTTCGTTGACCGGTTTGTCGAAGTAAAGCAATGGATATTCTGTCGAGGTCTGTACTTTATTAAACAGGTTGACATCAATATACCATAGCGCACTGCTATCCTGCCGCACCAAGGCTATTACATTGGGACGCCTTTCGCCAAAGATCAGTTTCCTGTGAGTAAGTGCTTCCGTCTTAAAATCAGCGGGAGGCATGCCCACATAAATAAATTTGTCCACCGGCTTAGGTCTGCGGTTCTTAAGATGAAACCTATATTCAAAAGTATCGATGCAGCAATACGTTTTCGAATCCGGATAGCTATTCCACCAGTTCAGTTCCCGCATACGTTGCCAGGTTCTCCAATCTGCTATTTGTTCGTAGGAAAACAATCTCAGCTCACCCGGATCTTCTTGTGTAATATGGTATAATAG